>NZ_CP098511.1:3822376-4431522 GCF_026222555.1 Aquimarina sp. ERC-38 | reverse complement strand
AGGTTCTTCAAACCAATCATCAAGGTCTCTACGATCTTTTTTGGTTGGGCGTCCGATCCCTTTTTTACGATAATATTCTTTGGAATATTTTAATAGGTCTAATTTTTGTAACGCTTCTTTTGGAGTAATGTCTTTTCGGTACATATCAACCAGTTTAGCACCCAACCGGCTTTTAGGGATATCTAAAACTTCGAGGGCATAATTGATCTGATTTTTACGTACCGTAATTTTATCATGCAAATAGACTTCCCGAGAGGGTTTTACAATATCGGTATTGACTCTTATTTTACCTTCTTTACAAGCTTTTGTAGCTATACTGCGGGTTTTATAATATCGGATGCACCAGAGATATTTATCTATACGCATAGTATAAAATTATTTAATAAACAGAAATGCTTTTTTGCTTTTTGGATAAAAACGAAAAATAGGCATTTTTTACGTAACCGATGACATCATTCCATTACATAGTTATAGCTATAAAACGTAAAAATGATAATGGTAGATGAAAAAGCTTTTCCTAAATTCAGTTTAGGAAACATTTAAAGCAAATTGTATCTTGCAATGCTTTAAGAAAATTAAATAAGAACTGCTGTTTTATAAGGACGGTAGGTTAAGATGATTAAATTAAAAAATAAATGAAAAAGTTTTTTTTAGGAATACTAATAATAACCCTTACTGTTTTCGCATGTAAAGATGATGACGATGGCGATGATACTAATATAAATACTCCTCCTCCTAGAGATAGGGCAATGCAAGCAGCTACGGACGATTCAATATTACAGGTTTATCTAAAAACTCATTTCTATAATTATGAGCAATTTGAAATGCCGTCTGATACTTTTGACTACCAAATAGTCATAGACACTATTGCCGGAACCAATAGTAGTAAAACCCCACTAATTGACCAGGTAACTACCAAAAAAGTAAGTTTTAGAGATGTGGAACAAAACATATATATTCTTAGACAAAGGGAAGGTGTTGGTCGAAAATCTACTTTCATTGATTCTACTTTTGTTACTTATACCGGACAGCGAATAGATGGTGAAATATTTGATGCCTCTCCTAATCCAGTCTGGTTTGATCTAGTTATAGCAATTCCCGGTTTTCAGAAAGGAATAGCTGGATATGGTGGAGCAACAGAAATTAATTTGGGAATAGACGGTACGTTTAACCCTAGTAACGATTTTGGAATTGGAGCTGTTTTTATACCCAGCGGATTAGCATATTTTAATAGTCCAACTGAAGTAGGGCAACAATATGCCAACTTAATATTTACGTTTAGTGTGTTAGCCGTAGAAGAATCCGACCATGATAGGGATAATGTACCTTCTATTGTAGAGGATTTAAATACCAATTCGAATGTTATCGATGACGATACGGATGGTAACGGAACTCCTAATTTTGCTGATAATGATGATGATGGGGATGGTATCGCTACCATTGATGAGGACCTGGAACCGGATTCAGACTTAAGCGTAGATAGGGATGGTGACGGGGATCCTACAAACGATATTGGGGACGGAGATCCAACTAATGATGATACGGATAATGACGGAATACCTAATTACCTGGATGCGGATTCAACACAATCAAGAAACGATTCGTAGAGATCTTCAATTAACGTTATAAGTAAAAAACCGCTTTATCTGTATGATAAAGCGGTTTTTTACTAAATATATTTTATTTCTATAGATCTAACGCTACACTAAACATAAATTGATTTGGTCGGGAATCCACCCGGATGGATCTTCCAAGGGTTTCATTAATTGATTCGGATTCGTTGTCACTAAAACCTCTTTCGTAACGTACATCAGCATACCAGCGCTTCCACTGTAGACCTAGGCCAAACTGTAAACCAACGGTAAAATTATTTTTAACGTCGTTTAAACGGACGTCAGCCAAATCATTATCAAGAATATATTGTAAAGAAGGTCCGGCAAAAACCCGGAGAGGACCAATGACTTCAATCCCGGCAAGAATAGGAAGATCGATCTTTTTTACCTCATAATCTACTTCTTCGTTATCAATCATAAAAGAACTTGAATTTTTAGTATATTGAAGTTCAGGTTTAAGGTAAAAATAATCCGTAATATTTGCTCTTAAGAATATACCGGCATGATACCCAGTTCGGTTATCGGCATTTTGTTTAATAATATTTTCTCCTGAATTAGTTACGTCACTAATTTCTATTTCCCCATTATCGCCATAATTAATTCCGGCTTTTATACCGAAATTTAAAAAATTATCCTGTGCAAAAGAGAAAAAACCACTGAACAATACGAGTACTACAATTAAATTTTTCATGTAATTTACATTAAAGTGAATATGATCTATTAGTTTTTTGGTTGTTGTCCTAATAGTCGCGAATAACATGCCAAACCCTAGGTAAGAAGTGTTAAGATACTGTTATGTAAACTACTTGAGTAGGTATAAAGGATTGGTTTTAAATTTTTTAAGTATTCGAAATTACTTCAGTAGAATGAGATGAGCTGATGTTGGCTTTATTTTTACAGTAAGAAATACATATAAAAATGTAGTTTTATAACACTTCTATGTGAGGATAAATAAAAAATTAAATCAAACCGACTAATTGTTTTTTCAGTGTCTACTTTTGATCACATCACTGTCACACTAGTCGTTGATTTATTTATCAAATTAAAAAATAAGGTAAAACTTAAATGTAGAACAATTAGAAAACTATTTTCGTTTTATTATTTTATGAACTGCTTTTTCAATAGCATCAGCGTTTAGTCCGTATTTTTCCATTAATTGTGCCGGAGTACCACTTTCACCAAAAGTATCGTTTGTTCCTATAAATTCTTGAGGAACGGGGTAAGAAGTACTAAGTAGGCGTGCAACGCTTTCTCCCAGTCCACCTAAAACATTATGTTCTTCAGCAGTAATTATACATCCGGTCTTTTTAACGGATCTTAAAATAATTTCATCATCCAGTGGTTTGATGGTGTGTATATTAATGACATCCGCTTTAATACCGTTTGCAAACAACTTTTCGGCAGCTTGTAAAGCTTCCCAAACCAGGTGTCCGGTAGCAACAATAGTCACATCTTTTCCTTCTTGTAATTGAATTCCTTTACCAATTTGAAATTCCTGATCTTCCGGTGTGAAAATAGGTACGGATGGTCTTCCAAAACGCAGGTATACCGGCCCGTCATGATCCGCAATTGCCATAGTTGCCGCTTTGGTCTGATTGTAATCGCAAGGATTGATAACCGTCATTCCCGGTAACATTTTCATTAAACCGATATCTTCTAGAATTTGGTGTGTAGCTCCGTCTTCTCCCAGGGTTAATCCTGCATGCGAAGCACAAATTTTTACATTTTTACCGCTATAAGCAATAGATTGTCGGATTTGATCATACACCCGCCCCGTAGAAAAATTAGCAAAGGTACCGGTAAATGGAATTTTACCTCCGATCGTAAGCCCGGCAGCAATTCCCATCATATTTGCTTCTGCAATGCCCACTTGAAAAAAGCGATCCGGATTGTCTTTAATAAATTCATCCATCTTTAAAGAACCAATAAGATCAGCACAAAGCGCTACTACATCAGGATTGGTACGTCCTAAAGCAGCTAGCCCAGCTCCAAATCCGCTTCGAGTATCTTTTTTTTCAGTATAGGTATAATTTTTCATTAGGTTTCTTTTTGAAGTTTGAATGTTCCTGATTTTAAAAACCGTGCTTATACTAACTAGCCTTTAAAAGAGGAAGATTAAGGATAATTAGTAATCGCCCAGGGTTTCCGGGTTTTGAGATAAAGCATTTGCCAATTGATCATCGTTCGGAGCTTTTCCATGCCACGCATGGGTATGCATCATAAAGTCTACTCCATGTCCCATCACCGTATGTAATAAGATACAGATCGGTTTTCCTTTTCCGGTTAAACTTTTAGCATGTTCCAGGCCATCCACTACTTTTTTAATATTGTTACCTTCTGCTATCTCCATGACCTCCCAACCAAATGCTTCGAATTTCTTTCTGAGGTCACCCATAGGCAGTACATCCTTTGTCGCTCCGTCAATTTGTTGACCGTTAAGATCCACCGTAGCAATGATATTATCTACTTTATTACCTGCAGCATACATGATAGCTTCCCAGTTTTGACCTTCCTGTAACTCTCCATCTCCGTGCAGGCTATAGATTAAGTGCGCATCATTATTTAACTTTTTTGACAGGGCGGCTCCGATAGCAACGGATAAACCTTGCCCTAACGAACCGGAAGCGATACGTACACCGGGCAAACCTTCATGAGTAGTAGGATGTCCCTGTAAACGGCTGTTGATGAGCCTAAAGGTATTTAACTCCTCTACCGGAAAGTATCCGCTCCGGGCCAAAACACTATAAAATACCGGTGAAATATGTCCGTTTGATAAAAAGAAAAGGTCTTCTCCGATCCCATCCATCTCAAAGACTTCTTTTCTTTCCATGACCTTTTGATACAGAGCTACCATAAATTCGGTACATCCCAGCGATCCTCCCGGGTGTCCTGAATTTACTTTATGTACTTGTCTTAAAATATCTCTACGTACTTGAATTATAAAGTCTTCAAGTTGTTTAATTTCTGACATTTGTATAGTATTTACTTGCTATAAGCCGACAAAAATAAAAGAATAAACTACGGTACCAAAATGTAAGAACAGTTTTATAAAAAAAGTTGTATACCGCATAACTTCACTAAAATTTATTTCAACCAGTACTATACTTCACCTCTGATATTTATCAGGTAAATGAAGGTAAAAAGGTGTTTAATTCATTTTATAGATACCTATATTTGCCATTTACTATACCTCTTTATATGAAATTCGACCTTTTACAAAAGGATGCATTATCAAAAGCCCGTGCCGGTAAGATCACTACAGATCATGGAACCATTGAGACTCCGATCTTTATGCCGGTAGGTACAGCTGCAACGGTTAAAGGGGTACATCAACGAGAATTGAAAGAGGATATCAATCCGGATATTATCTTAGGAAATACCTATCATTTGTACTTACGGCCTACGCCGGAAATATTAAAAAAAGCCGGAGGTTTACACCAATTTATGAACTGGGACCGTAATATCTTAACAGATAGTGGAGGGTATCAGGTATATTCACTGTCCGGAACACGAAAAATTAAAGAAGAAGGTGTCAAATTCAGGTCACATATTGACGGTTCCACCCATTTATTTTCTCCGGAAAGGGTAATGGAAATTCAACGTACGATTGGGGCGGATATCATTATGGCATTTGACGAATGTACACCGTATCCCTGCGATTATCACTATGCGAAAAGAAGTATGCATATGACACACCGCTGGCTGGATCGATGTATGCAACATCTACAGAAAGTTCCGGTTTGTTATGGACATGAGCAAACTTTTTTTCCGATAGTGCAAGGAAGCACCTATGTCGATCTACGCAAACAGTCAGCTGAATATATTGCCGGGGTAGAAGCAGCAGGAAATGCAATCGGAGGATTATCCGTAGGCGAGCCGGCAGAAGAAATGTACGAAATGACCGAAGTGGTAACCGCCATTCTTCCGGAAGATAAACCCCGATATTTAATGGGAGTGGGCACACCCATTAATATTCTGGAGAATATAGCTTTAGGCATTGATATGTTTGATTGTGTGATGCCCACCCGAAATGGAAGAAACGGGATGTTATTTACCGCTTATGGTACCATTAATATTAAAAATAGTAAATGGAAAGATGATTTTTCAGCAATTGATGAAATGGGAATTACCTATGTAGATACCTATTATACTAAAGCCTATCTTAAGCATTTATTTACAGTAAATGAGATGTTAGGAAGACAAATTGCCACCATCCATAACCTTGGTTTTTATCTTTGGTTGGTTCGTGAAGCCAGAAAATATATCTTAGCCGGAAATTTTTATGAGTGGAAAGAAAAAATGGTAAAACAAATGGATCGGAGGCTCTAATTATGAATTCAGAATTCAGAGTTATGAATGGTGGATTTAGTAAAATATAGCTTAAGGATTTTGGTTAGAAGTATGAAGTATTTCTTCAAGTATTAAGTATTGGGTCTTAAGTGTAAAGTGTAGCTTATGTTTTATGATAGAAATGAATTTTTGTTTAGGATAGTGGAGGTGTAAATACTATTGTAGATACGTTTGATTGAAAATAGAAGATAGGAAACGGGGAAACAAGAATCGAGACATAAAATTAATAAACCAAGAATGATTAAATTAATTATAAGAAATCATAAAATCTTTTGGCTAGTGCCTTGTGGCTAAATAACTTAATAAATAGAAGATAATAAATCAATAGCAGATAACCAATAACATTTAACAATTAACAATAACCAAAAACAAATAACTATCAACAAAAAACTTTTGCCTTTTACCTAATGCCTAGCAAACTAAAGAAAGCCTAATAAACTAAAAAAAACCTTTGAAAATACTCGATTGGTACATATTAAAACGATATCTGGGAACATTCTCTACTATGATTTTGTTATTTATCCCTATAGGAATCATTGTGGATCTTTCTGAGAAGATTGATAATATCTTAGAACATCAAGTACCGTTTAAAGCCGTAGTATTCTATTACCTGGACTTTACTATATACTTTGCTAATTTGTTATTTCCCTTATTTGTTTTTTTATCCGTAATATGGTTTACCTCAAAACTAGCCAACAAAACAGAAATTATCGCCTTTTTAAGCTCCGGGGTGTCTTTCTACCGTTTCTTAAGGCCTTATATGATTGGCGCTGTAATTATATGTTTGGGAGCGCTAGCCTTAGGACTTTTTCTAGCACCAAAAGCCAGCCAGGGATTTAATGAATTCAAATATTCCTATTTAAAAAAAGGAAAAAAAGCACAGGAAACCCGAAATATTTACCGTCAATTAAATGACAGCGTATTTCTTTATGCGGATGACTTTAGACCTTTACAACAATCCGCCAGTTATTTTACCATTGAATATTTCAGTGGTAATACCTTAAAAACTAAGATTTCTGCCAAAAAAATTATTTTTAAAGATAGTATTTATGAACTTCAGGATTATGTGAAAAGAACTGTTCTTGAAAATGAAGATATTATCGAAAAAGCCAAAACAAAAGACACTGTGCTACCTTTTAATATCGACGAATTCACTCCAGTTACTTATGTGGCAGAAACTTTGAATTATAACGACCTTAAAGCTTTTATAACTAAGGAGAGACAAAGAGGCTCTTCTGATATTAATCGTTATCAGGTAGTTGCTTATAAAAGGTGGAGTATCCCAATTTCCGTATTTATATTAACTATCATTGGTGTGGCTGTATCTTCAATGAAAAGAAGGGGAGGGATGGGGATTAACCTAGCTATAGGTATTTCTTTAGCATTTGCTTTTGTATTTCTGGATAAAGTTTTGGGTACTATTGCTAATCAATCCGATTTTCCACCGTTAATTGCAGTTTGGTTTCCTAATTTTTTATTCGGAATTCTAGCTGTTTATTTATTGTACAATGCCAAACGCTAGGATTACCAGTCTGCTACAATTACATTTTATTGTCTTCATCTGGGGATTTACTGCAATTTTGGGAGAGTTGATTACAATTACTGCTATTCCCCTGGTCTGGTATCGAATGTCTATTGCCACCCTTTTTGTATTTTTGTATTTACGTTTTAAAAAATATGCCTTTCATCTTCCACTCCGATTAAAAGGCTTAACCGCTTTGGGCGGAATCATCATTGCCTTTCACTGGATCACTTTTTTTCATGCGATTAAGATTTCTAATATTTCTATTACTCTGGCGGTATTATCTTCCGGTGCTTTTTTTACTTCACTTTTGGAGCCTTTGTTGTACAAAAGAAAATTAATTGGCTACGAAGTGATTTTTGGGGTTCTAATTATTTGCGGAGTTTTTCTGATTTTTAAAGCAGAACCCGAACAGGTAGAAGGTATTTATTTTGCACTGTCATCAGCCATACTATCTTCTCTTTTTGCTTTATTAAATGGTAAAATTGCAACTCAGGCTAAACCCAGTGTAATTTCATTCTATGAATTAAGTTTTGGGGCTTTACTAGTTACACTGTATATGATTTTTAGTACAGTACAGGCTGATGTTTCCTTTCCCGTTCCGGCAGGTATGGATTGGGTTTATATTATGATTCTATCATCCGTATGTACTGCCTGTGCCTTTATTGTGGCAGTCAAAGTAATGAAACATCTTAGCCCGTTTACTGTTATGCTAACGACTAACCTGGAACCCATCTACGGTATTTTGCTGGCTTTACTCATCTTCGGAGATAATGAAAAAATGACTTCTTTGTTTTATTACGGAGCACTTTTAATTATAGGTACCGTGATATTAAACGGATTATTGAAGTTAAGGAAGAAAACAAATGTTGGGTCTAATGCATTATGATAAAAGTAAGTTTAGTTTTTTAAGTCTTAACTTATGTAATTATTTTGATGTAAAGAATGGAATTTTAGAAGCATTATACTTCTTTTATGGTGCGTTTGCTTCCCGAAGGTAGTAAATGAACTACACAAATTGTTAGCTATTGTTTTAATTCTTTGCCTATATTATTTTCTACTTTTTCAATCACTTTTATAATCAAATCGTATTTTCTTAATTTAAATTTTCTATTATTTCTTATTCTCCATAAATAGCTTAAGATTTCTTTCTTTTGATTTGTGTCAAGTTGATTCAAATCATTAATACTTATTAATTCTCCATTTTCATTAAATTCCATAAATGGATATAGAATAGTATTAATTCTTTGAAAATAATTTTTATAAGACTTCATTTCAGGGACTTCATATTCTAATTTCTCCATTATACTATAATAGTAGTCATATAGCGAAATGATTTGAAGTCTTAAAGAATCAGTTGAGATTGTTTTTAAATTATTGGCTTTTAAAGATTCATAAGCAGATTTGTTAATTATCGGAATATAATCTCTAAATAAGGCTGTATAATAAATTCCTATTGAATCTTGTGAAACTTTTTTTCCATTGATTAGCTCTCTAAAAATAGAATCGGCTTTTAAACTCATTTTATTTCCATAAATATTGATATCGAAATCTTGAATGTCAATTTTGATACTATTTTTTATTTCAGTCAATATTTTTTGTTCGGAATGTTTATTATTTCTAGTATCATTCCAATTATTCAAGGCAAATGCAGAAATTACAGCAATAAATATTGATAAAAATTCAAAAGCATATTTTTTCCACTTTTTATTTTTCATAAAATATTATAGGTCTTTTCAAAATTAAGATATATATACAATGCTGAACCAAAGTTACTTGCATCTGTAGAAGTCAATTTATATCCTTTATTTGAATATTCATCCAATTTTTGTTGAATTTCTTTTTTCAACCTCTTTGTTATTTGTTTTATGTCGAAAGTTAATTTTAAATAATATTTTAAGGTTTATACTTTGTATTCTTTCATAAATATATTTTAATAATAGCTAACGACTATACAAAGTAAATAAACCACAACTAATAGAAGGCTAATATTTAAGAAATTTGTGATACCCCCGTGAATATCGTAAAGTCTAAAGTTTTATATTTGTAGGCTAACCTTTGTTAAGACAAATCAGTTTTTCTTATGGAATATTTAGAATTTGAACTCCCTATTAAAGAATTGGAAGATCAATACGAAAAAGCTTGTGCAATAGGAGAAGAGAGTGATGTTGACGTGACCGATACGTGCAAACAGATTGAAAAAAAGTTGATTGAAACTAAAAAAGATATTTATAAAAATTTGACCGCCTGGCAACGGGTTCAGTTATCAAGACATCCTTCACGGCCTTATACCCTGGATTATATTAATGCAATTTGTGGTGAATCTTTTCTGGAACTACACGGGGATAGAAATGTAAAAGATGACAAAGCGATGATCGGAGGTTTAGGTAAAATCGGGGATCAAAGTTTTATGTTTGTGGGTCAGCAAAAAGGTTATAATACAAAAACACGTCAATATCGTAATTTTGGGATGGCAAATCCCGAAGGATACCGCAAAGCACTTCGTTTAATGAAAAGTGCGGAAAAATTTAATATTCCGGTAGTTTGTTTTATCGATACTCCAGGTGCTTATCCGGGCTTAGAAGCCGAAGAACGAGGGCAAGGGGAAGCAATTGCCAGAAATTTATTGGAAATGACCCGGTTAAAAGTTCCGATTATTGTAGTTATCATTGGTGAAGGAGCCAGTGGAGGCGCTTTAGGCATTGGAGTAGGCGACAAGGTGCTTATGCTTGAAAATACCTGGTACTCCGTTATTTCTCCGGAATCTTGTTCGTCCATTCTTTGGAGAAGTTGGGAGTATAAAGAACAGGCAGCAGAAGCCTTAAAATTGACCGCAAAAGACATGAAAAAGCAAAAGTTGATTGACGAAATTGTAAAAGAACCTCTAGGTGGCGCACATACAGATAGAGAAAAAACTTTTAAAACCGTACGTGATCGAATTTTAGCAACTTTTGACGAACTTAAAAACTTATCACCAGAAGAAAGAGTCACTAAACGAATGGAAAAATATCTGGAAATGGGAGTATTCAAAGGCTAAGCTTAGTTATACTTATAAAACTACTAAACCGGAGTTAATCAATTTCGGTTTTTTTATACTTATCAACATAAAATTATACTTATTAACAGACTAAATGTTTATAATCAGTGAACATTGATTATCTTTAGAACTCATCATCTGTTTACAATTTCTTTACATTCGTATTCATGGAGAAAACGCAGCAAATCGGTCAAATTACCTATAAAAAAGGAAATGTAGTTAAGCTAGAAAAAGGTAAATTACCACCACAAGCTGTTGATTTAGAAGAAGTTGTGCTGGGGGCCATGATGATTGATAAAAAAGGGGTCGATGAAATTATTGATATTTTAAATCCTGATGTTTTTTATCGCGAAGCTCATAAACACATCTACGAAGCTATTTTTCAGCTATTTGAAAACTCCGAACCTATTGACTTATTAACGGTCTCAAGTCAATTAAAGAAAAATTTAAAATTAGAACAGGCTGGTGGGGATTTTTACCTGATACAGTTAACGCAAAAGGTTTCTTCCTCAGCGCATATTGAGTTTCATGCGCGTATTATTTTGCAAAAATATATTCAGCGAAGCCTGATTAAAATTTCTAATGAGATTATTGAAGATTCCTATGATGAAACCACAGATGTTTTTGATCTGCTAGATAGCGCCGAATCTAAATTGTATGAAGTCACCCAGGGCAATATAAAACGATCTACAGAGACTGCCCAAAGTCTGGTGATACAGGCTAAAAAGAAAATTCAGGAAATTGCAAATAAAGAAGGTTTGAGTGGTATTCCTTCCGGATTTGATAAACTGGATCGATTAACTTCTGGATGGCAGCCCAGTGACCTGGTGATTGTTGCAGCACGGCCAGGTATGGGTAAAACTGCCTTGACTTTATCTATGGCCAGAAATATGGCGGTAGGACAAAACATTCCTGTGGCTTTCTTTTCTCTGGAAATGTCCTCTGTACAATTGATTACCCGTTTGATTTCTTCGGAAACTGGGCTTTCCTCAGAAAAACTAAGAACCGGAAAATTAGAAAAACACGAATGGGAACAATTAAACGTAAAGGTAAAAGACCTGGAAAAGGCTCCACTATTTATTGACGATACGCCCTCGCTATCTATTTTTGACTTAAGGGCGAAAGCAAGGCGACTTTCTTCACAACATGATATAAAATTAATTGTTATTGATTATTTACAATTAATGACTGCGGGAGGTAGTGGAAAAAACGGAAACCGGGAACAGGAGATTTCTACTATTTCCAGGAACCTAAAAGCCCTGGCAAAAGAACTGAATATTCCGGTAATTGCCTTGTCCCAGCTTTCCCGTGCGGTAGAAACCAGGGGAGGTAGCAAACGCCCTCTACTGAGTGACTTGCGGGAATCAGGAGCCATTGAACAGGATGCTGATATTGTATCATTTATCTATCGACCTGAGTATTATAAGATTGAAGAGTGGGATGATGAAGAACGTTCGCCTACAGAAGGTCAGGGAGAATTTATAGTGGCTAAACACCGTAACGGAGGATTGGAAAACATCCGATTGAAATTTATTGGTCATTTAGGTAAATTTGATAACCTGGATGACTTTGGCACTCCTTTTGAATTTCATTCTAAAATGAATGACGGAAGTGAAGAAAATCCATTTGATACGTCTAAGTTACCTAGTGCCGATGAAGCTTTCGGAAGCTCTTTAAATGATCCAACAGATGATGAAGTACCGTTTTAAACCTACATGTCTTGTTTTTTTAATTCTATTATTTGTAATTAGTAATATAAAAGCATCTTATATTCTAATTCCAATGGATGCCGAAGATCAGAAAAACCATTTAAAGGCCTATGGGATTACCTACTGGACTTTGAGTAAAGATTATAAGGTAAAATGGCTTTTAAATTATAAAGGAGGTTCTTTCCTTTTTCCAGATGTAGAAGATATTCGCAAAGAATGTACGATAAGAGGTGTTTCATATCAAGTATTAACAGATAATCAGACCACAGAAGTCCTTCAAACGATCGAAAGCCCTTCTCAAAATATGGAAGCGGTCGTCTTGGAAAAAGCACCTAAAATAGCGGTATATTCACCTAAAGGGAATCAACCCTGGGATGATGCCGTAACTATGGTACTTACCTATGCTGAAATTCCGTATGAAACCGTGTATGATAAAGAAGTACTAGAAGATAATTTAATTTTATACGATTGGTTGCATTTACACCATGAAGATTTTACGGGGCAATACGGAAAGTTTTACAATCGCTACCGATCAACTCCCTGGTACGTACGCGAAAAATTAAATGCAGAAAAACAAGCAAAAGAATTAGGATTTACTAAAGTTTCTGAAGAAAAGCTGGCTGTTGCTACTAAAATTAGGGATTATGTAATCGGAGGTGGTTTTATGTTTGCCATGTGTAGCGCAACCGATAGTTTTGAAATAGCCCTAGCGGCCGAAGGCGTAGATATCTGCGAACCCATGTTTGACGGGGATCCCAGCGAACCCGGATATCAATCGAAAATTGATTTTTCTAAAACCTTTGCCTTTAAGAATTTTATTTTGGAACGAAGCCCTAATGTCTATGAGTTTTCTACCATTGATATGACCCGCAAACGTAGAATACCTAAAGAGACGGATTACTTTACGTTAATGGATTTTTCAGCTAAATGGGATCCGATCCCTACCATGTTATGCCAAAATCATACGGCACTAGTCAAAGGCTTTATGGGGCAAACCACGGCTTATGATCGTTTATTAGTAAAATCAAATGTTTTAGTCCTTGGGGAAAACCGAACCAATAAAGAAGCCCGGTATATTCATGGGATTAAAGGAAAAGGATTTTTCACCTTTTATGGAGGTCATGATCCCGAAGATTATCAGCATATGGTAGGTGATCCTAAAACCGAACTGGAACTACACCCTAATTCCCCCGGATATCGATTGATATTAAATAATATATTATTCCCTGCAGCTAAAAACAAAAAACAAAAAACCTAAGAATTACTTCTTATTGTAGTTCATAAAATTGCTGGTATTATCCATTGGTTGTGAAACCAGGATAGCAAGTCATTCCTCCATCTACAAATATAGTAGTTCCGTTGATATATTCGGATTCATCAGAGGCTAGCCAACAGGCGACACTGCCAATCTCTTCAGCTTCTCCCATTTCTTTATAGGGAATTAATTCCTTTACCTTTTCTAATTTAACCGGATCACCCCAGACTTCTTTATTGATATCCGTCTTTATAGCTCCCGGAGCTACACTATTACACCTAATTTTGTAAGGTCCGTATTCTTGACAAATACTTTGCATTAGCATTACTAAACCACCCTTACTAGCCGCATAATTGGCGTGTCCGGCCCAGGGTATCACCTCATGAACTGAACTTACATGAATAATCTTACCGGCAGATCGAGAAATACCTTCCCGAACTCCGTTTTTAAGGAACTCACGAATGGCGGATCGTGCGCATAGAAACTGCCCGGTTAAGTTTACATTAACTACCGTACTCCACTGTTCCAAGGTCATTTCGTGCAATGGTGCATCCATTTGTATCCCCGCATTTGGAACGCAAATATCCACCGGCCCAAAATTTTTATGAACCTGACTGAACATAGCAAGTACATCATCTTCTTTACTTACATCTCCTTTACATACAATTGTTTTTCCGGGATTATCAAATTTTGAAATGGTATGTGCAACCTCTTCGGCACCTTCTTTATCACTGTGATAGTTAATTAAAACATTTGCCCCTTCTCTTGCAATGGCAATGGCAATAGCTTTGCCGATGCCATTGCTGGATCCGGTGATAATGGCATTTTGATTTTTTAAGCGTTGGTTAGGCTTTTGCATGTGGTTTTGTACTGATTTAACCCGTTATGCATTTGGATAATAATTATTATAAAATCCGTCAGTTCGAGTGCTTCGACCAAAGGAAGAAGTGTATCGAAAATAAGGATTTTAGTCAAAAAAGCTATTCTCGATACATTTTTTCTTCATTTCATTACAAAAAAACACTCGAATTGACGCTTTTTTCTCTAAATGCACCAGAGGTTGATTTAATAAAATGAATTAGGCGTTATCTCTGGGTTGGTGAATTTCCTGACGTTGTTTATTTTGATAATTGATTTCTTGTCCGTCAGCTGTATTTCCCTTTTTATCAATCGCCGAATCTTTTATACTTTGATTTTGATCTTCCTGTCCTGGTATTTTATTTTCTAAATTCATTGTTACTTTTTTTAATTTTAGAAAAGATAACGCCTAGTATATATTTAAAATATTAATTTATAATTTATTAACAATCAAAAGTTTATAAATGTTAAAATTTAATTCCAAGTAATTATTGGGTTATAATTCTTAGGTTTTGTGTTACTAAAATTTAAAGAATTGTGGAAGAATTTCAATACGTATAAAGACTTTAGCTTAAATATTTGGAAGGTAGTCGTGTAGTAATTTCACTCTGATGTAAAATATGGTATTTTTAGTCTTTGATAATCTTAATTTTAAATAGAAATACGAAAAAATAGTACTTAAGCATATTATTTCTAGGCTCTAAGTCTAAATTCAGTAGGAGTGAGATTATACTGTTCTTTAAAAAGTTTAGAAAGATAAGAAACACTATTAATACCTAATTTGTAACAAATTTCTGAAATGGATAGATCTGTATTTAGCAACAACTTTTTAGCCATATCCATTCTGACTTTTTGAACATAGGTATTTACGGTCATTTTAAACAAGGCTTTAAATCCAATTTGAATTTTCTTTTGGTTCAATCCGATGGTTGCGGATAAAGATTCAATGCCTTGAAAAGATTCAATATTTTCTCGGATATCTTCCGCAGCTTGTTCTATCAATTTTATTTCGGATTTTCTCAGTACGTATTTTTCATTTTCAGATCGTAAATCGTCCTGATATTGAAGAATTTGATGAGTTAAAATTTCATATGATTTACCTTGTAAAAAGATTTTCTTTAACAAATCTTCATGGGCAAATTGATTCATTTCTTCCAGGATTTCTGCCATTTTATAACTGTAGGTTCCGTTATAATAAAAAGGTTCCTTTGCTTTACAATCGCGAAATAGTTTTTGTAATCCCGGGTCCATATGCCCCAGGTCACATTCAATTCTGGAAATAAATACTTCTCGTGCAATCTCTACGCTATTGATCGCCGTATAAGTGTCTTTTTTAAATTTTAAAATATGTCCGTGATGTTTGCTACTGGCAACAATGGCATTATGATAAGTTTCAATGACATGAATAGCCTTGTCATTTTCAAAACGATGTTGAAATTCACCATCCATACAAAATAGAAGCTTTAAAGGATGAATGTTGTTAATTACAAAAAGGATTTCTACATCTTCATAAAAGGTACAGTCATATTGTAGAATACCCAACCCATGTTTAAAATTAATACCTTTAATGGTTCCTTTACCTACTTCAGGAGGTAACCTAAGGTAGTATTGTTTGCAATTTTCATGATAGGGTACCCCAAAAGCTTCAGCGAGGTCTGATAGTACATCTTTAAGAGGTAAGGATTTTACAAATACTTGTTTCATAAGGAATGAATATCAACATGATAAAGATACAATTAGTTACTGACCCTGTTGCTCATATTTCTTACTATATCGTTTCCATAGTTTAGTTTGATGGCTTTCCAGACTTAAATCTCTTCCGTTAATAAAAGCCTTTTCAATTTGATTTGTTCGCATATCCAGGGCATCACCTTTTGAAATAAAAAGCGTAGCATCTTTCCCTTTTTCCAGACTACCCAATCGATGATCAATTCCCAGTATTTTTGCACTATTTAAAGTAATCAGGGATAATGCTTTTTCTTTATCCATCCCGTGGGCTACTACCGTACCTGCCTGAAAAGGTAGGTTACGGGTATTGGCGCGTTCCATATCTCCGGAATTTTGTAGTCCTACCAGTATTCCCGCATCTGATAATGTTTTTGCCTGTTTATAAGGTTGATCGTAATCGTCATCATCATAAGTAGGTAAGGAATGCGTACGTTCTAAAAGTACAGGCAGGTTGATCTTTTTAAGTTCGCTTATTGCTTTATAGGCCTCACTTGCCCCTACCAGTACCGGATGTTTAATTTTTTGGTCACTGATAAAACGAACTATGTCAATAATAGCCTTTTTAGCATCAGCATGAATATACAAACGCTTAGTACTGTTAAAAACCCCTTGCATTGCCTGGAATTCTAGGTTAGAAACCGTACTATCTCCTTTATAGTTTTGTCCAACCTTGGCTTGTTGCACGTAATTTAAGAGTTTATCTACATTTTTCTGATAGTCCTCGTCCGGCTTAATATCCGGGTCTTCTCCCAGCCACCAGCGACCTTGTTTATAGGGACTGGGCCAGTTCATATGCACACCATCATCTTTGCTGATCACCGCATCTTCCCAATTCCAGGCATCTAATTGTACCACTGAGGACCGTCCGGAAATGCTTCCTCCCCTAGGGGCTACTTGTGCAATTAGTACACCATTAGGCCGCATGGATTCTACAATTTTACTTTCTGCATTGTAAGCAATTAAACTACGGATATGTGGGTTAAAGGTTCCTATTTCTTTTTCATCATCAGTAGCTCTTACCGCATCAATCTCAATCAATCCTAAGGTAGTATTTGTTGCGATAAACCCCGGGTATATATGTTTTCCGGAAGCATCAATTGTTGTGCCCTCCGGTGAGACCTCTGTACGTTTCCCTATAGCTTTAATCTTACCGTTTTCAATTACGATAGCACTGTTTTGCAATAGGTTTCCATTACCAATATGAGCAGTGGCGCCAACAATAGTAAAAATCTCTTTTTGAATAGGAGCCGGGGTTTGTTGGGCATTCCCTAGTTGTACCGCTAAAAGTAATAATATATATAAATAAAACTTCATCATAAAAATGGGTTAGGTAAATAACTTAATCTTTGGTATAGAATATTAGAGACCGCTTTGTAAACTATCACAATGCAAATGTTCTTTACTTTTCTTAGCAGGTTTTTTAGTAGCCATGCCCTTATTCTTTTCTTTTAACATCATAGCGGATAGCTTATTTTTTTCTTTTGTCATTTGTTGACGGAGCCTTTTATCTTTTTCCAGGTCAAAGTAAACAGTACCGTCAATGATTGTCTTTTCTGCTTTTGTATAAATAGAAAGTGGATGCGTAGTCCACAGTACAATATCAGCATCTTTTCCTACCTTTAAACTACCTACCCGATCATCAATATGCAGGAGTTTGGCCGGATTTAACGTTACGAATTTTAAAGCATCTTCTTCGCTCATATTTCCGTATTTTACTGATTTTGCCGCTTCCTGATTAAGCCTGCGTGACATCTCCGCATCATCGCTATTAATGGCAACGGTTACTCCCTGGTTATGCATCATCGCTGCATTGTAAGGTATCGCATCATTTACCTCATATTTATAAGCCCACCAATCAGAAAAGGTAGAACCTCCGGCACCGTGTTTTGCCATTTTGTCGGCAACTTTATAACCTTCTAAGATATGGGTAAAAGTATTAACGGTAAAACCGAATTGGTCGGCAACTTTCATTAGCATGTTAATTTCGCTTTGAATATAAGAGTGACAGCTTATAAAACGTTCTTTATTCAGGATTTCCGCAAGGGTTTCTAATTCTATATCTTTTCTATAAACGGCTCCGCTTTTCTTTTTTTGATCATAGGCACGAGCCCTGGTAAAGTAATCAATATACAATTGTTCAACTCCCATCCTTGACTGCGGAAAACGGCTACGACCCCCCCAGTTACTTTGTTTTACATTTTCACCCAAAGCAAATTTTATAAACTTAGGAGTGTCTTTATAGATCAGTTGATCAACATCTTCTCCCCATTTTAATTTAATAATGGCAGACCTGCCACCAATCGGATTCGCCGAACCATGTAATATTTGTATGGAAGTTACGCCTCCGGCAATATTGCGATAAATCTCAATATCATCAGGAGTGACCACATCTTCAATAGTTACCTCTGCAGATGAGTTATGCCCTGCTTCATTAATGGCAGCCGCAGCAATATGCGAATGTTCATCTATAATCCCCGGAGTAATATGTTTTCCGGTTGCATCGACCACACTTGCTCCGTTTATATTTAAATTCTTACCAATTTTTGCAATTTTTCCATCTTTAATTAGAATATCAGTTTCTTCTAGAACACCTTCGGTTTCATTAGTCCAAAGTGTAGCGTTTTTAAATAACAGGGTTTCTTTTTGAGGTAATTTTTCGACCCCATAGGCCATATTCGGATAGGTGACTGGGACTACTTCATAATTTTCTTTAGTTGGAGTCGCTTTCTTTTTTTCAACTTCCCCCGTTTTTATTGCGGTAAAAGAACTACTACTTCCATCCGGCATAATAGCTTCCCCGTTCCAGTTTTTTGAATTTTTATCCACTAATCCTGTGAACCTGATAAACGAAGTTTGAGTAGTATCTTTACCTGTAAGTAACAGGCTTATTCGGTTGTTTTTATAAACCAGTTTGCTGTTTATTTTTGTACTGTCCTGAGTAACTTTAACGGTAGGTTTTATCCGAGTTCCGGTAACTTCCAGGTTATATGTTTCAGCATCGGTTTTAAGGCTGTATTTCCCGGTAATATCTATCAGGTTGCGGTCAGTAATAATATTCTTATGTCCCTGTATCCAATTTTCAAACAAGACCATATCTTCTTCAAAAATCTCTTTATCTGTTACCAGAAAATTAGCATATGCACCTGTTTTTAAAGTCCCTAATTCATTACTTTTATTCAGAAGCAGAGCGGGTACTGTGGTAAGAGAAGCCAAAGCATCCTTTTTATTCCAACCGTATTGAATTGCTTTTTTAATTTTAGTATGAAAATTGCTTAGCTTTTTTAGCTTATGGGTGGTTACCGCAAATGGTACTCCGTTTTTTTGTAAAACACCCGGATTGGTAGGTGCCTGATTCCATTGCTTCATTTTTGCCAGGCTTACCAGGTCATTGTTTAAAGGGTCAGAAAGATCATAAGCTTCCGGAAAATTTACTGGGATAATGTAGGAACCAGCCGTGTTTTTTACATTAGTAATTCGCTCAAATTCATCTCCGCCACCCAGTAAAATATACTGGACGTTGGCATAATCTCCTACCTTATCCGCACGAACACTATTGATACGACTTCCAGCATCAAAAATTTGAGGTAGGTTCTTGTTTCGGATTAAAGCTTCTAATGAAATATCCTTATTATCCGATTGACCACCCGCATACCAATTCGCATCCAGGTACATTTGGCGTAATAAAGCCATAGCTCCCATTAATGAGGTAGGATAGGACTGCTTACTTTTTGCACTTTTTTCAAAAGAAAAGAATTGAGCTGATGCATCTGATAGTAAACGTTCACCATTAGTCACCTGATCTTGTAGGGTAACCAGCAAGCCGGTACCTCTCGCAATTCCATCCGGCATATGCGCCTGGACGGTACCAAAACCTTGTTTGATAAATTCCTCTGCTTTTTTCTTATCATAAGTAAAAGAAGCCAATGCATTAGTTTCAGGTCGGATATGGTCATTCCAGTAATGACCTTCTCTCCCGGGGCCATATTGCGGTTGGCCACTAAAAGGGTTGTCTGCTTTCTTTTCTGGCTTTTTAATACCAAAATCCGTAAACAGATCAATAAAGGAAGCATAAATATGCTTGTCTTTGCTATCAATAACTAATGTGTTTTCAGGAAGTTCCACTTTTTTTCCTACCGCAACAATTTTTCCTTTCTGAAACAACAAAGTTCCATTAGTAAGGGTTTCTTCGGGTGAAATGTGTATGGTGGCATTGGTAAGTGCCGTATAATTGGTATTTGTGGTTTTTATTCCGTCATTTTTTGGAAAGTATTCTTGTGAAAATGTGGTAAATGCACATACTGTTGCAAGAAGTACAGGTAAAATTTTCTTCATAAATGTGCTTTGTAGCGTTTTTAGTTGTGCTTAAAGATAACTACTGTATAGGTTTTAAGAATTCAAATTGGAGTAATTTAACGTGTGCTTAACGGATTAAGGCAAAACTACCGGTTACTTCCCGATTATTTTCCAGGGTAGCCTTAAACCAATATTGACTTGAAGGCATAAGTTTACCCTGATAAGTACCATCCCATCCGGAACTACCGGGTGCTATCTGTTTAAGTAATTTTCCATTTCGGTCAAAAATACGGATCAGGGATGTAGTTGTACTTGCATCTTGAATTCCCTCCAGGTTCCAGGTTTCATGAAAAGTATCTCCGTTCGGAGTAAAATAAGCTGGAAAACTAATTACCGTAAAAAAGTCGCTTTTGACCTCTCCGCAACCGTTTTTATCTTTAACAACAATACGATACGTTCCGGCAGATACATTAGTAAAAGTAGTACTATCCTGAAAGTCACCTAATAGATCTTCAGTTTCCAACGCATATTCATAAACTCCCGAACCGGAAACTTCGATGATAACTTCATTATTCTCCTGTGCATCCTTAATCAAAACACGTTCGATCCGGGCAGGTTCTGATGATATGGTAGTGATTTTTCTTTCTATGGAGCAACCTGTATCTTTATCAATAATAGTAACCGTATAGGTGCCATTTTGAGTAATAGAAATGCTCTCAGTGGTTTCTCCGGTAGACCATAGATATTCGTAATCTTGCACATTTTGTCCGGCCTCCTTAATTCCCGATGGAATGGATAAGGTCTTATCTGTACATAAAGCCATTTCTTCTTCGGTAATTACCGGAGGTACGGTATTAATAAATAAATTAATAGTTTGTATTCCAAAGCAATTGTTGTTAGTATCTTCTATACGTGCATAAATAATTTCCGTACCCTGACTGTAAGCAACCGTATTTTGATAGGTCGTAATAGGGTTCTGTTCGGACAGAGCATCTTCGGGGGATAAGTGATAACTAAAAATAAACCCGGTATTAGCCAAACCTTCTATTAATGCGCTTTCTGTTTCATTTAGAAGAATGCTAGTGAACCCATCATTCATTCCATCTTCATCACAAACTGCCCAAACGATGTCGTTTGCAGTAGTGGTACTGATTTTAAGTTGTAATTCTCCAAAACCAGCACAACCCGTTACTTTATTTACAGCTCTTACATATACTATTTGATTCGGTTGATTTTGGTAAGATTGAGGATTAGGGATTTCGTTTACTTCATTGATTGCGTCTGCCGAATCTTGATAAAAAGAAAAATTAAACAACGCTTCTTCGGTTACCATAAAACTATTAGCTTCTTCGAGATTAAAAATAGATCTACCATCGTTTAAAGGAAGGCTAATATCGCATTGTGATAAGGTGACATTTGTTATTGCAGGATTTTGGTTACGGGTTACATTAGCGACACCGATTAACGGACAACTGCCATTGTTTGGGTCTACTTCAAGTCGGTAATTACCTTCGTTATTAATATCAAAAAAAGGGGTATTGTTTGTAGTCAGTTGATTATTAAAATACCACCTATAAGTGGCACCCGGAATCATTTGATAAGAAAGTCGGTAGCCTTGTCCCTGGCATAAAGCCAGGTTGGTGTCGTTACTATTTCCATTGTTGATAATATCAATAGTTTCAGCAAATATGGATTGAATAAACGGGGGTAAACCTATTTGTGATATCCGTCGTCCATCCGTATTAACTAAAATACCGCGATCTCTATATTGTACATTATTGGCATCGGATTCCGGGTTTTCAATAACCCCCAGATAATCTCCGTCATTAGTATTAAAATTATACAAAGCCCGATAAATTTTTCCATCCGGACCAATTTGTAAAGCACCGGAACTGAAATCGCTTGTAGTACTACCGTTTTCATTTGAAATACGTATTCCGCTGGCTGCAATTTGATTTTGAGGTAAGGCTAGGTCATACTGAATAATAAAGCTCTCATCTATACCACTGTCACCCAAGCCTACTGTAGCATATAATTTACTACCGGACTGTGAAAATTCGATACCGTAAGGAGCATCTCCATTATAGAGTACTGTTTCATTAGTTACCTGTCCGGTTACATTGTCGAAGTCATATAGTGCTATCTTACCCGGAGCATCTTCGCCTGTCATTGTCGCAAATCCCAGATGGGCTACCGCTAATTTATCAGCAGTAGGAGATGCTTTTAAATAACCCAAGGCATTCCTGCGATACCCGGAGATCGGAACGGTAACTCCTGTTTTTGAAACGACTGGATTGGGATTTACCCCGGTTTGATCTACTTCAAAGGCATAAAACGAATCTATAAAATGGGTAATTACCCAGAAAGAATTACAAGTTTCGCTTTTTACTGCGGTGATTTTTTCAGAACATTTATAGGCAACCTGCGTAGCATCCGTAGTGTCATAAGTAATTAACGGAATGTTTTTTTGAGTATCAATTACGGCTCCTAAACCATTATCTAGCGTAATATCTACGATAGAATACATAAAACCATTATTGACACCATCACTATCTATGGTAGATGCATCATTATCTGCGTTAAAATGATGTGGTTCGTCTACGGTAAAGATAATATACCGATCCGCACTATTCGGTTGCGGAACGATCAGGGCTGAGGTTGTACTGGATTCATCGCCTTTAAGCCCGGTACCATTTTCCATAACATCATGGTTTCTGTTATATACAATGGAACCGTCCGTATAAAAAAGTAGTGCCCCGGTAGCATCCGAAATTGCGGTAGCACCTTCCAGCGTGCGTATACGACCGTTAGTAAGGGGAGTAGGAGGGGTAGTATTAAAATTAAGCCCTGCATTTATTCCAAAATACCAGTTATTCGCTTCTCCCTGTGCAAACAGGGAAGTGCTTGCCAGTAGAAGTCCGGTGAGGATAATAAATGTACTTAGTGATCTCAAAATTAGACACTAAGATATTACAAATCCCTCTTTTTTAATAATAAATAGGATAAGTAAATAAAAATAACGGTCCAACAGCAAACAATTAAAAGGTCATACCAGTGTACAACGTAGTCTTTTACAAATTCGGAACCTAGCTGATTTGCTGCATTTTTCATAAAATCCAGCTTGGTAAAAGGTTCTACAAGTAGGTTCGCCATGGCGGTTAAAGGAAAAAAGGTAGCAATAGTATCTGCAATGCGGTCATCTTCAAATACTTTATATTTTAACAAGGCATAAATAATATTTTCAATGATAAACCAGATAAATAAAAAGCCTAGGGCAAAAGCAGAACGCTTTACCAGTATTCCTAAAAATAAACAAAAGGAAAAGAAACCTATCAGTTTTATAAAATACGCCAGGAGATATTCTAAGTCTGAGGTAATAATTGAAAATTCGTTATAATCTGAAAAAGCCAATCCTAAGATTAATGATAATACGAAAATGAATAGCGTAGAAATTAGGGCAAACACAAAAACCGTCAGAAACTTGGAGGCAATAAATTCTTTTTTACTAAGTCCGTCAATTAGGTTTTGCTTTAAGGTACGGTGACTGTACTCGTTAGACATCATGGAGACAATAACAATGGCCAAAAACAACTTGGCAAAAGCAGCGATATACGTATTAAAGTGCCAGATATACGGAAAATTAAAAATTCCCTGGTCTGCAATCCTAAGGTGAATACCTGCGAAATCAAATTCTAAGGAAGCTATTAATGCTATAAAAAGAAATAAAACAAAGTAGGTAATGGTAATTACTTTGGCTGCCCGACTATGTTTTAGTTTAAAAAATTCTATGGTAAGTAATCTAAGCATGGTCTGAGGTGGTGTTAGTTAATTTTAAAAATTGTTCTTCCAGGCTTTCCTTACGTTTAACAAGGTGTGTGAGTACAATGCCTTTTTTAAAGAGTAACCGGTTAATTTCTTCGGCAGCCAATTCTTGTTTAGGATAAGCAATTAATAGTGACTCTTTTTCTTCTACACTTTCAATAACCGGAAGTTGTTGTAAAGCCAGCTTTAATAGTTCATTTTCAGTAGCAGCCACTTCAAAAAATCCATGTGTTCGGTTCATTTCGTCTACGGAGCCAGCGTAAAGTTTATTGCCTTTTCTAATGATAATTACATGCGAACATACTTTTTCCACTTCATCTAATAAATGAGAGGCCAACAAGATGGTAGTACCTCTAGCGGCAATTTTTTTTATGATTTCACGGATTTGATGAATTCCCTGAGGATCCAGACCGTTTGTAGGTTCGTCTAAAATTAATATTTCGGGGTCATTTAATAAAGCGGATGCAATGGCCAATCGCTGTTTCATTCCCAGGGAGAAGGTACTAAACTTACTATCTTTTCGGTCTAAAAGACCTACTATTTCCAGCTTTTCCTCAATTTTATCCGTAGTTACTTCTTTAATTTGACAAACCAGTTTTAAGTTTTGGTAAGCAGTCATATACGGATAGAAATTGGGGCGTTCAATAATAGCTCCCACTTTTTTTAAGGCTTCGTGGGTAGATAGGTTTCCATTAAACCAGGTAAAGTCACCGGAAGTTTTATTTACAACATTTAAAACAATACCCAGGGTAGTGGATTTACCACTTCCATTAGGACCCAGGATGCCATAAACATTTCCTTTTTTAATGGTAAAGGAAAGCTGATTTACCGCCGTAATTCCTCCGAATTTTTTAGTGATATTATGTAAGGTAAGTATATTTTCCAATAGCTTAATTTAGTAGATGTTGAAAGTTAAAACAATAAGACAATATAGTAGTTTTATAATCGGAACAAAATTTTAAAGGCAACCTGCCAACTACTAATCGTATATGTACATGACGCAAATAAGCACTTTTTGTTACATAGCATTTTAAAAACTATGATGTGCGAGCAGTCATATTTGTATATATAAATTGTTGGTTGTCTGTTTATAGTTTTACAAAAACGCGGTTCTAAAGAAGAATCTAAGTATCAAACCAAATTGAAGTATATGAGTTTAATCTTTAATTTTGTTTGAAAAGTTGGAAGAACTTGAATTTTCTAATTATTTACTGATGTTAATGATACTAAAAAAGACTGCCTATATTTTATAGACAGCCTTTTTTTAGCATCGATAATATGTATCAAAGATTTATCGACGACATAACCTATTTCTTCTATTACTATACATACGTTGTACAGCTCTTCGATCATTAAAAGAGACGTTATTTGCATTGAATACAACACTGGGATTTGATCCGGAGGTCATAATTGAATTAGGATCCCTAAACACTGTTCCTGGTATTTGTCTACCTAAAAAGCTCTGTTCGATATGCAGAAGCCCTATGTTATGCCCTATTTCATGAGCTAATATATTTCCCCATTCTCTGGCATTCACCGGATCTCCGTTGATGGATGGTTCATTTAAATTTAATAGAATCAAACCACCTTCAACTCCGTTAGTAGGAAACTCTCCGCGTCCCCAACCACCTATTTCTCCAGGTCGGGATAACCTTACCAGAATATCCGGGTTATTGTTTACAGGGATCAAACGTAATGTAGTACTATTAACTCTGTTCCAAAGGTTGATACCTCTTTGGAACCCTCTTCCGGCAGCATTGTTACCTAAAGCATTTTGAATACGAATATTACCTGCCCGATTACAATTCATGATACTAAGAAAGGCCTGTTTTTGAACAGGGCTTCTTAGCATTTCTTCAGTCATCACAATGTCCCCGTCAACTATATATCCTCCCTCAGTAGGTTCTATAGAGGTTTTATCTCTATCAAATCCCATACTTTCAAGTTTGGCTAGAATATCGGCAGGGATATCCTGCTGAACAATTGAAGTTTCTACTGGTTTAAGGTCATTCTCAACCTCATTAGAACATTGTACCATGCTTACAGCTAAAGCTGTAAGTAAAATTAATTTTTGAGTTTTCATAAATACTTAAATTTAAATTAGTGATAACTTAAATTTAATTTATTTTTATTAGGAAGTTAAAGTATTGATAATAAATGTTTTAAAATTAACAGAATATTATTGACGTGTGGTATTTTACCGAGAATTATCCGCTAAAGAACGTTAGTTCTTTAAAAATATTAATAGTTTATTAGTCCTTAGTTAACTGAAAACTAGAAAATATGAAGTTTCAGTTAGTGAGTGTGTTAGCAACTTTTTTCTTTTATAAAAAACGCACATGCAATCTTTCTTCTAAAGAAAATTTTTAAAGATGGCAGAATTTAAGATTCTTAGTGTTTGGTCATATTGAATAAAAGTTTAAAAAGCATAGTAAAATTAGGTGCTCCTAAACTTTAAAGCATTTAGAGGTTGCTTTTTTACTTTTTTGAAGTGAATTTTTTTTAACGTAAATAATTATTATAATATTGATTTTCAATATTATAATAATTATTCCTGATTCCTGATTTCAGAAGCGATAGCGATTTTGAATCTTTTTCAGACACTAATAATTTTAAATAGTCAGATCGCTGTAGAAGGTTACAACACTATTTTCTTGGTAATTGTATTTTCACTGGTTAGTTTGATAGATACTACATAAACTCCGGTAACCAAGTCAGTAAGAGACATAGTTCCATTATTATCAGTTAGCTGAGAAGAAAATACTAATTTTCCATTTACGTCAAAGATTTGCAATTGTTCTACTTTTAAACTTTGATCTAGCTCATAGGATAATACTTTATTCTGTACAAATACGGTATAGTTGTCCTTTTCATAAGAAGGAGTAGCAAGGGTTTTCCGACTGTCTTTGGCAACCTCAATTAAAAATTCGCTACAGAGCTTGGCAAACTTTACGGCATGGTTAGCCGTTCCAATTAAAGAAAACGTATCATTTTTAGTATGGATATTGTTATTAGAGTTACTAAAGTTAGCTTCAAAAGGAAAGGCTGCTCTAAACCCCTGTGTTCCCCAACTGTGGTGATCAGAACAACCATAACCGCAACTTGTAAAACCATAGGTGATTTTATGTGCTCCCTCGCTATTATAATAGTCCAGCAAACTTTCAAAAAAATCAGTAAGTTCTACATCTGTTACTCCCTTATCTTCTACAAAATGAATATCTTTTGCAGAACCGTTGTATAAAGTCATATCAAACTGGCCTACTGCAATTACATTTTTATTTTGTGCATCATAAGCACTCGCTATTTCTTTAGAGCCAACCAGCCCAATTTCTTCGGCGGCATATGCCATGATCTCAATGGTTCGTTTGGGTTTAAAACCAATTTCGAATAAAGCTCTTGCAGATTCTGTAATGGTAGCGATACCGGAAGCATCATCATCAGCACCCGGGGCAATTCTTGAATTTGGATCATCACGGTCTGTTAGGTGTCTTGAAGTAGAATCCAAATGCCCTCCTACCACTACGATCTGATCAGGAAGTTCGGTTCCTTCAATAGTCATAATTACGGATGGCATAGGGGTACGCTCATGATCATACAAGCGTACTGAAACATCATCTCGATTATAAGCAGCGGCTATTTGTTCCCATTTTATTTTTAAATCCAGGGCAGATTGTTTTCCGGACGGAGAAGTATGGTATCGGTTTCCAAAAGCTTCCAGTTCTTTAATATGATTGGTAATACTATCTACATTGATAATTGGTAATACCTTTTGAACCGTAGCATCTTCTGTAATGGTATAGTCAGCTACATTTTTAACCTTTTGAATATAGGATTGCTGAATAGCCTTTATAGCTTCATCTTCTGAAGTTGCATAGATATAACCCGGACCATGTACTAATATCTGTTCATGTAACAAATGTCCTCCCAGATCAGTAAGTAGAACAGCGGCTTCATTTCTTTTTTTACTGATAATATTAATTTCTGAAGGATGTTTTTTCTTTAATTCTTTTGCATCCGAAAGGGACATGGTTGCGTAAAATGAATCTTCTTGATGTTGTGCAATCATACTCCCATAAAACCATACGAAGAGTGCTGTTAAAATAAATGAATTTTTCATTTTTTAACTGAAATTTAAGGTGGTTAATAAACTATATCGCAGGGGGGATATAGTATAAAGTAACGACATTTATTTTAAAAGATTTTAGTTCTGCGGGATTTTTAGATGAAACACAGATATTTCTGCTTAACTGATGAAAAAGGGAAGTATTATTATGTATTTTTAAACTATGGAGGAGAAGTTAATGTCCAAAAAGAAACCCACGTATCCTATTAATGATTTATTAGATACGTATTTAAAGGAGTGTAACCGTAAAATTAAAATCCCGGTTTTTTATGAGGATTTATTACGGTTTTCCGGTTCTGTAGCGGTATATGATCTTAATGATGATGATACACTTTGGGTCAGGGTGTATTATGAAGAACACGAACGTCCTGAAATCATATTAAGTTTAAAAAAAGCGTATACTATTTTACATTCTGATGGGAATGAGGATGCTATTGAATTTCTAAATATTGATGCTATTGATTATTGTACTTTTGGCAATTCTAAGCCTTTTAGAATTAAGATTAGAAATATTCTAAATGATAACTACACTTATATTTACGTTAAAAAAGCGGATGCTTCCCGAATTTACGGATTGGAACTGGAACACATGCTTTCTCCCAATCGGATTAACTTTCTAGTTTTTAAAGATACGCTTATAGAAGAGCATATTGCCGGAATCCCGGGGGATGAATTTATTAAAGAATTTTTACTTCAATTAAATGATCAGGCAAAAGCACAAATTGCCAAGGAGTTTGTCAAATTTAACGAGCGGTGCCAAATGCGTTTGCTGGGAGATATGCGATCTTATAACTATGTGGTGATTCCTACTCATGATTTTGAAAATGTAGACTACAAAATAAGGGCAATCGACTTTGATCAGCAGTGTTATGAAGGAAAATTGAAAGTGTATCAACCTCAATTTTTTAAAGAAAATTTTGACATGGTTAGTATCGTAATGAACCGGCTAGAACCTAATTCTATCGAGCAATATAAAAAAGAAGAGCGATCGGTATTAGCAAAACGGATTATCAATTCTCGTTCCCGTTATGAAAGTTTGATCCGATGTATGTGTAAAGATCATATTTCTACTAAAGAGAATGTGGACGAATTAAAAAAACATCTTTATGATTTTACTCTGGATTTAAAATTCAGGCGTAGTAGGTCTATGGGGGAAGTGTTAAAAACCGCTTTGGAATTTGTAAAACGTAATTATGAAAATGTAAATATGAAACGTTTACTGAGTCAATAACGTATTGAAGCCGTGACAGTTTTACATTATTGCCTACTAAATTTTTCTGGATATTTTATTAATGGTGTTGTAACTGTTAATTTGATAGAATTAGGACGAAAATTACCACTTATGCGCAAACGTTTGCGTGATTTTTAACCACTTTATTTATTTTTTAATATCGAATTCTTTATGGTTGTTTACGAATTCTAGTTTGTAGGGTATAAATAATGTTTTTACTGATAATCTGATCCCTGCATAAATTATATTTGTTTAACGAAAAATAACAATATATTTAACAAAATAACTCACTTCATTTTAACTACTTTACACACGGTCGTATGATACTAACTCTATCGTACGACACTACAAACTCAAACAACTCACTTTAAAAAAGACCGTTTTATGCAAGACGGTCTTTTTTTCGTTCTGGTGGTATCTGTATCTTTACCGGAATTATGACTTTATCAAATTATACTAAAGAGTTTAAATATAATCTTTCCCTGGCTGCACCGGTCATGATGGGTATGATTGCACATACCCTGGTCGCTTTAGCTGATAACATTATGGTGGGACAATTAGGTACCGCAGAGTTGGCCGCAGTTTCTCTGGGAAACAGTTTTATATTTATTGCCATGTCCGTAGGTATTGGTTTTTCTACAGCGATCACCCCGCTGGTCGCAGAAGCTGACGGAGAACAGAATTTTAAAAACGGAAAGTCTTATTTTAAACACGGATTATGGCTTTGTAGCATTTTAGGAGTTTTTCTTTTTTTGTTGGTTTTTATAGCAAAACCGCTACTTTATTATATGAAGCAACCGGAAGAAGTAGTTATACTGGCAAGTCCTTACCTAGACATTGTAGCTTTTTCATTAATTCCCTTGATTATTTTTCAAGCATTTAAACAATTTTCGGATGGATTATCGATGACTAAACCCCCTATGTATGCTACGGTTATTGCGAATATATTAAATGTTATCTTTAATTACCTTTTGATATTCGGTACTTTCGGTTTTCCAAAGTTGGGCATTGTCGGAGCAGCTATCGGAACATTAATTGCTCGTTTCCTAATGTTGTTATTGCTCTGGAAGTTTATGAGTACGCATGAGAAATCACAAAGGTATGTGACCCATATTAAAATCTGGGTACTTAAGAAAAGTGTATTCTATAAAATTATAAAGCTAGGATTCCCTTCTGCATTACAGATGTTTTTTGAAGTAGCCATTTTCACCGCAGCCATCTGGTTATCCGGAATTCTGGGGAAAAATGTCCAGGCGGCGAATCAGATAGCTTTAAACCTAAGTTCGATGACTTTTATGGTATTTATGGGGCTAAGCGTCGCTTCTATGGTTAGGGTTGGGAATCAAAAAGGATTAAAGGCGTACCATGAACTAAGGCGTATTGCACACTCGGTATTTATACTAACTTTTGTAATTGCAATTGTTTTTGCTTTGTTTTTTGTAGTATTTCATTCCCTTTTACCCTGGTTGTATCTTGATAAATCAAATATGGCAGAGATTAATGATATTAAAGAGGTGGTGACCATGGCTTCTCAGTTGCTACTAGTTTCCGCTTTATTTCAAATTAGTGACGGATTGCAAGTAGTTGCTTTGGGAGCCTTAAGGGGATTACAAGATGTAAAAATTCCAACACTAATTACCTTTATTGCCTATTGGTTGGTTGGTTTTCCAATTAGTTTTTACCTGGGCCTATACACCTCCTATAAAAGCCTGGGGATATGGATAGGTTTACTAGCAGGCCTTAGTGTTTCGGCAATTTTATTAATATATCGTTTTAATACTCTGTCAAAAATGTTAAGCAAATAATCAGATAGGGATAATTTAGAACCCGGTACTACATTCGTATAACAATACGATAGAGTTCTTTGTTAGAAGGGATAATTTATTTATATTTCAAAAATAACCTAAGTACAAAACCATGAAAATCCCAAAATTTAGCCTGCTACTTTTTATAAACTGTGTTCTTTTTATAAAAATAAATAGTATTTACTCTCAAAACTTAATTCCCAACCCCAGTTTTGAAGAAACCAATGTTGCAGTTAAAAAACTAACTCATCAGATGCGGAATTTCGGAATTATGTCCGATTGGAAAGCCCTGACTAATTCGCCGGACGCCTATCATCCTTTTTTAGCTGAAGTAGACTTTGCTCATAAGGCACCTAAATTTTTGAATCAATTTGGCCCTCAGGAACCTCGTACCGGCGAAGGTAAAGTAGGTTTCTTTGTAGCAGGAAATGCTTCTAAAGAAGGTATTATAGCTCCATTAACAGCTCCTTTAAAAGCAGGAACCTACTACTATTTTCATATGTATGTTTCTTTATCCGAAGGTATCTCTAATTCGTGCACTTCATCCATCGGACCTTATTTTACGGCTATTGTTCCTAGGATTACGGAAACATCCAAGTTTAACCTACACATTACTTCTCCCGAACTGCTTTGCGATACTCAGGGTTGGACTAAAGTATGTGGGGTATATAAAGCAAAAGGTACTGAGAAATACGTGTCTATCGGTTATTTTTCTAATAGCCCGAAGGGTAAAGGTATAAAAGGAGGGGATTTTAGAGATGCTTATTACTTTGTAGACGATCTGGAGTTGAGGGAATTACAAAAAGTAGAAAACCTGGTAGAAGATGATATTTGTAATATGGCATTGGATTTTAAAGATATCGATTACCTTATCGGAGAAACCGAAGTGTATGAGGAAATTAAAACTGCGCTGGACTCTTACCTCCAATACATGAAAATTTTTAAAATTGATAGCATCAAAATTATTGGACATGCGAATGATACCAGTATTGATTTTGAAAACGAAATTATTGCAGATACCCGTGCGGATTACGTAAGAGAATATTTGATTGAAAATGGTATTGATGAAACCATTATTGAAGCTGTGGGAGTTGCAAATACAGAACCAAAAGAACTGGAAGAAGGCGAACTGGAAGAACCTGGTTCTAATGCCAGGGTTCAGATCATCATTGAATAAATCAAATAGAAAGATACCTTGGGTAATTGATTCTAGAGTTATACTTTTGACCTTTATTTTGAGCTAAGAATCAAACTAGTGACAAAAATTTATAACTATGGAATTTCCAAAATTCTTACTGGGGGACAATACGGATTATCCCGATGCTATTTTTGTAGTGCATACGGAGTTTCCCCGTTTTATTATCAACCTTGAAAATGACGACGTAGAATGGTTGGAAGAGTTTGACCAACATGACCAGAAAGAATTAGAAAGTGAAGCAGAAGGTCTGATCCGAGAGGCCAATAAATTTTATGATCGTGAGATATCTAGGTATGAAGATTAAAGTTTTAGATTCTATCATGTAAAAATTGTCTCTATGGAAGAACTTATCCAACTGGATAAAGATTTATTTATCTATCTGAACAATTTAGGAAGTCCGGCTTGGGATGGTTTTTGGTTATTTATGACCGAAAAATTTTATCAGATTCCACTATACTTTATACTGCTGTTGATTTTTTATCGATTTTTGGGAATTAAAGGAACGGTGATGACCTTAGTGTTAGTTGCGTTACTTATAGTTACTTCCGATCAACTGGCAAATCTTTTTAAATACGTCATTTTTCAACGTCCCCGACCTTGCAGGGCAGAAGGAGTAGCAGACTTTACCCGTTTTATTGCACCTCGTTGCGGTAGGTTTGGTTATTTTTCGGGTCATGCAACTAATTCCTTTGCATTGGCAATTTTTACCATACTAGTTCTACGTAAGCGTTTAAGTTTTATCATTCCGTTAATGTTAATCTGGGCAATTGTAGTGAGCTATAGCCGTATTTACGTAGGTGTACATTATCCATTAGACATCCTCACTGGTATGGTAGTTGGTAGTTTATTAGGATTTTTAGCATATAAACTACATCACCTTTTATTAGAAAAGTATAGTTTAAAGAACGAACCGGTTTAATGTTTTTTATTCCTAAGGTAATTTTTATCTCATTTAGGTTTGTAGAACCTTTAATGTATTTATATTGAAATTCACACGTTCACCATACTTTAAAGGAGCATGTGGAAAGGATAAAAGAGGTATGGTTGTGAGGCAAGGTAGTGATATAGTGGTTGCTTGGTAAGATAAATAGGTTTTACCAAAATTTTGAACCCGTACGGACCAATTTGTATTGCTAATGTTGTATACTTTAGAAGCATCTTGAACTAGCCTAAAGACCAACATAGGGGTCTTTAGGGTGGCAGATATGGAACTTAAACCCTAATCCAAATGAATGATATATATATATATATATATTCAGTAAGGCTTATAGAAAGTTCGCTAAAGGTTTACTATGAAAAGAAACTAACGGAGGGTAAGAACAAAATAAGTATCTCAAATACAATAAGAAGTAAAGTTATACCTCTAGCTCTAGCACTTATCATCAATAAAACTTATTACACTTTTAATTTATAATTGTCATAGAAACTGAATTGTACATTATATTTTCAAACCCTTACAATATATCTTCAGCAAACTTTCTTATTCAATTATCTTACAACCTAACGTTCCCTTTTTCGTAATTTCTTTATAACAAAAGCATACTAACTGCCATTACGATCATTATTGTGTTTTCAATAAAAGTAGCTTCTGTCATAGGAAGGTTTAGCGCAGTACCTAAACAAGCACATTGAATTTTCTTCTTATTTAACAACGTACTCATAACTCCAACCGTAGTAATACCTAAGATAAAAAGGGTGATGATAAGCGTAGGAGTGAGGTAATTTCGGGTTAAAAAACAAACTCCTAATCCAATTTCTAAAAATGGATAAATAAACCCGTAGATATCCAGCTTCTTTGCTAGTGGATCGTACATGGAAAAGCTTTCTTTAAATCCTTCAATATCTAATATTTTGAAAAAACTAAAAACAATGAAGAAAAGTCCCATAAAGTCCAACATCATTTCTCCAACAAATAAACTATTCCGATTAATAAACAGCGTTGCCATTATTAGATAAAAGAAAATCAGTAAAAGGGGTTTTAGTTGCTTGATCTTGCTTGTAGCATCTTCTGTTTGAACCCCTTTGAAGTTCTCATCCTTTTTTGAGGTTATCAATACATCCTTTTCTAGTAATGAACTAGTATCAGATTCGGAAATAAAATGATCACTTACTTTGTATTTAGCAGGTAAAACCTTTTGTACTTCTGTAATTTTTACCGGTGCAGTTGAGATAATTTTGGCGAGCTTGCTCTCCAAGCTAACTTCAACGTCTTGAACCCCCGGCAAAGACTTCAAATAGGATTCAACTTGTGATTTACAAGAAGTACAAGTCATTCCGTTTATTTGATAACGAGATGTTTTCATTGCGAATCTAATTCTGGTTGAAAAATTACTAATTCTCCACGTTTATAATTAGTGATAATTAGTTGGTCATTATTCTTAAGCACATCCGTAGGCTTGTCGATGGATATGGACAATTCCTGAACTAGGTTAAACGAACGGTCATAACTCAATACCCGGTTGTTTTCAAAATCAGTCAAATATATATTATTTTTGGTAACCAGAATTCCGGTAGCCGCATTAAAACCTTCGGTTTCTCCAAAGCTACGAATGACTTTTCCATCTAATGAAAATACCTGGCCCCGATGATTGTAAGCATCTGCTACATATAGCGTGTCATTAAAAATTTGAACATCCGTAGGATAGTATAATTCCCCAAGAATATGACCTTCTTTTCCGATACGTTTCCATTGATCTCCGTCATAGAATACAATCTGGTGATTATAAAAATCAGCAATAGCAATAAATTTTTCAGATACAGAGACCGCCGCCGGGGCATCCAGGTTTGGTAAACTAGGTAAATAGCTTCTATCATTATCTTTAATTATCGCAATGGAATCCTTCCCGTATTCAGGAACCAGCAAAGTTCTATCTGTAGCGATATTAAAAGATTTTTCCCCTAAATTACTGGGAACTTGTCCAAAGTCCAAATGCATTGGTCGTTCCAGGTTAGGATATTCAATTAAAACCTCACCCTCACGATCCGTTTTTACCACCCGGTTATGATCTCCATCACTAATAAAAAAGTCATTACCATCCGCAGCAATACCAATCGGATGAATGTTATTTAAAATAACTACTTCTTTAATTCTCCACTTGTCCGGTTGTACTGTCTCTTTTTTGCACGATGCTATAAACAGTACCGCAACCCAAATTTTTATAACCAGTTTCATTTTAGTTCTCTTTTGTATTGACAACATCCCGGTAAAGATTTAAAAGTTGCGTCAGGCGTCTTCTTATCCTTAGTCTCATGCCCAGTTGCTACAATTGTTTCTTCAATTTTATCTTTTGTAGTTTGTAAAGAATCGTAAGAAACCTTTAATAGTTGGTTTTTAGCGTTCCAGGACGCTTCTGCAACTCCGCTTATATCTAAAACTGCTTTCTCAATTCGTGCTTTACACATTTCACAATTACCAAACACAGTAAGTTGATCTGTTAAAAGATTTTCAGTGTTTGAGGGGGTTTCGACGGTTTTACGATTGGTTTCTATACTACCATCTGCCCTTTGTATGGTAGCAAGGTTCGGGGTGTATCCTGCTTTGACTACCTGACTTGTCAAGGCTTCTAAAGTAAGTTCTTTGTCTGAAGGATAAGAAAAAGAAAAATCACCTGTTTCAATATCGATTTTTACATCCTTGATTCCTTTAAATTCTTTAAATTTCTTTTCCAGTCCATATGCACAAAAAGGGCAGCCTAAACCGTCCACCTGTACTTCAAAAGTATCCATTTCTTTATTTTTCTGTGCTTGTAAGGTAATTGTGCCTATTGCACTTAGCCATAGTATTATTATAATATTTTTCATTTTGATCTATTTAAAAAGTGTAACGTGTTCCTAAAAACACTGAGTAATTTAATGCTCTATTTTCAGTTATTTGTTGTGCCAACGGAAGTTGTAGTGCCAGGTCAAAAGTGATATTCTTTAAGGCATATTGAACTCCTTGTGCATATAGCAATTGATACCATTCCCGTTCATGTAACCAGCTACTGGTATATTCAAAATATAAATTCAGTTGTTTATTAGGGTATTGGGGTTTTAATAGTGGTAAACCAAAACCTAGTTTAGCTCTTACTTCATCCAGTGAACCATCCGGCATCCAGTTATAACCTATTTCGCTTGAAATACCGTATTTTAAGGTTTCATAACCACTAACAATACCATAATATCCACTATACTTACCCGTACTTAATTCCATTAGGTCAAGTTCTTTGCCCGTAGGTAAGGTTTGTAAAGTTTTTGCTACCATACGAAAAGTTTTACTAGTGGCATCCTTACGATAAAACTGATATTTTCCCAGTATTTTCACATCAGCAAAATCAGTACCATTCTGATCCTTTAAATCATAATAAATAAGAGGTACATGCAAAGCAATCAAACTGTTAGCAGTAGGTAAATAGTGTAACATCACCGGTACATAAACAGAGGTTCCTCTTTCCGTATTTCTAATTTCAGTAAGGGTTTTTGTAGTAAAGCTTTTACCACCCAGCATGATGGGTTTATCTGCGGTAATTGGTGGTCCTTGTGCTTGAATTTTATAATATATCGTAAGCAGTAGAACCATAAAAAGTATTCTTTTCATAAATTCAAATTAAACTAGTGTAGAATGAAATACTAATCGTACTAAAAAGTAAAACTAGAAGTAAGTATAACTCAACGAATAACTAGAAGTACTAGAGATTTATAAAGAAATTTAAAGTAGAAGATGCCACCGCTATATTAGCTAAAGTGCATAATTTACATGTAAAAATTTATTTCTTCAATATGTATTCTCTAGCTCAAAAGTTGATCAAGCTATAGATAAACTGCTAAATCAAAAAACACTGATGTTTGATATACAGAGCTGTATTAGGAGGTGGAGGAGGATCATACCCAATAAAAGGGGTAATCTCATTTTGTAACGGATTAAAAAAGTAAACATCCGTTAATTGGTAAGGAATTGCTACTAGATGGTTAAAAGATATTCTGTTTTTTTCAACAGACACTACATCCTTTCCATCAACAATATGAGTATGATCTGTACAACAACTCTTTTTTATTTGATCTGCTTTACAAATATCCTGTAAAGCATCAGCAACTTTTTCCATTCCGCAGCCCTTAGAGGGCACAACATAGGAAGTATCTTTTAAAAAATGACCACAGTAATGACAATGTACTGAAAAGCTAAAAGACGACAGTAGCACCAGCATTGCCAGTAAAGAACTACTAATCCGTAAAAGAGCTTTTTTGATCATAATGCAAAATTACAAAATTTGTTACTAAACTAAATGTTAAATACACACCCGAAACTTTGTAGTTCCTAACTTTTGAAATTAGTTAACAATTATTTGATTAGCATACGTTGATTATAAATTTTCAATTCATCTTGTACCTTAATAATACTACCTGTGTTAATTATAAATTCTATATGAATACCCAAAATTCTGCCCTTTCTTTTTTAGTTAAACTGCTTATAGTCATTGCAGTAGTAGTGATTTTATATTTTGGAGCGCAATTACTGATCCCTCTAATCTATGCAGTAATGCTCGCCTTATTAATTTTACCTTTAGTTAATCGCTTAATAAAAATAGGACTACCGGAATCTTTGTCCATCGGTATTGCATCCGTGTCTTTACTCGCAGTTTTTATAGGGATTATAGCATTGATTATTTGGCAGGGAGCCGAAATGGGAGAAAATACAGCGCAGTTTGAAAAAAAGTTTGACAGTTTGTATGAAAAAACACAAAATAAAGTCAATACCTATTTAGGAGTTACGCCTAAAGAGCAAGACAAAGAAGTTGATCATGCGCTGGAACAAGTGCCTAAAAAAGCGTTCGACTTTATTAGTGGAGCCACTATGGTTTTAAGCGATTGGTTGCTTGCCTTTGTTTACATTATTGTACTTCTTTTGGAACGAAAAAGAATGAAACAAGTAGTATTGAAAATTATTGACGATAGACATAAAACTAAAGCTTTACATTCTATGACCGAAATATCTGCAACGGTCAAGGATTACCTGTATGGGCAGTTTTTAGTAACCGTAGTACTTGCAGTTGTATACGCCATTGGTTTTTCTATTTTAGGAATCAAATTCAGCATTATTCTAGCAATTATTGCTGCTTTACTCACTTTTATACCTTATTTGGGTAACATTGTAGGAGGCTTGATGATTGTAGCTATGGGTTTTATGTCCGGGTTGGCATTCAATGAGGTTATATATATTGTAATATTTTTAAGCCTGGTTCAGCTTATTGAGAGCTATATTTTAAAACCCTGGATCATTGGTAATGAAATCAGTTTAAACATATTCACGGTTATTTTTAGTATAGTAGCCTTTAGCATGCTTTGGGGCATTGCAGGATCCATTATTGCCTTACCACTTACCAGTATTTTACGAATTTGTTTTTCTAAAATTGAAAACTTACAACCCTATGCTTATTTACTGAGTGATAATAAAAAAGAATAATTACCATCTTATTAATTATGCTTTAAAGCGAAATAGAAAAATGTATGGCACATCCTCTCGGAACTTAGAACTGATTACAGAAAATAAAAATTATTAGGAATTGGTATAGGGTATTTTGATAATAGCTTGTTTTAGTATCTCAGAAACTAAAAAACAAGAAATTTTGAGAAAAGTAAAAGTAATCGCAACAATTCTTTTTATAATCAGCATATATAACGGTAATGCTCAAAGACAAAAAAGAAATGATGATAGGTTGTCCAACAGAAAACCTATAAAACATCTATTAAAAATAGAACCTATTAACTTAACTTTTGGGAGTTACGGATTATTATATGAATACGTAATAAATTCAACTTTATCTATAAATGCATATAGTATAATTACCTTTGATGATTGGGAAGTTGTAGCTACGGGACAGAAAGTAGGAGAAGGATATTTTATAGATTCCGGTGCGGATATACGCTACTATTTTAGTAAAAGGAAATCAGCACCTAGAGGTTTTTATCTCGCAGGGGGAATTCTATCTCAACACCAATCTATTAATTTTGATTATGAAAATAATTCGGATAGAAAGATTAAGAGAAACTTTGGTAGTTATGGAGGTAGGTTGCTTTTAGGTCATCAATGGATTTTTAGAAATCGTATAAATTTAGGAGTTGAGTTGGGAGCCAGATACATGCCCTTCCGTTCTAAAGAATTAACTGGTAGTGACTGGCGACCTATTCTTAATTTCACCATGGGATATTCCTGGTAGCTATTTTAATTTTAAATGGACTAACAGTATACGTATTATTTATCAATAAATATAAATTTCTAAAGTTCTCTAACATGAGTAAAGATGAAGTAGGGGTTTGTGAAGAGCAAGTATATAAAGCTTTGTATTTAGAACACGCACAGAACATTACCAATTACATATATTATAAATATGGAGATCTGGAAAAAGCAAAAGATGTGGTTCAGGAAAGTTATGCAAAACTTTGGATAAATTGTTCTAAAATATTTTTTAAAGCCGCTAAGAGTTTTCTTTATAAAACGGCAAACAATACATCCATCAACGAGTATCACCATCAACAGATTGTCTTAAAGTATCAAAATCAACCGGTGGCAAACATAACCAATGAATCCCCCGAATTTCAGATGGAAGAAAAAGAATTTAGGGATAAAGTACAAACTGCAATCAATAGCTTAAAAGAGGGGCAGAGAGAAGTTTTTTTATTAAACCGAATAGAAAAGAAAACGTATAAGGAGATTGCAGAACTTCTTAATATCTCAGTAAAAACCGTAGAAAAACGTATGCATCTAGCATTAAAGGAAATGCGGACTCAAATAACTCAATTAAAATAGTGGTATGGATCAGAAAGATAATTTTTTAGGTAGATGGCTTGATAATAAACTTACCGCAGAAGAAAAAATAAGTTTTGAAAGGTCAAAAGAGTTTTTAGCATACCAAGATATCTTAAAAACGTTAGATAACATTAAAAAACCTGAGTTTGATGTGGAAGCGGCTTATAAAAAGCAACTTTTGTATAACAAGGAAGCTAAGAAAAGCATCCAACAGAAAAAGGTTATTCAACTAAAAACCTGGTTGTATAGTGCTGCAGCTGTTGCGCTCTTGTTAATAGGGCTTAAGGTGTTCATTTTTACAGATGTGATAGAGGCTACTCAAATAGCAGAAAGTAAAACAATTAGTTTACCAGATACATCGACAGTTACGTTAAATGCCTTGTCTTCTATTACGTATAATTCCAAAGCTTTTAAGAAAAATCGAATAATTAAACTGCAGGGTGAAGCTTTTTTTAAAGTAGCAAAAGGATCTCAATTTACCGTAGAAACTGATAAGGGTTCGGTTACCGTTTTAGGTACACAATTTGACGTGAATTCATACGATGATACGTTTATTATACGCTGCTTTGAAGGAAAAGTAAAAGTGGTCTCAGGAATAGATAGTACAACCTTAATAGCAGGAAAAGGGGTTCGTCTGGATGATACCAACAAGCTATCAACGGTAGCCGTAAATGGTAGTACACCCTTATGGATCAATGGTAAAAGTAACTTTAGCAAAGAAAGTTTAAAGAACGTTATTGCCGAGTTGCAAAGGTATTATGAAATTGAAATTAAAACCGAAAATATTGATCTTACCCGTTTATATTCAGGTTCTTTTGTTCATGACGATTTAGAAAATGCGCTACTTAGCGTTTTTGACCCTATGGATATTATCTATAACTTTACAAATTCAAAAGTTGTTGTATTATCAAACCAGTAAGCTTTACCTTTTTACTTTTTCTATTTATAAATGTAGGGTCTTATTGTATTTATTCGCAGCGTATAACCTTAAATAACGCAAAAGAAGCGGTCAAATTAGATTCGGTATTAAAGCTATTTGAAGAACAACATCAATTACGGTTTTCTTATGATGCGGATTTCCTTTCTTCTATTGAGTTTTATCCGGAAGAAGCATTAATTTCTTTGGATCAATTAGAGAGAATAGTCTTTCAACAATTTCGCTTGATTATCAAAAGAATTGACGATAGTACCTACGTTATTAAAAAACGGAAAGATAATAATAAGGCTTATTGTGCAATTGTCGTGGACTCAGTTACCAGACTTCCCTTACCGTTTACTGAAGTATTTATAGATAATAAACTGCAAACAACCACTAATTCCGAAGGATATTTTAATATCGAATTTGGTCAGAAAGAAGAGCTTCAATTGTCATATCCCGGGTATCTTAGCAAACAAATAGTAATCGATAAAAATGTTTTAAATAAATGTGATACCATCCAATTACTTCCTGAAATCGAAGTCTTAAACGAAGTAATTATTACGGATTATCTAACCAGTGGGGTTGAAAAAAATGAAGATGGGTCCGTTCGTCTTTCTACGAAGAAGTTAAAAATACTTCCCGGATTAGTCGAGCCGGATATACTAACTAGCATGCAGTTATTACCAGGTATTACCAGCCCAACTGAAGATGCTGCCGGTTTATATATAAGAGGAGGGACACCTAGCGAAAATCTAATTCTCTTTGATGGTATTAAAATGTATCAGACCGGTCATTTATTTAATCAAATTTCTGCTTTTAACCCTTACATTATTAAAAGTACAAAGATATACCGCGGGGGTACCAGTGTACAGTACGGAGATCGAATATCCGGGGTCATAGATATAAAAACAGATGATAACCTACATGATAGTTTAGTAGCTGGTGGGGGTTTTAATCTTGCACATGCAGATTTTTATATAAAAACACCATTGTCAGATAAGGTAGGGATTTTAGGGGCTTTCCGACGTTCTACCACAGATATCTACAATTCAATTACTATTAATAATTTGACAGAAAAAGCTTTTCAAAATACCAGGGGAAGTAGTACGGCTAATAATGTACAAAATGTGATAGGTACCAGTACTTTACAAAACAACAACCTGTATCTTGACACCAATTTCAAACTACTATGGCAAATTAGTCCTAAGCAAACCTTAAAACTAAGTACATTATTTGCTGAAAACCGCTTGAATGACTCAAGTGTAGTTAATAATAATGATGGAATAGGAAATAATAATTTTACCGATGTTTTAAAAGTACGCAACACCGGTATAGGTCTTAATTGGCAAAAACAGTCTGGGAAGAACTTAAAACAAATCGCTAACTTTTATGGCTCATTTTACGATCAACGTTATAATGTACAAGCTACTAATCAGTTGGGGGTATTTACTAGAAATAATTTAAATAGAGTTAAGGATATCGGAGGTACGTACCAGGTTCAATTGACGACCGGAAGTTCTCAGGCCTTACATCTAGGTTATGAAGTAGTATATAATAAAACAAAATATAACGTAGACTCTCAAACTCCCGTATTAGTTGAAGAATTTGTGTCAAATCGGAAACTGGATGGAAAAACTTTCAATCATACTTTGTATTCCGAATATATATTGGATACACCACGCCTTTATACTACCTTAGGAATCAGAAACTCTTACTTAACAAATACAAAATCGTTCTTTGTAGAACCCAGATTGTTTACATCATATGCTCTTACAGATCAATTAAGAATCACTGGGTCTGCCGAATTAAAAAACCAACAGATCAACAATTTCTCCGAATTTCAATCCCTTGATTTTTTTAGCCCTAGCTTACCTATCTCGGATAACCTATGGGTATTAGCAAATAGTACAGATAGCGCAGATGGTGAATTATTTAATAGTTCACTTCCTGTTTTAAAAAGTGCGCAATTTACTACTGGGGTTTTGTGGAATTATAAAGGTTGGACTCTTGATATTGAAGGGTATTACAAAAACATAAAAAATATTGTAGCAATAAACAATATACCATTTCAACTAGGAACATCAATGTTAGAAGATCAAGATGAAAATAAACCGGTTGCCGGAAATGAAGATCGAATCGGAATGGATTTGCTTTTAAAAAAAACATTTAAAAATTATCGTATCTGGGTGGGTTATTCCTTAAATAAAACCTCAGTAAAATTTCCGGAAGTGCAAGAACAAAGTTTTGCAAATATCTATGACCAGCGCCATATATTAAATTTATCTCAGACTATTAAAATAAAAGGATTTGAAGTTGCATTAGGTTACCACTTTGCTTCTGGTCGGCCCTTTACACAGTTGATCAATAGAAAAGAAGGCGAATTTTCGGATCTGGAGATAGAATTAGATCCTAGAGGTTTAAGTTCAAGCCGTTTATCAGATTATCATCGTTGGGATCTTTCCGGCTTATATAGGTTTAAAGCTACTTCTAAAATTAATATAATAACAGGGTTTTCAATTAGAAACATATTTAATCGTAGAAATACAATAAGTCAGGAATTTACCAGTATCATAGAAGATGGTGAATTTGCTGGATTCCGCTCATTTTTTAATGAATCCTTACGTAGAACCCCGGATTTTGTTTTTAGAATTTCATTTTAGTTTTAAGATTGTTATAGAGCTAAATTATTTTTAAAGGTATTGAAATGCTATCTTGATTTAATGTTGAAGTACTATGATAAGTGATTATAGTACTTTAAATAATTATCAATTAATTATTATAAAATAAAACCAAATTACTATAGGGTAAAATCGTTGTTGTCTGTTATAGATAGGTATTAACAATATTTAATTCCTATAAAATGAAAAAATTTAGCTTATTAGTAGTCTCTTTTTTAATCTGTTTACTTACGTCTTGCAACAACAATGATGATGATACCGGAGATATGTTGCCAGACCCTATCATTGGTACATGGCAATTAATAGAAGAATTTACAGATGATGAAAAAGTCGAACTTACGGCTTGCGAATTAGCAAGTGAATATGTATTTAACGATGGCGGACAAGGCTTTTTTGTAGTATTTGAAGACCTTGATAATGAGTGTGTGAAAATTGATACTGTTGACACCTCTTTTTCCTGGGAAAATATTGGAGAAGGAAGGTACCGGTTACAATTAAGATTTGATGAAGGTGCCGCAGAAGTAGCAGTAGCATTCTTTGAAGATAAAATGTCTATCATTGATAATTCCGAAGGAGTTTCCAGAGTGGTCCTTCAAAGAAAACAACAATAATAGTTTTTATAATAAAGCGAAGTCAGTATGGTAGTTTATAAGCTGTACTGACTTTGATTTTACCGTTTATATTACTATAACAGATTAAATTGAGTTAAACCGAATCAAACAAAATATTCTTTTCTGCATCAGGTACATCTTCAAATTGTACAATCATCATACAACAGGGTTCATTTCCTACGGTTCCGGATTTATGTCCGCGATTACCAGATATTTCAGTAGTGTCCAAATCTTCACCAAAATGGATATCCCCCGGACCCATTTCAATCCGATTGCCTTGTTGTGTTTCTATAAACCACCTGCCTTTTGTAGGAATTACCCATTGCTTCTTAGGACTTTCATGCCAATCGCCGACCCACCCTTCCGGTAAAATTGCGAACTTAACCGCTTCTACTTTTCCGGGAAACGGAAGCATATATTGGGGATCAGCTTTCCCACCTACACTTTCTTTAGAGAAAGCAGTAAGTATTTTAGTATCAATCGTACTTTTACCTTCCTGATCCGTATACATATGTAAAAAAGGCAGTTCGGGAGTATTATTTTGATCTGGCATAATCAATTAATTTTATCAAAGGTGCTAAATTAAAAAAAAGAGAGCTGCTTCTTTGTTTTGTTTTACAACAATAACTACCTCTTTACATTAAGAGGAGTAAGCAAAATTAGCTATAAAAAAATCATCATCAATAACGTAAAAAATGTGTTATCAATGATGATTCAAAAGTGTAATAATTAAAAGGGGCTTAATACCTATACTAATTATTTTAATCAAAGCTTTATGAAAGAGAACTTTATCTTGAAGAAAAAGTAGTCATTCTTTTAATCATACTGTATAAAGGATCTACATGCTTATCATGAAAAGGCTTATTGTACTTTACAAATTTTTGTACAACTCCTTTAGGTAATCCTAACTCCTGTTCAAAAGCAGTTTTATTATAAAAACGATTTTTTTCCATTAACCACTTTTCAACTTTTTTTCTTTTGGTTTCTAAAGATTTGTTTTCTGCGTTACTCATAATCAATTGTGTTTAAATACGTAAATATTATTTATTAGGGATATTTTAAATATATTACAAAGATAATTACCCCAAACTATTTTGCAAATTTCTCCGTATAAAATTTAAGGTTTACCCTCACTTTTTTTCATTTTAATACAATTTGAAGAGCAAAATCTTAGATTTATAGGATATCAGAAGAAAAAAACCTATTTAAACAAAAAAGGATTATATACATCAAAAGAAATTAAAACTAACAAATACTTGTTCGTAATTTTCTTTTTAAAATAATAATTACATGATAATAGTCGGTACCGGAAACTCATCATTACAAAACAAATAAGAAAATAAAAGGTTTATAGTAATTTTGTAAAGTTAGAAATCCTTCATGTTCAGTTAAAATATAGTAAAATAAGGTAATTCTAAACTTTAAGGTATTAAGAGATTACTTCTTTACTCTTTAAGAGTACTTCGTTTTTTAAGTTTAAATAAGGCTTTATCTCTTTAAAATAGCGTAGATAGGGTCTGCTGAGAAACTGTTTATCTATTGTTTTATAAGGCATTATAGTTATATTTAGGCAATCAAGTGCAAGGTTATTATGACAAAACATTCAAAAAAGCGTGCACCTACTCCCAAATATGTAAGTCAAAACCAGTTGGTTTTAGAAGGTTTTGAGAGTCCTTTTGAGAGAGAATTGAACCCTGCTAACCGTTGGGTTCGTTTGGCTAAGCTACTTCCTTGGGATGAACTGTGTTCCATTTATCGCAAACATTTTCCGGAAAAATCGACAGGCCGTCCTGATTTAAGCCCAAGGGTTGTCTTAGGGTCAATCATCATCAAACATTTATGCAATTTAGATGATAGGGAGACGGTTGACCAGATTTCTGAGAACATCTATATGCAGTATTTTTTAGGCTATTCTTCATTTAGTGATGCACCTGCGTTCGACCCTTCTCTTTTCGTAGAGTTCCGCAAGCGTCTTGGCCTGGAACAGATTAATGCTATTAACCAGCGAATTTTACAAATAAAACGAGAAGCAGAACAAATTAGAGAAAAAGGATCAAATGATGCAAGGGATGATGGTGAAGACCCACCTCACAAAGGGACTTTGATCGTTGATGCAACAGTTTGTCCACAAGATATAGCATATCCTACGGATCTAAATTTGCTCAATGATGCGCGCGAGAAATCCGAATCATTGTTGGATATTGCCTATAAACTTTCCCCTTTAGAGACTAAACCGAGGAACTACAGGGAAAAAGCAAGGAAAGAATATCTAAAGACAGCGCAAAAGAAAAGAAAAACACATAAAGAGATACGGTCTGCTATAGGGAAGCAATTAAAGTATCTCCATAGGAATATACGTTCCATCGAAGGTATTTTGGATACCCTTGACCGGATCCCTTTCGATAGGCAAGAGTATAAATATTGGCTGGTCATCCAGGAACTCTACAGGCAACAAAAGTTGATGTACGATACTAAGACCAAAAGTGTAGACCATAGGATTGTGAGCATTCACCAACCCCATGTTCGTCCCATAGTGCGTGGGAAAACAAATGCAAAAGTGGAGTTTGGTGCCAAGATAAACATGGCACTGGTAGATGGTTTTTCATTTTTGGATGATACTAGTTGGGAAGCCTACAATGAGGGTACCAGATTGAAAGATTGTGTGGAGAAGTACCGAAAGCGGTTTGGTCATTATCCAAAGAACGTTTTGGTTGACAAAATATATTGTACCCGAGAGAACCGTAAGTACCTAAAAGAAAAAGGGATCAATCTCAGGGCCAAACCCCTTGGAAGGCCCTCCAAAAAGGCTTTGTCAAATCAAGTAAGCCCTGGGGAACGTAATCCAATTGAAGGAAAGTTTGGTCAAGCAAAGACAGCATATGGTTTAAACCGTATAAGGGCAAGGCTTGAAAATACCAGTGAGTCTTGGATTGCAAGTATCATATTAGTGCTCAACTTAGTCCATTTGGCTGAGGTGGCACTCTATTGGATAAAAGCAATCTTATTCAGTGAAAACTTTATTCAAAACCAAACCAATTCGATCATAAACTTGAAAATCAATGAAGGCTGAGTTTTTCAGCAGACCCTAGATAATCCTAATTCATATAAGTCAATCCCAACCCAGCTTTTCCAAATTGGAAGGTAACTAAAAGTCCTTTTCTTCGGAGAGGATTTAGAATAGGATAAATAGCTGAAAAGAATATAGTTAGGTCAATTTTGATACACTAACACTATTGTAAACTAAAACCTTTACTAATTCTTTACTATTAAAATAACTAGTCTTGATTTTTGATTCTAGAAGCAATAGTAATCTTGGATTTTTAAGACATTGATGGTTAGAAATTTAATTACGACTTTGATTTCAATAGAATTCGGTAATCCGAAGGTAAAATACCATAACGCTCTTTAAATTTTTTAGAAAAATAACTTCTGTTATTAAGTCCGCAGGAATACAGTATTTCAGAAATCGTAAAATCCGTAGTTTCTATCAATTCCCTTGTTTTTTCCAGTCTTACTTCCAGAATATATTTGTTTATACTTTTATGAAATAAATAACGGTACCCGGACTGCAATTTTTTTTCAGATAAACTAGTTAAGTTAGTTAAAGTGAATATAGAAATGGGTTTAGACATGTTCTCCACAATATATTGCGAAGATTCTATAATTTTATCCATTTCAAAACTCTTTAACGGGGCATTTAAGTTCGTATCTTCCGTTTCCTGATCGTGATTTTCAATCTGAGATGATAAAATTTGCATGATAAGACCTTCTGACAAAATACGACTAACAACCCCTTTTTTGTCATTTTTAATAAGCATTTCTACTAAGCCTGCTATTTTCAGGTTAAAGTGACCGGTAAAACGATAGGGTTTCTCTTCAACCATATCTTTAAACAAATCTTCAAGATAATGGCTAAGTGCTCTTCGCTCATCGGATTCTCTTTTAGAAACCTCGGTTTCCGAAATACTAATAATGCTAATTTGTAAAGGAACATGCTCCGGTAATACAACAGTATTAGAACCATTTGGAACATCCCTGACAATACTATTTTTTTGATTTTCGATTAGAGTATAATCGTCATCTGTCTCAAATTTATGTTTAAAATTACCTTCTTTACAAAAGATAAAATACAAAGGCATTTGAGTACTTCCTTTTAACTCAAAAGAAAAAGAAGAGAATAAAGTAATGTCGTAAGTAACAGCATTAAGACCAGGAAAAAGATCATAAGCTTTTATAACCCCTTTTCCTTTCTCATTATTAATTTTTAAAGTAGCTGCACCAAAACTTTTTTCAAATGTACCACCCAGATCTTTAGAGATATTTTCTAATAATCCAATAATATCACTTTCATTCAATATCAACAACCCCAATATATTTATAATGTTATGTGGTACAAAAATAACACGATTGAGCCGTAATAGTTAACACATTTGCGCCCGATATCGTTAAATATGGGTTTGCTTTCTTTTTAAAAGAAGATCATAAAGCTTATATACATAAAAAAAAGATTGCCATTCTAATGAATATAGAATGACAATCTTTAATCAATTTAATTATGGATTTACTAAGACAGGGATTAGTTACACTTTCCTTCCTGTTTCCAACCTCTGCTTAATTTTGTATATACGTATCCGTTGTAGCGTACTTGTTCGCCAGTAGCATAACTCTTTCCGTTTTGAAAACTTGCTACTCCGGCACACGGATCAGTAATTTCAGTTTGTCCGCAACTTCCGATACGGTTCCATTTGTTAAAGTCCGCTTCATACAAAGAACCACGGTAAGTAACTCGATCCCCTACGTTATATGTTTTTCCACTAACCCATTCGGCAACATTTCTACAAATGTCCGGATTCGGATCTACAGTTTTTCTTGGGTATACCTTATTTGTACCTTCAATATCCAAAGGTGAGATGGTACGTTGCGCTCCGGTATATGCTTTTCCTGTATTTATGTCAACAATAGTAGGGACGCCTCTTTTATTAGTAAAGGCATATGGATGATACATCATGATAGATTTCATATCAAACTTTTTTGTAGTACGTAACGCGCTATTTGTTTTTCTAAAGTTCCCTTCTTTACCTTGCTGGATATTTTCAAATAAAACTTTTACATAATCGTCTCTATCAGGACGTGTTTGTTCATGTAAAAAACCTAAAGTATGCCCAAATTCGTGTGCAATTAAAGCAGCAGAGGCATTTTTACCTAAATTAAGCGTTCCGCTACTTCCTCTGGAACCTATCGTAGCAAAACCGCAACCATCACAGGTCCTGGTGGTTTCCTGAATGGTTACATACGTAGCCTCGTTAGTTCTTTCTTTAAAACGTATATTCGTCTTGGAGCTCCATTCGTTCATAGCTTTTTTAGTCTCAGAACGAAGACGACTATTCAAGCTTCCCCATCGATAAACCACAGTGCTATTTGACCATTTCACCGCATAACTTGCCAGTGCCAATTTATCAGTATTCACTGCATCCGGAGCTTTTTCCAGTTCAGAACTAACCGGATTATCAGATAACTGCTCCTTAAAAAACTGCATGTCATCAGCAATCCAGGTTCCGTTTTCACCTTCCGTAACCATTACCAGTTGGTCTCCAAAGTATTTTTGAACTAGCTTGACTTCGGTACCGACTTCTTCCGGTATTTCATTGTTTTCGTCGTTACTACAGGATGTCAGGAACAATCCAATGCTTAAAAGTGAAACTTTGGTTAATTTTAGTAGTTGAGTTTTTTTCATGTCGTGTTAGTGTTGTTATGCTAAGTTGTTTACTATGAGTTATTCGTGTTGTTAAAGCTATCTAAATTTTAATTAAAGATAACTTAAATTGGTAGTGTATTATTCATTTTTCTTACCGATCTATTATTCGTTACAATGACTAAATAAATCGTCCGGTTCGGTGAAGAATTTGAAAACTTAGTTTACTATCCACATATGGTTTTAAATTCCCACTTTTTTAAGAAGATACTAATTTTTACGCTCGTTATTTCTAGAATGTATAAAAGCCATAAAAAAATCCGGAACCATAAAAATTTACGGTTCCGGACTTATCATGGGGTATGGTATTTATAATAGTATTGGAGTACCCGCTATGTTATAAACATTGACCTTCTTGTCTCCAACCTCTGTTTAATTTTATGTAAATAAAACCTCTGTAAGTAACCTGGTCTCCGGGGTTATAGGTTCTATTGCTATTAAATGCATCCACACCTTCACAAGGATCCTGGATTTCTTCTACAACTCCACATTGTCCTAAACGATTCCATTGACTAAAATCCCTTTCAAATAAAAACCCTCTGTAGGTAACTTTATCTCCTACCTGATATCTTCTGCCTCGTACCCATTCTGCAATACCTGCACAAATATCTTTATCCGGATCCGGATCTACGGTTGAGCCAGGATAAGCCTGATTCGTATTGGCAATGTCTCCTGCAGAAAGCTTTGCCTGTCTTCTAGGATAAGAACTTCCGTCCAGTCTGGTAATAGTAGGTTTTCCGTTTTTACTAAAGGTAAAATTACCGTACATCATAGTGGATAGAATATCAAATTCACCTAGGTTATCAGAATTTGTATTTTTTCTAAATTGGCTTTCCGCACCATTCTGAATATTTTCAAAAAGGATTTTTACGTGCTGATCACGGTCAGACCTGGTTTGTTCATGGATATAACCTAAATTATGACCAATTTCATGAATAATAACTACCGCAGAAGTTCGTGTACCTAAGTTCATAACTCCACGAGAACCATTCATCCCTAAGTTGGCAGAACCACAATTACAATTATCACCATTAGAACGAATGGTAACGTAGTTAGCTTCACTACCGGTATATTCTTTAAAGCGGATATTCGTATTATCTTCCCAAACCTTCATAGATTTAAAAAGCTCATCTCTTACAAAAGAATTTAAATTTTCTAAACGGTATACCATCGTGTTGTTAGTCCATTTTCTTACACCTCCTAATAATGCAAGTTTGTTCTCAACCTGAGCATCCGGTTCTAAATCAACTCTGGATTTTATGGCGTTTTCCGTAAACTGATTCTCATCTACAATGACATCACCGTAAATTTTATACGTACCATCACCCAGATCCACACCTTCCAGTAGTTCTTCGCCAAAATATCTTTTGACAATAGGTCCTTCTGTAATTATGTTTACTTCGGTTTCTTCAATTTCATCATTAGCATTTTGCGTACAGGAAGCCACTAATAAACCTAGACTTAGAGTAGATAACCTTGCGTACCTTAATAATTGTGTTGTGTTCATAAATATGTATGTTAGTTACGTAAAATTAATTTGTTGAGTAATTATGTAAAGATAACAGGATACTTAAGGTGATATTGTGCTATAATATAAAAGCTAAAAAATGTAAATAACTAAATATCAGATATATAATTAAATTTGCATAAGGATCCGGTGCTTATAATGTAGTAAGTGTGAACAGTAATCTAGCATCTGTACAAACCTGATTTAAAAATAGAATTATATTATTCTCAATATGAAGGTTAAAAAACTAAAATATGTACAAAATTAATTTTAAGCAGGTTTTTATGCATTTTAAGCGTTTTTTTATAAAGTCCGGTGTTTTCTTAATATTATGTTGATAACTCTTTAAATCATTTGTTTTAAAACTTTCTTAAGGAATTTTATATAGTTATCTTTGTTAAAACGTATTAAATTTTAACCTAGATCAACATATATGAGCGAGAATCAAAATAAATATTCTGCCGATAGTATACAGGCCCTGGAGGGGATGGAACACGTACGAATGCGTCCTTCAATGTACATTGGGGATGTAGGAGTGAGAGGATTACATCACCTGGTATATGAAGTGGTAGATAATTCAATTGATGAAGCACTGGCAGGTCATTGTGATCGTATAGATGTTACTATAAATGAAGATAACTCCATCACCACCCGGGATAACGGCCGGGGTATACCGGTAGAAATACATAAAAAAGAAGGTATTTCTGCCCTGGAGGTAGTAATGACAAAGATTGGTGCAGGAGGTAAGTTTGATAAAGATTCTTATAAAGTATCCGGAGGATTGCACGGGGTAGGGGTATCTTGTGTAAATGCCTTATCCGACCATTTGCATGCTGTAGTACATAGAGATGGTAAAATATGGGAACAAGAATATGAACGTGGAAAATCCACCTATCCGGTAAGGTTAGCAGGAGAAACAGATTTTAGAGGTACAATTGTGACCTTTAAACCGGATGCCAGTATATTTAAACAGACTACTGAATATAATTATGATACGCTGGCAAGCCGTCTTCGGGAACTGTCATTTCTAAATAAAGGAATTACCATCACCTTAACTGATAAAAGAACTACGGACGAAGAAGGAAATATTCCTACGGAAACTTTTCATTCTGAAGAAGGGCTTAAGGAATTTGTAAAATTTCTGGACGGAAGTCGTACTCCAATTATCAGTCATGTGATTGCCATGGAAGGAGAGAAAAATGATATTCCCGTAGAAGTAGCTATGATTTACAATGATTCGTATGCTGAAAACCTGCATTCTTATGTAAATAATATAAATACGCATGAAGGAGGTACCCATTTATCCGGGTTTAGAAGAGGGCTAACTAATACCCTAAAGAAGTACGCCGATGCTTCTGGAATGCTGGATAAATTAAAGTTTGAAATAGCGGGAGATGATTTCCGGGAAGGATTAACTGCTATTATTTCTGTAAAAGTAGCAGAACCTCAATTCGAAGGACAGACAAAAACCAAATTAGGAAACCGTGAAGTTACTTCAGCGGTATCTCAGGCGGTTTCAGAAATGCTGGAAAATTACCTGGAAGAAAATCCTACGGATGCTAAAACGATCGTACAAAAGGTAATCCTTGCTGCACAGGCCAGGCATGCGGCTAAAAAAGCCCGTGAAATGGTACAACGTAAAACTGTGATGAGTATTGGTGGCTTACCTGGTAAATTATCAGATTGCTCAGAGCAGGATCCGGCTTTGTGCGAAGTATTCCTGGTTGAGGGAGACTCGGCAGGAGGAACGGCAAAGCAGGGACGAGACCGGATGTTTCAGGCCATACTACCTTTAAGAGGTAAAATCTTAAACGTAGAGAAAGCAATGCAACATAAGGTTTTTGAAAACGAAGAAATAAAAAACATCTTTACTGCACTGGGAGTTACCATTGGCACCGAAGAGGATAGTAAAGCTTTGAATCTTTCTAAATTGCGCTACCATAAAATTGTAATTATGTGTGATGCGGATGTAGATGGTAGCCATATTTCGACCTTAATTTTAACCTTCTTCTTTAGGTATATGAAAGAACTGATTGAAGCAGGACACGTGTATATCGCTGCACCTCCCTTATATTTAGTGAAAAAAGGGGCGAAAAAACAATATGCCTGGAATGATAACCAACGAGATCAGATTATGAGGGAGTATGGTGAAAATTCTAAAATTCAGCGATATAAAGGTTTAGGTGAGATGAATGCAGAACAATTATGGGATACAACTATGAATCCGGAATTTAGAACCTTAAGGCAGGTAAGTATTGACAACCTTACTGAGGCAGATCGTATATTCTCCATGTTAATGGGAGATGAGGTTCCGCCGCGCAGAGAATTTATTGAGAAAAATGCGGTTTATGCTAATATTGACGTATAAAAATTGCATATCATAAATAGAAAAACCGAACGTTATATGAAGTAGCGTTCGGTTTTTTTATGCAAAATATTCAGATTATTATCTAAGGATATTTTTTATATTGCAAAAGCCTAAATCAAACCTATGACAACTGTAAACCTACCCATATCTTTTCGTTGGTTATTTGTGCTTTTTATATTCTTTAGCGGAATTTTAACCGGATACACCCAGGTTACTATTGACGGTACTTTACGATTAGGAATAGCAGACGCCACTCGGTTTAGTGAAGATTACTTTAATGCCGGGGCAGAAAGTTTGATTAATAATACGGTCAACGGTTGGTATACCACTGCAGAAACCAAGGAATTCTTAGATTTTGATATAGGTCTGGTTACTTCTCTTTCTTTTGTAAGAGAAGAAAAAACAAGATTCAACCTAAATGAATTGGATTACGTTAATTTAGCCTTTAGGACGGGAGGTACGGTACAATCCGTAGCTAATATCCTGGGACAAAATCCCGGTGAAGTCGTGGTTGATATTACCAATAGTAACGGGGGTGATACCGATATTACCTTACCATCCGGACCGGATAATAGCGAAGTCTCCCGGTTTATGGTAAATTATATACAGGGTTCTATAGGATTAATTAAAGGTTTTGAATTAAAAATGCGGTACATGCCTAAAATGAAGATAGCGGATCGAACCAAACTCCGGGTACTGGGCTTTGGGATTCAAAATCAACTTACGCATTCCATTTATAGTTGGAGACGATTTCCCGTAGATATTGGTGCTGTGATTAGTTATACCAATTTTAGGTCAACTTATGATTTTACAAATGAAGATCTAACTCTGGAGGGTACGGAACAATCCATTGAAATGAACGGGGGGTCATGGCTTTTTTCAGGAATTATATCGACTAAAAGAAAAGCCCTTAATTTTTACGGGGGTTTTGGGTTATTTGCCGGTAGAACAACTACGGACCTCTTAGGTGTTTATGAAATTCCGGAGCTAGGTTTTGAAAACTCTACGGTTAGTGATCCGGTAAGTGCGGTAAATAAAGAATCCGGATTAAGAGCTACCTTAGGGACTACCTATACTTATAAAATTGCAACTGCACATTTAGATTACACCTTACAAAACTACAGTACCATTACTTTGGGCCTTAAAGTGGGGTGGTAGGTAGTTATAGGTTTTAATACTAATAGAAAAGGTGCATACTTAAAGAAAGCAGGCACCTTTTAATAGCGGTGATAGGTAATAATTTATAAACTTTTAAAAATCATTACTTCATTCCCCTTGCTATAGTAAAGATCACCTGAAACAGCATCATAATCGTATACAGGTTTTGTGTTTTCAACAATAATTTTGTCTTCTTCCTTTCCATTTTCTTTGTTAACTTTAATTAAAAGCCTTTCTTTATTATCTCCTTTTGCAAAAATGATGACGTCGCGTTCATTTTCCTGTAAAGCATTAAATCGATCCTGAACAAATTGTTGTGAAAAAGCCCCGGCAAAGTAGCCTGCCTCTCCAATAGCTTGTGCCCGTTTACCAAATAAGGCTTGTGGTTCTGAAGTTTGAGTGATCGTATTTCCGTTTGCATCCCGGTAGGTAACCGAAGTTGTTACCTCGGTAGTAGCTACCGCAGCAGCGACACTACCTATCTGTAGTGCAACTTTTCCAAATTTTCGAGCTAATTCTCCAGGTTGAACATATTTATTATGAAAAACCACGCTTCCACTATTAGCTACAACTACTACTTCACTTTGACCGGTAATAGATACATTATTCGGGAATAATTCCATGCTGGTAATTAACTTTTCATTTTTCAGTTTTAACTTGGCAAAAGGCTCAGGACGTTCCGTAGTAGCTTTATTAAAACGGTAGAGTTTTTCATCATTATAAATAACAAAATCACCTATTTTCTCATCGTATTTAGCAAAGGTAGGCCGATCATTTTTCAACTTTAAATCTTTTTTCCATATTTTTTGACCAGTAGTATAATCTACCAGATTAGCATAAGTAGCGGTAACATAAAGAATTTTACCATTATCTGTTTTCTCCAAGAAAAATATTGGATCTTCTTCATCATCGCTAATATTTATATCTTTCTTCCACTTTTTCTGACCATTTTTATCTAATAACATCATTTCATCATCATATACGTAAAGAAAATCCTGATCAATAGGAATAACCGATTTAATTCCACTCCCCTTAGGATCTTTTTCCCACAGTTTTTCACCCGTTTTATAGTCATAAAAATTAAAACCACGATAATGAGCAAGAAGCATTTTATCCTGCCAATCTTCAAAAAGTACCAGATATTTAGTTTTGATCGGGTCTTTCCAGATTTTGTTTCCTGTAGCGGCATCTCGTAAATCAAGCATTTCTTTAGTTCCTAAAAGTCCGACTACCTCAGTCAACAACACATAAGCTCCATCCAGGCTATTAAAAAAACTATCTACATTCTTCTTAGTATCTTCTACTTTCCACAATAAGGTTCCTGTTTTTTTATCTAATACATAAAATTTTGATTTTGCCAGGATAAAAACCTTGTCTTCACTGTATTGCATTTCGTCTTTTCCAGCAGTTGGGTCTTCACCCATGGCAGATGATAACTTTGTAAAAAAGTTCCCAAATTTTTCAGATACAGTAGTTTTCCACAAATATTTCTTTTCTTTTAAACTGTATTTAGCTATTACTAATGATTTATCCTGAAGCCCTCTTAGTAACATAGCATCTTCATCAAATAAATATTCGGCCTGAAAGAAAGATTCTTTGTCTTCTGTTGGAGCAAATAAGATATCTCCATTAAAGCTATTAATGATATACAATCGGTTGTCAAAAAACTTCTGTAAGAACGGAGTGTCCGGGATGACGACAAAGTCGTTACCGTCGCCACCGTTTATAGATAGTAGAGAAGAAGCATTTGCAAGACCTTTTGATGCAATTGCAACCCCATTTGATTTAGGGATATCTATAGACCAAACTAACTCTTGTGTATCAGGGTTGTAACCATGAACCTTTGAATTATCCGAAATCGCAGCGATTCCGTTGAAAGGAACAATAATCAAATCCTGAACTTTTGAATCAAATGTTAGTGTTTTTGTAGCGGTGCGCTGTGCAAATAAAGAGATGCTTAAAAAAAGTAAAATTGATACGTAGTGGTGTTTCATAATTAATTGATGTTTAAGTTATAGTTTCCGAATTTAAGATTTTATTTAGAGATATTTATAGTTCATTATGCTAAAATTTAAAGTAAATTAAGAAGCATAAAGGAATTAGATCCTTCTATAATTCGTATTTTCGCAATTCTAATCATAAATCATAAAATTTTTCTTATATGAAAGTTACAGTAGTAGGTGCGGGAGCCGTAGGGGCAAGTTGTGCCGAGTATATTGCCATTAAAAATTTCGCTTCAGAAGTTGTTTTGTTAGATATTAAAGAAGGCTATGCAGAAGGGAAAGCCATGGATTTAATGCAAACCGCTTCCTTAAACGGATTTGATACTAAAATTACCGGATCTACTAGTGACTATTCAAAAACTGCTAATAGCGATATTGCTGTAATTACATCAGGTATTCCCAGGAAACCGGGAATGACCCGAGAAGAATTGATTGGTATTAATGCCGGGATTGTAAAAGATGTTTCTTCAAACCTGATTAAACATTCGCCGGATGCCATTATTATCGTAGTAAGTAACCCAATGGACACAATGACCTATCTGGTTCATAAAACTACGGATTTACCTAAGAATAAAATCATAGGGATGGGCGGCGCCCTGGATAGTGCCCGTTTCAAATATCGATTAGCCGAAGCCTTAGAAGCCCCTATTTCTGACGTGGACGGTATGGTCATTGGAGGGCATAGTGATAAGGGAATGGTACCTTTAACCCGATTGGCAACCAGAAATAGCGTACCGGTATCAGAATTTATAGATACGGATCGCTTGGAAAAAGTAGCCGCAGATACTAAAGTAGGTGGAGCTACACTTACCGGTTTATTAGGTACCTCTGCATGGTATGCTCCTGGAGCGGCAGTTTCAGGATTAGTACAAGCAATTGCTTGTGATCAGAAAAAAATCTTTCCTTGTTCTACGCTAGTTGAAGGTGAATATGGGTTAAATGACCTATGTATCGGAGTACCAGTGGTTCTTGGAAAAAACGGAATTGAAAAAATAGTCGAAATCGAACTGACTGATGCCGAAAAAAATAAATTAGCCGAAAGTGCGGAGGGTGTTAAAAAAACAAACGGACTTTTAGAATTATAGACACCCAAACGGACTTTTAACTTTATAAAATAGGACCAAATTGGAAATTTACGTGTAAACTTTATTCCGATCCGGTCCTATTTTTTATATTTGCGCCATGTTTAGAAAAGGGTATGTTCTTACTTTTATAGGTTTGTTGGCATTTATAATTGCCTTACAACAACCTTCGTATGTACCTAATCAAGAGATTGTTCTTCAATTTGATACAACCACTAGTTACCAATCCGAAGCTAAACGTACCCTTGCTACGGTACAAAGAGAACTACGGGCAATTGGGATTACTAAAGTTGCCGTTTTTGCTAATAAAGAGAACCGTAGCCTTACCTTATCTTATTATAGTGATAATGCGGTTACTACTATTGAAAAAAGATTGGCAAGCTCTCGTCATATCGATTATATTAAAGATAAGGAAACTTCTCACCAGGAATCAGGAACACCATTTAAGCAAACACTTGATTACGATTATACGGTAGCAGTCCATAAAATTGATCAAGACGCACCTCATACAAAAATTACATCGCAATTAGGTATTCTACAATTCGAACGAATTAAAATTGATCCGCTTCAATTAAAGAATCACCTCTTTTTCAGCGGTTACACGTACGCTGATGCTTTCGATAAACAACAGCTTCTTAAAAAAACATTTTTTACTACATATAGCACTTTTTTTCCTGTAGTGAGCATACTACCGGATACCCGGGCAGGCCCAGTTTCTTAAGGGACATTCCATTTTCCATTTAAAATTCTATTCAAAAATTTAATAATCACAGTTCGGTAATACTTCTAATGTATAACTAACCGAACTAAAAACTAATACCATGCAAAATAAAGGACTCGTAAGGGTGTTTGCGATATTATTCGGATTAGTCTGTTTATATCAATTATCCTATACCTATTTTACCTACTCTAAAGAAAAAGATGCAGAAGCATACGCAATTAATAAGTACCCCGAATCTGTTGAGAACTATTCACAACTAAGGCAGGAAGCTGAAGAAACCTATCTGGATTCTATCGGAAAAGAACCCATTTTTGCCGGAATCACCTATTTTCAGGCAAAAGATAAGGAACTTAATAAGGGATTAGACCTAGAAGGAGGAATTAATGTGATCCTTCAAATTTCCGTAAAGGATATTTTAAAAGGATTGGCTAACAATTCAAAAGATCCAGCTTTTTTACAAGCCTTAGCAGCAACAGATGAAGTTCAAAAAGACAGTCAGAACACTTATCTGGAAGACTTTTTTACCGAGTTTGAGAAAATACCGGATGCAACACTGGCTTCACCCGATATTTTTGCTAATAAAAATTTAAGCGACGAGATTACTTATGATCAATTAAACGATCAGGTAAAACCTATTTTACGAAGAAAAATTGACGAGTCCGTAACTTCTGCTTTTGAAGTTTTACGGAAACGTATTGATAAGTTCGGGGTAACTCAACCCAATATTCAGCGTTTAGGAGAATCCGGACGTATTCTGGTAGAATTACCAGGAGCCAAAGATGTAGACCGGGTTCAGAAATTATTACAAAGTACCGCACAGTTAGAGTTTTGGGAAGTTGAACCTTCACAACAACTTTTTAGCTTTTTACAATCTGCTAATACGATTGTAAAAAAGGAACAGGATGCTCAAAAAGGAGAAACAACTGAAGAAGCTACAGATAAAGAAAAAGTAGTTGATGAAATAGCTGCCATTGCTCAAGAAGTAGATAGCACTGCAACAGATAGTACGGCTACAGATGTTGATGAAGAAGATGCAATTGCGGACTTATTGGAAGATGCAGAAGATTCTACAGCAATAGAAGCTGAAGTAAATCCAATTATGGACCTAATTGGAGCTCCTACTAACGGGGGAATGGTTTCTGTAGCCATTCGGGATACGGCCAAATTCGGTCAATATATTAGAAGACCTGATATAGCTAAGTTATTACCACAGAGTTTACGTTATACTAAGTTTGCCTGGAGTAAACCGGTAAAAGACGCTACTGTAGTAGACTTGTACGCTTTACGAGGAAACAGGGATAGCAGACCGGAATTAAGCGGTGCGGTTATTACCGATGCTGCACAATCCTACGGTCAGACAAATAATGTAGTGGTAACCATGCAAATGGATGGGAAAGGAGCTAAAAAGTGGGAAGAAATGACCGGGAATGCCTTCAATACTCAGGGACGTATAGCTATTGTCCTGGATAATATTGTATACTCCGCACCAGGTGTAACTTCCGGTCCAATTAGTGGAGGACGTAGTGAAATTTCAGGGGATTTTGATGTAGAAGAAGGAAAAGATTTGGCCAATGTATTACGTGCGGGTAAATTACCGGCATCTGCAGATATTATTCAGAGTGAAGTAGTAGGACCATCACTAGGACAGGAAGCTATTGACAGTGGGATTATGTCTTTTATTATTGCCTTAGTACTGATCCTAATTTGGATGGTGTTTTATTACGGAAAAGCTGGTCTTTTTGCTGATGTTGCATTAGTAGTAAATATCCTGTTCATTTTTGGGGTATTAGCCGGACTAAAAGCGGTATTGACTTTACCCGGGATCGCAGGTATTGTACTGACCATAGGGATGTCGGTGGATGCGAATGTACTGATCTTTGAACGTATTAAAGAAGAATTAGCCAAAGGGAAAATTCAAAAAGATGCCATTAAAGATGGTTTTAACAACGCTTTGTCTTCCATTCTTGATGCAAATATCACGACGGGATTAACAGGTTTGATTTTATTACTGATTGGAACTGGTCCAATTAAAGGATTTGCCACTACCTTATTGATTGGTATTTTAACTTCGTTATTTACCGCAATTTTCATCACCCGATTGTTTATTGACGGATACGGAAAGAACGGAAAAGAATTGGCTTTCTCTACGGGAGCTACTAAGAACCTGTTTACAAAAATGAATGTGGACTTTTTAGCTAAGAGAAAGTTGGCTTATATTATCTCCGGAGTATTAATTATAGGAGGTGCCATATCTTTAATAACCCAAGGATTGGATCAGGGAGTTGATTTTGTAGGAGGTAGATCCTATACCGTACGTTTTGCAGATGATGTAACGCCTACTAAGGTAGAAGGTGACCTGGTAGGTGCTTTTGGAAGTGCGCAGGCTAAAACTTTAGGAGCAAATAATCAGTTAAAAATTACGACTAAATATAAAGTGAATGAAACCGGGTCAGCGGTAGATGAAGAAATTTCAAATACCTTGTATCAAACCTTAAAACCTTATTTACCGGCTGGTTTAACTTATGATCAATTTACTAGCGGAGAAGAAGATAAGCAAGTGGGTATTATGTCTTCTATGAAGGTAGGACCAACTATTGCGGATGATATTCAAAATTCTGCCTTATTATCGGTAATTGGATCTCTAATTGTAGTATTCTTATATATCTTATTTAGGTTCCAGAGATGGCAGTTTAGTTTAGGAGCCGTTGCCGCAGTATTTCATGATGTTTTAGTGGTGTTAGGTATTTTCTCCCTTACATATAAATTTATGCCGTTTAACATGGAGATTGACCAGGCGTTTATTGCCGCAATCCTTACGGTTATTGGATATTCCTTAAATGATACGGTGGTTGTTTTTGACCGGATTCGAGAATATTTCCAGGAGCATAAAACCTGGACGTTAGATGAAAATATTAACGGAGCTTTAAACAGTACGTTAAGCCGTACGTTAAATACATCATTGACTACCTTATTAGTACTGGTGGCTATCTTTATTTTTGCAGAGCCTTTACGTGGATTTATGTTCTCATTAATTATAGGGGTGTTAGTAGGAACCTATTCTTCCTTATTTATTGCAACTCCGATTATGAGGGATACGGTAAATAAAGTAGGTTTAAAAGAAAAGAAACCTAAACTAGAAGAAGTACCGGCATAAGCTGATGATTTTAATTTAATAATAAAGTTTAAACCCCTTTTCAGTGTAAAGTTGAAAAGGGGTTTTGCTTTTATATGAGTTTTGAAACTTTTATACATTTATTAAAAACGTGTAAATTTTACTGTTTTTCTTATTTTAAACTTATTGTGAGAAAATTAGCGTCAGTCCGAGTGATTTTTGATAGAAAATTGTATCGAAGACAAGATAATTTTCGATTAAAAGCTTTATTTTGATGTGTTTATCGTTATTTTACTATGAAAAGTTACTTAATTTAAAGGCTTTTTATCAGCTGTTTGTATTGAACTGCGGTTGGTAATAAATGAAAACAATAACTAATCTTAAATCTAATTCAAGATACTAGACCCTCTGCTCTAACTCAATATTTTATGGTTTTTAGACTAAAATTTTTTATTAATATAGACTGTAAATAAATTCACTTATTTTACCAGCCTTTCCATCATTTGTAATGTTTATAACAAAATAGAGACTATAGTAAAAACTAACCTCTTGATACAAAAATCCCTCCGAGTTTTAATATGGATCATTTCTCTTTTCTTTGTCTTGTTTATAACGATAAGAGTTGTTGTCTTAGGTATTAATAAAAAACTGGCAAACGTATCTTTAACCGAATGGTTTAGCCCGTTATTTACCACTTTATTTTGGAATTGTTTGGGCGTGCTACTTTTATTACTTGCTGCATATGGAGCGAGAATTTTAATTGTAAAGCATTATTGGTATAAGTATAAAAAAAGTAAAGCCATCTTATATTCGGTAGTAGTTATAGGATCCATATTTGCCATTATTTACGGTACTTTAAAATGGGTTAAAATAAACGACCAAAAAACAGAATATCACTATACACTTCCGGCTTATACATCAAACCTTACCATTACTACAGCGGTTGTTAATCCCGAATGGCACCGGGGAGCCAATGTATTTGGGTGGGAAGCTTTGAATAAAAATTCCATAGATTCCATCCGATACTACGGGATTACCCATGTGGCGGTACTTCCTTTTGAATATCAAAGCGATATTAAAAAACCTTCCATCAATCATATAGAAGAACTACCTACCTTCCGTAAAAAGGATAGTACGATGATTGAAATCTTGAAATGGTGTACTTCAAACGGATTGAAAACCATGTTAAAACCACATTTATGGGTAGATAGCGGATGGCGTACCGAATTTGACTATAATGAAGAAGAAACTAAACGTTGGTTTAAAGATTATCGTAAGCTAGCTCTTAATTACGCCCGTATTGCCCAAGAAGGAAAAGCTTCGGTTTACTGTTTTGGTACCGAATTCTATACGGTTATGAAAGATCATGAAGAAAAATGGTTACAATTGATCAAGGAGATCAGGGCTATTTATAAAGGAAAACTAACCTATGCAGCCAACTGGGATAAGGAATATCAGGATATTTCTTTTTGGAAGGCGTTGGATTATATTGGAGTACAGGGGTATTTTCCTATGAAAATTAAAAATCAAAAAAGCTTATCTAAGTTAAAATCCGGGTTACAGCCTTATTTGGATACCTTGGCTGATTTTTCTACCCGCTATAATAAACCGGTACTGTTTACCGAATTTGGTTTTCGGAGTATAGAAGATAACACAGATGAACCCTGGGCGTGGTTTAAAGAACTTGATGTGCTTACCAAAGTATATTCTGAAGCTGACCAGGAATTGGCTTACCGTGCGTTTTTAAGTAGCGTTATGGATCAACCCTGGTGTAGGGGTGCTTACTTTTGGGAATATGATATTAATGAAGATGATCAAGCCGATGCTATACAATGGCTTAATTTCAGTCCGCGACATAAGAAAACGGCTCAGACCATTTCTGAATTTTATCAACGGAAATGATTGGTAATTGTATGTAAGTTTCTGTGTAGTTACTATCAGTAATTGTAAGCCTATTAAGGTATAATCAAAATAACTTCTTCTTAAAAGCCTCGTAGTAGATGATTTATATACGGGCAGTTTAATCCTTAAAATAGCGATATTTAGCCATAAAAAACATATAAATTCCGTAGCAGGTTAAACCGGCGGTCACCAGTATATATAACCAGGATCCTGTTGTATTTTGCTGAATAAAAGAAAAAGCTTCGGAAGTACCACCTACCGATCCGGAACTGCTGTTCATTCCGGCTTTGATAAAGAAATACGCCACAATACCTACCACAACCCCTCTGGCACATAATCCTAAATAAGCAACGGTTTTAATAGATCTACGCCTTTTTCTGCTGGACATAGATTTTAAACTAAATTTATCTAAAAAATCACCTTTATAGGCTTTGATAAATTGGTAGATTCCTTTAATAGCCAGTCCGATCCCTATAATAATAAAAAGGTAAGAACGGTACTCGTACGGAACGGAGGAAGAATTACTTCCTCCGGAACTGGTTTTTTCAAAAATCTCTACAATACTATATATTCCTAGGCCCAGGTAGAAAAGGCCACTAAGTCCGAAACTAAAACGCTTTATCATAGCCTTCAAATCCGTTCCTATATCTTCTGGGTCTTGAAATGCTTGAATAAAACGCCAGACGGCGTAACAAACTAGTCCTAGGCCCAATATGCCTAATATAATTTTTCCAAAAGACTGTTTTTCTAAGAAGTCAATGACCTGGAGTTTTCCGGCTTTTTGTCCGCCTACATTTAAAGCAGTCATTAAGGCTAAAGCTCCAGTGATGGTGTACACTACACCTTTAGCTACATAACCCGTTCGTGCTGTTGTCTTTACAGTCTTGTTCATAAGTAGCTTATTTGTGACTATTAATCGGTTAAACTACAAAATGCACACTGGGACTATGCTCTTATATGATTATGATCTTAGCTGCAAACCAAAAGGATAGCGTTACTGCTTGTTAAATGAAATAGAGTCACCTGCTTTTAACTTCCATTGATCTACAAGCCCGGTATTTATTTCCAACACATATTTTGCGGGAACTTCTGATGGTAGTGATTGTTCGTTAAGCGGCTGTGTATTTTTCTGAAAACTTACGATATAATTTTGATCATTTACAAAAATAATATCTAGGGGTATCAGCGTATTTTTCATATAAAAACTTCTGACTTCATTATTGTCAAATATAAAAAGCATCCCCTGATTGTTTTTTATGGAGGTACGGTGCATAAGTCCGGTTTGCTGTTCGTATTCATCTTCGGCAAGTTCGATATCTAAATTCTTAATTTGTTTAAAAATACTGTCTTGCTTGCTGTAAATAATAAGTTCTCCTTCTTTTTGAAATTCAATTTTAGTTTGCTTTATTTCTTTAACCTCTTCTTTACATGACATCAAAAAAACAAAAAGGAAGCATTGAGAAAGAATAAGAACTTTTTTCATCTAAAAATATATTTTTTACAAAATTGATAAATTATTTTCACTATCCATATCAAGTATCAATAAATTTGTATTTGCTACAAGTTTTAATAGCTATTTATCATATTATGAATCCAGCACAGAATTATATATTTCAAAAACCGGAACCTTTTCAAAGCATTTTACTTCATCTGGATGGAATTATCACCTTAACGATTCCAGAGGTAACTTTAAAATACAAATGGCATCTACCTTTTTACTATCTGAATGATAAAATGTTTTGTTTTTTAAACTTTAGAAAAAAATTTGTAGACCTGGGTATTCCTTATGGGGATGAACTTTCAGATACATCTCACTTGTTAATTGCAGGAGAAGGTCGAAAAAAGCTACGTTCGCTTCAGATTTATACCGTAGAAGATATTAATGATAATGATGTGATCGAGGTGTTAACGGAACTTTCTTCCCTTAAAAAGTTTGTGTAGCCATAGCGCTATTTTAATCGATTGATAGTTTGTCGGATAGCCACTAAATTTTCCAGTAATTGTTGAAGGTACTTTAAATCGAGCATATTTGCTCCGTCACTTTTTGCATTAGCCGGATCAAAATGGGTTTCAATAAATAAACCATCCACCTTATTAACCACTCCCGCCCTGGAAATGGTTTCGATCATATCCGGTCGTCCACCGGTAACTCCACTGCTTTGATTGGGTTGTTGTAACGAATGAGTTACATCTAGTACGGTCGTTGCATATTCGCGCATAGTGGGAATCCCTCTAAAATCTACAATCATATCCTGATACCCGAACATAGTGCCCCTATCAGTAATCATTACCTTGTCATTACCACTATCTTTTACCTTTTTTACCGCATGTTGCATCGCTTCCGGACTCATAAACTGGCCTTTTTTAAGGTTTACAATCCTATCTGTTTTTGCAGCGGCAACAACTAAGTCTGTTTGACGTACTAAAAAGGCAGGTATTTGTAAAACATCTACATATTCTGCCGCCAGGTTAGCATCTTCATTTTCATGAATATCAGTAACCGTTGGGATATCAAAAGTTTCACTTACTTTCTGCAAAATTTTAAGTGCTTTTTCATTTCCGATTCCGGTAAAACTATCAATCCGACTTCGGTTGGCTTTTTTAAAAGAACCCTTAAAAATATATGGAATTTGTAACTTATCCGTAATGCTTACTACTTTTTCGGCAATACGAAGCGCCATACTTTCGCCTTCAATAGCACAAGGTCCGGCTAACAGGAAAAAGTTATTGCTATCAAGATTTTTAAGCTTTGGAATTCGGTGTAAATCCATAGGTGTTTTTTATGGAACGAAGATACGTTTTTCTTGTTTTCAAGAGTAGGTAAGCCCACAAGTTATCCCGAGTTTTTTACAACTTAAAATAGATGTATTGAAGGATAAAAGAGTGTTTATCGAGGTTAGCTAAATCTATACGAATCCTTGTTATTGGTATAAAAATTGATTGCCCAAGAATTAACCTTAAAAAACAACTAACTATGAAATTAATTTGGGCTATTATCACCTGTCTCACTGTTGCCTGTATTCCGCTATCCGCTCAGGATGTACATGTAGAAAAACACCAATTTAAAGCTAATCTACTATTTACCCCAAGTCTTGATTATGAAATAGGCATATCAAACAATAGTACTCTAGGATTTAATTTAGGCACCGGACTGATTTATACTACAGGGGATTTTAGGGGAGAAGCTTACGGCATATTTTTAACTTTTTCACCCTATTATCGATATTATTATAACTTTAAAAGACGTATTAGAAAGGGTAAAAACATAAATCAAAATTCTGCAAATTATGTAGGAATTACTTCTTCCATAGTTCCTGGTACTGTTGTAATAGGAAATATTGATATTAGTGAAAATTATGTAGCTCAGATTGGTGCAGTGTACGGGTTTCAAAGGACGTACTGGAAGCGCCTTAATTTAGGTTTGGACTTTGGAGTGGGGTATGCGTTTAGTAATTTAGGCCATTCTGTAGTACCAATCTTAAACTTCAATTTAGGTTATGTTTTTAGTACTAATAAAAATTCATGACTTTTCTAGTCTACTGAATTTTAGGACAATGTAATTAATCCGTTTTCTTAAAAATACTGGTAAAATATTATGTACTTTTGCAGCCTTAAAATAAGGCGTATATGACTGCTATTAAAAATATTGCGATAATTGCTCACGTTGACCACGGTAAAACAACGCTAGTTGATAAAATAATGTACCACTGTCAGTTGTTTCGTGAGAATGAAAATACCGGAGATCTTATTCTTGACAATAATGACCTGGAGCGCGAACGGGGGATTACCATCACTTCAAAGAATGTAAGTGTCATTTATAAAGAAACTAAGATTAATATTATTGATACACCGGGTCACGCCGATTTTGGGGGAGAAGTAGAACGTGTATTAAATATGGCAGATGGGGTACTACTATTGGTAGATGCTTTTGAAGGGCCTATGCCACAAACCCGTTTTGTATTACAAAAAGCCATTGATCTGGGCTTAAAACCTTGTGTGGTTGTTAATAAAGTGGATAAAGAGAATTGTACCCCGGATGAAGTTCATGAAAAAGTATTTGACCTAATGTTTGAATTGGGTGCTGAGGAATGGCAGTTAGATTTTCCTACGGTCTATGGCTCTGCCAAAAATAACTGGATGAGCGAAGACTGGAAGAATGAAACGGATAGTATCGAGCCTTTATTAGATATGGTAATTGAACATATTCCTTCACCAAAAATTGAAGAAGGAACCACTCAAATGTTAATTACCTCTTTGGATTTTTCATCTTTTACCGGTCGTATTGCCATTGGTCGTTTGCAAAGGGGGCAGTTAAGAGAAGGAATGCCGGTTGCTCTGGTAAAGAGGGACGGAAGTATTAAAAAATCAAAATTTAAAGAATTACATACGTTTGAAGGTTTAGGCCGTAAAAAAGTACAGGAAGTACAAGCTGGTGATATTTGTGCCCTGGTAGGATTAGAAGGGTTTGAAATAGGAGATACGGTAGCTGATGCAGAAAACCCGGAAGGTCTTAAAACTATTAGTATTGATGAACCTACCATGAGTATGCTATTTACCATTAATGATTCTCCGTTTTTTGGGAAAGATGGAAAATTTGTAACGTCAAGACATATTAAAGAACGCCTAGACAAGGAATTAGAAAAAAACCTTGCCCTACGGGTAAATGAAACGGATAGTGCGGATAAATTCTTAGTGTACGGACGTGGAGTATTACACTTATCCGTGCTGATTGAAACCATGCGTAGAGAAGGATACGAATTGCAGATCGGACAGCCTCAGGTAATTATTAAGGAAGTAGATGGTGTAAAAAGCGAACCTATTGAAGAATTAACCATCGATTTACCGGAGCATGTATCCGGAAAGGCGGTAGAAATGGTAAGTATGCGAAAAGGGGAGATGCTAAGTATGGAAGCTAAAGGAGACCGTATGGTTTGCGAATTCCTAATTCCGTCACGTGGAATCATTGGGTTACGTAATCAATTATTAACGGCTACAGCAGGTGAAGCCATTATGGCGCACCGTTTCAAGGAATACCAACCTTTAAAAGGTGATATCCCCGGAAGGATTAACGGTTCGTTAGTATCTATGGAAAAAGGAACCGCGATTCCATATTCCATTGATAAATTACAGGACAGAGGTAAGTTTTTTGTAGATCCGGGCGAAGATATTTATGAAGGTCAGGTAATCGGAGAAAACTCACGTGGAGACGATATGACGGTAAACGTAACAAAAACTAAAAAGTTAAGTAACGTTCGATCTTCGGGAGCTGATGATAAGGCTAAGATTGTTCCGGCGATTAAATTTTCTTTAGAAGAAGCTTTAGAATATATTCAAAAAGATGAACTGGTTGAAGTTACCCCTAATCACTTAAGATTACGAAAAGTGCATTTAACTGAGGTAGATCGAAAGAGAAATAAAATTGTATAAGTAGTTCATAATCTCTAGACCACTTTAACAAATAATTTAATAAGTTATAAATTGCCCGTTTTACAAAATCGGGCAATTTTTTTACGTTAAGTTCAAGGATTCTAAACTTTATACTTATCTGGTTCTATAGCTGAATTAACATTAAATGATAGGATTTTTTGTAAATATTCTATACCATTTTATATTCACTTAGCTATAGCTTTATTAAAATCCGTATTTTCATTTTTAAAGTAAAGGGCACATGTATTCGGTAAAGAAATATACTTCGTCAGATCGATCAGATTGGAATAATTTTGTTTCTCAATCAAAGAATGGAACCTTTTTATTCTACCGTGAATTTATGGAGTATCATTCGGATCGGTTTGTTGATTTTTCTTTACTGGTTTATGAAAAGAATAAACTTGTCGCACTTTTCCCTGCAAACGTAGTTGGTCATACCGTATATTCTCATCAAGGATTGACGTACGGGGGTTTGGTTTTAAAAAACAATATAGGTGGAAAAAAAGTTGATCAGATAATTAATGCTTTATTACATTATTTTAAGAAACAACAAATTACAAAACTTCTTGTAAAGCCTATTCCACGTTTTTATCATCAGTTTCCAAGTAATGAAATGGAATTTTTTCTATACGAGAAAGGCAGTTTACCAGTACGCAGGGATCTAAATTTAGCAATAGATTATAAAGTTCCTTTACAATTTCATAAGAGTAAACATAAGAAATTTAGAAAGGCCAAGGATTTTAATTTACAGATAAGAAAGGTAGATGAGCTAAATGATTTTTGGGAAGAAATTCTAATTCCCAGGTTAAAAGAAAAGCACAAGGTAAAACCAGTGCATACGTTACCTGAAATTACAAACTTAAAATCAAATTTCCCAAATAATATCTTACAGTACAATGTATATCTTGATAATAATATTTTAGCGGGGATTACTATTTTTAAGGATAAAAACGTAGTCAAATCACAATACGGGGCAACTTCAGAAGTGGGAGAACAGAAGTACGCCCTTGATTATTTATTTATGAGCCTCATAGATGATTTCAAGAGGGAGAATTATCTTTATTTTGATATGGGAAGTGTAACAGACCAAAATTTCGGATTGTTAAAGCAAAAAGAAGAGCTGGGCTGTAATATTTATTATCAGGACTATTTAGAGTTACTGCTTTGAACGCTTTCATTTATTTTAGTCCATGTAGTGGTATAGGTTTTTGCAATCTTTTGAAAATCATGATATTGTTCAATAAACCATCTGGCATTTTTGCTTATAGTTATTAATCGATCTGGATTTTCAATTAATAAACTCAGATCCGAAACAATTCGATCTACATCCGGAGAAGTATTAATCGCTACTTTCTTTTCTAGTTGGTAATACTTTTGAAAATATGCTCCGGCTCCGGTAAATACCACTTTACCCATTGCCATAGCTTCCAGGGCGTTATAGCCTTGATCATGTGCATATACCTGATCTAATAAAATATGTGTCTTTTCCAGCTGGCGTATGTATAGTTCATAAGGTTCGTCCTGTACAATGGTAATTTCAACTTTTGAAGGATATTTTTGTTTGATAATATCAAGAGCAGTTGTGAAATATTGATTGCCTTTTTTTAGAATATTGGCGCTATTGATTCCATGAAAAATTTTTATAACGTTCTCGTTTTTTAACTCCGAATACTTAATTTTCTCAATATTTATAGGATTTGGAATCATGGGTACTACTTTTCTCTCATTTTTATAAGCTTCCAGATATTCCACACTAACTGGTATAATTCCTTTTATATTTTTCCGAATTAATTGACTAATTTCTTTACGTTCCGAAGAAATGTAGTTGAGGGTATGTATATATTGTTTTTTAAGTGTTTTATCTTTTAAATACGGAGTTAAGGTGCTATGGGGAAATGAATCTGCCAGTAAGTAAGAAATAAAGGTGTAATCATCTCCACAAGCCAAAATGTAAATATTATTATGTTTATCAAATAAATGTCTTAGTAATCTTTTTTCAACAATAGGAGTGGTATTAAAAGTAAATTCGTTTATCAATTGTACTACATCAAAATGGGTTACTACGTGTTTTATTTTTCTAAATCGTAAATAGGTTTCTATACTGGCAAGATCGAAGCGGGTAATCTTAAAAAAAGCATGTCTAACAAAAGTAAGTAACCGAGATTTTTTTATAAAAGTTGCATCCAGGTTGATATCAACCGGATATTGTTTAAAAGAATCACCACTACCGGCAAGTATTACCTCATAGCCTAATTTTATTAATCCCTCTTTAAGCGAATTATGAAGTCTGCTGAATTCACCTAATAATAATATCTTCATAAATGTAAATATCGAATAATTTGCCTTTTTAAAGGTAATTAGTATGTAAAATCAAAAAAATACAATACTATTATTTACCACCTCGTTAATTTAAGTATCTTTCCGTTAACATTTGTTTTACAATCTATAGTTAGCATTGTAGAGTTAAACAGGTGTATGGTAAATTTTATTTTTCAGTTCCAATTTCTTTAAGGGAGGGGAGATACGTTTTAAAGTTAACTGTTAAAATTTGTCATACACTCAGTTAAATAAGATAAGGGTTTTAACTTGTTACGTCCAATATTAAAAAATTTTAGAAAAAACAACCTGGTAAAGATAGGTTCCGTCAATTCGGTGGGAGTGCTGATTACCTCTTTATGTAGTATTGCAAGTTCCAAGATTATTGCTTTATATCTGGGTGCGGAGGGAATGGCTATTTTAGGAAATCTCCGTAATTTCTTAGCTTCCATACAAACGGTAGCTACTCTAGGGCTTTACAATGGGTTTGTAAAGTATGTGTCAGAATTGAAAAGGAATAAAACAGAACTGGTAGCAATGCTATCTACTTCTTATTATATCTGTTTTGTAGTTACCATGTCCATGTCATTCTGGATGTATTTTTGGCCGGATTTTTGGGATCAATGGATTTTTGGTTCAACGTTTAGTAACCCAGAATTATTTAAATATATTGCTATAGCACTTCCTTTCTATGCTTCTAATATAATGTGCCTGGCTATTATTAATGGTTTTTCCCGATATAAGATTTTTATAATATTAAATATTGCAGGTAGTATTGTAGGTTTTACAATTACCTTTTTCTTAATCTGGCAATACGCCTTGCTTGGCGCCTTATATGCCTTAGTTATCAATCCTGCTATATCTTTACTGCTTACTTTAACTATTATACTTTATCAGCGAAATTTAGTTGTTTTTTTAAAAGCTAATAAAATTTCAAAAAAATATATAAAAAACCTGAGTGCATACGGGATCATGGCGTTGTTATCTGCTATTATATTTCCTATGGTATATATTTATATTCGCAATTATATTGCCCAGGTAGAAGGAGTGACTAAAGCTGGATTTTGGGAAGCAATGCAGCGAATCAGTAATCAGTACATGCTATTTGTTACTACTTTAATCTCACTATATCTGTTACCCAAACTGTCTAATGCTGATCATACGTCAACTTTTAGAATTGAAGTAGGTAAATTTTTAAAAACTGTGCTTCCTGTATTTATAGTAGGGTTTGCATTGTTATTTATTTTAAAAAAATATATTATTTCTCTGTTATTTACTGAGGATTTTCAATCGATGCAAGCTTTGTTTATCTGGCAATTATCAGGAGATTTATTAAAAATCATCGCCATCACCATCGCCTGTCAATTATTAGCCAAAAAGATGTTTTGGGAATATGTAATTAGTGAACTGCTTTCTTTTATCAGTTTATACGTTTTGAGTACAATATTAATTGATGAATTTGGTTTTGTAGGAGCTTCCATGGCGCATTTAGGAAATTTTGTAATTTATCTAATGGTCATTGTTTTTATTTTTAGAAAATACTTTTATAAATCTTCAAATCAATAATTAAAAATGAAAATTGGTATTGTAGTTTCTTCTTTAGCCGATGGGGGCGCTGAAAAGTCAAGTGCTATTTTATCAAAAATGCTGGTAAATCAAAATTTCAATGTGGTTCTTATTAGTGATTCTGCTACTATAACTTACAGTTATTCGGGTAGATTAATTATTTTGGATGATCTACTTAAAATAAAAAATGGACTTCTCGGTAAAGTATTAAGAACAAAGTTGTTTAGACACATATTAAAAGAGGAAAACTTTGACGTCATCATAGATACCAGAGCTCGCGAAAGTACTTTAAAACAGATCATCTTCAATGGTATTGTTTTTCCTGTGAGAAAGACAATTTTTATGCTACATAATTTTAACTTATCTCTTTATTTTCCCAGGCAAAAAACATTGACCAGAATACTTTACAGGCATGCCAGGCATATCGTGGGTGTTTCTAAAGATAGTATAGCACATGCTTCTAATATCTACGGATTTAAAAGAATATCTTGTATTTATAATGCTTTTGATACTGAAATTTATCAACAGGCAAATGCATTTACAGTAGAAGAGGAGCAACCTTATATTTTGTCATACGGGCGTATTCTAGATGAATCTAAGGATTACACTTTTTTAATTAACAACTATAAACGTTCTATTTTACCATTACAAAATATTAAATTAATGATAGTGGGAGATGGTCCGGATAAGGTGAAAATCAAAAATTTGATTCGCTCATTAAAGTTAGAAGAACACGTTATATTTAAAGATTTTACTTCAAATCCCTTTCCATATGTCCAAAATGCCTTGTTTACGACCCTAACCAGTAACTTCGAAGGTTTTCCAATGGTATTAGTAGAGTCCCTTGTTTTAGGTACCCCCGTAGTCGCAGTAGATTGCAAATCCGGACCCTCTGAAATAATAGAAACCGGAATTAACGGGGTTTTAGTTCCGTTTAAAGATTCGGTTCAATTTGTAGGAGCTTTAAATAAAATGGTGGAGGAGCCCGATTTTTATAAAAACTGTAAAAAAGGAACTGTACCCAGTGTCGAAAAATTTAAAATGGATTATATTGCCAAACAATGGAAAAACCTGCTCACATCAAGGACCTAATTCAAACCACCCGTATTGATGATTGTAAAATACTTACAATTCCTAAAATTAAAGACCCACGGGGTAACATTGCAGTAATTGAGAAGGAAATACTCCCTTTTGAAAGTAAACGGGTGTATTACCTATATGATGTACCGAGTGATGCGGTTCGTGGAGGTCATGCACATAAAGAACTGAAACAGTTTATTATAGCCTTAAGTGGAAGTTTTACCGTGTTATTGCATGATGGAAAAGAGCAAAAAGAAATTTCTTTAAATAAACCGGACAAAGGACTCCTTTTAGTACCGGGCATATGGAGAAAATTAGAAGATTTTTCATCAGGTTCCGTTTGTCTGGTATTAGCATCCGCAACCTTTGACGAAGAAGATTATATACGGGACTTTACGGATTTTCTATCTTATAAAAAGTAGGAGTGGTTGGAATCTGCTAGATTTATGAATTTCTTACTTCCATATTACATCTGCTGTAAGTTGATGTTGTTTTAATTAATTTCTTCGTTATCCGACAGATAATAACCCAATCGGTAAAAGTCAAAAAACTTCAACGATGGGTTTTTAGAAAGTATGTTTCGTTTTAAGGTTGACTTAAATAACCTGTATACTATTTTAATCATTCCCGAAATACAAAATTTTTCCAGTTGATTAGCCAAAGAAGTAATTTTTGTTAAATTAGGGTCTAACAGGCCTTTCTGAACCATATATTTTCGGCTACGTAGAGAGTCTATTGATTTTTGTAGAAAAATAGCATTGGTTTCTAAACCGTTATGAAATACCGGATTATCCGTATGTTTTAATTCTATGGCTTTTTTCTTTAAATCCATAGCAAAAACAATGTCTTCACAAGCTAAATTAGGTATGGTACTATTAAAAGAAACCGTATTAAAAAGCTTTTTGGCTATTAAAAAATTGGAACTTAAAAAAGTAGCATAAGGTTTCTTCTCCCTAACTTCAAGAGGAATTTCTTCTCGGTGCATTCCAAATGTATACCGTAGGATTTCGTGATCTTTTGGGGTATAAGCCTTGTCATATTGAAGCCCGCCGGAAATTACTTCCGTTTTAGGGGTAATAGATTTTAAATAGTTGGTAATAAATGTTTTATAAACAGGAAAAGTATCTGCGTCTAAAAAAAGTAAATAAGAATACTGCGCTAATTTGGCTAATTTATTTCTCAGGGCACTTCGGCCTATATTATTAGGATTTTCTATAAAAGTACAAAACTTTAAATTATTGATTTCTTTATTTTCTTTAGTAAATAAATTGGATCCGTCATCACCTACAATGATTTCAAATGGTATTGATGTTTCTACAGCCTGCTTCTGTAATTCTTTTACTAAAGCAACACAATTGTAATTGTAAACAGGAATTAAAATAGAAAGCATACAGGATTACTGAAAGAATATAGTTATTTTTAATTTTCTTGTTAAGAAAACGTCAGGATGAATCGTTTTGAAATTAGTCAACTTATTTATAAAGCTATCAAAGATAAGGAAGACAAACTAAAAGAACAGTTTGCCACTTCCTCGAATGATATCGGATATTTTTTTATAGATGACTTACTACCTGAAGAAATAACACTCCGGATTTTCAACAAGTTTCCGAATATATCTCAAACCAGGCAAAAAAAGAGTTTAAAAGAGTTTAAACACGTGGCGGCCCAGATGGATCAATACGATCCTCTACTAGAGGAGGTGATTTATGCATTCCAAGAACCTAAGGTGGTTCACCTTATTGCTTCCATTTGTAAGTTAGAAAAGGTATACCCGGATAGTCATTTGTATGCAGGGGGTATTTCTATGATGGGACAAGGTAATTATCTACAACCTCATCTGGATAATTCACATGATAAAGACCGAAAACAATGGCGTGTTTTAAATTTATTGTTTTATATAACCCCGGATTGGAATCCGAAAAATGGGGGAAACCTCGAACTCTGGCCTAATGGGGTAAAAGGAAAACCCTTAACCATAGATGCACGGTTTAACCGATTGGTGATTATGGCTACGCATAAAAAATCCTGGCACTCCGTAAGTAAGGTTACTACCGATAGAGTGCGTTGTTGTGTTTCTAATTATTATTTTTCTAATCATCCATTAGACAACAAAGAAAGTTTTCATGTAACTACTTTTAGAGCCAGACCCGGGCAAAGCTTCCAGAATCAGTTATTAAAGATAGATGCGCAACTACGTATGGCGGTTCGCAAGGTCTTTAGCAAAGGCATTGTAAAAAACCCACATGTTTATCATAAACCAGACGCAAAGAAAAATCCGGAATGAAAAAACTGTTTAGTCAATGGGATGTAATTTTTAAATCTTTAATTGTACTTATAGTCATTGTAAAAGTCCTATTTACCGGTATTTTATACGACCCGGATAGTTTAGCATTCACCACAATTATCTTTAGCCGATCCCCCGGATATATGCTTTTTGCTTCCTTTTTTACTTCGGTTTTTGGTAATTATTTCGAGATTCCTCTATTAATAGCTCAATTAATCTTTAATCTTTCTGTATGCCTTTTTGCTACCCAAAGATTAACCATACTTTTTAACCTGAACTCAGTATTTTCTACTATTGTATTAGTTATTTTTATTACTCCTTTGGTATCTACCTATCTCACTGCAAATAAAATTTTAACAGAGGCACTAACGTATCCTCTATTTTTACTTTTTAATGTATATACACTTCAATTTTTAATACAGGAAAAAAATAAATATTTTACAAAAGCGTTGTTGGTGTTATTTCTACTTATCATTACCCGTAACCAGTTTTTAGCTATGGTACCGGTCTTAATCATACTTATATCATTTCTATGGTATAAGTCCAAACATAAAAAGTACTTATTCTTACTTCTTACCATCATATGTTTACCTGTGGTTACCACGTTTTTTGAAAGAACATTTAATTATATTGCTTTTGGTACTTTTACCAATATGCCTGGTGCCCATATGCCGGCGGCGGCTGCTTTTTTTGTAGCAGATGAAAAAGATGTACAATTATTTACCTCAGATAAAGAAGTACAGTTTTTTACCACCGCAATGGCTGAATTAAAGCGTAAACAACTATTAGCTTCTTCTTTACCTGAAACTGATTACTACATACTCTATGGACTCTACCAAACCAGGTTTTCCCGAATTTGTAATCAAACGTTACATGAAATTGCGGTAAACCAGTTCACTGATCCCAATAAGAGTAGGAAAGACCGCTTACTGGAAGCTGAACAATTATTTAAGAGTATGTTTTGGCCATTACTGATCGATAATTATAAGCAGTGGACAGTGCTTTATATTCAAAATATTAGGTATGCACTAGGAAATACTAAAATGTTCTTGCTATACTTTTCTCTTTTGATAACTGGGGTGTTTTTACTTTTTAAAAACCCTAGGAATAAAATAGGTTTATTTTTTGTTTTTACTACACTTTGTACATTTTGTAGCCTTTTATTACTTGGTTTGGTTTCCCATTCTGAAAACCGATATATCTTCTATCATCACTGGACTTTGTTTATCGCACTGCTATTACTAATTGATCAATACATTAAAGCTACTTTTCCTTCAGAAACAAGTAGGGTGTTAGATTAGTGTAAATTCTTCTTTTCGTAAACCCCAAAAATAAAATCACTGGGGTACACTTCCAAATATTGATCTTCTTCCTTAAAAATTTCCTGTAAAACCGCTTCCTTCTCTTTATCCGTTTTTATAAAATGATGCGCAATATCTTTAAAAACTAACATTAACAGGTTACCACCATAGGGAGCTTCGTAAATTTTATTATAATGTTTATAGATGATTGGGAGTATTTGGCTGGAAGCTACACACTCTGATGGGTCTGCGATATACATCCGTAACCATCCTGGTGCGGTCACTTTTTTTTTGATAAGCGAAGTCTTAAAACGTATTCGGTACTTAGCAGGTATCTTTGACAGACTTTTATTAATTGCCTGAATTTGATATTTTGGAAATTGTAAACGATCCGGACCAACAAATTCATTGATGATCAGCTTACCTTCTTTTTTTAATACATTCTTTAATTGATTACCTAATAAATCCTCCAATTTTTCAAAATGATGTAAGGATGCATGGAAATATATGATATCGTAGGTTTCAGCTTTAAAGTCCATATTGTAGATGCTTTTCAATACAAATTCCATATTTTCTAGCTGTCTATCTAAAGCAATTTGTTTCGCTTGTTCAAAAAGGAGGTCATTGATATCGACACAAGTAATTTTTGCAAAGTTTTTGTAGTGAGCAAAATACAGTTCATGATCACAGCTACCACTTCCTAGAGACAACATTTTTAGGTTATGTTTTTCTTCAAAAAATTCTTGCATTACAAAGTCTTCGTAACGAAATCCGGAATTCCCGGTAATCTTTAGATTCCATCGTTCTTTTATTTTTGGGATGGACCAAAAATTAGATGTTTGTATATCCGTATCGTTAAATGCACTTTTTGTTCGTTCCAAAGAATCTGTAGTAAATTTAGAACGTATAAAACCAAACCCCCTTTGTTTTAGTTTTACGTAAACATCAATAAAATCATCTGGGGTTAGTAGTCTCAAAGTAAATGGGATTAATTATTCTTTACGCTGTACTACTTCAAACACCTTATTGCCTTCGCATTTTAAGGTCTTAGAGGGATATTTTAATAACAAAGCATAGTCATGCGTAGCCATTAAAATAGTGTTTCCGTTTTTATTTATTTCTTGTAATACCTCCATCACTTCCACCGAAGTTTGAGGGTCAAGATTCCCGGTAGGTTCATCAGCCAAAATTAATTCCGGATCATTTAATAAGGATCTGGCGATAGCAATTCGCTGTTGTTCGCCGCCGGATAATTGATAAGGGAACTTAAAATCTTTGGTTTTCATTCCTACTTTACCTAAAACCTCATCTATTTTACTAGACATACCTTTTTGATCCGTCCAACCGGTTGCTTTTAATACAAAAAGCAAGTTATCTTTTATCGTCCGGTCATTTAATAATTTAAAATCCTGAAATACAATCCCTAATTTTCTTCGTAAATAAGGAATTTGACTTTCTTTTAACGTAGATAAATCAAAATCCACGATAGTCCCTTCACCTTCTGTAAACGGAATATCACCGTACAGGGTTTTCATAAAACTACTCTTCCCGGTTCCGGTCTTACCAATCAGATATACAAAATCACCTTTATGAACCGTAACATTTACGTCTGATAAAATTAGATTATCTCTTTGATAAATAGAAGCTTTAGATAGATGAAGTACCGGTGTTACCGACATAGGTTTTTGGTTTTGACAATCCCGTAAAAATAGCAGATAATTAAAAGAGATCATAACTTCTTTTAAAATTTATATTAGTTTACTGTTTTAGAAGTCTAGTTCCAAATTGTTATTTTAATTTTTGAATATCCATAATTGCCTATAATTTTGTGTATTGTATTGATTATAAGATAGTAGCAGACATGAACATATTTACTTTTACTGCCCACTTTGGGGATGAAGACACCTGTAGGGAACATTTTAAAGAACAATGTGATAAGATTGGGGTAATTTGCCATAGGTGTGGTGGTGATAAGCACTACTGGATCAAAAGCAGGTGGAGCTACGAATGTAAGTCTTGCCGTAGCCGTACCTCACTTCGAAGTGGTACGATCATGCAAAACTCTAACCTTTCTTTTTTAATATGGTACCGGGCTATGTTTTTAATGAGTACGACAAAGAAAAGTTTTTCATCCAAAGAAATGTAACGCCAATTAGGGTTAAAACGTTATGAACCTGTTTGGGCAATGACTCATAAACTACGAATAGCAATGGGCAACCGTGATGCTAGATATAGTCTAGAAGGAATGATAGAGATGAACGAAGGTTATTTTACTGTTGAACCCTCAGAGTTAGAGCAATCTAAGGCAAAACGTGGCCGTGGTACAGCGGGCAAACAAAACGTAGCGGTAATGTCTGAGAGCACCCCTTTAGAAGATCCGAACATAGGGAAAGTATCCAAGCAAGATCGCTATTTTAAAGCAAAGGTACTTAACACCCACAAATCCCAAGAAGTAAAAGATACCATAAAAGGCTCACTGGATGAAAAAAGTATTGAATTTACCGATGAGAGTACTTCGTACATTGATATTGCAGACTATGTAGAGCTACACATTACAGAAAAATCTACCAAAGAAACACTAAAGGGGTACACATCTTTATTAGCAATGCTAAAAGGAACCTACTGGTTAACTACCATAAAATTAAAGGCAAGTACCTACAGCTCTACCTTAATGAATTTGTCTACAAACTTAATTGAAGGTACTTCAAAGATGAACTCTTCGAAAGATTAGTCATTGCTAACATTACAGGATTATGAGGCTTTGCGGATATTTAAAGAATTTTCAGAAGAGGGTAATTCAATAGTTAAGACTATTTCTATAATTTTATGTTTTTATTATATTTTTTAAATAGGTTTTTCCCATAAAAAAAAATATTTTTAATTTATAAATTAAGGGAATTAAATAGTTTAAGTAATATTAATTAAATACAACTTGAAAAACTCAATTGCATACGTTATAGAGAGGTTGCTTCAAGAAAATAAAGTGAAAATTGATTCTGAAGAATTAATTTTTCAAGTTGAAAGTCATCCTTCATACCCAAGTCTGCATGCAATAACTGGTGTATTAACCCACTTTAAGATTCAAAATTTAGCAATTGAGTTACCTTTAGATAAAACAACATTATCTCAACTCCCTTCAAATTTTATAGCACAAGTAAAGACTTCGGAAGGTACTAGGTTTGCTCTTGTTATTAATAAAAATTCAGATTATACATTAATATTTAGTCAAAAAATATCAAAAACTATTTCTTTTGATGATTTTCTACTTCAATTTACTGGAGTTGTAGTTATCGTTGAGGCAGTTGAAAATGTTTTATTAAAGAACAAGAAGAACTACACCAAGCCTTTCTTTTATCTTTCGATGCTATCACTTGCTATTTTAGTATTAATTACTAAAAATAACTTTTATGAAAGTTTTCATTTCCTTCTTTCATTAGTTGGCGTTATAACTAGTTTACTAATTGTTCAATATGAAATTAATGGTGATGCTAAATTTATTAGTGGTGTTTGTTCTGAAGATAGTAAAAAAGTAAGCTGTGGATCTGTTTTAAATTCTAAAGGATCATATATTTATAAGGATATTAAGATAAGTGAAATTAGCTTAATTTACTTTTCTACAATATGCATTATATGGTTTTTATTTAGTCTTACAGGAATAAGCCCAATTTTACTTATCTACCTTAGCATAGCTTCAATACCTGCGATAATTTATTCTTTATATTATCAAGCATTCATTTTACACAAATGGTGTGTACTTTGTTTAAGTATTGTTACGGTATTATTAGCTCAATTAATACTATTACCTAATTTTGAGATTTCTGAATATACAGTCAGTATAGTATCTATTCTAATATTCGCTTTTAGTTTAACTAGTATGATTAGTATTTGGCTTCTTGTTTTTTCAAGTATGAAAAAAAATCAGAAGTTTAATAAACTGAAAATTGAATCAGTAAAATTTAAAAAGAACTTTAAGTTGTTTAATGCTATTTTGCAAAACTCTAAAAGCTTAGATATGAGTAGTATTAATTCATCTAAAATAGTTTTTGGTAATAGAAATGCTCCTCTCAATATTACATTAATTACTAACCCGTTTTGTGTACATTGTAAATCAGCTCATTATTTGGTGGAAAATATTTTAGAAACATATGACAAAAATGTTCAAATTACTGTTTTATTCAATATTAGTACAAAAAATGAGCAGAGTGACTTGGTAAAAGTTACGAGTAGACTAATAGAAATTTACCATGTCGAAGGTGAGAAACTTTTTAAAGAAGCAATACACTCCATATACGAAGGAGTCCAAGTCAAGGAATGGTTTTCTAAATGGAATGAACCTTTAAATTTTAAAAATGTAATTGAGATATTAGAAAAGGAAAGGGAATGGTGTGAGAATAATGGTATAAACTTTACACCTAAAATTCTACTCAACGGGAGGTCGTTTCCTGAAATGTATGAAAGAAAAGATTTGCTGTATTTTGTAGAAGATTTGATTGATTTATTAGTTGCTAATTTTGAATTTTCATATTCATAAAAAACTTATGAAACTATAAAATGAATATAGCCCCTTATATGTAAAAAATAGACATAGATGTGAGTGTCTTTAAATGTTCACTAAGTACTTATCTATTATACTAATTTATATTATGAAAAATCTAAAAAATTTAGGAAAAGTATTATCTAAAGCAGAACAGAAAACTATTAATGGAGGTGGTTCATCCTCACCTTTTGGAGTATGCTATTCAAGATGTGGTTCTACCGGAGGTTATATTTGGAGAGGTATGTGTGTTTGCTATTAGTAAAACAAAGAGGCTGTCTAAAAACTATTTGGGCAGTCTTTTTTATTTATTGTTATTTATAATTTTTCACTTAGGGATTGAGAATGTGGAGTAGATAGTTATCATACCTACATTCAAGTTATAAATGCGACAGTTTGCGTTTTGTTGATAAAAGTTGCGTATACCTCATTGGGTGTTTTATACCCGAACCTTTTCCTAGGCCTATTGTTTAAAATGTTTTCTACTTTCTCTACCGCTTCCTTAGTTATCTCTGCAAAGCTACTACCTTTTGGGAAATATTGTCTTATCAGCCCGTTGAGGTTTTCATTGGCACCCCTTTGTCAGCTATGGTAGGGTTTTGCAAAGTAAAAATCAATGTCAAGCTCCTCTGCTATTTCCTGATGGTTTGCAAACTCCTTCCCGTTGTCACTGGTAATAGTTTTAATGAAAGGCTTCCAATCTTCCAGTAGTTCTTCCGTTTTCACCTGGACTTCCCGGGCTGATTTGTTTTCTATATGTCCCATCCTTAGCATCCCTGTAGCCCTATCATTTATAGTGACAAGGGCACCTCTATGGTCTTTACCTATCACCAGGTCAATCTCAAGGTCACCTATCCTTTCTTTTTTGTCTACTACTGGGGGGCGTTCTGTTATGTCCCTTCTATTAGGGATGCACCCCCTACCCACCTGCTTACCGCCTCTTTTCTAGTACTTTTTTCCCTGATTACACAAATAAAGCATATATAGTAGAACGGCTTCGACCTAACTCCTGGGCTATTTCACTTTTTTTATTTCAAGTTTTGCAAGTACTGATATTTTGTAATTTTCCTCCAGCGTTAAATGCTTTATATTCTTTAAGTTTTCCAACCCAAAGGTATGAGATTTTTCGCTACTCTACCATAGTTTTAGCCCTAGGGCTAAAACTATGGTAGGGGCTTTTTATCAACAGCTAAGCTGTCACATTTATGTGTTGAATTTAAACTTTTCTTCTAATTAGTTGTTCAAAAGTATCAGTTAAAATGAAATTTCATTAAAATTTAAAACTCATAAATCGTGACCCCACTTCTTAATTTCGGTTCGATGTACGTGCTTTTAGGAGGCATAACTAGTCCTTGGTCTGCAATGGCTCTCATTTGTTCGACAGTTGCTGGAAAAAGGTGGAATCCCACGGCAAATTCACCTTTATCTACTAGGCTTTTAATATATACAATACCATTCTTACCATGTGAATATTCAATTCGGGTGTCCGTTCGTAAATCTTTGATATCCAGAATTGGGTCCAATACTGTCTGAAATAAAATCTGGGCATCCAGTTTGTCAAGTGCGTTATCAAAGGTATATCTAGTTTTACGTAAGTATAACGAATAAAATTCGCCATCTAGGTACATACTAAAATGATGTTCTTTGGATGCCTGATAAACTTCCAGGCCTCGATTTTCAATACGAAACCAGAAGTCAAGTTTTATTAAAAATGCTTCTTTGGTCAATCCGTTTAAATCTTTTACCAGACGGTTGTATTCGTAAATACGAAGCTGGGATTCCGGGATAAGATAACTCATAAAATAATCATACGATTCTTTCTTTTTTCCATCTGAGTTTTCGGAAATATCCTTAGAAAGTAGATAGGAGGAAGCCGACCGATGATGTCCATCCGCTATATACAATACCGGGATTTTATCAAAAATTTGTTCTATAATCGCGACAGTTACAGGTTCGCTTAGCATCCACAGATAATGGGTATCTCTATAGGTAGTGGTAAATTCATACTCCGGACGTTCTTTACAAATTTGCTCTAGTACATTTTGTATTTCTTTATTATCCGCATAAGTTAGTAGAACCGGTTCTGCATTAAAACCAACAGTTTTTAAATAATCTTTAAAAACCGTTTCTCGTTCAGAAAGTGTGTTTTCATGTTTACGAATTACGTTATTTTCATAATCCGAAGTACTGGCTGCAGCAATAATCCCACAAAAAGACTCTCCTTCACGGTTAATAATCTTGTAGATATAATACATAGCTGTTGCATCCTGTTGCAAGGTATTTTCTTCCTTAAACTCTAAATATCGATTACGAACCAAAGTGTATCGCTGTTCGCCGGAAATTTCCTGTTGGAACTTATATCCAGGGTTAACGATATGTAAAAAAGAATACGGGTTATAGTCCATACGGGAATCCCGTTCTTCGGGAGTATAACTTTGATAAGAGCGCGAAGCTACCAGAGCTACTTTATCTCGCGGAGGGCGTACTGCTTTAAATGGAAGTATTTTTGCCATTAATTGATATTACCTTTTGAACTGATTCGCCACTACTTCTGCTTTACGAGAAGTTGAATAATTGTAAAAACCTTCTCCGCTTTTTACCCCGTATTTTCCGGCTCGAACCATGTTTACTAATAACGGGCAAGGTGCATATTTCGGATTTTTAAACCCACGGTACAATACTTCCAGAATAGATAAGCATACATCTAATCCGATAAAATCAGCCAATTGTAAAGGCCCCATAGGATGTGCCATACCTAATTTCATGACTGTATCAATCTCCGGAACGCCTGCTACTCCATGATATAAGGTCTCTATGGCTTCATTAATCATAGGCATTAAAATACGATTAGCTACAAATCCGGGGTAGTCATTGACTAAAACAGGTTCTTTTTGAAGTTTTTGAGAAAGTTCCATAATTTCCTGTAGCACTTCTTCTGAAGTGGAATAACCTTTAATGACTTCCACTAGTTTCATTATAGGAACCGGGTTCATAAAATGCATGCCAATGACTTTTTCCGGCCGTTGCGTAACCGCTGCAATTTGAGTGATAGAAATAGACGAGGTATTAGAAGCTAAAATTGATTTTTCAGGACATAAGTTGTCTAATTCTTTAAAAATAGCCAGTTTAACATCCAGATTTTCGGTTGCAGCTTCCACTACCAAATCAGCATCTTCTACACATTTGGATAATGAAGTAGCTGTAATAAGATTAGCTAAAGTTTGTTCTTTTACTTTATCAGTAATCTTTTCCTTTTGAACCATACGGTCCAGGTTATGAGTAATATTCGCCATTCCGCTTTCCAGTGCCGTTGAAGAAGTATCTACCAGCGTTACCTGGTAATTATATTGAGCAAAGGTATGAGCAATGCCATTGCCCATAGTTCCGGCGCCAATAACAACAATTTTATTCATAATAAATGATTAATTTGTGTAAATAGTAGATTTAAAAACAATTCATAATCTGATAAGCTACAGATAATGCCCGCTTTCCGTCTTTTAAAGTTACTACCGGTACAGTACCTTCCTTAATTGCTTTTGCAAAAGATTCCAGTTCATCTAGGATAGCATTATTTTCTGCTACATGAGGGTTATCAAAATAAATTTGTTTTTTTACCCCTTCTGCATTTTGTAAAATCATAGCAAAATCATCCGGTTGTTCCGGGGCTTCTTTCATTTTGACCACTTCGCATTTTTTTTCAAAATAATCAATAGAAATATAAGCATCCTTTTGAAAAAAACGCGATTTGCGCATATTTTTTAAGGAAATTCGGCTTGCCGTTAAATTGGCTACGCATCCGTTTTCAAATTCAATACGAGCATTAGCAATATCCGGGGTTTCGCTTATCACAGAAACACCGCTGGCACTGATATTTTTAATAGGAGCATCAACTACACTGAGTATAGCATCCAGGTCATGAATCATTAAATCTAAAACTACCGGGACATCCGTACCCCTGGGATTAAATTCAGATAATCGATGTGCTTCAATAAACATTGGGTTGTTAATTTGTCCGAAAACAGCAGTAAAAGCCGGGTTAAAACGTTCTACATGACCTACTTGCCCTAATACTTGTTGCTGTTTTGCCAACGCAATCAGTTCCTCGGCTTCTGCTACCGTATTTGTAATCGGTTTTTCTATAAATACATGTTTTCCGGCAAGAATAGCTTGTTTTGCCACGTCAAAATGAAAAAGAGTAGGGGTTACGATAACCACTACTTCTACGATGTCAATCAGTTCTTTAATAGAAGCTACCAGAGGATATCCGTATTCTTTTGCAACCTGCATTGCATTTTTTTGATCAGAATCATAAAATCCGATAAGGTCATATAATTCGGATTGTTGTAACAAGCGAAGATGAATTTTACCCAGGTGTCCCGCACCCAACACTCCTGCTTTTAGCATATGTTTGGTTTTTCACAAAAATAATATTATTTGACAGGTAAAGTCATAATACTTTCAAAAATAAGAAGATATAAAAAAAGCTAAAATTTTCTTAAAATTGTTAGTAAAAATTAAGAATCTTTATGTAATTTTAACTTCTTAACTGCTACATTTCAAATGATCTACCGCGATACATTAAAACATGCTGGTAAGCGCAAACAATTGCTTACTATTTTAATGGAAAAAGGAATTGAAGATACTTCCATACTAAATGCTATTGGTAAAATTCCCAGGCATTTATTTATGGATTCAGGGTTTGAAGACCATGCCTATCAAGATAAAGCATTTCCTATTGGTGCAAATCAAACTATTTCTCAACCTTATACCGTTGCTTTTCAAACAGAATTGTTAGAAATTAAGCCGGGAGACAGGGTTCTTGAAATTGGAACCGGTTCCGGATTTCAAACGGCGGTTCTATGTGAATTAGGGGTAAAAGTATATAGTATTGAACGACAAAAGGAACTGTTTAAAAAAGCTAAACTCTTTTTACCTAAATTAGGCTACCGCCCAAAGCACCTTTCTTTTGGTGACGGGTACAAAGGCCTGGATCGGTATGCACCTTTTGATGGCATTATTGTAACCGCAGGAGCCCCTTTTGTTCCCAATCCCCTGTTGGCGCAATTAAAAATCGGTGGGCGCCTGGTCATTCCCGTAGGTAATGATCCGCAAATTATGACATTATTTGTTCGTAAAAGTGAAACTAAATTTGAAAAGCACGAATTTGGAGAATTTAGATTTGTACCACTTTTAGAGAATAAGAATTAAATAGTTCTTAGTTTTGCCACTTTTAAAATTATAAATTAAGGTTGTAAGCATTACAATGAACGAAATAGCTAAGAAAATTCTTAATAATAAATCTGATTATAGAAGAAATCTTAAGTTCTTAGATCTAAACTATGACGGAATATTTTCAAGGAAATTAATTAAAGAAAAAAATGAAATTAACATACTATCAATTTTTTCTGAAATGGAATTTGGCTATACTTTAAATCAATTATTTTCAGAGGTTATTTATGAACCTAAAATAAATGGAAAAACCCCTGACTGGTTGGTGAAATCTGAAAGTGAAAATATAATTTTTGAAGTAAAAAAAATAAACCCGATAGAGAAAGAATTAAATGACAGAATAAATTTGTTTAAGAGAAATGGCTATTACGGAAATCAACAGAATTCCTATTGTACTTCAATTACGAATTTTATTCCTCAATTATCGAAAATAACAAATAAAGAAAAAACATACCGAGATTTAGTAACATTAAATAATTATAAATTGATCATTTGCATTGATGTTATTAATCTACAAAAAGATTTTATTACAGATAAAGATTTAAAGGAATATCTAAACTTTGACGATAACTATTCAATTCTAAAAGATTACCCAGATTTTTGTAATAATGTTGCTGGAATTATTGGAAAACCTATGTATGGTAATCTAGTATTTATTGAAAATAGAACAGCTAAATTTAATATCAACGATGTTAATTTGAACGTAATGCTCAAAATATAAGTATATCTAAAGAAAGGACTAGGCAGTTTTTAAATAGATGGTTAATCAAGCCACTTCAATTCAACTTAAAAATTCTTTTTTATACGATCCAGGGCACGTTTATTATCCCGATCTTTAATAGTTTCTCGTTTATCATATAATTTTTTACCCTTTGCCAGTGCAATTTTTAATTTAGCAAAACCTCGTTCATTAATAAAAAGTCGGGTAGGTACAATTGTTAATCCTGAATTTTTAACTTCTTTTTCTAGTTTTCGTAATTCCCTTTTGTTTAAAAGTAATTTACGTTCGCTTTTAGGATTATGGTTAAAATGTGAAGCATGCGAATACTCCTGAATATGCATATTAATTACAAAAAGTTCACCTCCGTTATGAAATTCACAAAAACTCTCTGCAATACTGGCCTTTCCTTCCCGAATAGCTTTAATTTCAGTGCCAACCAGTTTTATTCCTGCAACGTAAGTATCAAGAAATTCATATTCGAATTTTGCCTTTCGGTTTAATATATTTACATTTTGTTGCAGCATGCTATAAGTGTTCTTATATTTTGGTCTTTTAAAAATGCAAAGCTACAAAAAGCATCTTTGTATTATAGATAGAATGTAGTAAACCTTTACTGGCAAAACTTTGTTTTAAAGAGTTGCGAACTAATATTTAAGAGTAGAAATATAATTAATTCCTATTCTTAAGATGAAGGCTGTTATATTGATAAGTTTATTTTTAAGAACTAACACTAATACCTAAAATTATATGTTTGTTAATGTTAATACTAAGATAATATCAAGTTAGTAAAAAGGCAGAAGTGTACTTTAAAACAATCGTATGACGTAAGTTTTCTTATCTTATTACGGCAAAATAAAAGTTCGCTAAATACTTAGCAAAATTCTTCATATGAAAAAGATAAAAAAGATAGTACAAATTGTATATTTAATATTAATAATTCTTGGAATTACCAATACTCTTAATGCACAGGTAAGTGCAGATAAAATTATTGATAAAGCTATAGAAAAAGCTGGCGGTGCGTTATTCGATAAAGCAACCATTCAATTTACTTTTAGGGGAAATCAATATCAAAGTTGGCGTAACTTAGGAGCCTACCGTTTAGAAAGAACAGTAATAAAACCTGAAGGTTTACTGCAAGATATTGTATCTAATAATGGACTAGAACGATACCTGGATCACTGTCCGCAATTGGTAACTGATTCTTTGTTAACCCGTATAAGCGATGGAGTAAATTCGGTACATTATTTTGCTTCTTTACCTTTCGGACTTAATGCCCCGGCGGTTAATAAAAAGTTGATTGGGGAGGGTACGATCAAATATCAACCTTATTATAAAGTAGAAGTAACTTTTATCCAGGAAGGTGGCGGAACCGATTTTGAAGATGTATTTTTATATTGGATTCATAAAGAAAATTTTACCATAGATTACCTGGCATATCAATATGCGGTAAATGGCGGGGGTATCCGATTTAGGGAGGCTTTTAATCCTAGGGTGATCAAGGGGATTCGATTTGTAGATTATAAAAATTACAAAACAGATGATCTTTCAATTTCGCTACATCAATTAGACAAGTTATATGAAGCTGGAAAGCTGAAATTATTATCTGAAATAAACACAGAAAATATCAGGGTGTTTTTTGAACAGGATTGTTGTTAGATTTACTTCAAAGGTTAGTTATTTATAGTAGCTATTGAACTGGTAACGGTTGAATCTTTAATTGTAATAGTGATAAGCTGATCATAGTCATCCTCAGATATATCTGAAAATTTATGTTCTCCAATAATAGTATTAGCAAAATCAGGAATGGTATTACTATGTCCTACCACCAGGACATTTTTATGATGAGTGTTTTGTTTAAAATTTTCCGTATAACTATCATTTGGATTATAACTTGTTACGCTAAGGTTTAATTGATCCGCAATTATCTGTGCGGTTTGTTGGGTTCGGTTATAATCGGTACTGTAAATAGCATCCAAGTTTTTATTAGTAAAGTATGAACCCCATTTTTTGGCATGTTGCTTTCCTTCTTCCGTAAGATCAGGATTACCCCCTTGAAGTTCCTTTTCGGCATGTCTGATAAAATAGTAAGTAGTGGTTTTATCCTGTGATTTTTCTGATGGTTGATCTACCTTTTTAATTTGCTGACAGGCAAAAAGAAATAGTAAAAACGGAAGCAGAATGAGTGCTTTATACATACTAGTTAAATTTAAGTTCCAATAAAATAAACTGGTTTAATTGCTGTGCAGGGGGATTAAAATTATTATCTGCTACTAAAAGTAAGGATAAATTTCCGTTTGGCAATTTAGGGCCAAAGGTCATTCCTTCCAGATTGTCTACGATTTGACGAGTAAGTTGTGACCGAACGCTTTCAAAAGTAAATAGTAGTTTTTTAGTTGCTGGAATATGTTTTTCTTTTAAAACTACGTCGTTTAATGTATTAGTAGCGTTTGTAAAGTCTGCCAGGTAAATCCGAACGTTGTTTCCTTGGGTACCATAACCTGCAACATATTCTCTTTCCAGAACTAAAAATTGTTTTTTTGAAATTTGAAGTATTTCGGTTACACCGTTTACCGCAAATGTACCTTTTGGGTCTTTTGATAGTTTATCTAAAGAATAAATAAACTGCTTTATTGCTTTTTTTAACTTAAAATCAAAATAAGTCAAACGAACAGGTGCTCCGTTAGAGTTATATGAAGGTTCGTATCCGTCTTTTTCCAGCGGAAGCTCTGTCGCTGCCCAAAAGCCTTTTTTATCAAAAGAAACAGTAATACCTTCAAAAACCGCGTTGTGACGAGGTTGATTTATGGCCGTACTATCTGCTAAAAAATAGGAGGGAAGTGTGTAAGAATAAAGTATTTTTCCATTACGGTCCGTTTGAAATATACTAGGCTCTTTTTGATAATTAATGGAACCTTCACTAGAAAAAAGAAACGTATTATCAAACATTCGTATACCTTCTAAATCTAATACATTTCGATTTACCAATAGTTGAGAAGTAGTATCAAACTTAGTCAGTTTTTCAAATATAATAGTGTCAATTTTAAAATCTTTAAAAGCAATATTAGCTTGATAAAACCTCGGATTATAGGCATCATCGCAAACCAGGTTAAAATGATTAGAAATTGGGTTATAATCAATACCGGATAAACCACCGATAGAAGAACCAGAGAATATGGAATCATTAGTAACGATATGTTCATCCAAAAATTGAATTTCCGGATTACTAAAAAAAGTAACGCTACTTTTACAACCTATCATTAACGATAGTATTGACAAAAGTAGCGTTAGTCTATGTAATCTTACCGGCATTCTGTAAAATTACAACTTCTTAAAAGTTTAATTTACTTTTTAGTAATCAAAGCACTTGCTGTTTTTCCGTTTGCTTCTATTTTTAAGATATAGTTACCGGTAGTCAAGGCTTCCGTAGAAACTTCAGGATTTAATTTACTTACTTGTTGAGTAACCAATAATTTTCCGGTTAAATCCAGGATTGAAATCGTGTTGATTATATCTTCTGCTTCAATAGTAATCCTATCTTCAGCAGGTAACGGGTAGATTTTAATTTGTTCGCCATTTAAAATAACCTCTGGTGCAGATAAGGTATTTTGCTGTTGTACAATACTTTTCATGAAATTACCAGGAGCGGTCAGATCGTTGTTTAAAAATCGTTGTACTCCGTTTAAATCAGAATTACTGGGATTACTAGGGTCCGCTTTGGCAGTTATTACTGCGGATGTTTCATTTAGGTCACTTAAAGACCAGTTTACAAAACTTACTTTATTATTTTTTAAGAAATTAATCCATTGGTTAGTTTGGTTTCGATTAAAACCTCCGTTCCCATCAGCACTTACAGATCCAAATTCTGTAACAAAGAGAGCAATACCAGCATCCATAGCTAATTTCGCTTTATTTCTTAAAGGTTGTTGGTGATCAGCAGTATTGGCATAAAAGTGTAAGGCATATGCTATGTTAGGATCGTTTATCCAGTTTTGATCTGCAGCAGGTTCATCAACATCCTGCGACCAGGTAGAAGTACCTACCACAATTAAATTATCCTTATCATTCTTACGGATTTCTGCAATTACAGGTCGTGAATAATTTTTAATAGTTGACCATGAGGTTTTAGGATTACCTTGTCTGGCTCCATAAGGTTCGTTATAGATTTCGTATATAATATGATCATTAGATCCGTACTTTTTAGAAATATAGCCAAAGAATTCTACGGCTTCGTTTACATATTTTTCAGCTTCATGCGTATGCCAGTCTACGATGACATATATATCATTTGCAATAGCAGCATCAATCACGGCTTCTAAACGAACTAAATTAAACTCCTTCGCATCTTTCCATTCTCTTCCTGCTGCATAAAAATCAGTCCCATTGCCAATATAGCCACGACCACCATCCCAGGTTTCAGTAACACCAACTGCAGCTCTTACTATGGAAGCATTCCAGTTATTAGCCAAATGATCTACTGTTTCTTTGTTGTAAAAATCACTCAGTGTCCAGGCAGCATTGCTCCAGAATAAACTCATTCCAGCGAGACTGATTTCAGTACCGTCTTCTGCAGTTACTTTGTTTCCGTTTACTTGTAGCCGCCCAAATTTACCTACCGCTCCGTTTTGTGCGGTGATGTCTAGATTTGATGTAAGTAATAAAATAAAGCCAAGTGCTACGACTTGCTTTAGGTAGTTAATTCCTGTATTCATAATTACGAGTTTGTTAAAAGGTTCCCAAAAGTACAATAATTTTTAAATTTTATGAATTTTAGGTAGAAAAAATCTAATATTTATGTATGTAAAAAAAGCCCGCTCATTTAAATGAACAAGCTTTATACGGAATTAAATTTTAAGTAGAAAAATACTATTTTAAAATTTGCTCGCCTTGAACTTAACATGATAACTTAAATTAATTCCATCTATTTAAACATTAGTGTCCGGTAAAGATTCAAGATCCGCCTGCAGATGAGCAGGTCGCTATCGCTTCTAGAAACAAGAATCAAGACTAATCATATAGTATTGAAAATCAATATTTATGTTAAAGAAGGAATTACTTTTAAAAAAGTGAAAAAGCAACTTACAAACACTTTAAAGTTTGGTATCACCTTATATTACTATTCTTTATAAACTTTTATTTATTCTAACCTGACACTAATAATATTTAAAACAAAAATCCCCAAACTATAAAGGAATGGGGATTCATATATTAAAGAAGTATAGTCTTTAAGAAACCAGTTCTGCTTGATTTCTAAAAACCAATTCGTCATTAAAAGCATCAAGTAGAATAATACTGTCAATCGTTACCTTACCCGCTAAGATCTCTTTTGAAAGTTTATTAAGTACTTCCTTTTGTATGGTTCGTTTAACTGGTCGGGCTCCAAATTCCGGCTGAAAACCACGTTCTGCCAACCATTCTGTAGCTTGCTCGGTTGCATCTAGCGTAATTCCCTGTTGCGCTAACATTCTGGAAACATTCCGTAATTGTAAAGAAACAATTTCTTTAATATTCGACTGGGACAACGGAGCGAACAAGATAATATCATCAATACGGTTCAGGAATTCAGGTCGTACAGTTTGTTTTAATAAACCTAGAACTTCTACTTTAGCACCCTCCATAGCACTATGCACGTCAGGTACCGTCTCAAATTTATCCTGGATAATATGACTTCCCATATTACTCGTCATGATGATAATACAATTTCTAAAATCAGCCGTTCTTCCTTTATTATCTGTCAACCTACCTTCATCCAGTACCTGTAATAAAATATTAAAGGTGTCCGGATGTGCTTTTTCAATTTCATCTAACAATACTACGGAATATGGTTTTCTTCGAACCGCTTCAGTTAATTGTCCGCCTTCATCATAACCTACATATCCCGGAGGTGCACCTACCAATCGACTCACCGAATGCCTTTCCTGATATTCACTCATATCGATTCGAGTCATCGCATTTTCATCATTAAACAGGTAGTCTGCCAAGGCTTTTGCCAATTCGGTTTTACCTACCCCGGTTGTTCCTAAGAATAAAAAGGACCCGATAGGTTTCCGCTGATCTTGTAAGCCAGCCCGACTACGGCGAACGGCATCACTTACCGCTTGTATGGCTTCATACTGACCAACCACTCTTTTTTGTAGTTCTTTTTCCAAAACTAACAATTTTTCACGGTCGCTTTGTAACATTTTGGTTACCGGTATACCTGTCCATTTAGCCACAACTTCAGCAATATCTTCATTAGTAACTTCCTCTTTAATTAAGGAAGATTTACTTTGTTGTTGATCCAATTGCTGTTGTAGCTCGTCCAGTTCTGCTTGTGTATCCTTAATTTTTCCGTAGCGCAATTCGGCTACTTTACCATAATCACCGTTTCGTTCCGCACGTTCGGCTTCCATCTTATATTCTTCAATCGCTGTTTTAGCGTTCTGAATCGCATCTACTACTTCTTTTTCGCTTTGCCATTTGCTATAAATTTCATTTCTTTCTTCTTTAAAATTAGCAAGGTCTGCATTTAAAGATTTTAGTTTACTCTCATCATTTTCACGCTTAATAGCCTCTATTTCAATCTCCAACTGCATGATTTTTCGATCTAAAACATCTAACTCTTCCGGCTTTGAATTAATTTCCATCCGTAGTTTAGAAGCTGCTTCATCCATCAAATCAATAGCTTTGTCCGGTAAGAAACGATTGGTGATATAACGCTGTGATAATTCAACCGCAGCGATAATAGCTTCATCTTTAATTCGAACTTTATGATGGGTTTCGTATTTTTCTTTTATTCCTCTTAAGATCGATATGGCACTTTCTGTATCCGGTTCATCTACAATGACTTTTTGGAAACGTCTTTCTAGAGCTTTATCTTTTTCAAAATATTTCTGGTATTCATCTAGAGTAGTTGCTCCGATTGCACGTAATTCACCCCTGGCTAAAGCAGGTTTTAAGATATTTGCTGCATCCATGGCACCCTGTCCACCTCCGGCACCAACTAGCGTATGTATTTCATCAATAAAAAGAACAATATCTCCTTCACTAGAGGTAACTTCTTTAACTACTGCTTTTAGGCGTTCTTCAAATTCACCTTTAAACTTGGCCCCGGCAATTAAAGCCCCCATATCTAAAGAAAAAATCTTCTTATTTCTAAGGTTATCCGGAACATCTCCATCTACAATACGATGGGCTAATCCTTCGGCAATTGCAGTTTTACCTACTCCCGGTTCACCTACCAACATGGGATTATTTTTAGTCCTACGGGATAATATTTGTAAGATTCTTCGAATTTCTTCATCCCGACCGATTACCGGATCTAACTTTCCACTTTCGGCTAGTTCATTTAAATTTTTAGCGTACTTGCTTAAAGACTGATAGGTTTCTTCAGCGCTCTGTGAAGTAACCCGTTCGCCATTCCTGATTTCCTGAATAGCTTCCGTTAAGTATTTTTCAGTAACCCCCTGGTCCTTTAAAATCTGAGCAATTTTACTTTTTGATTTAAAAATGGCAAGGCTTAAATGTTCTATGGAAACATATTCATCGTTCATTTTTTTTGCGATGATACTTGCTTCATTTAGCGTTTTTCCGGCTTCTCTGGACAATTGGATTTCTCCACCTGATACTTTAGGAAAACTGGAAAGTGTGCTATCCAAGACCTGTTGTAAAAGAGTTACGTTTACATTTAATTTTTTTAATAAAAAAGGAAGTACGTTCTCATCTACATTAAATATGGCTTTAAATATATGTTCGTTTTCAATTTGCTGATGTCCCAAACTTTGCGCTAATTGTTGCGCTTGTTGAATAGCTTCCTGGGACTTTATGGTAAAATTATTAAAATTCATGTGCTTTACTATTTTGGTTTCTTTGAGGTTCTTCAAATTATATACCCGGATTGAACTACAGTCAAATTGTCTGATAATTGTAAGATTTAACTGACTAAATGACTGTTGTTGGACAATACTGTTATAAACAATTAGATAAGGGTTAAATTAATTTAGTTTATAAAGGTATATTTGTTTAAAACATAAAAAAATTAATGGTTATGGGTATATTTAAAAGCCTCTTCGGAGATTCCAGTTCGAATAAAAAAGAAAATGAAAATCAGAAGTTAATTCCCTGGAAAGAATTAAAGAGCTCAGATCAGTTAAAAACAATTAGAGAGGATTCTAAAAACCGTACCCAAGCTATTTTTAAGCATTCCACCCGTTGTGGTATCAGTAAGATGGCATTGCGTAATTTTGAAAGTAGTTTTGACCTGGAAGGCGAACAAGTAGATCTGTATTACCTGGATTTATTAAACCACAAAGATATTTCTCAGGATATAGCTGCAGAATTTCAGGTATTTCATGAATCTCCGCAATTTATCGTGATTCGTAATGGAGAAACGGTTCATCATTCGTCACATAGTGCTATAACTCCACAGGTATTATATCAATATATTTGAGAAGATCTAGATTTTATTTGACAGAGGGTAAGTAGTAAATAATTACCATCTAATGGTATGTTTTAAAGCTCTTCCGGATAGCTGAAATTAGAAGGTTTATACAAAATGTAAATTAGATATAGAGTTGTTAATTGATTATTTAAAATATACTCGGATTTTCTAATCCATCCCGGATAATCGGGCGGATTTCACAAAGGTTTCGTCCACGTCTAAATCTTCTAAATTTTCAGGTGTTGTATTGGTGAAAAGTTGCTTAAAATTTATTGGGTTTTCTGTATATTGATTATATTTCACGGTACTCTTTACAAAAGTCTTGTCAATATGTGAAGGAAGGATAAGGACGTCTTTGTTAATATTAATAATGGAGTTATTAACGGTAAATGATTTTCTTACCTGGTTATCATCCGTATAACTGTTGTCAAATGCAACTACATTAGAAAATCCGGAAATGGTAGAATCGTAGATATGGACTTTTGCCAAATTTTGAAGGGATACCAATGCTTTAATAGTATCTTGATTTGGGTCATCTATCTCATTTGCAAAAATAAAATTCCTAAAGGAAGCAAAGGCAATGTCTTCCGTATTTGTAGTTTCTTCAACTACAGAGAATCCTTTAGCTTCAATTGCAAAAGAATGATCCGTATTTAGAGTAGTAAGGTCTCGTAAGACTAAACTCTTTTTGATTCCTCCTTTAAAACCTCTCTGAATATAAAAATCATCATCTCCGGTTTTATAAGAGATAAATTTACTAAAATAACCATCTCCTCCGGTAAATGAAAAACTATCGTTTTGAGAGTAACTAACCATCACGTTATCTAAGGACGAAGTATTTCCCAGGGCGTAAAAATTTAAAGCTGCCCCCTCAGCGTTAGTTTTAGTAACCTTACCACCATATTCTACCCGTACATATCTCATAATAACCGTTTCTTCATCTATGTCCGTACCTCCATACTCCCCTAATTTTAAAGAAGAAGGTAATGAGTCAGATGGAAGTCCTGAAGTATCCGATATAGTTCCGGAACCCATTACATAAATGCCACCCCAATCACCTGCTTTTTTATTTCCCGTTCGCTTATTTGAGGTGAAAACTATAGGAATACGTTTGCTCCCAATAGCTACTAATTTTGCTCCTTTGGTAACAATAAGATTGGTTGGATTTTGAGAGTCACAACGAATAATAGTTCCTGCGCCAATACTTAATTTTGCATTATTCGTGACATACACGTCTCCGGAAAGTGCATAGGTTTTATATCTACATAAATGGAGGTCTTTATCAATATTGCCACTAATAATGGTATCTACTTCAGGATATTCAATAGTATTAGGGGTAAAGGAAGTCCACTCTTTTTTCCAGTCATCTACTTTTCGAGATTTACGCTGTGCTTGCAAATTATGACATAAAAAGACAATTAATAATAATAAACAGAAGATGGAATTGCCCTTTTTCATAATAAAAGTATTGGTGTGTTAGTAATCTAGAAAGTAATATATTAAAAATATCAAATACTCACAAAATGTGCTCTATCAAATATAAAGATACAATGCTTTTTTAAAATTGATTAAACCTGATCCGTAGAAACCTTAATGTAAATCATAAAATTAAGAGAATGAATAATGATATCTTGAATTTAATAGTAAATAGTTGATAATACTGTATAATAACCTATAAAAATCAATTCATTTTTAGTAAAATTTTGTTTCACCAAATGGTACCGAAAAATTTTAATTTTATAGATTCAATAAATACTATGTTTTTGGTAGAGTTAGAAATTTAATAGCTCTTTACGGGTGCCATTTCTACGCAAAAAACGTCTTTTTTAGTAACCCATAGACTTATATTCTTATCGCTTTTTAACAAGAATACTATGTTATCTTTCAAAATATTTTAATAGTTTTCATTTGAATTGTAACAATTATACGAATGAATACTAAAGATATTGCAAAGAAGTTAGTCGATTATTGTAAGAATGGTAAGATAGAAGAAGCCTATAAAGAACTGTATGCTGAGGATGCTGTAAGTAAAGAGATGGAGGGCGTTCCCAATGGAGTAATTAAAGGTAAAGCAAGTCATCTTGAAGCGTTTAAAGAATGGCAAAATTCTATCATAGAAGTACATGAAGACTATACTTCTGATCCACTGGTTGCTTATGGTTATTTTGCCGTAAGAATGATGATGGATGTGACTTTTAAAGAGAGAGGGCGTCAAAAATTTGATGAAATCTGTTTGTATAAAGTGGTCAATGATAAAATTACAGAAGCGCACTTTTTTTACCATATACCTATGTAAGTAATAGCATCAAGTTGAAGTATTTTCATAAGATCGAATTTAAGATATTAAAGTTTGGTAAAGATTTAAGATCGCTATTGCTCGCCGTACTTCCCTGAATAGTCTGGGAAGTGTTATCTATTAAGTAAGATAAAAGATATAACCTTTCTAAATTCGGCTTATCTTTAGTAAGATAAATTATTAGGATTATGAGAAAAGTTGGATTATTACTTTTAGTTATTCAAATAGCATTTACCTCCTTCGGACAGGCAAAGCTGACGAACCCCCGGTTTGAACAAATGTTAGATTCGTTACTTACCCATCAGGTTCAGGAAGTTCTACCGGGAGATATTGCTATGGAACAGGATTGTATATACCTGGATACCCGGGAAAAAAAGGAATATAAAGTAAGTCGTATTAAAGGTGCTACCTGGGTAGGTTATAATTCATTTGCTTTAAAAAAAGTAAGGGATATTCCCAAAGACCAAAAAATAATTGTATACTGTACCGTAGGGTATAGAAGTGAGAAAATTGCCGAAAAATTAGTGAATGCCGGATTTACCAATGTCTCTAATTTATATGGTGGTATTTTTGAATGGGTACATCAGGATCAACCTGTCTACAATGATACTGGTAGTACCCAAGAAGTGCATACCTATGATAAAAATTGGTCACAATGGCTTCACAAAGGAATAAAAAAGTTCTGATTTAATAGATGAAGAGCTCTATTATCTTTTAAGCCTAATCCAGCTGTAAATTAGTGTTGCCCTTTTTTAAAACCGTATGTGTTTTGACCAATAAAAGAAGAAGGAAAAGCCTCGTCTCCAGGAAAGCCCAAAGGTATGGTGCCACTATCCTCAGGAATGTAATTTGTTTTAAAAAGGTAATCCCACAGACTTAAGCTAATCCCAAAATTTACTCCGTAGGTACCTTCAGGAAGCTCGTAGGCATGGTGGTATAAATGCATTACCGGGTTGTTTAAAATATACTTTAAAGGTCCCCAGGTAATTTTAATATTAGCATGATTTATATGACCAATGGTAATTGCAAGAAAATGTGCAACGTAGGCTTGTTGGGGTTCAAAGCCAAACAAGATCATAACGGCAAAAGTCTTTAAAGGTTTATATAAAATATTTTCCATCCAGTGATAGCGAAGGTGTGCGGCAAAGCCCATTTCTTTTACACTATGGTGCACTTTATGATATCTCCATAAAACAGCGTATTTATGCAATAAAGTATGTGTAAACCATTGTACAAAATCCAAAACAATAAAAAACACCAGGAGTTGCGTCCAGAGAGGCCAATCCGATGGATCAAAAAGGGCCAGTGAGTTTTCCTGAATACCTATATCTGTAAAAACTAGTTGTAATATTTTATAGAACCCACTGATGGCTATGGAAAAAGCAAAAAAATTAAAGAACATATAAAACGCATCTAACCAGAAGTCTTTTCTCAATACCGCCTGTTCTTTCCGCCAGGGGAATATAATTTCTAAACCCCAAACGAACAAAGAAATAGCGATCAATCCATAAAAATAGTTTGTATACCAGGGGACTTCAAAACATATGGATTGCCAGGTCCAGTTAAGCGTTCCTGTAATTGCTTCTATAAAACCTTCCAAATACTTTTTCATAAGCTTATATACATAGTCGTATTAGCAGGCATAATTTACGATATGTTGTGGGATTTATCAATTTATGCAGAAAACTACTATGATCATTCAATTGCCAAACAACTTTAAAATCCAATTTAAAAAACCGAAACTCCACTTAAGGTCGTAAAACGTTCTAAGGCATACATTCCTAATTCCGAATTTCCTTTTTTATTTAATGGGGGGCTCCAGACAGTTACGGATAATTCATTAGGGTGTACCGCTGCAATACCGCCACCTACGCCACTTTTACCAGGTAAACCGATACGGTAACTAAATTCGCCGGCTTCATCATAAAATCCGCAGGTTTGCATCAGGGCATTAATCCGTTTTGTTTGAGAAGCGGTAATAAGTTGTGTTCCGTCAGATAACTTACCGTTTTTCGCATAAACAGTAAAACTTCCAGCAAGTTCCGCACAGGTTAATTCGATTGCACAAAAATGGGTGTATAACGTCAATACTTCGTTTATTTCGTGTTTTATGTTACCAAAGGATTTCATAAAGTTAATAAGCGCTTGATTACGTTGGCTACACTTCATTTCAGAATCAAAAACATCCTGATTGATCGGAACTTTATCTATATCAGCCATTCTTTGTATCATTTTAACCAATTCTGCTTGAGGGTTGCCACAAACCTCCAGCAAAATATCACAGATTACAAGGGCACCGGCATTGATAAAAGGATTTCTGGGGATTCCTTTTTCTTGTTCTAATTGAATCAACGAATTAAAAGGATCACCGGAAGGTTCAACTCCTACACGCTTAAAAATTTCTTGTTCTTCAAGATACTTAAAAGCCAGGGTAAGCATAAATACTTTAGAAATACTCTGAATAGAAAAAGGAGTATGTTGTTCACCGAACCCAAAATGACTCCCGTCGTTACAAAGTACGTGCATCCCAAAAGCATTTGGGTCTACTTTAGCCAGTTCCGGGATATAATTAGCAACTTTTCCGGTAAGTTTTTGTTGTTTAATCTCTTGTTCAATGGTTTTTAGTATGTCTGCGTATTCCATAATTATTTTAAAAAGCTTACATCCGTCTCCGGGGTAATTTCATAAGGGGTTTTATTTTGCTCAAAAATCCGTGCGGTTAGCTTGCCTTGTAGGGTAATTTTTTCGTCCTTTATTTTTATCCAACTACCTTCTCTCAGGCCGATTACCGGGGGCGTATTAAACGCGTGGTATTCTTTAATTCGGGTTTCCCGGGTTTCTCCGTTATGTGTAGAATCCGGGTTAGGGTCTAGATAATGTGGGTTGATATTAAAAGGTAAAATTCCCAAAGTCTTAAAACTTTGAGGTTGTACGATGGGCATATCATTTGTGGTTTGCATGGTGAGTCCGCAAATATTACTTCCCGCACTAGTTCCTAAATACGGTTTTCCTTTTAAGATTTCTTCTTTTAATTTTGTTATTAATTGGTTTTGGTATAACTGGTGTACTAGCATAAAGGTATTACCACCTCCTGTATAAAAAGCTTCAGTATTTTGAATCGCTTGTACGGCATTTTCAAAGGTGTGAATACCCACTAAGGTAATTCCGAGTTCCTTAAATATAGGAACCACGAGTGCTGTGTATTGATCGTGGGTTCTTCCGCCCGGACGGGCATAAGGAATAAAAAGTACCTTTCTACACCCTTTATACAATTCTTGTATTGTGTCTTTAAAATATGCTAAAGGTTGTTGACCAAAAAGGGAAGAAGTACTTGCGATAATACAATTTGCCATAAAAAGAATTTTTGTAAAGGTACACTATAGCTAAATAATAATTAGTGGTACGTAAGATCGTAGATAGTAGAAAGCTATACTAGAATGATAAAAATCAATTTGGTTGATATAGCGTGTTAACTTAAAAATTCTAACTTTTACGGAGAGATTTGTAGTATTTATTCTTGTTTTTAGATAGTATATATTTATTTGTGAAAAAATTAATGGTGTATCTTCAAAAATTTGGTAATTTGATTGAAACTATTCAATATTTATGAAAACTAAACTTCTTTTATTACTATTTCTGGTGACCGTAGGATGTGTCATAGCTCAAGAAAAAGATATTACCATTACAGGAAAAATAAATGCTCCGGTAGGAGATGATGTAGAAGGGATTGTAATTTATAATAAAAGTTTAAATCAAGCTACGATCACTAATAAAAAGGGGGAGTTTGAAATAAATGCAGCACTGGATAATAAAATTGAAATTACGGCCATGCAGTATCAAACCTTTACGGTGGTAGTGGATAAAAGTATAATTGATACTAAAAAGATGACGGTTTATCTTAATGAATCCGTTAATCTATTGGATGAAGTAGTGGTAACGCCTTATGACCTTTCCGGAAATGTAAAGGCAGATGTGTCTCGGGTAGCGGTAAACTATGGGAATTTAGCTAACGTAGAAGAGCAGGCAAGCGCACCGATTAATGACGTTGATTATCGCTGGACTCCGGATGAATTGTCTACTGCCGAAACAAATATTCCTTTTGGGATTCGGATGAAATATGGACTTAATTTTATTAACTTATTTAAGGCAGCCTTCGGAAGTAAAAAAAATAAAAAAACTATAGAAAACGTGGACGTTGCAGTAAAAAGAATGTATGACGATCGCTTTTTTAAAGAAAATCTAAATCTGGAGTTGACCCAAATTGATGACTTTATGGATTACGCCGAACAAAAAGGCCTGAATGCTTCTTATCTGAAAAAAGGAAAAGAACTAGATCTGATCGAATTTTTAATTGTACAAAGTGAGGCTTATAAGGATCACATAAAAAAATAGATCCTTTTTAGTCACATTTCTCAGGAGACCAGGTCTTTTTAAAAGTATGGTCAAAAAATTACTTTTTACAACTTTTAGTTTGATCTCTTCTTGGCAAGGTCTACAAGCACAGGAGATTGAAGGTCGAATTATAGCGGATCAGCTACAGGGATATGCTATCAATATTATTAACTTAACTCAAAACCTAGGAACTACTAACGATGCATTTGGTAATTTTACCATTCCAGTAAAAGTAGGGGATTCTGTTATATTCTCGTCTGTGCAATACGAACAAAAAATAGTAGTGATTAATCAGGCGGATTTTCGTAAACAGAATTTGATTGTACAGCTTACTACGCAAACACAAGAACTGGAACCCGTAACTATTAGTAATATTAGTCTATCCGGCAGGTTAGATAAAGACGTAAGAGGGATTACTTCCGCTCCGGTACTTACCGCAAAAAATCTGGGGTTACCTTATAGGACTAAAAAAGAAAAAACACCTGCTGAGCGTAAATTGTATACGGCCACTACTTCTGCAAGTGGTATCCCTTTGGATTTGATTATAAACCTGCTTAACGGGAAGATTAAAATGATTAAAAAATTAATTGAAATTGAAAAAACCGAAGCTAGGATTGCTAAAACCAAACAGGTACTTTCGCTACGCTTACTTTCTGAAGGACTAGGAATACCTATAGATTCCGTAGATGATTTTTTGTATTTCTGTGAAGAAGATGCTTTGTATAAAAAGTACATTAAAGAAGAACAAACCTATCAACTCTTTGAATTTTTACAGGAAAAAGCTAAAGATTATGTAAACCTACAAACACCGATCGCTATTGACTGATTTTTAAACTATCTTGGCATGATCTTTATAATATATCAAGTATGGGATCTTTTTACTTCCGTTTTTTTAAATACGTTTCTTTTTTACTATTGATTTCTATACTGGTTTCTTTTATAAACCTCCATAAATTTTACGTAAGTGTTACCCAAATCGAATTTGTAAAAGAAAAAAAAGCATTACAAATTATTTCACGTGTTTTTGTTGATGATATCGAGAAGGTGCTTAACGAGCGTTTTGGAACGAACTTTCGGTTAGATCCTGAAAAAGAACAACCTGAAATTCAAAAATACGTAAACAACTATTTTCATAAGAAATTCAATCTGGAAGTGAATGATCAGAAAGTAGAAACTGTTTTTATAGGAATGGAATATGAGAACGATTTGTTACTATGTTATCTTGAAGTAAATAATGTAAAAGAATTAGCTCAAATTACCGTAGAAAATTCGCTGTTGTTAGATTTATTTTCTGAACAACAAAATATTATCCATGTAATTACCGAGAAGGAACGTAAAAGTATCATTTTACAGGATGAAGAAATTAAAGGCATGTTAAAGTTTGGTGAATAAAAATATAAACCTTTAAAATATATTATTTTGCCATAGGAAGTAGTATTACTTAGATTAATAACTCAACAGGATTTCATATGAAGAAAGCTTATTTTATGATTGCCGTTTTTATGGCGGTATTAGTTTCAAATTCTTATGCTCAGGAAAATAATACTAATCAAAGAGCCTTAGGACATACCAATCAAAACAAGTTTAAGCAACTATATGATGAGTTTGCTACGCCTAATGTATACCGTAACGGTTCCGGGGCTCCTGGGCCTCAATATTATCAGCAACAGGCTGATTATAAAATGGATATCGAACTGGACGATAAAAACGCTAAGTTATATGGTAAAGAAACCATAACCTATCATAATAATTCACCGGACCCCTTAGAGTTTTTATGGGTACAACTGGATCAGAACATGCGGGCAAAGAATTCTAAGACACCGTTAATCCAGGGTGATGGTATTGATCCGGCAACACCTTCTACTTTCTTTAAAAAGAAATATTTGTCAGAACCTTTTGACGGAGGATTTAATATTACTTCTGTAAAAGGAGCAGATGGAAAAAAAATCACCTATATGATCAACAGCACCATGATGCGGGTTGAAATGGATAAGAAGTTAAAACCAGGTGAAAAATTTACTTTTTCAATCGATTGGTGGTATAATATTAATGAACATACTAAAGATCGTGGTCGGTCGGGATATGAAGAGTTTGAAGATGGTAACCGGTCTTTTGTAATCGCACAATTCTATCCCAGGATGGCAGTCTATAACGATGTTGAAGGATGGCAGGTTCATCAGTTTTGGGGTAGAGGAGAGTTTGCTTTGCCTTTTGGGAACTTTGAAGTAAATATTACCGTTCCTGCAGACCATATCCTGGATGCTACAGGCAGACTGAGCAATCGCAAAGAAGTTTTTACTGACGAAATGGTGGCTCGCTATGAAAAAGCTAAGAAATCTTATGACAAACCGGTTTTTATTGTAACTGAAAAAGAAGCAAAAGCAAAAGAAAAGAAATTTGCCGAAGATAAAAAAACCTGGAAGTTCAAAGCAGAAATGGTCAGGGACTTTGGATTTGCTTCTTCCCGAAGGTTTATTTGGGATATGATGGCAGTTAAAGTAGGTCAAAAAGACGTAATGGCCGTATCGCTGTATCCTAAAGAAGGAAACCCTTTATGGGAAGAATGGTCTACTAAAGTAGTGGCAAGTACCTTAAAATCCTATAGTCGGATGACCTTTGATTATCCGTATCACAAAGCGATCTCTGTACATGCAAAAAATCAGGGTATGGAATATCCTATGATTTGCTGGAATTACGGACGTCCTGAACCCAATGGTTCGTATGACGATCGTACCAAATTTGGAATGATGAGTGTGATCATCCATGAAGTAGGTCATAACTTCTTCCCTATGATCGTTAATAGCGACGAACGGCAATGGACCTGGATGGACGAAGGATTAAACACATTTGTACAATACGTAGCCGAACAGGATTTTGGTGAAAACTATCCTAAAGCGGTTGCTCCTAATAAAGCTTATCCTTCTCAAAGGGGGCCGGCAGCTAAAATTGTACCGTATATGAGTGGCGATCAACGCCGTATCTCACCTATTATGACGCAATCCAATAATATCCATCAATTTGGTCCTAATGCGTATTCTAAGCCAGCTACCGGATTAAATATTTTACGGGAAACTGTAATGGGACGAGATCTTTTTGATTACGCTTTTAGAACCTATTCGCAACGCTGGATGTTTAAACATCCTACCCCTGAGGACTTTTTTAGAACGATGGAGGATGCCTCTGCGGTAGACCTGGATTGGTTTTGGAGAGGATGGTTTTATACGACAGACTATACAGATATCGGGGTAGAAGAGGTAAAAAAATTCGTAGTATCAAAAGTACCTACTCTGGAAGCAACAGCCATGGTAAATGCACAAAGTAAATCGGTGAGAACCTATGGTAACAATATCTTTATGGTAGAAGAAGGAGGTAAAGATTATAAACGCCTAAAAGAAAATGGAGCTATTCTGGAAGATCCGGTGACTATGAATGAATATTTAATGGATAATTTTACTAAAGAGGAGAGAGCTACAATTAAACAACCTAAATATTTTTACGAAGTAGTTTTTAACAAACCGGGTGGATTGGTAATGCCCTTAATTGTAGAATATACCTATGATGACGGAACTAAGGAAATGATTACGTATCCGGCAGAAATCTGGAGAAAAAATGACGATCGGGTCAAAAAAGCAATAGCCTCAGAAAAAGCAATTACCAAAATCACGGTGGATCCTAATCTGGAAACGGCAGATATTGATATTACTAATAATAGCTGGCCTTCTTCTAATCAACCTAGTAGGTTTGAAAAATTTAAAGAAAAGGTAAAAGGGCAGTAATCTCTTATTAAAAAAGTAAAGCAAGGTTCGGTTTGTTCATAACAAACCGAACCTTTTTAGTTCATATACCCTTAGTGTTCGGTTAAGCTAGATAATAGCTTAAAAAGTATAGTAGAATAAAGGCGGTTTGTCTTTTAACGCGAATAATTTTATAATCTTAATTTTCAATGTTATAATAATTAGCCTTGATTCTAGAAGCGATAGCGACTCGTCTATCCGCAGGTGGGTCTTAAATCTTTACCAGACATTAATATTAATAAACAACTGTACCCTATCCATCAATTTTTTGGTATACTCTTTACTTTACAAAAAAAGATTCTACGTATCTTTGTAGTCTATGTTTAGCACCTTTTTATTTATTAGTGGTACTGAAATTGCATTTATCATCTTTATTGTAGTAATGGTGTTTGGTGCCGATAAAATTCCCGAAATAGCTCGAGGCTTAGGAAAAGGAATGCGCATTGTTAAGGATGCAACTAATGATATTAAAAGTGAAATCACTAAAAGTGCTGAAAAAAACGGTATCAATTCCGAACTACCAAAATCCGTATCTAATAATGTTTCTGAACAATTTAAAGATGTTAAAAAAGACCTTGACGAAATAACCGGCTCGGTCAAACGTACTTTTAAGTAAAATTACTAATGACATCTGTAATAGCTTTTTGAAAAAGTAAGATTTTAAAATACTAAGAATGGATTCTTTTGATTTTACAATTCTATAAAATTACTTCTCTTTTTTAGATTTATCGATAGCGTTAATACTAATAGCTTTATAAGTTAATAATTTGTGATCTAGATCTCCATTTTACAATGAATTTCACAATAATATTACTAAATTAGCCTATATTTTTATCAATTTACTAATTTAAGTAGTTTTTGGTTCCTATCAATAATTACTTTTAAACTCAACATTTTAAAAATGAAAAAAATTATTGCTTTATGTGTGGGCTTACACCTTTTTATGGCATGCTCAAAAGAAGAAAAAGAAATTGAAGTTTTACAAGACCAGGATTTGTATTCGGTAAAAGAAATTAACGCTTTTATGGAAGATCAAATCAAAACTTTCGGCGATGTAGACTGGAAAAAAGCCGAAGCTAAAATGCTCTATAGTGCAGTCATGCGTGGCGGAGAAGTACTGAGTGTCGGTTACGGAGATAAAGGAGAAAGCTTCTCAAATGGTAGTAAAACTAAAAGTACGTTAAATGCACGACAAAATGTTATGAATATTGTCGCAGAAAACGAAGGAGTGTTGAAATCACGTTTTGAAGAGACAGACGGAGTGTTAAATGTTATTGATGTCCCGATTTCTAAACTCGAAACGGTAAAGGCACTCTTGTCAACTAGTCAAATACGGTACTTGGATCCTATGGGATACAACCAGTTTGCACCCTCCGGACAAGGTTATCAGCAGAAAAACGCAGGCTGTGATATGGTGAACGAACCTATAAACAGTAGAGACGTGAGCAAGATTACACCCAATGCTTTACTACCCTGGAATTTTGCTATTCACAAAATTCCGCAAGCATGGGCAAAGAGTACTGGTGCCGGAGTAACCATCGGGGTTATTGATACCGGGTTGTCTTCAAGTCAGTCATTACTAAATGGTGACATCAATAATGGAGCTTCAAGGGGAAGGTCAGTAAAGCGTTTTGGAACCTATATTGAATCACCATGGCCATGGGCAAAAGGGGTAGATGGTCCGGAAGATCGATGCGGTCATGGTACACAAATGAGTGCAGTAATAGGGTCTCCAAGAAATAATAAAGGAATGCCGGTAGGAGTGGCTTATAATTCAAATTTGGTAGTATACCGGGGTACTTCAGATGTGTTACTTGACGATTTTCACGAAAGAAAAGGAGTAAGTAATGCTTTGGTTGCACTGGCAAATAGGTCTGATGTTAAAATTATATCCATGTCTATTGGTTTCTTATATACCATAGGGAATATTAGGGATGCGGTAAAATACGCTTATAGCAAAGGAAAATTAATTATTTGTGCGGGGGGAACCTCTACTAATTTTACCAATTGGTACGGAATTATTTTTCCGGCTAGTATGAGGGAAACCGTTGCGGTTACCGGAATTAGTGATAATGGATACAAAAGATGTGATATATGTCATGATGGTAATATGGACTTTACCATTGTTATGCAACGTAGGTCTAATCCTGACAGAAACGTACCTGTTTTAGGATTCAATAATGGAACTACTCGCTATTCCAGTGGTTCTTCAGTTGCTACGGCTATGACCTCTGGTATTGCAGCGTTGATCTGGGCAAAAAACCCACGTCTTAACCGAAATCAGGTTTTAGATAAATTAAAAAGGTCAGGAGAATTTTATCCAAGAAGAGATAAACGCTTTGGGTACGGTAATATTAACGCTTTAAAAGCGGTACAATAATAAACTATGTTAGAAATAAAAGCTATCAATGGAATCCGAAGATCCCACTGATAGCTTTTTGTATAAAGATCCATGTTATTTACTGTTGATTTTACTTTAAAAATGAACTAGTACATTCTTCATACCTCTATTTTATAAGATCAAAGTGTACCGGATTACATTTGTTTTAAGAAGTCATATATATCACGAAACAATTAGTAGATTAGCTTTTGAGAGAAATGTAACATGAGTAATACATTCAGATATGTACAGGGGTTAGTAAATTTAAGAAGTATCTATACTACTTTCTTAGTTGCATGCTTTTTCCTAAATTTTAAAAATAGTAACGCACAAAAGATGCATATTTATATAGGTTCATATACAGATGGACATCCGGATAGAGGTATCTACGTATACCAATTTAATATCCGAGAGAATTCGCTTCAAGAAATTCAGGTTATTGATGACCTGGTAAATCCTTCCTTTTTAAAGTTTAATAAAAATAAAACCATATTATTTAGTGTTTCCGAAAGTCAGGGAGATACTCCCGGAAAAATCGCTTCTTTTAGAAGAGACATCAATAGCGGAAAACTAAGTTTGATATCAACTGTTGATTCCGGCGGAAGAAATCCGGTGCATTTAGCTTTAAATCAAGAAGAAACGTACCTAGCTAATTCAAATTACACAGATCCCGGATTGACCCTATATTCTGTAGCTAAAAATGGTGGTTTACAACTGTATACGCAAAAAATAACTTTTGACCAACCTGGAAGCAATGTAGTTAAGAATCGACAAAAGCAAGCGCATATCCATTCTTCTAATTTTACACCAGATCAAAAATATCTGTTAGTTCAAGATTTAGGAAGGGATCGAATTTATAGCTTACAATTTAAACCTAATTATCAGAAACCTTTAGTGCTACAACCTGAAAAAGAGTTTATAGCCAAACCCGGTGCTGGTCCGAGACATTTTACTTTTCACCCTGATGGAAATTTTGCGTACGGGGTAGCTGAATTAAATGGGATGGTTTCGCAATTTAATTATAAAGATGGTGAATTGGAATTTATAGAAGATATATTGTCCTATCAACAGGAGCAAGATTTATATCGAACCGCGGATATTCATTGTTCGCCAGATGGAAAATTTTTGTATGTTTCTAATCGGGGGCCTAAAGAAGATACGGTTGCTATATTTGCTATCAATCAGGAAAACGGAAAATTAACAATTATAGGTCATATTCCAACCTATGGGGTACATCCTCGCAATTTTGGAATATCATCTTCAGGAGACCTACTCATAGTAGCGAATCAGTTTTCAAATAACGTCACTTTTTTCAGGCGAAATGCTACTACAGGTTTGTTACAAAAATTAGAAGATGAAATACAAGTACAGGCTCCTTCCTGTATTGAAATTGTAGAAATAGATTAAAAAGGGTTAAAGCAACTATTACTTTTTTAAAGGAATATGTTTTTCTTGCTTTTTTGTAGGCATAGGACCTCTAAGATGAATGATTAGTCCATTTAAAAAATTACGTAAAATCTGATCCCCACATTCCATATATTTTGGATGGTCTTCTTTTCTAAAAAAAGCTCCCAGTTCGCTTTTAGTAACCTTAAAATCTACTAGCGAACATATCTTAATAATATCATCATCTCTTAATTTATGTGCTACTCGTAATTTTTTAAAAATATCGTTGTTTGTTAATCCCATAAGCCCAAAGATAATTGTTTTCTGTCACACTGATAAAATGAATTATTTTGAGAATAAATGGTGCTTCATTAAGAATTTATTTAGATAAATACTTATTTTTCTGGTTTAAAAAAAAGTATGCATAGCAAAGAAGAAAAATTAAGTTTATTATCAGAGATGATAAGTCTTGCAAAAATAGATGGAGAGGTAAAGGATTCCGAATATCAATTTATTATAGCAGTTGCCGAGCAATTGGGAGTTACTAAAAAGGAATTAGACGACTTGGCTAAAAATGAAGTAGCTCAAAAAATTTTAAAACCTGAAGCCCAGCGAATACTTCAATTCCAAAGACTGGTTTTATTGATGAATATAGACAATCATGCCTCAGAAAAAGAAATACATCTGATTAAGGATTTTGGTTTTAAAATGGGGTTACGTCCGGAAGCTATTAATATGGTTCTGCGTGAAATGCATAACTACCCTAATAAGATGATACCGTCAGACGAGTTGATAAAGATTTTTACGAGATTTTATAATTGATAGGAAATAAGTAAAAATTTATTTATTATTTACATCATTTGATTGGTTGATAAGCAATCTTTACAAATATCCACAATAACGTATGCTATAAATTCAACTCCATCACTGGTAAGAATCGATTTTTAATTAAAGTTGGCTTTTTAGAAATCGTTTTAAAACCAAAATGCTTGTAAAACAATTCGGCATTAGGATCTGAATCAACTACTATTTTCTTTGCCGGACTGTTATTTATCAAAGCTAAAAAGTGTTGCATCAGTTTGCTACCGTACCCTTTACCAATTTCCGAAGGAATTATAAATACAAAGTCAAGATCTATACAAGCATCCGATATTATTTTATATGCATAAAAACCGCAAATGATTTTTTGATCTTCTACAACATATACTCCATTTTCCTGAATATATTCAGAATTGATAGTAAGTTCTTCTCTCCAGGCTTCTAGCTGTTGAATGCTATACCCCCAATATGCTTTTGAAGTAAAAGCAATTTCAGATAATAATGGGGCTTCTTGTGGTAAAGCTTTTCTAATTTGCATATCTAATTACCTGAAAATTATAATTTGCGTTAAAAAGTATATTTTATAAAAGATAGATTTTAATGACCTAATTTAGCAAAAAACTGAAAAGTTGTCTTAATAAAATTTAAAAAAGTGCCTCTTAGTTAGTATCTTTTTTAAAAGTACAGCTACGCTACAAGGAAAGTTTAAACAACTTCAATATGTATTTATGAATAAATCAAGAAAATATCCGTTATTATTGATCTCTTTTTTAGTGATTGCATTGTCAGGGTGTAATAATACTACAAAAACAACTGAAAAAGTTGAAGAAGTAGTAATAGACAAGAAACTTTCCACTGAAAAGCCCATCAATACGAATCAAAATATTAACAAAGTTGCGATTGAATCATCACCGGAAATAAAGAAAATACAGCAGTTATATCAGGAAATAGAAGCTCAACTAGTAAGAAAGGAGATGCGTGAAGATGTAAAAACATATAATTGTCAAGGGAATAAAGGAAGTGGTGAACTAAAACGTTATTATAGAGATAATAAATTACTTTATCTACAAAATGCATATAAGCGTGAAAATCGTTGGGAAGAAATAAATATCTACTTTAAAAAAGGAAGTCCGTTCTTTATTTTTGAAAAATCTGGTAGCTCAGAAGAAATTGAAAAAGTAGACGGTAAAAAACCAAATCGGATTGAAACTATTAAAGAGAAACGCTATTATATAGAAGACGGTAACGTATTACAGCATTTAGAAAAAGAATATAAAAGTAACACCCCAGAAACAGAAATTAAGACTATCCCAAATACAATAATTAAATCAAAAAGTAATAATGAATATCCTAAGGCAGCTGCAATCCCTCAAATGGAAATTGGAAATGTAGGCTGTTAACAAGACAAAAAGTCATTAATGTAAATGAATTATAAGACAAAAAGTCATTAAAATAGTATTGGAATCTGATTTGCTATATATCCAGTGAAATTAAAATTTAAAATAATTAAAAATACATATAGTTATGAGTTTATTAGCAAAGACAAACAGATTACCCGTAGGTTTAGATGATTTTTTTAATACCGATTGGTTTGGAGGAACTACAAATCATGTAAATAGAATAGGATTTAATACTCCGGCAATTAATATTAAAGAAACTGATGATAGCTTTCATATTTATCTAGCAGCACCGGGAGTTGCAAAGGATGATTTTAAAATTGAATTAGATAATGAAAATCTATCAGTTTTTACTGAGAAACAAAATCAGGAGGAGACTTCAAGTGATAAATATACACGTAAGGAATTTGGCTATGCTTCCTTTAAAAGAACCTTTAAACTTCCTGAAAGTATTGACGGTACATCTATCAATGCTGCCTATAATAACGGAATACTAGAAGTGACTTTACCAAAGAAAGAAGAAGCTAAAGTACAACCAAAAAGAATGATTGAGATTTCATAAATATTATTTAGTGTTTACTCATTAAATAGTTAAATTTAAAATGCCTTTCTGCTTTGAAAGGCATTTTGCTTTATACATCTTTTCTTATAAATTAAAAGATCATACAAAATGTAAATTGTAATTTTAAAGCCACCTGTATGTGATGAGCGTGATATAAAGACATGTCTTTAAATTATTAAAATAAAATTTTGTACTACATTGCTGCTCATATTCAATTTTTTTAGTAGTTTTAGCACAACACAAATTACCTGCGATGAAGGTCTTACTAACCTTATTTTTCTTTTCTTTCTTCTCTTTGAGTCAAAGCCAAAGTGCAGTATTTGACGTGGCAAGATCAGGTTCCCTGGAAGATATTGAAAAATTGTATAGAGAAAACCCCGAGGTTATTGATTCGGTAAATGATAGTGGATATACACCACTAATTCTTGCAGCCTATCGTGGAAACCAGGAAGTTGCTTCTTTTCTAGCTAAAAGGTGTACTACTATTGATTATATTAGTGGAGACGGTACAGCTTTAATGGCAGCAGCAGTTAAAGGGGATCATTTTATTACTGAAAAGATTTTAGAAAATAAGGCGGATCCTAATATTACTGATACTAAAAATACAACAGCCCTACATTACGCAGTGATGTTCGGGCATGTTGGGATTGTTGAACTTTTATTAGAAGCTGGCGCAGTTACCTCCATAAAAGATGCTTCGGGAAGTACCGTACATGTTCATGCATCTCGACTTCAAAATGAAGCTATATTAGAATTATTAAATAACACAAAACTTTAAAAATGAAAAAACTCATACAAACACGATTGTTTTACATTTTAGTAGCACTCTTTGGTCTAATTGGAAATGCTCAGATTAGAAGTACCGGCGAAGTCATTCTAAGAGATGATAATGTTGCAACATTAACCGTTCAATTAGATTTGGATATTGACAACTCAATGGTTATAATGAGATTAGTAGGTCCTGAAAACCGTTGGTTCGGAGTATCTTTTGATGTAGATGTTTCACAAATGTTGCCAGACAAAGATTGTGTTTATATCAGCGAGGGGGAACTTGTTGATTCTGAAATTGTTGGTTTTGATCCACCTGTAGTGGACGCTAATAACAACTGGACGGTGACCTCTAATTCAATTAGTAACGGGCAACGTACTGTTGTTGCATCCAGAGCTTTAGACACCGGAGATCCTACGGATTATGTATTTGAAGAAAATCTTACCGGCCTGGGAATGATTTTTGCACACGGTAGAAATGCAGGTGACACTGAAATCGCTAGGCATGGAGGAGCTAATGCTGGAGTGGTAACTGCTTCTTTTGAAACTCTATCCGTTAAAGAATTAGATGCTTCTGTTTTAACAATGTATCCTAATCCGGTAAAAAATAAACTACAAATAGAAATTAAGGATGGAAACAATCCTAAGTTAACAGTAATGGATTATTTAGGAAAAACGGTTAAAATCCAACCTTTAAAGGTAGTGGCAAACACGTATCAGTTAGAAGTAAGTGATTTAGCTAAAGGTATGTATTTATTAAAATTAGAAACAAAAAATGGTCAATTGACTAAAAAGTTTATGAAGTATTAAATCCCAGACTTCTAAACTCCAATAAACAAGACTAAACCCGGGTTTATAAGTTTTATAAAATATTAAATTACTGAAAAAACCCACTTGCAAAACAGGTGGGTTTATTTTATAGCTATACTATTGCTACAGGTTTCTTAAATAAAGAAATAGCACGGGAACGAGGCACCTTTAAGGTTGACAATTATCCCTCTCACTCCTTGTAAAAAACACCTTTAGAGAAAGTATGATTCTTAATTTTTCAATCCGTCTGCAATCCAGTCTTCAATCAGGAGAATTTTTTCATCGGCAATTTTTCCGGTAGGGGGCATCACGTTATTCGTACTCTTTAAACGACCTAACAGGTTACCTTTTTGTACACCTTCCACTACAGATTCGTAGTTCGCTAAGGTAGTTGGGGCTTGAGTAGGCGGATTGCCGTGACAACGTAAACATTCAGCGTCAATAATTGCTTTTACTTGACCCGTATAGCTGGTAGTTTGATCAGGAATGGGATTAAGATCTACAGTCTCATCCGGAATTGTTACTTCTTCTTCAGGTTCGGAGTTTTCATCTTCGGAGCAACCGGTATGAAGTGCCATGGTACATAGGATAATACCCAGCATATATACATTTTTCATTCTTATAGATTTTGAGGTACTACAAGGTACAAAAAAAGTGTAATAAATTTAAGCTTCTATTCCTTGTAACTTTACATGGTAATCCTTAAGTACTTCCAGATGCTCCTGCCATTTAAATTCTGAGGCTTTAAACATACCTTGCCGTTCCTGGGCATCTTCTTTTCTAATAATAGTTCTTACAAACCTGCGAATACTGGTGGGAGAATCTAAAATAAGACCGGGAACTTCTACACTGCGCCCTTCCAGGTTTCTGGCAACCATCGTAAAATAACTACTATTACAGTGTTTTACCTTCCCGGTTTGTATATGTTCGGCTTCTACCCGTACACCTACTACCATGGAGGTCCTGCCCACATGATTTACAGACGCCTTTAAGGTCACTAGTTCGCCGACTTCAATAGGTTTTTTAAAATCAACTTTATCTACACTGGCTGTAACGCAATATGCCTCAGAATGTTTAGAAGCACAGGCAAAAGCAATTTGATCCATTAAGGATAAAATATAACCTCCATGTATTTTTCCGCTAAAATTAGAATGGGAGGGAAGCATTAATTCTGATATGGTAATACGAGATTCTTTGGCTAATTTAAATTTGGAATTCATTTGGTTTGGTAATTGAATGATAGGTTTACAACAAATTTTTTAAGTAATTGACTTATTAAAAATTATAGTCGCTTGTTAAGAGTTATTTCATTTTTGTGTTATTAAGTTATTTTATTATTGAGTTACTGAATTATTATGTTACTAAGTTATTATGATGAGGGGGGTTAGTAAAAACCAAACTAAAAATATTGGCTATTATTTTTTAGATCCTATATTTTGTATATTTTGTTTCCTAAGTTTTAAGTCCTGATTTTTGTTTCCTGTTTCTTGAGTTTTACCTTCTATTTCTTAAGCCTCATCTTCCATTTCCTATTTTATAAGTGACAAGTCCTGTTACCTTACATCTTGATTCCTGCCCTTTTTAATAAATTCTATTTCTATCTCCTTGATTCCTGCTTCCTAAAGCAATAGCAATCTTGAATATTTACAAATACTCTTATTATATTTTACAAAACTACCGGTTACGAATATGCGGAGAAGCTTCTTCTTCCACTTCGGTTACAAAATACTCGGTGTCGCCCAACCATTTAATTTTTCCGAAACGTTCAATATATTCTACTTTTACATAACGCCCCTGGAATTCCTGTAATTTCTGAATAACATCTTTATGTTTTTCTTCTACCGAGAAACTAAAAATTTGTGCCCCGGAAATTCCCTGGCTGATTTCTCCTTCCCAGGTTTTAAATATAATTCCTTTATGACTAAATTTAATAAGTTCTCCGCTACGATTTCCTTTGCTAAAAGTAGCAAAATAGATGACCGAAAACCAAATTAGAAAAAGCAAACCAATAGTTCCTAAAATAATACCTAAAACCTTTTTCATAGTAAAATGCCAAAATTAGATGGTGAATTTAAGGAGTGAAAGATACTATTTATTTTGATGCTATAGGGATGCAATCCATGGAACTAACGGACTATCTTTAATCAAAAAGATCTTCTTCGGACTTTTTAATCCAGGTTTCAGGAACACTCTTTTTTGCCTTGGCTCCCATCTTTTTTAGTTTATCCGCACTCTGGATAAGATTTCCACGTCCGGAAGATAATTTTTTCATAGCGGCATCGTACTCACCTTTAGAATCATTGATACGTTTACCCACTCGTTCCAGATCTGTTAACAACCCGGTAAATTTATCATAAAGGGCACCTGCCTGTCGGGCAATTTCTATGGCATTTTGTTGTTGTTTTTCATTATTCCACATGGTATCAATGGTTCTAAGGGTAGCTAATAAAGTTGCCGGGGTTACAATCACAATATTTTTTTCAAAAGCTTGATTGTAAAGACTAGGTTCGCTATTAATGGCTAGTGCAAATGCTGGTTCAATCGGTATAAATAGCAATACAAAGTCCGGAGAGTCCGTTTCGTATAAATCCTCGTAACTTTTAGATGACAATTGATCGACATGTTTTTTTATCGAAATCAGGTGTTGTTTTAAAAAAGTGGTTTTAAGCAGTTCATCATCTTGATTGACGTATTTTTCATAGGCAGTTAAGGATACTTTAGAATCCACGATCATTCTTTTCTTATCCGGAAGGTAAATGACTACATCAGGGAGTACTTTAGTACCATCTTCACGGGTAAAACTTTTTTGTACAAAATACTCCCGGTCTTTTTCTAGTCCGGATTTTTCCAGCACCCGTTCTAATACTAATTCTCCCCAATTTCCTTGTAACTTACTATCACCTTTTAAAGCTTTGGTAAGATTAAGGGTCTCTTTACTCATTTGTAGATTCACTTCTCTTAGCCCTACAATTTGTTGTCGTAATGCTGCATGGTAGTCAATACTTTCTTTATGCGTTTGATCAACCTTATTTTCAAAAAGTTTAATTTTTTCCTGTAGCGGATGTAGGATGTGTTGCAAGTTTTCTTTATTCTGAGCAGTAAATTTAATAGATTTCTCTTCTAGTATTCTATTAGCCAGGTTCTCAAATTCTTTTGAAAAACGTTTTTGTAGATTCGCTACTTCTTCCTTCTGTTCTTTATGTTGCACTTTTAAGGTATCAAACTCTGAGTTTTTTCTAGCTAGCTCGGTTTGTAAAAAATCCTTTTCTCGCCGGATGCCTTCCCGGTCTGTTTTTATTTCAGTAAGTTGTTTTTCTAATTGAGCGGAGTACTGTCCATGTTGTTCTGCTAGCGTATGTAGTTGATGGGTTTGAAATGTCTTTAATTCTTCCAGTTGCTTTTGTAAATGAAGGTTCCGTTCTTCCAGAATTTTACGAATACTTTGAGATTTTAAAAGGTGGATCAAGTAGCCCAAAATAATCCCAATTACGAGTGCTATACTTAAGTAAATTAGAGTTTGGGATGTCAACATAAATACATATACTAATAATGAATCTTAAGGAAGTAGTATGTACGAAGATATAAAAAGACCATACAGTGAACTACTTGCCAAACATAAAAAATCCGGATGTATTATAAAATCACTTTGGTAAGCTACTTTATAACAAATCCGGACTAAATATGAAATCAGACTGTTTTTATAAGTCTGTTACAGCCTCTTTGCTAGAAACTATACCTGTACTTTAACAAGAATGGTAATTGCTCCGTCATTACCAAAAGTTCCGTTTACATTTAACACTAAAATCAATCCTTTATGACCATAACTATCTATAAATTCTACGATCTGACCTTCTTCTAAATTATTTATCCTTTCTCTGGTTAGGGGGCCAATACCATTAAGTTCATCACCAGTTGATATGGCTTCAAATTCCTCAAAACTTAAGTTAGAAGCTCCAAAAAAGAAAGTATTTAATTCTTCTTGCGGTACTCCGGTTAAAGCGGAAATCGCAGAATCCGGTTCACCATCACCATTAGTATCAAATAGTGCCGGAAAGTTAGAAGCAGAAGCTAAAGAAGCTTTACCTGTATTTCCATAGTAATATCCGAAATCCCAAAGGGCAGCAAACTCTTCACCATCACTAATTTTATATACAGTTTCATTAAATAATGATATAAAAGTATTAGAACTACCATCTAATAAAGGTGCTGCTAGCATTGTAGCTTCAAAAGTTTTTAACCCACTGGTGGAATTTACTGCTTCACCGTATTCTAGGGTAACTGTACCAACTACTTCAGCCCCTAATGCATTTCTTTTACTTACATCTCTAAAATCACCCCGACCGGTAGTAGTCCATAAAGTATATTCAACCGTACCATTACTAAGTAGTGGTTTATCCAGTCTGATTTGGAATTCAAATTCTTTTTTATCATCTCCTTTTAAGTCAACAGAACCATCGGCTTTATCGTCAATTTCGATTCCCTCTGTTTTATTATTTAAGTCATATACTTCAATTCCGCTATTAGCAACATCCCGGGTGATATACAAACGCCTCATATTTTCAGTGGTGGTAGCAAATCTAACTTTCACTAATACTGAATTTTCTTCGATATTGTCAGCGTTCAGTACTACATTTCTATTATCTCCGGCACCACTTTCAGTCACGATAAGGTTTCCGTCAAATTCTGACTCTTCTTCGGTAACTACCAGGTCATCATTGTCATCACTACAGCTTGTAAAAAAGGGGAGGATACTGACCAACAAAATAATTGCACTAGTCTTAAAATTTTTCATAATTTTTATAGTTTAGGTATAGATGCAAATATATCTAGTATATATCATAAACTAAAATGAATTTCACCCGAATATTCTGTGTTTAATCCGTAGAAAAAATAATAATTTATTAAGAATGTGATAATTAATATGGTGTAAATACAAACGTATTGCCTTTTAACTCCGCAATAAATATCGTTCTGAGCTTTCATCGAAAATGATCAGATCATCCGGGAAAAGTTCATGAAAGGCACGACATGCAATGAGTTCTTTAGGACGACCATATTCCGTCCTGTCTTTATTCATCACAATCATTTTATCACATACCTGAATAGAAAAATCAATCTCATGGGTAGAAAATAAAATTGTCTTTTTAAGTTCAAACGATAGCCGCCTTAATAATTTTAAAATATAAGCCCGGTAATGCACATCCAGGTGGGTAGTAGGTTCATCCAAAATAATTAAAGGGGTGTCTTGTGCGATAGCTCTGGCAATCATGACTTTTTGCAATTGACCGTCACTAAGTTCGTAGCATTTACGATGTACAATATCTTGAATATGGGTGATTTCAATCGCACTTTTCACTTTGACAATATCTTCTTCAGTTAAGCTTCCCACCCAATTGGTGTACGGATGCCTTCCCAAAGCTACTAATTCCTGTACGCTTATGTGTTTAGACGCCGGTGCCTCGGTAAGCACTACACTTAAAAGCTTTGACAGCTCAAGGGGTTCGTATTGCTGAATATTTCGATTATTTAAGTGTATTTCTCCATGCAAAGGAGGTAAAATGCCACAAAAGGTTTTTAATAGGGTAGACTTTCCAATACCATTAGCACCCACTAGCCCAATCAATTCTCCTTGTTGTAGTTTTAAATTAATGTCTGCCTCAACCACATTGAGACCGGATTTTTCATGATACCCGATAGTGAGTTCTAGTGCTTGAAGAATACTATTTTTATGTTCCGGAGTAATTGGTTTCATCTTACGGATTAAAGAAGTTAAAACAATAATTTTCGCTTTTTTACCAGTAACCAGATCACAACCGGTGCTCCGATAATTGCAGTTACAGCGTTAATAGGTAAGGTTAATGGTAAGCCCGGTAGCTGGGCAATAGTATCACATAGTAACAAAAGAATACTCCCGGTCAAAAAAACCGTCGGAAGACTTATCTGGTGATCTGAAGTTTTAACAAGCAAACGGGTCAGATGCGGAATTGCCAAACCAATAAAGGCAATGGGACCGGCAAAAGCGGTAACCCCACCAGCTAACAATCCGGTAGATATAATTACTAATATTTTGATTTTTTGAATGGATATACCAGTGCTTTTAGCGTAATTCTCGCCTAATAATAATAAGTTTAAAGGTTTGATGCAAAAAAGAATAATGAGAATACCCAAAACAGAAGTGATTAAATAATACAGTAAATCTGCCCAGGAAACATTACCCAGGCTACCCAGACTCCAAAAGATGTAGCGTTGCAAGAGTTCAGCCGGAGCAAAGTATGATAAAATACCTACCACTGCTGCCGTCATACTACCGAACATTAATCCAATAATAAGTATAGACATGGTATCTTTTACTTTTCGGGAAACTAATAAAACAATAGTTAACAATATCATGCTCCCTAAACTGGAAGCGATAATTAGTTGCCAATTCGGAATAAAAAACGAAGTTTCTGTAAAAATAAATGCACCTCCTAAAATCAATATGGCAACGCCTAAACTTGCTCCTGAACTAATACCCAGGACAAAAGGCCCGGCTAACGGATTCCTAAAAAAGGTCTGCATAACCAATCCGGAAACTCCCAGGCAACCTCCGGTTAAAATTGCCGTACATGCCTTGGGAATACGATAAGATAAAATAATAATACGCCAGGACTCTTTTTCAACCGGACCATTGATAAAACTATTGCCGATAGCTGACCAGGGGATGATCACCGAACCTAAGCTTACATTTAAAATAAAACAAAAGATCAGGGTAACGGATAATATGATAAAATAAAATCTATGTTTCTTATTTGGGGTCAACGTTCTGGTTTAATTGCTTGAAAAAGTATAAATCATAATCTGGTAGTACTCCCGGATGCCCGATTTTAATCAGGTCTTTTAAAATTAAATCCGGTCGTAATGAACCTAATTCATAAAAGTCAGTACCACTTCCGGAACCTTTATTAAAAGTAGAATATACGTTTTTATTTTCAAATGCAGTAAAGAGTTCATATTTACTGTTTTCTTCATAAAGCTCTTTTAAAGATGATAAAGTTTTAGTAGTGATCCAGATATCGGCATCTTGTGCTTTATCCAATACCTCTTCAATACTTAAGGATAAACTACCGGTTTGTTTGGTTTGTGCCCAGGCATAAGACAAGCTTGCATCCTTATAAAACTTTGCCATATAACTATCTCCTCCTGGTACATACCATACATCTTTAAAAAGGGAGCCAGGTAGTATCGTAGCCTTTTTCGTTAGAGCTTTTACCTTATCAGCAGTAGTTTTATATTCCTTTTTTATCGTATTAAAAACCGTTTTTGCCTTATCTTCTTTATGAAAAAACGAAGCGATAAACCTAATCCATTCCGTTCTGCCCAGCGGATGTTGCTCTAGCCAGGAACCATTTATCACCACTGGAATACCGGATTTTTTTAGCAGTTCATACGTGGCGTTTTGTCCGGTAGTAGAAAACCCGATAACCAGATTAGGATTCAATTCTAGTAAAGCTTCTACGTTTATATTTTGTTCGTTTCCTAGCTCCGTTACCTTCCCATCAATTACTCTTTTCCTGGTCTTTTCTGAAGAAATATATTGCGTTTGTGGGAAACCTACTAGTAGCGAATCAATTTCCAAGACTTCTAACATAGGAATATCTGTGGTCGAAGTCACTACTACCGATTGTACCGGAGTCCCAATAAAAGTAGCATCAATATTAATCTTAGGTTTTTTTGAATTTTTAGGATATAGGATGTAATGCAAAGTGTCTTTAGCTTCCGGCCAGGGGGCGGTTACCTTGATATGTCGATAATTATCATGTTGGGTAATGGTAAACCCGTTTGCATAAGTAATATTTAATTCACTAATACTATCCGTAGGGGAAGCTTGAATCTTTTTTGTATCTGTTTTACAGGAATAGCAAAGCAAATTAAAGATAAATAAAATGATAGGAAGTAGGCGCATTGCATCCGTTTATCAATTAGGCGCTAATATACAGAATCCTTTGTAGTCAGGTTTTATAAGCTAGAAGCTAAGATCAATCTTACTTTTAGTCAATAATAGTCAATTTTTTATCGGCATACTGAATTTTAAACACCTGCCCGTATGCTACAGTAAGGCTAAAGGAATCTTTAAGCGGAATTTCTTTAAGGTTAGATAAGATAATACGTAGCGGAGAAGCATGGGTACAAATAATAACTGACTTTGAAGAACTTTGTAAAATTTCCGTAAAACTTGCAAGCACCCGTTTTTGAACAGCTTCATAGGATTCCCCACTAGGAGGGGCTACACTTACAAAGTTCTTCATCCAGGGTTCCATTTCGTTTTGAGGGATAGCATCCCAGGCTTGTAATTCCCAGGTACCAAAATTGACTTCCCGTAATCGGGAATCTTGTATAACGGGCAAGCCGAAGCTGTTTGCTAACTGCATACACCTTTGTAACGGACTGCTATAAATTACGGTAGATGCATCTAATGGTATTTGCTTTTGAATTTCTTTAACTTCTGAAGAAAAAGTAGCCGCCACTCCAATATCTGATTGACCGTAACAAATCCCTTTTTGAATATCGGGAGTAGTATGCCGAATTAGGTGAATTTCCATAGGATAAGTATACTAAGGTAAAAAATTACTTCACTCACTTGTTGTACCGCTCCGGCACAGTCTCCGGTTTGTCCGCCAATCCATTTGGTAAATTTATTTCCCAAATACATTTTTGATAAATACATAGGAAGGAGACATAAGAAAACTAAGGGATTCCTAAAGAAAATAAAGGGAAGTACACCAAAAAATCCGCTAATAAGTAGCATTTTAGTATTCATACCTTGAGCTGCCGGTTTGGCTTTGCTATCCGTATCCCGAACGTATGGATGTGTATAGATAAGTGTAGTAGCAATAAACCGGCTCGAACTATGTCCGCTAATAAGCGTAATCGGAATCCAGTGTATTGGTATTTCCGTCAAAGCTAGTATTTTTACTCCTAATAACAGCACTAATCCGATGGTTCCATAGGTACCCAAGCGTGAATCCTTCATGATTAGTAGTATTTTTTCTTTAGTCCATCCGCCACCAAAACCATCACATACATCGGCAAACCCATCTTCGTGAAAGGCACCCGTCGTATAAACCGTCGCAATTACTGAAGAAATAATTGCCAACGGAATAGAAACTATAAAATGGCTGAGGTAGAAAGTAATGGCGCCTATACTACCAACAAGGATACCGACCAGCGGAAAATATTTAGAACTTTTTTGAAGATACCCGGGTTCGTGCCCTACCCATTTCGGACAGGGAATCCGGGTAAAAAACATCAATGCAGTAAAAAAGATACGTATTTCTTCTTTCAAAAGATAGAATTAAGGTTAATTTGCATCCGAAACCTGCGCCGACTCAAAACTTGCCATTTCGTTTAAAAAACCTATTGCAGATTGAAGTAAAGGATAAGCTAAAGCGACTCCGGTACCTTCTCCCAATCGAAGTCTCAGGTTTAGTAATGCTTTTTTATTAAGATATTCTAACATCTTTTGATGTCCGGATTCATCAGAAGTATGGGTGGCAATACAATAGTCCAGACAATTTTTATTAAAAGCATAGGCTCCTAATAACGCAGCGGTCACAATAAAACCATCGATTAAAATAGTCATCCTAAATTGAGCGGCTTTTAGAATAGCCCCGGTAATCATGACCATCTCAAAACCTCCGAAAGTCCGTAAGGCTTCTTCAGGAGAATACGGCTGGTATTTATTAATAACAGCTTCTAATATCTTGGTTTTATTACGAATACCTTCGGCAGTAAGGCCGGTACCAGCACCCACACATTGATCTATGGGTTCGTTTAAAAAATAAGCCATCAATAGGGATGCAGAAGAGGTGTTGCCAATTCCCATTTCTCCAAATCCAATACAATTACTCCCTTGATCAAATATTTGTTGTACCAATGCTCCGCCTTTTTCTAAAGCTTCCTGATATTCTGCTATGGACATTGCAGGTTCTTCCTGATAATTTTTAGTGCCTTTATTGACTTTAAGGTGTAGCAGGTTTTCGTTTTGATCAAAATCGTAATTCACGCCGGCATCTACGACTTTTAAATTAATATCATGTTGCTTGCAAAACACGTTAATAGCGGCTCCGCCCCGTAAAAAGTTCAGTACCATTTGGGCGGTAACTTCTTGCGGATAAGGATTTACCTCTCCGTGAGTAGCAATCCCATGATCTCCGGCAAAAACAATAAGTGTGGGATTTTTTAAAAAAGGTGCCACCGTCTGTTGAATTAAACTGATTTGCAACGCTACTTCTTCTAAAACACCTAATGAACCCGGGGGTTTTGTCTTAGTATCAATCAGATGCTGAACTTTAGCTTCCAGTGCCTTATTTTGAATTTTGTCAATCATTCTTCGTCTTTTAAAATCATAGGCAAACCCGAAACCATTAAGATAGCCTTATGTGCATGTTGGGCAATGTATTGGTTCATCCAACCTTGTAATTCTGTAAATTTTCTCCCTATTTGGGTAGTAGCATGAACGCCCATACCGATTTCGTTAGAAATGATAATTAATGTAGCATTGATCGTTATTAATTTGTCAAATTCGGATTTTGCCAGTGCCAGGGATTTTTTCAAATCATTTTTTGTATCTACATAATAATTGGTTAACCACAAGGTTACGCAATCAATAACGGTGACGCTATTTTCTTTAATTACCGAGGCAAGTTCTTTCTCTTCTTCCATCGAATTCCACGGGGCAGGCCGATCTGCAACGTGGCGGTCAATACGTTTTTGATGATCTGCATCCCATATTCTGGAAGTTGCCAGATACCAGGGGGTAGGAGACAAGCTTAAGGCAAGTTCCTGAGCGTACCTGCTTTTTCCTGAACGTTCTCCCCCGGTGATGTAATAAAGTTTCATGAAATGTGTTCGGTGCTTTTGGGTATAAAGGTATAGGTAATTCTCAATTCTTATTAAAAACGTAGCAGACTTTTGTGTAAATTATAATACATTCGCATCGAATTTTGGTTTTAAAGCTTTGGTAAAGCTGAAAATTAAAAGGGAATCCGATACTTTAATTTGTATCTATATTGGTCATACGTTTAGTAAAAAGCGTCAATTCGAGTGTTTTTTGTAATGAAATGGAAAAAAACGTATCGAGAATAGCTTTTAACTATAATCCTTGTTCTCGATACACTTCTTCCTTTGGTCGAAGCACTCGAACTGACGGATTATACCAAAAGTGATAAACAAATGTACCTGGTTAAGAACTATAAATTGGAAAAGCCGGAGCTGTTCCCGCAACTGTATACTTAGTCCGCCGTAGGCGGATGTTTGTTATCCTACTACAATACCACTGTTTGTTAATAACGAATGGGAAGGTTGGTAACAAAACGTGAGCCAGGAGACCTGCCATTATTCTCAGGTAATTATGAATCTCGGGAAAAAGGTTCAATTAATGATGAAGCGGATCAAAAAGTTTTTGTACAGTATCCTTGGGGTAGGGTGTAGTCTATTAAGTTTCGGTCAGGAAATCCCTGTAAACGAACTGGAAGCGGTTTTTCTTAAAGACCGACGCTTGACCGTGTTTTCTGATGGCTTTAAAAAAGAAACACTTACGGACTCAACTATACAACGAAATAACCCTGCATTAACCGATTTGTTACGCTATAATTCCACCTTATATTTTAGGGAAAACGGAATAGGCGGAACTTCTTCGGCATCTTTTAGAGGTACCAGTGCTGCTCAAACTGCGGTCATTTGGAACGGTATTAATATCAACTCACAACTTAACGGACAAACGGATTTTAATACGATCAGAACCGGAAACCTGGATGAAATTACTATCCGGAGCGGCGGTGGCAGTGTACAATTTGGGAGTGGGGCTATTGGGGGTTCGGTACATTTGACCAATACTCTTGACTTTAATAAACATTTTGATCAAAGGTTTCGATCGGGTTACGGCAGTTTTGCTACTTCCTTAGTAAACTATAAAGCTAGTTACGGAACGAGTAAAAGTACAATCTCCGGGGGAATGGAACGTTCTTCTTCGGATAATGATTTTGACTATCTTACGACCAATTTTAAAAATCAAAACGGTGATTATCAGAACTATGATCTTAATCTGAACGTAGGACATTATATTTCTAAAAAGGATCTTTTAAAATTTCACCATAATACCTTTATTGGAGACCGTGGTTTTTCCGGAGTGCTTTCAGGAGCAGTACCTTCTCCGTCCAATGATTTTTACGAAGACAGAAATTCAAGGACAATATTTAGTTGGCAACATCAAAAAAATAAATTTACTTCTACGGTATCTACCGCATTTTTGTACGAAAATTATAGATATTATGCGGATCGGAATTCTGATGATTTTGATTTCGGTAAATCCCGTACTTATTTAGGAAAATATACGGGTGGATATACACTTTCAGATGATCTGTACTTAGAAGTTCAAGGGCAGGTATCTTATATTCAGGGGGAAGGCACTAATTTTTTTGAGCCGAAAGATCGATCTATTTACACCGGGATCCTGACGTTTAAACATGAAGTAAATAAGAACTTTTCGTATACCGCTCACCTGAGGCAAGAAGAAAATAATGCGTTTAAGGCACCTTTATTATATTCTTTTGATGCCACCTATAAAATAACGCCTTGGTATCACTTACAATTAAATACATCCCGTAATTATAGGATACCTACCTATAACGATTTGTTTTGGGGAGGTCCCGGAGGTGAAGGTAATCCTGATCTTATTCCGGAAACATCAGTACAGGGAGAACTTGTACAGGGATTTCATTTTAAGAATTTATCTGTAAATGTAGCAGGGTATCTGATCGATGCAAAAAACCTGATTCAATGGCGACCCTTAAGCGGAACTGTTTGGTCTCCGGTCAATGTAGCTAGTGTAAGAAGTTATGGTATGGAAACCACAGCTTCCTACCTGAAAAAGTTTACCTACGGTCAATTGCAAATAGATACTAATTACGCATATACGGTATCTGAAAATCAGGAAACGGATAAACAATTGATTTATGTACCAATGCATAAGGTGACTGCTTCTCTTTCTTATGCTTACAAAAAATTAGTTTTTTACTATCAGTTTCTATACAACGCCCCGGTGTTTTTGACTACGGATAATACCCGGGAATTAGCCGGATATGATGTGTCCAATGTAGGAATTGGGTATCATTTTTCTTTAGGAAAAAATATAGCTGCTTTAACTGAAATTAAAGTAGCCAATCTTTATAATGAGATCTATCAAAATGTAGGTTTTAGGCCGATGCCTCCACGGAATTATCAATTACAAATAACACTTAATCTTTAAACACAATGACAATCAAAAATTTATTCCTAATAAGCTTATGTACTACCTTGTTTCTGGCTAGCTGTAGTGACGATGACAACACAACTCCGGAAGAAATTATTCAGGGAGCATTTCAAAATGGAATACTGGTATCTCATGAAGGATCTACTACCGGAGTCTCCGGATCAGTATCCTTTATTCCGGAAAGTTTAGCTAATGTACGGAATAACATCTATAGCACTGTAAATGAAGGGATATTAGGAACGTTTCAACAATCTATAGGGTTTCTAGATAGCCTGGCTTTTGTAGTGGTTGATAATGCTAATACCGTAGCCGTTGTAAATCGCTATACTTTTAAGGAAAAAACAATTGTTACCGAAGGGTTACAAACTCCAAGATATATCGATTTTGCGGGTGGTAAAGGATATGTTACTAATTGGGGAAATCCGGAAGATACTACGGATGATTTTATAGCAGTCCTGGACTTAGAAACCTTTACGGTCGAAAATACTATTCCGGTTTCTAATGGTCCAGAAAGGGTGGTAGGTAAAGGTGATTTTATCTATGTATCTCATAAAGGAGGTTTTACCAATAACGATATACTTTCAATTATTGATATTAATACAGATAATGTTACGGAAGTCGTAGTAGGAGATAATCCGGATGAGTTAGAACTTGACGGAGACGAAAATTTATGGATTCTATGTGGAGGAAAACCTGATTTTGTTGATGCTTCAAAATCTACCCCTGGAGCTTTGGTTAAATTAAATACAACCACTAATGAAATTGAAACAACAATTCCTTTTCCGGATCAGCAACAACCTTCTTTAATGGATTATGAAAATGGAGAAATTTATTATTACCTGGATGCAAAAGTTTACAAGATAGCAAAAACTTCACAAACCCTCGCCGAGTCTCCTATACTTGAAGATTTATCGTATTATGGTATGAGTATTCGCGACAATAGGTTATATGCAGTAGATGCAAAAGATTTTGGTAGTGATGGTGAACTGGATATTATCGATCTGGAAACCCTGGAAGTCATTGAATCTGTTACGGTAGGCGTCGTACCTTCTAAGATTTACTTTCAGTAGAGTACCCCATACCTGCCTGCGTGGCTATAAAGAGCAAAAAGCCGTTTCAATATGCTTTGAAACGGCTTTCTTATAATAAGAATACAGCCAGTTATTTTTCCGGTACCATATCTACATACATTCTTTGATAGTTTAACTGCTTCATTTTAGAATTTCCTACTTCTTTAAAACTGTTACCATTATTTTTGGTTTCTGTTAAAGTACCAGTTACAATATATTCTAAGGCTTCATTTAACCAAGGTTCAAATACATCACCTAATGTTCCCATCTTAAAAGCGTTCTCTATAAATGTATAGTCCGGGGTTAAACCATTAGCAAAATCGGTAATACCCTCTTTATTTGCAATTTTAACAATTAAGGGTTGTAAAGCATAATTATGATTAGGATTGATACCTTGTCTTGTAAAAACCCTTTCAGAATCATAAATGGTTGCTGATCCCTGAAATTTACCGGTGGTATTATTTCCAATGTGGACTACCTCGATATAAGGTTCTAAACTATTTATAATTAATTCACTAGCAGATGCACTATTAGAACCAGCTAATACAATAACCCTATTTAAATTTAAAGAGTTCATAGGTTCGGTTATATTAGGTCCATCGTCTTTAATTTCTATCGTAACTTTATCAGAAAACCGATCGAATAAAATTTCATCTGCATTAGCAAAATTATTAATAGCTGCCTGATAATCTTTATTATGAGAATTTTGAGTAAAAATTTCGCCTTTAAACTGTCCGGTAATCATTCCGGCAAGGGCAATCGCAGTATTTACGGAACCCCCACCATTGTATCTTAGGTCTAATACCAAATCACTAATCCCTTCTGCTTTAAAATCTGCAAAAACTTCATTTAACTGTCCGTTAAAATCAAAGTTAAATTCGTTATACATTAAATATCCAACTCTCTTTCCATTAAATTCAAGAGTTTTAGCAATATGAATGGGATCTTCTATATGTTGAGCCTTTAGTAAAGTTATATCTTCAGTTCTTTGAAAATCCTGATCTGCAAAGCCAATCGTAAAAGAAGCGTTATCGTTTATTAATAAATCTAAAAAGTTATCAATTGTCAATTTTAATCCGTCTACATGGGTAAAAAATTGACCCCTTTGGATGCCTTTTGTCGCTGCATCCGTATTAGGTAACACATAGGTTACATAACCAAATAGGTCTCTACTGTCCTGAAAAATTAGTCCTACTTTAAATTGCATACCACTGGTAGTAATTACTCCGGACTGGGCATTTTTAAACGTGTTGATATCATTAATCAAAAAGCTAAACCGGTCTTTACGTTGTCCTAATAATAAGTCTTTTGATAGTAAATTATCAAAAAGAGATTCGGGAGATTCAAAATTAGCTAAATACTGTTTATATTTTTGTTCTGATTCCCATCTATTATTAGCTAAATCTGCAACATCTTCTTTATAAAGATAGTACAGGTTCATATTTTCGTATATAAAATCATCAATTTCAAAATCCTCATTGTCCGGATCAATTTCTTCTTTTGGATCCGGATCCGGATCTGAGATTGGATCCATACCCTCATCATCACTACCACAACTAAAAAATATCACAAAGGCAAACAAAAAAGCTAAATATTGTATTCTTTTCATAAGGTTCTTTTAAAGAATTGTTAAAAGTAATATTTTCGTACGAAAGAAGGTAATGTTTAATAAATTTTAAGAGTAAAAATTAAACTTTTTTAACAATATTTAATAGTTTAATTATCGTGTACATACGGTTAAACTACCGTAGGGAATTTTCAGCGTTATAATTTTAATAAGAGGTTTTGCTTTGATTTTTAGGGTATTTCCAGCAGGAAATAGTGTTAATGAAACTTTTAATTTGGAGATAGTACTATTAAGAATCCGGTTTCTGTTTTGATGCTTTAAAATAAATAATTTCTATAACTTTCTTTTGAGGTTTTATCCGATAGATAATATAATTGTGTTTGCTCAATACAGCTTTTCGAATATACTTGTGTTTCCCAGTAGTTGGGTATATAAAAGGTGTCCTTTCTACTTGCGATTTAAATTCTTCGATTTTACTTTCTAAAATTAATATTTCTTTTGAGGTCCAATGTATATCAAGATAATCAAGCACGGAATCTAAACCTTCGAGAGCTTTAGGAGTCCATACTATTTTTAATGCCATTTTTGAAAGCGATTCATCGCTTCTTTATCATCTATATACTCCTCTCTATTTGCTTGAATAATACTAACTTCAATATCTTCTTGTTCTTGTTTGCTTAAATCATACCACCAATCCTTTTGCTCTTCTTCAAAAACTTTCTTTAATTTAGTAAGTAATGATTCTTCTTGAGTTTGAAGTAATAAATGCATTAGTTCTAACTTGGTACTTTCTATATTCATCACATTTGCTTTTTTGTTATAACAAAGATAAATTTTTATAATTTTTAATTTAAAGGTTGTAGAATGCTAGTTTTAAAAAATTGTCAAGAGTAGGATTAGTTAAGGATGCTCACTAAAAAATAAATACTATTTTAGCTCCTCCCTTTGAAAAATAGGAACTAAAAAAGTAAAATCTATCATACATCTCATGACTAATCTTTTAATAAAAAAGAATAATCTTTAGTATTGTCATACATTTTTTGGTAGATGGGTGAATGCATTTTTGATTCACCGATGGTTTCATTCAATAAATTGCTTTTAGAACTAGTAGGCACGGCGCCAGTTGTAATAAATTCTAAGGCAGCATTTAAAAAAGGTTCTTCTACTTCTCCTAAAGTACCTAAGTTAAGTAAGCTTTCCTGAAAAGGAACTTCCGGAACCAATCCATCTACAAAATCAGTAATATCATCTTTATTTGCTGATTTAAAAATTAATGGTTGAATCGCATAGGTATGATTAGGATTTGCATTTTCTCTACCTAGATTTTGCGAGTCATAAAAAGTTGCAGAGGCCTGAAACTTACCAGTAGTAGTTTCTCCAATTTGTACTACAGTGATATAAGGATCTAATCCGTTAATTATTAATTCACTAGCCGAAGCGGTACGATCGGTTGTTAAAACATGGACTTTAGCAAGCTCTAGTTTATTAATAGGAGCTCCGGTTCGTATCGTATCTACAAATCGATTTAATAAATTTTCTTCTCCGTTTGGCCCTGATGAAAATTGTGCCTGTAAATTTTCATTCCAAATCTCTTTAGAAAAAATATCACCGGTAAATTGTCCGGTAATCATCGCGGCTAGATCAATGGCCGTACGTACGGAACCACCTCCATTATAACGCAAATCAAGGATTAAATCTGTAACTCCATCCGTTTTTAGGACTCCAAAAGCATCATTCAATTGTTCATCGAAGGTGCCGGTAAATCCATTATACATTATATAACCGATCTTTTGACCTTTATAATCTATGGTTTTAGAAATAAAAATAGGATTCTCTGTATACTCTACCGCGGTTAAGTTTATATCTTCTATAGGAGTAAAGTTATTAGTCTCGTCCACAAATCTTACGGTATAGGAGTCTCTTGCAAATAATTCTTGAAAATTACTATTAACAGTTAATACTTCTCCATCAATAGCATCAAAAAAATCTCCTCGCTCAATCCCTTTTCTTTCCGCATCCGTGCTTGGTAAAACATATCTTACAAATCCTACTACATCGTCACCACCTTGAGTTTTTCTTACTAAACCAAACTCCATTCCATTACTTTTAGAGATGCCACTGAATTGTTTCTCTAAGGCTACATAATCTGGTGTTAGAAAACTAAATCGGTCTTGACTGGATTGCAATGCGTCATACAGAGATTCCGGAGAATCAAAGCTTTTTAAAAAGTTTTCATATTCCGATTGATTTTGAATTTTGTCATCATTTAGATCTGAAACATCTGCTTTATAAAGATATACTAGATTCATAGCTTGCCAAATAAAGTCATCAACCTCAAAATCTTCATTTACGACTTCGTTGTCAGTATCTATTTCATTACCTGTATCTGTATCCGTTCCTTCATCATCGTTGCTACAAGCTATTAGTGTAATAAAGGCAACTAACAAGCTTAGGTATTTTATCTTTTTCATAAGAGCATTTTAAATAATTTCTAAATATAAGGTTTTAACTTAAAAAAAGTATTGTATTTTGATGTTAATGTGTAAATTCAATCTCCTTTTTAAACATCTTTTGATAGTTTAGTTGCGATTCCCCGCTTTCCCCAACAAACTGATATCTAATATTCGCTTTATGTTTTAAAGACTTCCTGGCAAAAATCACGTCTAAGGCTGCTTTAAAAAGGGGTTCTTCTGGAGTTCCTAAAACTCCGGGATTACTAAAATCTTCCGGTACTTCAATGTCCGGAGCAAGTCCGTCAAAATAATCGGTAAACCCAACTGAGTTTAGTGACTTAAGTACTAAAGGTTGCATAGCATAGGTATGACCGGGGTTTGCCCGCTGTCGTCTAAAATTATCCGAATCATAAAGCGTTATGGATGCTTGAAATTTACCCCGGGTAGTAGTTCCTATTCTTACTACATCGATATAAGGATCTAATGCATTTATGATCAGTTCGCTGGCAGAAGCTGAACTACGGGTAGTCAACACAAAAACCCGGGTAAGTTGTAACGAATTAATATCTTCCCCATTATCAATTTTAGTATCAAATCGATTGATCAGGCGATCGGGGTTATCGTTTAGAAATGCTTCCTGAAACTCTTCATTCCACTCTTCAGTAGAAAAAATTTCTCCGTTGAATTGTCCGGTAATCATACTGGCCAAATCTTTGGCAGTCTCTACATTTCCACCGCCATTATATCTAAGGTCTAGGACTAACTCCTCAATATTTTCAGATTTAAGCCGGGCAAAAGCAGCGTTTAATTGGGAGTCAAAACTAGCATTAAAAGCGTTATACATCAGGTAACCTATCTTCTTTCCTTCTTCAACAATGACTTTATCAATAAATACAGGGTTCTCCGTATATTCAACTTTAGTAAGACTTATGGTGGTAGCTACCTCCGTAATAGTTTCGCCCGCTAGTGTTGCTAATCCAATCGTATACGTATCTGAAGCAAGTAAAGACCTAAAATTATTTTCAGTAATCTGTTGACCGTCAATACGGTTAAAAATTATTCCCCGGGTAAGTCCTTTAGCCTCCGCATCTGTACCAGGTAGCACCAAACGTACAAATCCAAAAATATTAGTGGGTTCATTAGGATAGCGACTTAATGTAAATTCCATCCCGTTGTTTTTGGTAATTCCGTTAAAAGAATTCTCAAGTTCAATATAGTCATCTACTAAAAAGCTAAATTCATCAATGACTACCTGTAAATTATCAAATAAAGCTTCCGGTGAATCAAAAGAATTAATAAAGGATTGGTATTCGGTATTGCCGTCAAATCGGTCGTTGCCTAAGTTTGCAGAAGTAGCCTTATACAAATAAAAGCGGTTCATTCCCCTCCAGATAAAATCATTAATTTCTGAAGTATTTGATGGAACAATTACATCATCATTGTCTTTAAAACAAGCCGTATTAATAAGTAAACTGCTTCCGAAGAAGAGAAAAAAGAGGTAGTTGTATTTCATTTAATAATCCTGTTTTGATTAATTTCAAAGTGGTATGCTTCCTGTTGCTTTAAATGACTATAGCTCCGGAATATTGAATATGTAGTACTACATACCTTCATTATCATATTAGTACGGCTATTATGTAGAAAGATAACATATAAAAATTGTTTTTTAGTATACTTGTAACAAAAAAAGCAGTAGGTCGTCTCCCTTTTATAAAGCATTAATAACGCAGGTTTTACGAATAACCGGAATGAAAGAAGTAGCTTTTATAAAATTAACCGATACGTTTAAGGACAAACTTTTTAGAATGGCCAAGCGTTTATTGGTGAGTACCGAAGAAGCTGAAGATGCTACCCAGGAAATTCTGTTGAAGTTGTGGAAAAATAAAAGCAGTATCACCGGGTATAAGAATGTAGAAGCTTTTGCCATGACGATGACCAAAAACTTTTGCTTTGATAAATTAAAAGCTAAAGAATCCGAAAATATGAAACTGGTTCATTCTAATTATAGTAGTAGGGAAGCTTCTTTACATAGAAAAACCGAAGCTAAAGATACCATGGATTGGGTACAACGGGTTATGAATGAACTGCCGGCACAACAACGTATGATCGTTCAATTGCGGGATATTGAACAATATGATAATCATGAAATTGCTAAAATGCTGGATATGAATGAGACCGCCGTACGGGTCTCTTTATCGAGAGCGCGTAAATGGATACGTACCGAAATTGAAAAAAAACATAGCTATGGAATTACCTGAAATAAAATCGTTACTAAAAAAATATGAGGAAGGCGCCACCTCACTATCTGACGAGCAACGTTTAAAAGAAGAACTACAAAAGTATAAAGACGAACCTTCCTTATATGCGTATCGACAGATGTTCTTATTCTTCGAGAAAGAACAATCAGTTACCTTACCGGATAAAGAACCTGTGTTTAATCGAGAGAAGCCTTCGGTCATTTGGATGCTTGGAATTGCAGCATCGATTGCTATCCTAATCGGTGTTTTTGTCAACAGCCTTCCCTCCGAAAAAGAAGAACTGGGTACGTATGAAGACCCCGAAATTGCAATGCAAAAAACAAAGGAAGTTTTACATCTGGTAGCACGCTATATGAACCATGGTGCACAGGATTTAAAATACCTGGATGAATTTGAAAAAACAAAAAATAAAATAATTACAATTAAATAATACCCTAAAAAACTAAAGAGAAAACAAATGAAAAAGTATATCATAATTGCCCTAATCCTCATTGCCCCCACATTTATTATTGCCCAAGGTACTTTTGATAAGTACGAGAATATGAATGATGTTTCTTCTATGGTGATGACCAGTAAGATGTTTAAGTTACTAAGCAAAATCGATTTTGATAGCGGCGACCAGGAGACACAACAGTATATCAACTTGGTAGAAAATATTGAAAACATAAAAGTATTTGCTACGGATAATAAAGAAGTAGGTTTAAAAATGAAGTCAGATGTGACGGGTTATCTTAAAAAAGCCTCGTTGGATGAATTAATGCGTGTAAATAGTGACGGACAGAACATTCGGTTTTATTCTAAACCCGGGAAGAATGAGGATTTTGTTAGTGAGCTTTTTATGTTCCTGGAAAGCCCGGATGGAAATAATTCTTCTAAGGATTCCCCTGATACCGTAGTGTTAATTATCACTGGAAATATAGATTTGAAACAAGTATCCAAGTTAGCTGATGATTTAAACATACCCGGAGGAAAAGAATTGAAAAATGTAGATAAAAATAAATAGAAAGATGAAAATAGTTAAAAAATGTGTTTTATTACTAAGTGCTGTCCTTTTCATAGCTTCTTGTAATCAGGAAACAACTTTACAGGAATATTTGGTCAACCAAAAGGAAGATGCGGATTTTATCACAATGGATATTCCTACTAGCTTATTGGACGCACAAAGCCTTCAATTAAAACAAGAAGAGAAAGAAGCACTGGAAAGTATTAAAAAAGTAAACTTTCTAGCCTTAAAAGCTTCGGAAGCTAATACTGCTAAATTTGAAACGGAAAAACAAAAGGTGACGGCAATTTTAAAAAATAAGAAATACGAATCATTAATGCGTTTTTCTAAAAATAATACGAATGTTCAAATATTATATGAAGGAGATGATACCCGTATTGATGAGGTCATTATTTATGCCACAAAACCTTCAGCCGGGTTTGCCCTGGTTCGGGTATTGGGTAATAATATGAGCACGGAAAAGATGAATACTTTGTCCAAAACCCTAATGGACAACAGTTCTAGCGTACTGGATGCAGCTAGCATCTTTGATAGTATTTAACCTGAATTTAAGTAGATTTTAATTTTTGAAAAGCATAGCCCGTTATACCACCTTGTTTAAGTAATGTAATGGGTTTATTTTTTAGTTTTAGTTTAAAATAACTTAGATAACATCCCCGGCCCGTCCCAAAGGGAAGGTAGCTAAAAATTCTTTATTTCGGAAAGGATTTAGGATAGAATTGATAGCTGTAAACAAAATAGTTGAGTTAATTTTGATACACTAACGCTATTATCAACTGGAGCTTTTTTTACTTATTTATAAGTACCTAAGTTTCTTTGGCTATGCCTAAAAATATAATGGATTAGACAAAAGTTATTCATCTTTCTCTTCCGGAAGGTTAACGAATACCAGAGAAATAATAAAGTAAAAAAATAGCCCTACCCAAAGTATTTGAACTAATAAGTAATCCAGAAGGGTGGTTAAACCGGTAATAATAAACCCAAAGCACAAAGTTGCAGTGAGTATAATCATAGTTCTGTTTCCGGGTTTAAACCATCTCATTTATATTCCGGTATAGTTAGTAGGTGAGATGCTAAGCAATTCTTCTTTTATAGGTTTAGAAATTTCTAAGGAGTCAATAAAATCAGCAATGGACTCCTGATTAATTTGAGTATTGGTTCGGGTTAATCCTTTTAAAGCTTCATATGGATTAGGATAGCCTTCTCGTCTTAGAATGGTCTGTATGGCTTCTGCTACCACAGCCCAGTTTGCTTCCAGGTCTTTTTGAAAGGCATTTTCGTTTAGTAAAAGTTTATACAAACCTTTTAAAGTAGACTGAAATGCAATTAAGGTATGCCCAATGGGCACTCCGATATTACGTAATACGGTACTATCCGTTAAATCCCGTTGCAATCGGCTTACCGGAAGTTTTGCAGATAAATGTTCAAATAAAGCATTAGCAATACCAATATTACCTTCGCTATTTTCAAAGTCAATAGGGTTTACTTTATGTGGCATTGCTGAGGAACCTACTTCCCCTTTTTTAATTTTTTGTTTAAAATAGTCCATAGAAACATAAGTCCAAATATCCCGGTTTAAATCTAGAATTATAGTATTAATTCGTTTTAAAGCATCAAACAAGGCAGCCATATGATCATAATGTTCAATCTGCGTCGTAGGAAATGAATAGTGTAGTCCCAGGGTTTCCTGTACAAACTTTTGACCAAATTTTTTCCAGTCTATCGTAGGGTAAGCTACCTGGTGTGCATTAAAATTACCGGTCGCCCCACCAAATTTTGCTGCGCTGGGAATATCATTCAATAAATCAAATTGTGCTTCGAGTCGACTAACAAACACCTGAATTTCTTTACCGAGTCGGGTAGGAGAGGCAGGTTGGCCATGCGTACGGGCAAGCATTGCCACGGCTTTCCAATCAGAGGCTAGTGAGGTTAATTTACCTAATACTTCCTGATAAAGTGGAATATAGACTTCATTTATGGCTTCTTTTAAACTTAAAGGAATTGCCGTATTATTAATGTCCTGTGAAGTAAGGCCAAAATGGATAAATTCTTTATGTGCGCTTAACCCCAACCGGTCAAACTCTTCTTTCAGAAAATATTCAACCGCTTTTACATCGTGGTTGGTGGTTTTTTCTATCTCCTTTATTCGTTGTGCATCTTTACTTTTAAAGTTGGTATATAGTTTACGTAATTCGTTAAATTTACTAGTATTAAAACCAATTAACTGAGGTAATGGCAATTCGCATAAGGCAATAAAATATTCTACTTCAATGCGTACCCGGTATTTAATTAACGCTTCTTCGCTAAAAAAAGCGCCTAAAGCTACAGTTTTACTTTGATAACGGCCATCGATCGGACTTACTGCCTGTAAGGATTGTAAAGACATAAATAAAGGTCAAATTTAAAAGGGTAAAGATACGACTTCACGGCTAATTCTCTTTTAAGAGCATGTTTAAACTAAATTTTCGGATAATTTTTTTGTTAAAAAGCTGGATAGTCTAAACTTTGTAGTTGACTAAAACAACAATGTTTATGCAATCTAAATATAACAGATTAACTACCCAGCAATGGGAATATATGGAATTATTTTTACCTAAGAAAACCCGGGGGCATTATAAACTACGGGATATTGTAGACGCTATTTTATGGCAACTCCGTACAGGTACTCAGTGGCGTAACCTCCCGGATAGTTTTCCAAAATGGCAAAGTGTATACTATTACTTTCGCAAATGGCAAAAAGATGGGACACAAGAGAGATTAAATATTGAGCTTAACAAAATGGAGCGGAACCGACAAGGGAAAGAACCAACACCTAGCTTGTTATCCATTGATAGTCAATCCATAAAGTCCGGTCCTTTTACAAGTATGTCAAAAGGGGTTGACGGTAATAAAAAGGTAAATGGCCGTAAACGTCACGTAATTACTGATACGTTAGGTTTAGTTTGGGGGGTTGTTGTAGGGGCTGCCAATGAAGCTGATGGGGTAGTAGCCAACAAAGTTGTGGAACCTTTATTAGGGTACCTGGATAGGATGGAAAAAATAGTAGCTGATCATGCCTACAAAACAATATTTAAGAGGTGGGCTGAAGAAAATGTAATTGGACTTGAGGTAAAGATATCATCAACTCCCCCATCCACAAAAGGTTTTGTTCCCTTGAAGTGGAGATGGGTAACTGAAAGGACTTTCGGTATCTTCAACTTCTTCAGAAGACTCGATAAAGACTATGAAAAAACGAAGGAAAGTCAAGAATCTTGGGTATTATGGCAGAATTGTCAAATCATTCTCAATAGAATAAGGTAATTTATAAGAATCTTATTTAAACATGCTCTAAAAGTTTAGTCACTAATTCAGGAACGCCCAGGCTGGCCTTTTTAGCAATTACCTGTATAGACTTATCTGTTATGGCAGGAGCGGGGTCTACAAAGTATTTTGGAATTCCTGGGGTTACGTAGTGCACTAAGTTTGCAGCAGGATATACTTGCATAGAAGTCCCGATGATGATTAGAATATCTGCTTTTTCAGTTAGGGATATTGCTGTTTCCAGCATGGGTACTTCTTCTCCGAACCAAACAATATGTGGGCGGAGTTGTTGTCCGTACTTACAGGTGTCACCATAATTAATGTCATTTGTACAAGGTATTACTTCATCCGGGTTTTTTTGACTTCTTGCCTTTAATAATTCACCGTGTAGATGTACGACATGTGAACTTCCAGCTCTTTCATGCAAGTCATCTACATTTTGAGTAATGATTGTGACATGGTACTGTTCTTCTAGTTGTACTAAAGCCTTATGAGCAGCGTTAGGATGCACTTCTGATAATTGACGGCGACGGTCATTATAAAACTGAAGTACTAGCTTCGGATTTTTTTGCCAACCTTGTGGGGAAGCTACCTCCATCACATCATAACCTTCCCATAAACCATCTGCATCTCTAAACGTTTTGATGCCACTTTCTGCACTAATTCCGGCACCGGTTAAAACCACAATATTTTTCATGTATTCCATCAATACTTAAACGTTATAGTAAATATAAAAAAATAGCTTTATATGGTGCATAAGTCCGCTGAAATAGTTGTTTTTTCGGACAAATGATACGTACCATACTAATATTGAGGTTTTTCCACAGATACTTTTTTATTATTAATGATATATTGTCAGTAGTAAATGTACATGTAAACAACAACAACAAATTAAATAACTAATCATTAATTGTACCCTTATGAAATACCCCTATATTATCATTGATAATGACAATAGCGCTGTTAATACTATTCAGATTTTTTTAGAAAGATATGAAAATTATGTTTGTACCGGTATTGCCTCAAATGAAGCGGATGCGCTAAATTTGATTTTAGAAAGAAAACCGGCACTTGTATTTATGGAACCGGATACTCCCGGTATTTATCAGGATCGGATGCAGTACAACCTGCTAACCGAATTGTCTAAATATATGACGTATCTCCCAAAGTTTGTGGTGATGACCCGAACTTTGGAATATGCTATTGAAGGCATTAGAAATAATGTAATGGATTACCTTCTAAAACCATTTAGAAACGCTGATCTAATAAAAATCACTCATAGGTTTGAAAAAGACTATGAAGAATTATACGATAATACCTTATGTTTTCGATCTTACGGAGATTATCGATTTGTCAACCTGGATGAGATCTTATACTTAAAAGCAGATAGCAATACCACTGACTTTGTCATGAGTAATGGTACTAATGTAGAAGCTTTTAAAACCTTAAAGCATTTTCAAAATTTATTACCGGACTCCTTTGTCCGTATCCATAATAGTTATATTATTAATACAAAGCACGTTTCCAGGATTCATTTTGGTAAAGCTAAATGTGCTATTAAAAATTCTAATGATTTAATTCCGTTTTCTAAATCATACAAGAATAACGTTGAAGAAATTAAAGATACCCTGGCCAACAAAAGCTTATTATACGTTTAAAAAGTATACCTTCTATCAGCATGTACCAATAAAAACCTCAAATCTTATAGATTTGGGGTTTTTTAGTTGTAAGCAAAAGGGTATAGAGTATCTCTTAAAGTAATAATATGATTTTTCTATCAAATTAAGATTAGTCACAACATTTTAAAAACCACATTATTGTTTTATTAATTTCCCCTGAAAAAACTGTGGAATTAACTTTTCAAATAGTTTCTTATTTTCTTAGAACCTATAACTTATAGTATCTACCTCTTAATACAATTAGAAAATATGCTACGTGTATTTTATGTTTTAATAAAACTACATATATATTTCCCACAATCTTCTGTAAGGTATTTGATTTAAATCGCACTATTACCATAATAAATTTTCCCTTTTTAAAAATATGGATATTCCTATAACCATGTCATATATATTAAAGATGTTATTTACTAGTATTATTTTCTACTTTGAATTATGAAAATGGGAATAATTGGTAGAAAAAAAGGGATTTTAACTAACCCCTGTTAGTTGTTAAGGGCTGTATTTATCGTTTGTAAGCCGTTTCTGACCTTGTGTTTTTGCACGTTCAAATTTCTACAATTTTAAAATAGTATCATACACTCGTATACCCTACGTATTCACACCGCCTTGATACGTATCTACAAAACACGTCTCATTAGATTAGGCTACAATCCAAAACCAGCATACATTTGTAGTGTACAATTAAGGTTATCAACCTGTTACATTTACTAAATAGGAAATACGAGGAGACATCTGAGTAGAAAGCTGGCCAGCGATTCCTTATTAAAAACGAAAGGTAAACGTAATGATAAGATGCCTCAAAATAATAAAAACAAAAACTAATTACAACAAAAAAATAACAACAACAATTAAACATATATATTATGAAAACTATAAAAACATTATTAGCTGTATTATTCGTAGGATCTGTATTTATCGCTTGTGAAAATGACAATGTAAATGAAGAGTTAAGTGCTGATGAAATAGAGAATGTAGAAATTAATGCAAGTGAAGAAACAGAGGAGGATATTAAAAAAGGATAATATTGTTCTAATAATTTGATCAAATAAAAATAAAAATTTCAAGAATAGTTAATATTGTTCTTGAAATTTTTTATTTTTCAATGTTTCTTACTTTAACTTTGGTTTATGAAATTTTATAAAATCTTACTTTTCTTACTATTGGCAATCTTCGTTATTTTGTCTTGTACTGAAAAGAAGAAAGAAAATTCTCAATTAATATCATTAAAAGGAGAAGTAGAAAATTACATATTATCAGCGTCAAATAGTAAAATTTCTGCAAAAAATAGAATTAAGTATCTTGATAGTGCATTAATTAAAATACGATCTTCACGAGATTTAGTATTCAACAAACATATATATCTAAAATTATCAGCATTGTATGATGAATTAGAATTGCCGGAAGTTTCTAAAGATATGGATTTAAGTATGTTAAATATATCAAAAGAATTAGGCGACTCGCTAGGGATAGCAAAAGCTTATTCTAATTTAGGGATATATTACAGATATAAAAATATAGATAGTGCATATAAAAATTTTCATGAAGCAGAAAAGATATATCAAATACTAGACAAGTCGATAAAATCAGGTTTTACTGATTTTGAATTTGATTATGGTAAAGTTCTACTTGATCTAGCCAAACTTTCTCGAAAGGTTAAAGACTATACTAGAAGTGAAGACCTCACTATAAGAGCTATTGAAAAATTTGAAACGTCAAACAAACCTGAATATTTACCTTTAAGTTATACAAATTTAGGTTCTACTTCAAAATATTTAGGTAGATATGAGGATGCCGTTGAATACTATTTACAGGCTATTGAAGTTGCCAAGAATACAGGAAAAGAACAGTTATACAACGTTCTTAGTAATAATAATGTTGGAACTGTTTATAAGTCTACAAAAAATTTCACAAATGCTAAAAAGTATTATGAGAAGGCGTTAAATAATAAGGAATTTTTGAAGGACAATGCTAAATGGAAAGCAAGTTTAATGGACAATATGGCTTACGTTAACTTTCTTTCAAATAATTTAGAAAATATTCCTGAAGCTTTTTATAAAACCTTAAAAATTAGAGATAGTATTAACGATAAAGTAGGATTAATTACAAACAACCTTCATTTAGCTGAATATTATAAGACTATATTAAATGATAGTTTAGCACAAAGTTTTGCTTTAACTGCGAAAGATTTAGCGAAGGAATTAGAAAATAACGAAGAACTTTTGCAATCCTATCAACTATTAGCTGATGTCTCACCAAGTGAGGAAGGATTGCAATATGCTAAAAAGTATATCGCGTTAAATGATAGTTTAATTCAAGAAGAACGAGCTTTTCGTGATAAATTCGCTCGGATTCGGTTTGAAACGGATCAAGCAGAGGAGAAAATTGTACAAATGAGCCGTACCAATCAGGTACTATTAGTCTCTTTAGTTTTAATAAGTATGTTGTCAGCTTTAGGGTACACCATCTTTAAACAACGGCGTAAAAATATTGAACTGGAATTTGAACAGCAACAACAAGAAACCAACCAGGAAATTTACCGATTGTTGCTTACCCAACAAACCAAACTGGAAGAAGGTCGTAAACTGGAACAACAACGGATGTCTGAAGAATTACACGATGGAGTTTTAGGAAGATTATTCGGAGTACGTTTAAGCCTGGACGGTATTAACCAGAGAACCAATGATGAACATAATGAAATACGTCAAAAATACAACCAGGAATTAAAGGATATTGAAAAAGAAATACGTTTAATATCCCATGATTTAGGTACCGAAACCTTAGCAAAAGATATCGCCTATGTTGATGTAGTGGAAAGCCTTATCAGCGAACTTTGTGAAGTACATAAAATTAAATTTGAATTTAAGTACGAAGAACATATAGATTGGAAAAAAGTCCCCGATCCTAAAAAAATTAGCCTCTTTAGAATCATTCAGGAATCTTTGCAAAACATCTTTAAACATGCAAATGCTACTAAAATAAATGTAGAGTTTAAGTTTGTGGATAATGAAATCAAACTAACCGTCAAAGACAACGGAGTAGGATTTAAAGAAGATAAAGTGAAAAAAGGTATCGGTTTAAAGAACATTACTTCTCGCGTAAAACAAATGAATGGCGTTGTAGATTTTACCAGTAAAAGCGGGGTAGGAACACAAGTTTCTGTTGAAATTCCTTTATAAAGTTTATATTTGTAAGTAGAATTAGAATAAAAGTTAGAGGAATTCTGCTCTTTTAACAATAAAAAATCCTTATTTTAGGGGACAATTAGAAATTTCGGAGTTAACATTGATTTTAGACATATTATTACAGCTTAACTTAGAAAACCTCTGTATGAAAGAACCCCTCAGGATAATTCCTGTTTTTAAAATTAGCGAACTACAATGAAAAAAAAGTTAAAAGTTTTGATGATCGATGATCATCCTATGATTATTGAAGGTTATAAAAATACACTCTTAGGAGAGAATCAAAAGGAGTACAATATTAAAATTGATATTGCTTCTAATTGTGATGATGCTATTGACTTGATACGTCGGTCTGCCAGTGGTACACCTTATGATATGTTGTTTGTTGACATAAAATTACCTCCGTCATCAGATGGTAAGATTACCTCGGGAGAAGACCTGGCATCACATGCTAATAAACTGTTGCCAGATTCGAAAATTATCATTTTAACTATGCACCGTGAGGATCATCGTATTCATAATATCTTGAAAAATGTGAACCCTTCTGGATTCTTAATTAAAAGTGATCTTACGTCTAACGAATTATTGTTAGCTTTTAATAATATTGTAAATGGTACGCCTTATTATAGTGCCACGGTTAACAATCATTTTAGGAAAATGATGACAAATAACTTTTCTCTAGATGAAAAAAACCTAAAAATATTATACCACTTATCTCGTGGTGTTAAGACCAAAAACTTACCTAATTATGTAAGTTTGTCCTTAAGTGCTATTGAAAAACGAAAAAATCAAATCAAAGAGATGTTCTCAATCAGTAAGGCAGATGATCAAACCTTATTAGAAGAAGCCCGTAAACGAGGTTTCGTATAAAATATTATATTGGCTAAATTCAAATGGTTCGGAAGGTTTGGTATGAAAATACCAAGCCTTTTGTTCTATCTAATAGTATTTGATATTAAAGCTTTGAGCTCGTTTTATATAACATTCTGCATAGAAGATAATTAGATGGTTGACAAAAAATTACTAAACTATTTAGAAGGCTTTATAACACCCCGGAGGAAGCAATTATTTACAGAAGTATTAGCGCAACGTACTAATTTTTATACGGTGGTTATTGAAGACGTATATCAATTACATAATACAAGTGCGGTAATACGCAGTTGTGACGTATTTGGAATCCAGCAAGCGCATGTTATTGAAGAACGCAATCGTAAAAAGATCGACCGGGAGATTGCTATGGGAGCTCAAAAATGGGTAAGTATCCATCGGCACCACCATACCAGGGATTGTATAAATCGCTTAAAAGAAAAAGGGTATCAAATAGTAGCTACGACTCCGCATCAACCAGCTGTAGCACTTTCAAATTTCAATTTTTCCAAACCTTCGGCATTTTTCTTCGGACAGGAGCAGGGTGGGCTAAGTGAAGATGTTCTTAACGCAGCAGACAGTAGGTTATATATTCCTATGTATGGGTTTACGGAAAGTTTAAATATTTCTGTTTCGGCAGCAATTATATTACAAAGTGCAACCCAGCACCTACAAAATTCCGAACTAACCTGGCAACTTACCGAAGAAGAGCAGTTATATCTACGTTGGGAATGGACTAAAAAAGTTTTAAAAAGTCATGATCAACTTATAGCGAAGTACTACGAAATTCACAATTAGACAACTTAAATATGAGGAAAATTTGGTGAAAAAAGCATTTGGTATAAATTATAAAAGTTTTCTTATTTCTAAATCCAAAGCAGTTCTAAGAACAACCGATGCGTATATATTCGGTTTAAAATTCTTCCTATTCTTTTACCTTACTATTAGGTAAACACTATTCTATTTACGGTTAAGGGTTTTATAGTTTTCGTAGCATTCGCTAATGGCATCAAGAATTTGAAGGTCATTAGCAAAATTAATGAAGTCTGCTGAATAATTACAGTTTCGTAAAATTTCGTCTATATCCAGTTTTTCAATCTGTAATAAAGCCATTAAGGTTTCACGATCAAATTTAGTTTCCAGCAGGTTACGGATTTCATCATCCTCTTTCATTTTCCGCATTTTCCGCATTTCGTTACCTTTTTTACTAAAGACATTGTACAGAAAGTCGGCAGGATTAAATATTGATTTTAATACTTTATTAAAAGCGCCGGGTTGCCGGCTTCCACCTTCATATCCACGACTTAAACCTGAAATACTATAGCGGTAGTTATTATAAATAGGAATACGTTTTGCATCTATCTCCAGATATCCGGTAAGTTGTACATCAGCAACCACTACTTCTTCAAGGGCAATACCCAGTTCAGTCATTTTAATTTTAACCGCCCCGAAGCGGATCCAATCATTAGTAACCCGAATTTTGATAGGTTTAAATCCAATATAGGTAAAATACAAGGTATCATCTACCTCGGCCGAAAGTGTAAAGTCTCCCTGATCATTTGTAATAGTACCCTTTACTTTATTGAGATTTACTACATGAACACTTTCCAGTTTTACATCATTTGCCGCATTTAAAACTTTACCGGAAACCATGGGTGTTTCAGCAACTTCTTCTTGTGCAAAAGTACAAAAGGGAAGTGTACATAAAAGAAGTAACAAATAGTATCCGAACTTCATACGGGGTATAGGGCTATATTTACAAAGACGATTCACTATTTAAATGTAGCATAAAAATCGAGCCAAACTTAGATAAATTTTAAAAAGTTAGTTTCGATCGCTTCTTTTTCTCCGGTCTCTTCTTCGTCTTCCGTCAGAAGAATTGGTACCGGAACCGCGTGGTGAAAAGTTTTTACTTCTTCGAGAGGAAGATCTGGAACTAGATCCACCGCCTCCGCTTCCATCTCGTCGATTTCTCCTTCGCGAACCTCCGTCGCGACGACCACCGCTCTTAGAAATTTCTATATTCACCTTTCGCCCGTCCATTTGAAAATCTTCAAAAATAGCAAGCACTCTTTCCTGAAATTCTGCCGGGGTGTTAAAGAAAGAGAAATTTTCTTTTACATCTACGCGACTTATGGTATCCTGTCCTAAATCTAAAGTGTCCTTAAGGAAATCTTTAAGGGTCATCCAGTCAAAATCATCCCGTTCTCCTACATTGATAAAGTATCGTACACTTCCATCTGCACTATAACTTGTACTTTCTGCACTACTATTTAGATCTTTGGATTTTTTATAATAGTTATGGAATCGGGTAAACTCTACTGAAAAAAGTTTTTTAATGAGCTCTTCCTTTGTAAAAGCTTCCAGAGCTTCGTTTATAGAAGGTAAATAAGGGTCAATCTCATGGTTAATTTCTGCCTTTGCAATATCATTAGCTAAGTGAAATAATTGTATTTGACAGATTTCTTCACCACTTGGAATATCTTTCTTCTCAAAAGTCTGTTTAATAATACGTTCAACACTTTTAATCTTGCGTATCTCACTTTTAGACACAATGACCATAGAGACCCCGCTTTTTCCCGCCCGACCAGTCCGGCCACTACGGTGTGTATACGTTTCAATTTCATCGGGCAACTGGTAATTAATCACATGAGTAATATCATCTACATCAATACCCCTGGCTGCCACATCTGTCGCTACTAACATTTGTATCTGTCTGTTTCTAAAACTTTTCATAACCAGGTCACGCTGATTCTGGCTTAAATCCCCATGAAGTGCTGCGGCATTGTACCCATCCTCAATTAGATTTTCAGCTACTTTTTGAGTATCTCGCTTAGTACGACAAAACACTACCGAAAATATGTCCGGATTGGCATCTGCAAGACGTTTTAAGGCTGCATATCGATCTCTTGAGTTAACTACATAATATTCATGAGAAACATTTTTTGAACCAGTGTTTTTATGACCTACGGTAATTTCTACCGGATCACTCATAAAGCGTTTTGCAATAGTAGCCACTTCTCTGGGCATCGTTGCCGAAAATAACCAGGTATTTTTATGATCCGGGGTATCTGAAAGAATGGATTTAATATCCTCATAAAACCCCATATTTAACATTTCATCAGCCTCGTCAAGGATGCAATAATCAATATTGGTAATATTCACCAACTTTCTATTAATCATATCCTGCATACGCCCGGGAGTTGCTACAATAATTTGCGCTCCTTTTTTAATTTGCTTCGCCTGATCGGTAATGCTGGCACCTCCGTAAATAGCAACGGTATGTAAACCGTTTACAAACTTCGAGTAGTTTTTTAACTCATTTGTAATTTGTAAACATAATTCACGAGTAGGAGATAGAATTAACCCTTGGGTAATTCTACTAGATGCATCAATTTTTTCTATAAGTGGAAACCCAAAAGCGGCTGTTTTACCAGTTCCGGTTTGTGCCAAAGCAACCATATCCGTATCTTGCTCTAACAATATAGGGATAGCTTTTTCCTGTACTTCACTGGGTGTTTCAAATCCCATTTCTTTCACGGCCTGTAAAACGGCTTCACCTAAGCCTAATTGCTCGAATTTGTTCATATATTTTAAATAAGGCGCAAAGGTACGTTATATTATTAAGGCGACAGAAATTTAAAGGAAGTATTGCAACCTGGCAGGTTTTACGCATTTTATAACTTCTCACAATTTAATTATGGTAAATGTAATTTTATAAGAATAATTCCCTTAAAGTATTTACTATCAACAAATTAAAATGGTTTTAGTCGATTTTCAGTTTAATAAATGTAGTATAATTCTTTTTTAAATCATAAATCACGATGTAAATCCAGATGAAATACGTTTTTATTATGTTAAAATACGTTTTTTATTTTTTTATATTACTTTTTACCGTATATTTGACATGTGTTAATAAGAGATAATTTTATCTTTCAAAAGGATAAAATTTGTAGTTAAAGTGAGTTTTAATTTTAGAGTAAGCCTTTAAATTAAGATGATTTGTGTGAGGAGAAGAGCGCCGTCTGGCGCTCTTTTTTTGTACCTAATTCATAAATATCGATAAAAAGTAATAAAATAGGTTTAAAAGTAATATTTTTTGGTTTTAAGTAATTATTTTCTTACATTTGACCTGTATTTAGAAAGATTTTTTTCAAATACATATCATAATTTTTAATTTTTTGAGTTAGCCCTTTAAAATTAATATGATTTTAAGCCATTTCAGTTTTTGAAATGGCTTTTTGATTTTAATAATTTGGGATTGATACAGATATTTAAATCGCAATTTATATTAAATTTTTTAAGAATAGCTAGTTTGTATTTTAGTGATGATCTCAATAGCACATTATAAAATAGGTGCCAAATCATTAAAATCAATTCCAAATCTTATTAAATGTTGAATAGAAGGATTGAAATAGTTAATTAATAAAGAATAAGAATTCTTTCTTACCTATATAAAATACATGTTTTATTAACTTGAATTTGATGCGGTAAACGCTTAAAAATCATATTATTACTAATTTACCCTATATTTTTTCTGATTTATACGTAATAAATGTTAGTTTTTAACGTCTATTACTATAGAAGGTGGAAATATTACTAAATAACCGTATAATTAATACTCAAAATTAGTAATAAAGTAATAATGTAAGTATTATATTACGAATTTTAGGTTTTATTTTATCCATTATGGTAAAATTCATTTTAATTGGGTAAAAGACGTAATTTAATTTGTAGATATTAAATATGTTTGTATATTTACACCGTAATCGAGAAAAGATAAAACCGTATTAAGATATAAAGAGTGAGTTTTAATTTTAGAGTAAATCCTTAAATTAAGATGATTTGTGTGAAGATGAAGGGCGCCCATAAGGCGCCCTTCGTTATTTAAGGCAAATTGGTTAATTGTTTACACTAGCTTATTTTATAAATCTGGTAGAAGTATTAATGAGTATATAGTAATTATTGGTAATATGATAAAACTAATATTAATATTCCTACTCCTCAAAAGATTGCATGGAAACTAATTTGTAGTAAGTTCCTTGTTTTTGTAACAACTCTTCGTGAGTTCCTTGTTCGACAATACTACCTTTATGCATAACCACAATACGATCCGAATTCTGGATGGTAGAAAGACGGTGCGCGATGACAATACTGGTACGATTTCTCATCATATTTTCTAATGCTGCCTGAACCAATCGCTCACTTTCAGTATCCAGGGCAGAGGTGGCTTCATCCAGAATCATAATAGGAGGGTTTTTAAGCACTGCCCGGGCAATGGATAAACGTTGTTTTTGACCCCCACTTAATTTGTTTCCACTATCCCCAATATTGGTATGAATATGTTTTGGTAGATCTTTTACAAATTCCCAGGCATTAGCGACTTTGAGAGCAGCAATAACTTCTTCATCGGTTGCATCTTCTTTACCAATACATAAGTTTTCTTTAATGGTATCATTAAACAAAATAGAATCTTGAGTAACCAATCCTATTAATTGGCGTAAAGACTGCTTGGTTAGTTTCTTAATAGGGGTATTATCTAATGCAATAGTTCCTTCACTTACATCATAGAAACGGGTAACCAAATTAGCAATCGTTGATTTTCCACTCCCGGACTGTCCTACCAGGGCTACAGAAGTTCCTTTTTTTACAGTTAAATTGAAATCTTTTAATACGTAGTCATCTTCATATTTAAAGGAAACGTTTTCTAAAGTAATGGCTGTAGTAAAGTCTTGCTTGGTTTGTGCTGCTACTTGATCTGCCAAAGGGGAGGGGGTGTTTAAAACTTCCAGTACCCTTTCTGCTGCTGCATTTCCTCTTCTAACACTATAGTTAGCCTTGGATATTGCTTTGGCGGGAGTTAAAATATTATAAGCCAAGCCTATAAACACAATAAATGATTCGGGTTCCAGGGATTTATCTTTAAAAACCAAAATACCTCCGTACCATAATAAAACCGCAATTACGCAAATACCTAAAAATTCACTAGTAGGTGACGCCAGGTTTTGACGGTTTAATAAGGTGTTTGAAAAATCAAAATAACGTTGGGTGGAGGCTTTAAATTTCTGTGAAAACCGCGATTCCGCATTAAAACCTTTGATTACCTTTAAACCTCCCAGGGTCTCTTCAACTACAGATAAAAACTGTCCTTGTTCTCTTTGTACTTTATCAGATTGCTTTTTTAGAGTTTTTCCAACTAGCGAAATAATAAATCCGGAAACAGGAATAAATACAAATACGAATAAAGTTAGTTTTACACTAATCAGTACCATAGAAACCAGGGTAAAAAAAATGGTAAGAGGTTCCCTTACAATAAGTTCAAGAATTGAAAGAAATGAATTCTGAATTTCTAAAACATCCGAAGTTATCCTAGCAATAGTATCACCTTTTCTTTTTTCAGAATAAAAGGATAAAGGCAGACTTACAATTTTATCATACAATTCATTCCGTATATCTTTAAGTACACCATTTCGTAAAAAAGTAATAAAATACAAGGCCAGGTAGCCGAAAAGGTTTTTAAGAAGAAAAATACTAATAATAACAATAATTACATATGTCAGAATAGGCATTTTACCATGTAAAGCCGTAGTTTCTTCTATGTAACAGTTCAGACTGTCTATTAAATATTGTTTTACATTAATAATTCCGGTCCATTCCGGTTGGTAGAATTGCTGATCTGCTTCCGTATTAAATAAAACTTTTAATACCGGAAAGATAGCAATAAAGGATAACGCACTGAAAAGGGCGTACATGGTATTACATAAAATATTTAAAATTCCGTAAATTTTATAGGGAACCGCAAAACGAAAAAATTGCTTAAAATAATTCATGTAGGGAGTACTACGTTATCCGAATCCTTTCTGTTACACATTCAGGTCTTTTTTGATTGCTTCTATCTTTTGATCAAGTTGATCAGAAACGGTGGGTACTTCATCTACAGAAGCTACTTCACTCTGAACGCTAATATAAAATTTAATCTTTGGTTCGGTTCCGCTGGGGCGGGCGGCTATTTTACTCCCGCCATCGGTGTAAAATATCAATACGTTCGATTTTGGAATATCAATTTTATTAGTAGTATGATCTTGAATATTGACAGCTTCACCAGCCTGGTAATCTTCAATTAAGACTACTTTTTCTCCATTAAATTCAGTTGGCGGGTTTTCCCGAAGATCAACCATAATTTGTTTGATCTCACTTGCCCCTTCAATTCCTCTTTTTACGAGAGAAACCAGATTTTCTTTGAAAAAGCCATGTTCTGTATAAAGTTGTAATAATTCCTGGTAAAAAGAACTCCCGTTTGCTTGAGTATACGCCACAATTTCGCAAGCTAATAAGGTAGCGGTAACGGCATCTTTATCTCTCACAAAATCTCCAACCATATATCCAAAACTCTCTTCACCGCCCCCAATAAAATGTTTGTCCGGGTGGTCTTTAATCAATTTGGCAATCCATTTAAAACCGGTAAGCACCTCCATATAAGCCACCCCAAAAGCATCTGCCAGGTTCTTCATCATAGGTGTGGATACGATGGTAGAAGCGATATACTCATTACCTTTAAAACCATGTTTATTTTTATAATGTTGCAATAAAAACCAGGTCATCACCACCATGGTTTGATTACCGTTTAATAATTGTAATTCTCCTTCAGTATTTTTTACCGCAATCCCCAATCGATCGCAGTCCGGATCGGTACCGATCACAATGTCAGCATCGACTTTCTTTGCTAACTGCAACGCCATATCCAGCGCTTCGGTTTCTTCAGGATTAGGTGAAACCACCGTCGGAAAATTACCATCAGGTTTTGCCTGTTCTTCAACGATATGAACATTGGTAAAACCTGCTCTTTTTAAGGTTTCAGGTACTGCGGTAATAGAAGTCCCATGTAAAGAAGTAAATACGATACTTGTATTTTTTTTCGCTTCTGCGGAAGCTATAAAACTTCCGTTAGCAACACTTTTATCGATAAAAGCGTTATCAATAGTAGTATCTATATATTCAATCAGATCCGGGTTAGCCCCGAATTTTATATCTTCATATTGTAAAGCAGTGATTTCAGCAATAATTTCTGCATCCTCCGGGGGTACCAGCTGACCACCGTCTTGCCAGTATACTTTATACCCGTTATACTCAGGGGGATTATGACTTGCTGTCAAGACGATACCGCAATGGCAATCCAATTCTTTTACGGCAAATGATAACTCAGGAGTAGGGCGGAGGTCACTGAACAAATAGGTTTTAATACCATTTGCTGAAAAGACATCTGCAACTACTTTTGCCAATGTATCACTTTGATGACGACAATCATAGGCAATTACCGCTTTGGGTTGTTCGTCGGCAAAGGTTTTAAGCAAATAATTACTTAACCCCTGCGTACTTTTGCCCAACGTATACTTATTAATACGATTGGTTCCCACCCCCATAATACCGCGCATGCCCCCGGTACCGAATTCTAGGTTTTTATAGAAACTTTCTTTAAGTTCTTCAGGGTTGTTTTTTTGTAAGCTTTGTATTTTTTCTTTTGTTTCTGAGTCAAAAACCGGAGAAAGCCATTCTTCAACTTTTGCGGTCATGGCCGTATCATTTAATTGCATGAGAATCTATTGAATTTTAAACAAAAATAGTGTTTAATTTGATTTTAGGTGGAGCTGATTGCTAAAGATGGATTTTTTCTGAAATTCGATACCTTTCTTTAGAACTTTTTAAAGTTAAAATAATTTCTCCCAGAAATCCTGCCAGGAAAAATTGAGTTCCTAGAATCATAGCAGTGAGGGCCACGTAAAATTCCGGACGTTGTGCAATTAACCGCCCCCGTACTTCAATAAATAATTTATCGATAGCCAGATATAAAGCACATAAAAAACCAATAATAAACAAGATAGTTCCAATCAGTCCAAAGAAATGCATAGGTCTTTTGCCAAATTTTGACATAAAACTGATGGTCATTAAATCCAGGAAACCATTAATAAAACGGCTGGCACCAAATTTGGTTTTACCATACTTACGCGCCTGGTGTTGCACTATTTTTTCGCCTATATTTTTAAACCCCTGATTTTTTGCCAGTACCGGAATGTACCGGTGCATCTCGCCATGTACATCGATATTTTTAACGACTTCTTTTCTATAAGCTTTTAATCCGCAATTAAAATCATGTAAGTGCAGTCCCGATGTTTTACGGGCCGCCACATTGAAAAGTTTGGAGGGTAAATTTTTACCTAGTACCGAGTCGTAGCGTTTTTTCTTCCATCCGGAAACCAGGTCAAACCCTTGTTTTGTAATCATTTGATACAATTCCGGTATTTCTTCGGGGTTATCCTGCAGGTCGGCATCCATGGTAATAACGACTTCTCCTTCGGCTTCTGAAAAACCAGCATGGAGCGCCTGTGATTTTCCAAAATTTCGCAAAAAACGAATACCCTTAATCTGCGGATTTTCTGATGAAAGTTGTTTAATAATATGCCAGGAACGATCTGTTGAACCATCATCAATAAATAAAATTTCGTAAGTATATCCGTGTTGCTTCATAACACCTGCGATCCAGGTATACAACTCTTTTAAAGATTCTTCTTCATTCAATAAAGGTATAACTACGGAGATATTCATAGAATGTGGTACTACCTTAATAGAGTTCTTCTTTTTTCTGCATAATTAAACCAATAATTAACGAAAAAATAAATCCGAAAAATAAACTTCCGATAATCCCAAAGGCAAAACTGATAAAGGGGGATTGTAATTTTTCAGTCATAGCAAAAACCTGGTCTATTTGCTCTTCGGTTAAGTCTGGTGAATCTTTTAAAGCATTTTCTTTTTGAGCGGCTAATACTTGTTGTGTGTATTCAGGTTCGATAACACTAGTTAGGGTGATATTCCATAACGCTGATAAAATACCCCCAACAAGGGCAACTCCTATCCCAATCTTTAAAGCATTAGATAAGGTAAGAAAACCATTGTTGTTTTCTTTATACGTTTTAATACTTAAATAGATGATAACGGGTAAAATAATAAAGCCTAAAATACCTACGGACCAATGCGGATCTTTATAAGAATCAGTTAGGTAAATAGTTAAACTATATAAAATGGAGACAATACCTAGGATAAGTCCATAATTTACAATTAGTTTTTTCGTGTCCGGTTGCTGTTCTTCCATGTTTATTTTGATTATTGCTAAAGGAAGCAAATGTACTAAAATCAGTTAGGTTAAAACGATTACTCGGATAGAAACCCATATTAAATTGAAATTTGATGCGAATCTGTAAATGGTTGATTTTACCAAAAATAAAAATGAATTATTAGGAAACCTACAAATTAATCAAGGCTAACTCAAGCTTTACTTTAAACCTTTATTTAGTTACCATTTTAGTGGGTTATAAAAACATGTGTTTTACTTATATCAAAGAGCAAAATAAATAAAGATGTACGGTAAATGTCAACTTTTTAATTCCCTTCCCTCGAGGGAAGGGCTAGGGATGGGTGTTTCAATTTAAGTAGACATCTCACCCCAACCGGGTACGTAAATATCCGCGAGAGGGGTGGAAATAAGTTTCAACTTAAGTAAACATCCCACCCCAACCCTCCCTTCCAAGGAATGGAGTAAATACGTTCTAGTATTTTAAAGCATCAACTTCCGGTTTAAGATTAACAACTATATATAAAACATAGTAAGATAAGGTAATCCTAGACTTTAAAGCATTTGAGGTTACATTTTCACTTTTTTGAAAGTAATTTATTCTTCAGCATAAATGATTTGCATAATTAAATCGTAAAGAAACTCTTGTAAATTAAAAGAATATTGCTAAATTTGCACTTCCAAAAATGAAAATTAAGATTTAATCATCATGAAGAAAGATATTCACCCGGAAAATTATCGTCTAGTTGCTTTTAAAGATATGTCAAACGATCAGGTTTTTTTAACAAAGTCTACGGCTAATACCAGAGAAACCTTAGATGTGGATGGTGTTGAATATCCCCTGGTTAAACTGGAAATTTCAAGAACTTCTCATCCTTTTTATACCGGGAAGTCCAAGCTTATTGATACAGCAGGACGTATTGATAAATTTAAAAATAAATACGCGAAGTTTAAGAAATAAACTTTTTAGTGATATCATAAAACCCCAATGGTTCTTTACCTTTGGGGTTTTTCTTTTTTAACGGTATTTCTAATTAATACTAAGCATATGAATTATATCTTATTTGACGGCCCTGCCCGTAATGCATTGTTGCCTTTTACCTTTACCCGGCCGGTTGCTGAGATTAGAGTAGGAATTTTGACGATCCGTGAAAAATGGGAAAAACATTTGGGTTTTACCACCTCTACGGTTACTGAAAATTATTTAAGTGACAAATTCCCTATGGTAGAGTTTGAAGATAACATTATGATCAATGCTTCTTATCTACCCACTCCTAAACTAGTTACTCAAATAAAAGACCTTCAACCCGGGCAAGCTATTTTTAATAAAGATATTCCTGTTGCTTTTTATACTAAAGAAGGGACAGCAGTAGACTTTGAATTTTATAAAATTATTCAAAGCGAAACAGCACCCGAGCATACGATCAAACATACCTGGGATATATTTACCAACAATCCTGGCGAAATCGAAGCAGATTTTGATTTATTAACTAAAGATAAAAACAGTCAGGAATTATCATCGGATAATATAATTATTGGGGAGCATCAAGTTTTTATTGAAGATGGAGCTAAGGTGAAGGTATCTATTTTAAATACTACTGAAGGACCTATTTATATTGGGAAAAATGCTGAAGTCATGGAAGGAAGCATGATTCGTGGGCCCTTTGCCCTTTGCGGACATGCAACGGTTAAAATGGGGGCCAAGATTTATAGCGGAACTACCATCGGACCATATGCTAAAGTAGGAGGAGAAGTAAGTAATTCGGTTATTTTTGGGTATTCTAATAAAGGTCATGATGGATTTTTAGGAAATTCAGTGATCGGGGAGTGGTGCAACCTGGGGGCAGATACAAATACGTCCAATTTAAAAAATAACTATGCCTCCGTTCGTTTATGGAATTATGAAACAGGAAACTTTGCAAAAACCGGCTTACAATTTTGCGGGTTGATGATGGGCGATCATTCTAAATGCGGAATTAATACTATGTTTAATACCGGTACCGTAGTAGGTGTAAGCGCTAATATTTTTGGAGGTGGTTTTCCCCGAAATTTTATTCCTAGTTACAGTTGGGGGGGAAGTGGTGGTTTTACTACCTATCTTACTAAAAAAGCCTTTGAAGTTGCCAATGTAGTCATGAAACGAAGAAACCTGGAATTTACAAAACAAGAAGAAGCCATTCTGGAACAAGTATTTGAACAAACCCAGTCCTGGCGGAAGGGATATGAATAAAGAAAAAATGCCTTCTGAAAAGTAGAAGGCATTTTTAAAAGTTGGTTAGTTATAGTTTTATTTTTTGACAAAAACACTGGAGAAAGTTTCTAGTTCTCCTTCAAACTCTTCACTCCCAAAGAACTCTAAGGAATTCCCTGAAATTTTTAGAGAATCATTAAATAATAATTCCCCATCTGTATAGGTTTCTTCCTCATCATCTTCTATATAAGTGAACTCTACTAAAGTTAAAATATTTTCTTCTTCATTATAAGCCCAGTTTCCGATGGAAGTAGTATTTTCAATACCTTCTTCCTCATAACGAGCTTCACAATTCTCACGCGTAGCCTCATAATCCAGGTTTTTAAATTTCGTTTGGTCTACAAAAATATAAGTACCATCTTCTTTAAAAGTTAAGTCACCAAAGATAGTAGTATCACAATAAGCTTTCTCAACAATAATTTCTTCCTCATTATCGCAAAAAACAGTTCGTTCATCACAATCTTCCACTCCTACTTCGTCTATATCATTTTCATCATCATAGTTGTAAGTTGACTTTTGAAATGCCCACTCTCCTATAATAGCACTATTACCACCCCATGCTTCTACTTCTACACAAATTTCAGAAGGTTCACTTACGGCTCCATCTTCAGTGTAGATACAAAGTAAATAACAAAATTGTCCGGGAGGTACGTCGTTAAAATCCACATCAATTTCAATAGTATTCTCATCCATTTTTTGTATTGAAGATTTTAGAAAATTACGTTTTTTACTTGTTTTAGCTTTATTTCTAAAGTTTGCGCCTTTAGGAATATCAAAATATCCGGAAGCCACACCACTTTCGTCTTTTACTACCAGGTAAGCACCGGCATAATTTTCGGGGGCTTGTAATTCAATATCAAAACCATTTTTCTGAAACGCAGATTGTTTTTTAGTAGCAATAGTAAAGGAAGCCGTTCCAGTTGGTGCCGGAGCACTACCTGCTTTTTTTTCAGCACCTTCAATAATTAGGTTGCTTAAAACATCTGAAGCTTCTAGAGCAACGTCTTCTAGTGCCGCATTTTCTAAATCCTGATCTACATTGTCAGCATCATCTCCACAAGAGATTACAGTTAAAAAAGCAGACATGGTTAAACAAAGTAATGTTTTTTTCATTTTAATAGATTTGAAGTTATCACAAAATTTCAGCAAAACTAATAAAATATAGATAAAATGCAAATTAAAAGGGTTAAAAACAATAATCGTTGTTTTTAATAATATTTTAGTACTACTAATCTTCCTTCCATACTTTCTTTAAAACCAGAAAGTTTTGAGGGTTAGTGGTTAATCCTTTTACGTTTTTTTGGGTAAAACGAATAACTTCGTCATAATATAAAGGGATAATAGGAGCATGGTCTATAATAATGGAATCCATACGTGTATAAAAACCCTGCCGGATGGAATCATTTTGAATAGAAAAACTTTCTTCGTATAAAACATCAAATTTTTCGTTCTTAAAGTGAGTATAGTTAGGGCCGTCTGGGGTAAAATTCTTACTGTAGTACGGAGATAGAAAATTTTCTGCATCCGGGTAATCAGCAATCCAACTGGCACGAAAAATATCTAGTTCTCCTCCCCATTTCTTCTTTCTTATCGTAGAAGAAGGCATAACGTCTACTGCAATTTTAATCCCCAACTTTTCTAATTCCCTTTGTATAAATTCACAAAGAACCTGATAATTGTTATCCGTAGCAATACGTACCTCCGGTTGAGTATCGCCGGTAACTTCTATATACTTTTGTATATACTTTTTTGCTTTTGCCGGTTGATAAGTAAACCCGCTATTGGGTTTATATCCTGGTACGCCTTTAGGGATAAAGCCACTGGTAGCAGGAGTGCCAATCCCATTGTTTAAAAAAGTGATCATCTTTTTACGATCAAACCCATAATTAATCGCTTTTCGTAACCATTCCGAATGTACCGGAGAGGTATCACCGTCCAGGTAAAATCCAAGGTAAATCGTATTAAGATATGGTCCCTTATCAATATGCATTTGGTTTTTATGTACCTCTCGTAATTTTCCGGAAGGAGTAAGCAATTCGTCTTTATAAGAAGCATCCAGGCTGTTTAAGAGATCCAATTTGCCTTGCATAAATAATAAAAATTCACTTTGCTTATCTGGTAAAAAGGTAACTGCTACTGCTTCCAGATAAGGGAGTGCATTTCCAGAACTATCTTTTTCAAAATAGTGTTTATTACGCCGCAATACCAGTTTGATATTTTCTTCCCAAAGTTTAAAATAAAAGGGGCCGGTACCTACCGGATTTGCTCTAAAATTGTTACCATACCAATCCACAGCTTCCTTAGGAACGACTGAGCAGTAACGCATACTTAATAATCCTAGGAATGCAGGAAAAGGCTGTTTTAGCTTAATATGCAGAGTGTGTTTATCTAAGGCTTCGCATTGTTCTACATTTTTTAATACCCAGGCTCCGGGGGAGGCTAGTTTTGGGTCTTTTAATCGGTTAAAGCTATACACAAAGTCGGCAGCTGTAACCCTACGTGTACTATCCCGGGTAGCAAATAGTTCATTTTTATGAAAATATACATCCTTACGAAGGCTAAAGGTGTAGTCCAGGTTATCTTCAGATATTTCCCATGAAGTAGCAATATCCGGCTGGATTGCTAAAGAATCATCTAATTGTACCAGCCCGTTAAATAATTGATTTGTCGCCCAGATATTAGGAATATCCCGGGCAAAAGCAGGATCTAGCGAAGTTACATTATCGTACTGATTATACCTAAAGACATCAGTATCTTTAAAGGTTGAATTAGGTTGACTACAACTGAATAAAAAACTACTCAATAAAATAGTAATAAGAAACTGTTTGCTATTAAAAGACCAATTTGCTCCACGCATTTGAAACTCGTCTATAATTTTTAAACTTAGAATAGCAGAATAATAGTTTGTAAGTAAGCGTTTTGTGAAGCTAAATATTAGTTGGTATCTTTGTAAATTCAATAGTAGCGAACTTATTTTCTTTGGTTAAAGATAACTAGATTTCCTACGTTTTAAAAAGATAAGCAGTAATATTAATGAAAAAGAAGGTTGCATTTTATACGCTGGGTTGTAAATTAAATTTTTCAGAAACCTCTACCATTGCTCGCGAAGTGCAAAAGGAAGGTTTTGAGCGGGTGGATTTTTCTCAAAAAGCAGATTTGTATGTAATTAATACCTGTTCGGTTACTGAAAATGCGGATAAACGTTTTAAATCCATTGTAAAACAAGCACAAAAGGTAAATCCTGAGGCTTTTATTGCTGCTATGGGGTGTTATGCTCAGTTACAACCAGCCGAATTAGCAGCAGTAGATGGAGTAGACCTTGTTTTGGGTGCTACGGAAAAATTTAAATTGAATCAGTATATTAATGACCTTTCTAAAAATGATCAGGGCGAAGTGCATTCCTGCGAAATTGAAGATGCTGATTTTTACGTAGGAAGTTATTCGATTGGCGACCGCACCCGGGCATTTTTAAAAGTGCAGGATGGTTGCGACTATAAATGTACCTATTGTACCATTCCGCTTGCCCGCGGAATTTCCCGTAGTGATACCTTGGCAAATGTTTTGGCTAAAGCTGGCGAAATCGCATCTAAAGGAATTAAAGAAATTGTATTGACTGGGGTAAATATCGGAGATTACGGAAAAGGGGAGTTTGGTAACAAAAAACACGAAAATACATTTTTTGAACTGGTACAAGCTTTAGATAAGGTACCGGGTATAGAGAGATTACGAATTTCTTCTATTGAACCAAATTTGTTACAAGAAGAAACCATACGGTTTGTAGCAAATTCTAATAGCTTTGTTCCTCACTTTCATATTCCGCTACAATCCGGAAGCGATGAGATTTTAAAATTGATGCGACGTCGTTACCTTACTGATTTGTATAGAGATCGAGTAGCAATTATAAAAAAAGCAATGCCCCATGCCTGTATTGGGGTAGATGTGATTGTAGGTTTTCCCGGCGAGACTGAAGCTCATTTTTTAGAAACTTATGAGTTTATTAATTCGTTGGATATTAGCTATCTACACGTTTTTACCTATTCTGAAAGAAAAAATACTTTAGCAGCTGAATCCCTGGATGTAGTGCCTTTACCCGTTCGTAAAAAGCGAAGTAAAATGTTACGGGTACTATCCGCTAAAAAGCGAAGGGTTTTTTATGAAAGCCAGCTAGGAACCGTACAAAAGGTACTATTTGAAGCCGAAAATAAAGAAGGTTACATTCACGGATTTACTGAAAATTATATAAAAGTAAGAATGCCCTGGAACCCGGAACTGGTAAATACTATACACAATGTGAAATTAACCGAAATTGATGAAGAAGGTTTTGGTAGGTTTCAGGTGTTGGAATTGGTTGAGGTTGGGTAGCGTGGGGATTTTAAGATAAAGAATTTAAAATTTCAATATTTTAATTTTCTTAGTAAGAAAAAATGAATTATTTGTCTCGAACAAATATGTAAAACAGAAAATTCCGGTATATGGAAATAACCGGAATTTTCATTTTGTTTCTTAAGGCTATCGTTGTATTAGAAGTTTTTCTGTTTTTAATTCACCTTTATCATCTACTGTTTTAAGATAATAATAACCTATTGGTAATCCGGAAGTGTTGATAGTACTGCTTTCATTTTGTAGATTTTTAAAGGTACGTACTTTAAAACCTTGTACATTATATAAATCAGCAGAAATAATTGTCTGATCTGCCGTAGTCAAAGTGGTACTCTGATTTGCCGGGTTAGGATATAGGATCAATCTGTTCTGACCTTCCTCCTCTATGATGGAGAAATTTATACGAAAAAAACCTCCCTTATAACCTGTCGCGTTTTTTCCGGTGTAAGGTGTAGCGGTAAAGGTATAATCTCCCGGAACAAATTGTCTTGTATTGAAGGTAGTATCCGTATAACCAAAGAGAGAAAAGTTATTGTCCTGTCGATCATTCTCAATGTATGAATAACTAATAGGGCCGTAGAGTGAAAAGGATACACTACTTACTAAACGAGGTGAAGATAATCTAAACCGGTCTTCTACTACTATTCCAACATTACCATCACCAATTCTACCACTATCTCCTAATAGATAAGTAGTTGAAAAAAAGTCAAAAGTTTGATCAGAGTTAGGATTACCAATTTGTAAATCACTAAAACTGACTAAGTCATCAAAACTCACAAAGAATACTTCCTTATCAAATTCATCTACGATTACCTTATTTTCCCCCTCCCCTCTAGTTGCAATGACCCGAAATATTTTAGTATCTGTATTACTAACAGGAATTGGTTTTCCAAAATAATTACTACCTGAGTTACCATCAAAAACGTACGGTGCAGACCGCTCAATACGACTTTCTTGTGAGAATTCTTCTCTGAATTCTACCGTTATCCCATCATTATTTCCTTTAAAATTTGCCTCTAGAGTTAAATTAGCATTTTCTAACCCATCCATATTTACGATGGTATTCCCGTATAACAATCTGTTTTGAGATAAAGCTTCATCCGTATCTGCATTAATAATAGTAAACCCGGTGAACTCAAAAGGATCATTTTGTTCATCACGGGTAATAGTAAAATTCTTTATTTGAGAGGTACCAGATTCACCTTGCCCGTTTCTTTCACTATAAGGTATAACAGTTAACTTATAGGTACCGCTAGGAAAATCTTGAAGGTCTAAAATACCATTATCATCACCAAACAGTGCATAAGGAAAGATGTTTTCAATAGTTTTTAGATTAATTTCACCTTCTAAGTCAAAAGCCACACTTTTTACAAATTCCGAATCTATGTTTGCGACGATTGAAGATATTGAGTTGAAAGCTAAACCTTCCTCACTCTTATTAAAAATCTGTCCGTTACTAAGGCTTTGGTACTGATAGAGGGTGTCTGATTGAATGGATGCAATCTGAACGGAATTAATTTTAATTGGGTTTCTATTATCATGCCCAACAGTAAACCCAAAGGTAGAAGTACGTCCCTTTATTCCGGTACCGTTACTACCCGTGTATGGCGTAGCTTCAATTACATAGGAACCCGGAGGTAGGATTTTTCTTGCGGGTCTTCTATCCTGAGAAAAACCAAAAATGGAATATCTTCCGCCCTGTTCATTTACAAGATTGTTTACCTCTACCGGGCCTTTTAAATTAAATAATATGCTGGATACATTACTTGAGCAATCCAGACATTTCCGGATGATGAGGGTTAGGGTAGAAGGGCTTGAAGTTTCATACTCCTCAAAAAATTGTCTTTCCAGAGTGTTTTCGTTAAGATATACTTCAGCAAAACCTAGTGATGGTTCTATATTAACTTGTCTCAATTTAATCCCTGCAACATTTTCATCAATTAAATTTTCTTCGGATACAAATCCTTTGTAAGCTCTTATAAAGACAAGATACTCATCATTAAAAGTTTGACCGTCAGGAAAAATTGTTCCTTGATAGTCTCCATTATCGTCTCCAAACAAACTATAAGGAGCTATGCTGTCTCTATAAAATCGTTCTGCATGATGTGGCGACCATAAATCAAATTCAATAATTACATTATCTGCATTACCTACGTAATTGGCTTGGAAGGTAAGGTTAGCACCTTGCAACGTATCCGAATCTATAGATATTTCAGAAGAATAATTAGGTAAAGTAGCAATTATTTGATCAGTGTCCGCATTGATTAAAAAAGTATCGGTAAATTCAAACGTATCATCCGTAGAGGATGTACTGTTTAAATTTTTAATTTGTTTTTTGACTTTTACATTAGAATCAATTTTTGATTTAGATACAATAGTCTGCGGAATAATTGTTACAAGAAAAATTAGCGATAAAAATAAAGTTGTTTTCATAGAATACATGTTAGTATAAATAATTAAATTAATTTTTCACAAATGATAATTGATAGCTAAGAAATACCTTGCTAGAATAAAATTTATAAATTTTCAGGTTATTTGAAATATGACGAGAAAAGGACTTAAATGAATTAGTTATAGTGGGGATATAACCTTAAAATCCTATTGTATTTATGAAGTACAATACTATGAATTTTAAATAGACCTCCTATAAAATTTGTGAAAATTTTAAGAGGGAAATTATTTTAGGTAAGTCATCTTAAAAATTTGTAGAAGAGAGTTTTATAATAGGTTGTATAGTACTCAAAATAGAAAACAAAAAAGCCTTCAACTTTAAAGTTAAAGGCTTTTGTAAATGTTTGTTTAATTACTATAAGTTAATACCTACAGGTAATAAGCTTTTATATTTTCTTCGGTTTTTCTTCATAAACTTAGCAATAATCGGACTGGTAGGTACCAATCTGATGTTTCGATCTTCTATAATAGAAAATACGGCAATAATAAAATCATCTGCAAATCCCTTTTCAATATGCTCTTCACTCATAATAAGCTTTGTTAGAAAAATTTTCCTTTCCTGTTGCGCATATTCAATTTTAGCCTTTTCACCTTCAATGGTGGTTTCAAACTGACGTAAAAATTCATTATCAACTACTTCTAGCGCAACTTCGCTCAAATTCTCCATAAGATATTTTGTTTAGTTTAAAAATTATAAAAAAAGATCCTGAAACACTATTTATCAATAACCAATAATTCACGCTCACGAGGGTTTGTCAGCTACTGTTTATTTAGTAAAAAATTAAGTGTAACGATGATCAGATATAAAAAGTATTCTTTAATTTGTGCTGTAAAGATACCGAAATTAGCCCTTATAATCTAATATCGTACTGTTAAAATACCTAGAATGGAGCGAGTTACTCATGTTTTTTTTGTTCCGGGGATGGCGGCAGACGTCTCCATTTTTGAACATATTAAGTTACCCGAAGATCGTTTTGCAATTCACTTAATACCCTGGAAGATTCCTAAAAAAGACGAATCCTTGCCAGATTATGCCAAACGAATGACTGTAGTTATCAAAAATGAACCTTGCGTTCTACTAGGAGTTTCTTTTGGTGGAATTGTAGTGCAGGAAATGAGTAAATTTATTAAGGCTAGTAAAGTGATTATTGTTTCCAGTGTTAAATGTAATGCCGAATTTCCCAATCGGATACGAGTGGTCGGTAAGACCAAAGCATATCGATTCTTTCCCACTTCATTAATTTCTAAAATAGAAAATTGGGAAAAGTTGGCTTTTGGGGATTTTGCTAAAAAAAGAGCAGCTCTTTATCAAAAATACTTATCTGTCAAAGATAAAACATACCTGGATTGGTCCATTGAAAAAATTGTTCATTGGGATAAGACGGAACCCGATCCGGATATTATTCATATTCACGGGGATAAAGATGTGGTTTTTCCAATTATTCATATCAAAAATTGTATAATTATCAAAGGTGGTACTCATGCCATGATCATCAATCGTGCACGCTGGTTTAACGATAACCTACCTAAAATTATCGACGAAAACTATGGCTAATTGAAAATATTATAGTATTTTTAACAACTCGAATCTATTATAAATCAGTAATCTTTAATTTTATGGGTGTGCTTAAAAATGTGTTATTTGTATTAGGAACCTTGTTTTCCCTTTTATTACTGATAAATGCTACAAAAGTCGATCCGATAAAAAAAGAAGAACATAAAATTCTTACAGAATCTTTAATTAATGATTATAATGTGTACGCTGTCCCGATGCCGGAGAATATTAATTTTGCTGGGGAATTAGTGCCGGTAGAGAATCCGGATATACGAGAACGAATGGATCGGGAATTATTAGTAAATACTTATTGGCAGTCTAACGGTTTGTTATTGTTTAAAAGAGCTCATAAGTATTTTCCCGTTATCGAACCTATCTTAAAAGAAGAAGGCCTTCCGGATGACTTTAAATACCTGGCAGTAATAGAAAGTGGTTTAACTCAAGCAGTTTCTCCTGCCAGAGCTACCGGATTCTGGCAAATTTTAAAAACAACCGGTAGAGAATACGGGTTAGAAATTAATCAAAACGTCGACGAACGCTATCATATAGAAAAAGCTACCCGGGTGGCTTGTAAATATTTGAAAGCTGCAAAAGAACGTTTAGGAACCTGGACCCTGGCTGCAGCTGCTTATAATGCGGGAAATGCGGGAATACGTAAGCAGTTAGAACGTCAAAATGCAACCTCTTATTACGATTTGTTATTAGGTCAGGAAACAGGACGCTATGTATTTAGGATTGCAGCTATGAAAGAGATTCTAAGTAACCCCAGAAAGTATGGGTTTAATTTTAAGAAAAGAGATCTCTACAGTCATATACCTACCTTCAATGTATTAGTAGAAGAGCCTATAACCGACTTTAATGAGTTTGCGGCTAAATATAAAATCAATTATAAAATTTTAAAACTACATAATCCCTGGTTAAGAGAAACCCATCTTAATAATGCAAGTGGAAAAGAATACCTTATCCAGATTCCTAAAGAGGGGCATTATAAAATAGCATCTAATCAAAATATTGAAATTAAAGAGATGCTTATGGATACCATCAGAGAATAACCAGGAGCCTTTAAATAAGAAATCCTTTTTTTTATTAGTGTCCGGTTAAATAAGTAAAAGTTTATAAAGCATAGTAAAATAAGGTAATTCCAAACTTTGAACTGTTTGGAGGTTGCTTTTTCACTTTTTTAAAAGTAATTTGTTTTTTAACGTAAATATTTATTACAATATTGAATTTCAATACTATAATGATTAGTCTTGATTCTTGTTTCTAGGAGCGATAGCGATCTTGAATCTTTACCGGAAACTAATGATTTTTTATAATTTATACCACACTTAATTTATGTAATATTGTAGTATGGACTTTACTACAATTGCATCACTGGTGGTCATCGGTTTAATTGCCGGTTTTTTAAGTGGTACCATGGGTATAGGCGGGAGTGTCGTAATGATTCCATTACTAGTGTTATGGCTTAGTTTTACTCAGCATGAAGCACAAGGTACCAGTCTTGCCGTATTATCTATTCCAGTAACCTTACTTGCCGCTTTTAATTATTATAAAGAAGGATATGTTAATCTTAAGTTTGCGGTTATTATAGCAATTACTTTTATTATAGGTGGATATCTAGGTAGTAAATTTGCGATTTCTATTAATCAGCTACTTTTAAAAAGAATTTTCGGTATAGTACTCTTAATCGTTGCCGCCCGGATGATCTTTTCGAAACCTTAGTGTCCGGTAAAGATTTACAATGGCTATCGCTGTTAGAATTAAGGCTAATCGTTACAGCTAGATGAATAAAATGGCTTAGAAAGAGATTTATAAAGAAAAAATCGAAGATTATGTCAATAAACAAAAGAATAACCAGAGTTGAAGCAAAGCTTCTTAATACAGAGGTTTGAATTTTTTTAATGAAAAATTCCTGTTATTTAATGTTGATTTAGCTATCTAATTATTAGGTCCTAATTTCATTTTAAGCCTTTTGATAGAATCAATTTTCTTTTGTCTTAAATACAATTCGTATTCTTCATCAATCCTACGTTCTTCTTCCGTACGAAGGTCTCTCTTAGACTTTTTCTTTTTACCTTTTTCCGAGGACTCAGGAGTCTCATCAATAGCTAATTCACTTTCAATATCATCTTCACTTTCCAGATCTAAGTTAGCAATTAACGTAGAAACTCCTTTAGATAACGAATTAAAATGTATGGAGTAGGAATTACTTAAAGTTTCCGAACTATGATGAGATACCACTTTCTCAATACCTAACAATTTTTTGTCATTATCAAGATAGTACATCATAGGAAAACCTAAAGAATGTTTTAGATTATTAATAATATAAGTATCCCTATTCGTTCGCTCATCTACATAAAACAAGTGTGCCTGATTGCTATAATCTCGCTCTACAGTTTTAATTTTTTCGGGGGTATCCCAAAAGAGTACCACAAAATCAATTTGATCATGAAACCGGTCAACCAGGTCATTTAATGCAGGAACCTGTCCTTCACCAGGAACACACCAGGTAGCATAGGTAATTAAAAAGATAGGTTTCTTTAATTCTTCAAATTTTACCGGATCTCCTTTAATAGGGTTCATGGTAAAATTATCCATATAAGTTCCAACCAGGTGATTATTTACCAAAGAGTCAAAAAGAAATTCTGCGTATTCTATATCTTGCTCCTTATACGCATTTTTACTTTTGATATTATACTTTTTAATATGCGCTGCAATAGCTACGGAAAAAGGAACTTTAGTTTCTAATTGTGCGTATGAAGAAATAGTAAATACACTAATACATAGAACAACAAACAAATTTTTCATACAAAACTTTTATAGATGTTGTGTAAAATCTAAATAATTTGTTAAAGATACTATTTTCCCAATAATTTAGAAAATACCTCACAACCTTCCGTAATCAAACAACACCTTACTAACGCTAAGAAGTTTACAAATAGTATGCCTTAATTAACAATTAGATTTTTTTCATCTGTTGCTTCATCATAGTGATTTGTTCTTTTAGCATGTTGTGTTTGTCTAATTTCTTTGCTTCGGTTAGTAACAATTGCGCTTCTCGTTTACGTCTTTTAGTCATAGCAATACCGGCAAGATTTAGTTTGGCTACAGCCAGATCTTGATCCATAGATAGCCCTAACTTAACTGCTTTTTTCAAATATTTTTCGGCTTGGGTAATATTCGTTTGAGCATTCATAATCCCAAATAAATAATTATAGTACCCATGTTGTTTGGTAGTAAGGGCTGTTTCCGGATTTTTGATCTTCGATAACCAGGTTTTGGCACCTTCAAAATCCTGTTTTCTTAATTTTAAGAATGATAACAGGATAAATTCGTTTTTAAAATAAAGAAAAACAAAGATGCCGGCAAGTAAGAAAAGCATAATACCATTGCCAATATATCCTTCAATAATTTGCCAAATAGCAATACCTACTATCAAAGCAGCAATAATTAATTTAATATTTTTATTATACATAAAGTAAAACCTAATTACATCGTGAATCGATAACCTGCTGAAAATCTTTTATTCATTTGTTTTCTCAAGTATATTCACGATAAAATTTCAATTTTGCAAAGAACGTATTTTTTTTGGATAAATAATTTTAAAATATACATTTGCCAAAGTAAAAACTCTTCGTATATTTGCCCGCAGTTTTAGAGTAAGTAAATTCTAAACCATAAACGAAGATTTTCTAAAGAAGAAATATAAAGATAGCCAGTTACGATGAAAAGAACATTTCAGCCCTCAAAAAGAAAAAGAAAGAATAAGCACGGTTTTAGAGAACGGATGGCTTCTGTAAACGGAAGAAAAGTGCTGGCGAGAAGAAGAGCAAAAGGCAGAAAGAAATTATCCGTATCTTCGGAGATAAGACATAAACACTAATGATTCGTCACTAGTAAATAATAAAGGTGTTTCTTTTAAGAGTAACACCTTTTTTTATATCTCATAAATAACTTTACAATATTATATATTACCACACCCATGCCAAAAAATGATTCTTTAAAAACAATTCTAATTATTGGTTCCGGGCCAATTATTATTGGTCAAGCTTGTGAATTTGATTATTCGGGAACCCAGGCATTACGATCCTTGCGAGAAGATGGAATTAAAACCATACTAATTAATTCCAATCCGGCAACCATAATGACCGACCCGTCGATGGCAGATCATGTGTATCTTAAGCCGTTAACCACCAAGTCTATTATTGAAATATTAAAGAATCATCCCGAAATCGACGCGGTACTACCCACTATGGGAGGGCAAACCGCTTTAAATCTTTGTATTGAAGCAGACGAAAAAGGAATTTGGGAAGATTTTGAAGTTTCTATTATCGGAGTAGATATTGATGCTATTAATATTACTGAAGATCGTGAGAAATTTAGGGAGCTGATGCTTGAGATTGGTATTGGAATGGCTCCGCAGGCAACTGCCGGTTCTTATTTAAAAGGAAAAGAAATTGCTCAGGAGTTTGGTTTTCCATTAGTGATTCGATCCTCATTTACTCTGGGTGGGGCAGGAGCTTCTTTTGTATTTACCGAAGAAGAATTTGATGATAAATTAACGCATGGCTTAGAAACTTCTCCCATTCATGAAGTAATGATTGATAAAGCCTTGATCGGCTGGAAAGAGTATGAGTTAGAGTTGTTACGAGATGACAATAACAATGTAGTGATTATCTGTACGATCGAAAACATGGATCCTATGGGAATTCATACTGGGGACTCCATCACCGTAGCTCCGGCGATGACCTTAAGTGATAAGACCTTTCAGCGGATGCGGGATATGGCAATCCATATGATGCGAAGTATTGGTGAGTTTGCCGGAGGATGTAACGTACAATTTGCGGTAAGTCCGGATGAAAAAGAAGATATTATTGCTATCGAAATTAATCCGAGGGTATCCAGATCTTCCGCATTGGCGTCAAAAGCTACCGGATATCCGATTGCAAAAATAGCAGCAAAACTCGCTATCGGATATACCTTAGACGAGTTAAGTAATCAAATTACCCAGTCCACTTCGGCCTTATTTGAGCCCACATTGGATTATGTCATTGTAAAAATACCCCGTTGGAACTTTGATAAATTCGAAGGGTCCGATCGAACCCTTGGACTTCAGATGAAATCCGTAGGGGAAGTAATGGGAATTGGTCGATCGTTTCAAGAAGCTCTACACAAAGCCACACAGTCTTTAGAAATTAAAAGAAACGGTCTGGGAGCTGACGGAAAAGGCTATAAAAATTACGATCAGATTATTGAAAAACTAAAGTATGCCAGTTGGGATCGGGTTTTTGTGCTGTATGATGCCATTCAAATGGGAATTACTTTAAGCCGAATCCATGAGATTACAAAAATCGATATGTGGTTTTTAAAACAATACGAAGAACTACATCTTTTAGAAAAAGAAATTTCAAAATACGATAAAGAATCTATTACCAAAGAATTACTATTAGAAGCCAAGCAAAAAGGCTTTGCCGATCGACAGATTGCCCATATGTTGGGATGTTATGAAAGTGAAGTGTATACCAAACGTTCAGATTTTAATATCAACCGTGTTTATAAACTAGTAGATACCTGTGCTGCGGAATTTAAAGCACAAACCCCTTATTTCTATTCTACTTTTGAAGCCGAAATTCAATCGGCAGACGGAACCATATACGTGGATAACGAAAGTAAAGTTAGTGATCGTAAGAAAATTGTCGTTCTGGGATCAGGACCTAACCGGATTGGACAGGGGATTGAATTTGATTATTGTTGCGTACACGGAGTTTTAGCTTCGGCAGAATGTGGGTATGAAACTATTATGATCAATTGTAATCCTGAAACCGTTTCTACCGATTTTGATACGGCAGACAAACTATATTTTGAGCCTGTATTTTGGGAACATATTTACGATATCATACGCCACGAAAAACCAGAAGGGGTCATTGTTCAGTTAGGAGGACAAACCGCCTTAAAGTTGGCTGAAAAACTAGACCGCTACGGTATTAAAATTCTGGGAACCAGTTACCAATCTCTGGATCTTGCCGAAGACCGGGGTAATTTTTCTACGTTGTTAAAAGAAAATAACATTCCCTACCCGGAGTTTGATACCGCTGAAAATGCAGATGAAGCCTTGGCAGTGGCTGACCGACTCGATTTCCCGATTTTAGTACGACCTTCTTACGTACTGGGAGGGCAGGGTATGAAAATTGTAATTAACAAACAAGAATTAGAAGAACACGTCGTAGACCTGCTTCGTAAAATTCCGAATAACAAATTATTACTGGATCATTACCTGGATGGTGCCATTGAAGCCGAAGCTGATGCCATTTGTGACGGTGAGAATGTACATATTATTGGGATTATGGAGCATATTGAACCCTGCGGAATCCATTCCGGGGATTCTAATGCTACCCTACCGCCCTTTAACCTGGGAGAATTCGTAATGCAACAAATTAAAGACCATACGCATAAAATTGCTTTGGCGTTAAATACGGTAGGATTGATCAACATTCAGTTTGCCATTAAAGACGATACGGTATACATCATTGAAGCCAATCCAAGGGCTTCGCGAACCGTTCCTTTTATTGCTAAAGCCTACGGTGAACCTTACGTAAACTATGCCACTAAGGTAATGTTAGGTGAAAACAAGGTGACAGATTTTGATTTTAAACCTCATTTAGACGGATATGCAATTAAACAACCCGTGTTTTCATTTAATAAATTTAAAAACGTAAATAAAAAACTGGGCCCAGAGATGAAAAGTACCGGGGAGAGTATTTTGTTTATCGATGATTTAAAAGACGATCAGTTCTACGATTTATATTCGCGTAGGAAGATGTATTTAAGTAAGTAGATTGATGATTTAGTATTGAGATTTAAGTAGTGAGTATTGAGATGCTGAACTGTTCACTACGTTCACTTTTGGATGCGGTACTTTAGATTTAGGTGCTAATATGCTAAAGAATAAGATCGTTCACTACGTTCACTTTTAGATGCTGAATGATTATAAATTGATGGTAAAGTAGTTGTTAGGTTAAATTTTAAAAGTTAAACTTAGTTAACTTAGTTACTACCAGTGATCAGTAATTTTCGGTTTTAATGGTAAATAAATGCCCTTTTTCTTGGTTCTAGAAGCAATAGTGACCTGCCCGTCTGCAGGCAGGTCTTGAGCCCTTATCAAATAGTAATATAAATATGGAAATCAACCTACAACCCTTTATAAAAGATGATTTTGATCGTTTGATCAGTTGGATTCCTTCTGAAAAAGAATTAGTACAGTTTGCAGGACCTTTATTTACTTATCCTTTGACTACTGACCAACTAGATGGCTATATTAAAAATAGAAAGCTTCAACCTAAAAAGATAGTAATTGTTGAGTCAAATCAGGTGATAGGTCATTGTGAATTAAACTTTTCTTACAATTTACCCTGTCTATCCCGGATTTTAATTGGAGATACGCACTACCGTGGCAAAGGCTTAGGGAAACAACTAATTTCAATAATGATTGAAGAGATTCTAAAAGTTACACCTACCCATGCCGTAGAACTTAGAGTATATGGATGGAATATAAACGCCATCAAATTATATGAAAAACAAGGATTTGCAATTCAACCGGATAAAACCAGTACTTTTAAATTTCGCGAAGACGAAATTTGGGATAGCTTGTATATGATAAAAAATTTAAGCTAAGATGCTCTTAAATAATGTTTTAAAATCAAAAACCTAACAAATGATTTTTTCCTGAGCTTGCTTAAGAGGCTAATTTCGTAGTTAATTTAAGTGAAGCAGTGAAAATAACGATTTAATTTCCATATTATTTCCACTATTGCCTGTAGGTAGCAAAAACGAATTACTCAATACAATAGAATAGTAATTTTTATACTTTTTCAAGCATCTTCCATCAAACTTATAATATTTATTAATCGTATTGCATTCAATAATTTATTAGTAATACAACAATTAACCAATAACAATTAACAAATAACAATCCTTCACTAAAACATCCGATACAATACCGTAACAATTTTACCTTTTGAACCAGAAGATATAGTATCTAAATCTATAGATAAAAGCTCTTTAACCGCTACAGCTTGAAAAGAAAAAGGAGGTACCAGTAAATCCACACCACTATTTTTCTTTAACCGGGTACCTTGTCCAGATATAATATCTTTATTGGCAATAAAATCACCTTTAGGAAGATGTTCTGTAAGCAAGACGTATTGATAATGGGCTAACTTCGGGACTATTTGTTGAATTTCACTATTAGAAAGATGTTGCAAAACCTGTCGTAAAATAGCACAACGTGCAGGAGGTAAAGTATCCTTAGCTATGTTTAAACAATAAAATTCAAGATGATCCCGGGTATACCGCTTTTGATGATATGCAATTAAATTTGGTACAATATCAACCGCAATATAATCTCGAGTGTATAGTAGTAACTCTTTACCTACATTAAAATCTCCGCAACCCAGATCACAAATACTAATCGGATTTGTAAAAGACGATAAAAAAGAAATTACCGCATCCAGATAAGGGGTAACTAAACCCGGATGGTGAGAACCTTCCCCCGAGTAAAATTCACCGGTATTCCCACCCCATAAATTTAAATCGTACACCTGTGCCATAGCCTCCCGGGTAGGCCAGGGTTTTTTAGTTTTTCTTACAGAATCCTCTATGTTATTGTTCATTAATTTTACATTAGTCGACTATTATAGCTATATTCTGAATTTCTTTAGTTAAAATAAAGTTACTATCATAACTTAAATCATACTTCAGTTTATGCTAAATAACAAAAATGCATAGTCATTTTATTGTTATCTTTAAAAAATTTTATACTAAAATTCAAAGGTAGTTTTACCCATTTTTATCAAATTTTAGGAGCCTGCTATTATTCACACGGTTCTAATATCATTTAGTCGCTATTCAATATATTGCTTACCCTTAGCTAAATTAAGATATCATCGTTTTACCTAAAAAAGTTTACGGGGAAATCTACATAAATATTTGTATCTTAGTGTCTTAATGAAATCACAGATCATCTAATATGAAAAGTACAACATTAATTTTCACCTTTGTATTATGTCTTTATGGATGGCTCCTACAATCACAAGCATTAGGAGAAGGAGCCTATACCCACCCTACTCAAAATGCGCCATGTCTAAAATCAAAAACCTTATAGAAATCCTACAATCAATGCACTTACCACTAATACCGCAAATCCTGTATTTGCAGGCTGTCCGGAATCAGTGATTATAAATGAAAAAAATGTATTTGACCTTAGTGAGATTATTTATTTTAATGTCTTTCTAAAAGATCAATTAAATCAAAATTTAAATCTAAGGGTTTATCAGCCGGATGAGTCTTTAGCTTTCTCCTGGTCAAGGGAGTTAACATATGATTTTGTATAATCTTATTGGTTTTTCTCTGAAACACCTAATGTAGAAGGTAATTGGACTGTAGAAAGTACATTAGATACCGAAGAGGTGGTTACCCATTCTTTTACAGTTCGTGCTCAAACTTTGACTGTGGATGAAAGAATTAATTTAAATAGTATAAATTTAACCCCCCAATCCGGTAGAAAATAATTTGAATATTAATTCAGAAGATAAAATAAACTCAATTTCAGTGTGGAACACTTCCAAGAAACGTGTTTTTTCTACTAAAAAGGTTAGGAATAGTAATAGCCTGGTGGATCTTAAAAATTATTCTTCAGGTCTTTATTTCAACACTATTCAGAATCAAAATCAGAAAGTCCAAACCTTTAAAGTTTTAAAGAAGTAAAAAAAGCCTCGGTTTTGTATATCTGAATTTCCTTAATTTAATTAAGATTTTCTAAATAATTTAAACTATTTACTAATACCATGCTAATTAGGGTCTGCTGAGAAACTGTTTATCTATTGTTTTATAAGGCATTATAGTTATATTTAGGCAATCAAGTGCAAGGTTATTATGACAAAACATTCAAAAAAGCGTGCACCTACTCCCAAATATGTAAGTCAAAACCAGTTGGTTTTAGAAGGTTTTGAGAGTCCTTTTGAGAGAGAATTGAACCCTGCTAACCGTTGGGTTCGTTTGGCTAAGCTACTTCCTTGGGATGAACTGTGTTCCATTTATCGCAAACATTTTCCGGAAAAATCGACAGGCCGTCCTGATTTAAGCCCAAGGGTTGTCTTAGGGTCAATCATCATCAAACATTTATGCAATTTAGATGATAGGGAGACGGTTGACCAGATTTCTGAGAACATCTATATGCAGTATTTTTTAGGCTATTCTTCATTTAGTGATGCACCTGCGTTCGACCCTTCTCTTTTCGTAGAGTTCCGCAAGCGTCTTGGCCTGGAACAGATTAATGCTATTAACCAGCGAATTTTACAAATAAAACGAGAAGCAGAACAAATTAGAGAAAAAGGATCAAATGATGCAAGGGATGATGGTGAAGACCCACCTCACAAAGGGACTTTGATCGTTGATGCAACAGTTTGTCCACAAGATATAGCATATCCTACGGATCTAAATTTGCTCAATGATGCGCGCGAGAAATCCGAATCATTGTTGGATATTGCCTATAAACTTTCCCCTTTAGAGACTAAACCGAGGAACTACAGGGAAAAAGCAAGGAAAGAATATCTAAAGACAGCGCAAAAGAAAAGAAAAACACATAAAGAGATACGGTCTGCTATAGGGAAGCAATTAAAGTATCTCCATAGGAATATACGTTCCATCGAAGGTATTTTGGATACCCTTGACCGGATCCCTTTCGATAGGCAAGAGTATAAATATTGGCTGGTCATCCAGGAACTCTACAGGCAACAAAAGTTGATGTACGATACTAAGACCAAAAGTGTAGACCATAGGATTGTGAGCATTCACCAACCCCATGTTCGTCCCATAGTGCGTGGGAAAACAAATGCAAAAGTGGAGTTTGGTGCCAAGATAAACATGGCACTGGTAGATGGTTTTTCATTTTTGGATGATACTAGTTGGGAAGCCTACAATGAGGGTACCAGATTGAAAGATTGTGTGGAGAAGTACCGAAAGCGGTTTGGTCATTATCCAAAGAACGTTTTGGTTGACAAAATATATTGTACCCGAGAGAACCGTAAGTACCTAAAAGAAAAAGGGATCAATCTCAGGGCCAAACCCCTTGGAAGGCCCTCCAAAAAGGCTTTGTCAAATCAAGTAAGCCCTGGGGAACGTAATCCAATTGAAGGAAAGTTTGGTCAAGCAAAGACAGCATATGGTTTAAACCGTATAAGGGCAAGGCTTGAAAATACCAGTGAGTCTTGGATTGCAAGTATCATATTAGTGCTCAACTTAGTCCATTTGGCTGAGGTGGCACTCTATTGGATAAAAGCAATCTTATTCAGTGAAAACTTTATTCAAAACCAAACCAATTCGATCATAAACTTGAAAATCAATGAAGGCTGAGTTTTTCAGCAGACCCTAATTAAGTTTTGCAATTTTGTTATGCATAGGCTAAAGTCAATAGATTTCTACTTGTGAATTAAATTTATTATCCCTAATCTTCATAGAAAAAACTTGAATTTTTACATTAAAAAGCCTTGATTTAGCTAAAGCTATGCCTGCACTTTTGCCTTAACCTTCAATCTTTTATTTATAAATCCTCTTTGCTGTTTAATATTGATTTAGCTATGATTGAAAAGGTAAAATAAGTTAAATCCGATAGGTATAGGGTAAGCCTACGGTCATGTCATAACCATAAGCTTGTAGATATTGTATGTCTTGATTTAAATATTGCTTAAGATTCTTTTAAATGTTAGCTAGCTAACATTTAAAAGAATCTTGATTATCTAAATTTATAAGCTAACCTATAATATATTTCATAATGAAAATTTTCAAATTTTTTATGCTAGTCATTTTGGCTTTAAGCATAGTACAATGTACAAAGGATGACAGTAATGACGCTCAAACCATTGAAGAAGAAAATCAACAAGAGGTAACTCCCGAACTTCTATTGAAACTTGAGAATCTTGGCTTTGATGTTAAAACCGTGCCTCCTAGAATGCGTAAAGGAGAGATAGTTCTAGGAGGAGATTTAATTTTACCTTTGGGATTGATAGAACAATACTCTAATACAAAACAAGCATATTTCCGAATTGTAGACTGTAATAGAATACGCAATGTTAGAGTTAGAAACAGATTAGGAAATACACCTGCCGGAAGAAGCGTTCGAAGGGGTATTGATTTATGGAATAGAGTTAATGGTACCACCTTAAGGTTAGTGTTAGTAAATAACAATCCTGATATTAATATTATAGCTGGTGTACCAGGTGAGGGTGCTCCTGCAGATGCCCGGTTTCCAAGTAATGGAAGAGTAGGTAACAGAATACGAATAGATGAATCTATACGAGCATTTAATGGTAGGCAAATTACGCAAAGACAATGGGGTAATATTATGGCCCATGAATTTGGACATTGTATTGGATTTGTTCATGCAACAGATTCAAATTTACGAGGTGTAGTGCAAGTTCCAGGTACCCCAGTCATTGATGGACGATCAATAATGGATATTACAGAAGATATAGGAGCTCCTGGTTCGTTAGAAAACTTGAATAATTTGTCAAATAATGATCAAATTGCAGTAAGACGTATGTATAGTAATAGAAGTAACAGGTTATGTGGTCGTTAAAACGTAAGCCTATTCCTATTCCTTTTTTCTCAATTTTAATATATTCATCTAATTGTGAGATATAGTGGATATATATATATATGAAACTAAACCACCCTGCACTTTTAGTGCAGGGTTTTGTTTTTCTAAGGACTAAAGTCTCTAAGCCTTATTTCAATATAAAATTGGAATTATCACTATCAGCTTTTCTATGATGTCCTAAATAGGCATTGACCATATCAGTAGTAAAATTTCCTGTACTCCAAACGCCATAACCACTTACCCACAAATGTTTCCCCTAATAAGGGTAACTCAATTGTGGAATTCCTGTTGTAACTTTCATGAGGTTCTTCCTTTTACTACTTTACCAAACAGCTAACACTCAACTTAAGCATATATTCTATATGCATGTGAATGTGATTTGAACTAACAACTCCTTTTAAAATAGCGGTGAATAACCGAATCTTTTAGTTGTCTTTAGCAATAAAGTTTTCAAAGATTATCGAATATTACATGCTATGTATTTTGAATTAAAAGTATACGAATGAAAGCAGATAACTTGCTCTTTAGATTTTAAATAATAACCAGTATTATAGTAATTACTTAATTATTTATGGAGAGCTTACCATTATTTGATATTGTTTTAGCTATCTAATAATTAAAAGTGTATACTATTATATAACAACAGATAGTTGTGCTTAACAGGCGTAATTAATATCTTAGCTTCCATCACCAAACCTGTTTCACTTTTTATGAAAATTAAAAAAGTATTAGTTGCTAACCGTGGAGAAATTGCCATTAGGATTTTTAGAGCATGTACAGAACTCAATATTAATACAGTAGGTATTTATACTTTTGAAGATCGCTATTCTTTACACCGATATAAATCTGATGAAGCTTATCAAATTGGAGCAGACCATGAACCCTTAAAACCCTATCTAAACAGTGCGGCAATCATTAAAGTGGCCAAAGAAAACAACGTAGATGCTATTCATCCTGGATATGGATTTTTATCTGAGAATGCGCAGTTTGCCGAAGAATGTAGAAAAAACGGACTTATTTTTATAGGACCAAAAGTTTCAGTTTTAAAAGCTTTAGGAGATAAAATTACGGCTAAAGAAGTTGCTATAAAGAATAATATCCCGGTTATTCAAAGTAATAAAAAAGACCTGACATCCGTAACAATTGCACTCCAGGAAGCCAAAAAAATAGGATATCCGGTGATGTTAAAAGCAGCTTCCGGAGGGGGAGGTCGTGGGATGCGAGTGATACGGGAAGAAGAAGAATTAAAAAAGGCGTATCCGGAATCTCAACGGGAAGCCTTAAACGCCTTTGGTGATGGAACTTTGTTTTTAGAAAAATTTGTAGAAAACCCAAAACATATAGAGGTGCAGATTGTTGCTGACGAGCATGGGAATATGGTACACTTGTTCGAGCGGGATTGTTCGGTACAAAGAAGGTATCAAAAAGTAATTGAATATGCACCTTCTTACGGAGTAGACCAGGAAATTCTGGATAAGTTATATCAATATGCACTTAGCATTTGTAAAGCGGTAGATTATAACAATATCGGTACGGTTGAGTTTTTAGTAGATCATGACAAAAGCATCTACTTTATTGAAGTAAATCCAAGGGTGCAGGTAGAACATACCGTAACAGAAGTAGTTACCGGAGTAGACCTTATTAAAACCCAGATATTTATTGCCGGGGGGTATCAACTCTCTGATACACAAATAAAAATAGAAAGCCAGGAAAGCCTAAGGGTAAACGGATTTGCCCTGCAATGTAGAATTACTACCGAAGATCCTGAAAATGACTTTAAACCGGATTACGGGGTGGTAACCACGTATCGTAGTGCTTCCGGGTTCGGAATTCGCCTGGATGCCGGAAGTGTATACCAGGGGGTAAAAATATCTCCGTTTTTTGACTCCATGTTGGTAAAGATTTCCGCGAGCGGAAGAACGCTTGACGGTGCTAGTAGAAAAATGCGTAGGGCCTTATCCGAATTTAGGATTCGAGGGGTTAAAACCAATATGCCTTTTTTGGATAACATTCTACTTCATGATACCTTTAGAAAAGGGCAGGTGACTGTTAATTTTATTCGGGATACAAAATCATTATTTAAAGTAAGAGAATCCCGGAACCGAGCAACCAAACTGGCAACTTTTCTGGGGGATATTATTGTAAACGGTAACCCAGATGTCAAAAAACGGGAGTTAGACAAACAATTTGTAACCCCTAAAGTTCCTGCTTTTGATCAGGAAGCAACCTATGCTTCCGGTACTAAGGACCTATTGACAAAATTAGGGCCGGAAAAATTCGCAGATTGGTTAAAAAATGAAAAGAAAATTCATTTTACCGATACTACCATGCGAGATGCCCACCAGAGTTTGTTAGCTACCCGGATGCGTACTTACGACATGCTTAAAGTAGCAGAAGGCTATGCAAAAAACCATCCTGAACTATTCAGTATGGAAGTCTGGGGAGGTGCCACTTTTGACGTTTGTCTGCGGTTTTTAAAAGAAAATCCCTGGGAACGATTAAAGTCTTTACGGAAAGCCATACCTAACATTCTATTACAAATGTTAATTCGAGGTTCAAACGGGGTAGGGTATAAAGCCTATCCGGATAACCTGATAGAAAAATTTGTGGCAGAATCCTGGGAGAATGGCGTCGATGTCTTTAGAATTTTTGACTCGTTAAACTGGATGAAATCTATCGCGCCCTGTATCGAACACGTACGTAAACATACAAGAGGTTTAGCAGAAGGTTCTTTATGCTATACCGGAGATATTTTAGACCCTAAACGAACCAAATATACCTTAGCTTATTATGTGCAACTTGCTAAAGATATTGAAAATGCCGGAGCACATATTTTAGGGATCAAAGATATGGCTGGTTTGCTTAAACCTTACGCCGCCTCAGAACTGGTATCCGCGCTTAAAAGTGAAATTAAAATCCCAATTCATCTGCATACACATGATACTTCTTCTATCCAATCCGCAACCTATTTAAAAGCTATTGAAGCCGGAGTAGATGTAGTGGACGTAGCCCTAAGTGGCTTATCCGGGCTTACTTCACAACCCAATTTTAATTCGTTACTGGAAATGCTCAAACAGCATCCTCGGGAACAAAAAATGAATATAGATAGTTTAAATCAATATGCGAACTATTGGGAAGACGTAAGAGAATACTATTACGCCTTTGAATCCGGATTAAAAGCCGGAAGTGGAGAAGTATACCAAAACGAGATTCCCGGCGGACAATACTCTAACCTAAAAGCACAAGCAACCGCCCTGGGGCTGGCAGACCGTTTTCATGAAATTACAAAAATGTATGGTGAAGTAAACGAGTTGTTTGGTGATCTTGTAAAAGTAACACCCAGTTCAAAAGTAGTGGGGGACATGGCGCAATATCTGGTAAGTAATAACCTTACGGTCGAAGATGTACGGCAAAACGGTGATACCTTGTCATATCCGCAATCCGTGATTGATTTGTTTAGAGGAGCCCTGGGACAACCTGAAGGAGGTTTTCCTAAAGACTTGCAGAAAACGATTTTAAAAGGACAAAAACCTTTTACGGATCGTCCTAATGCACACCTGGAACCTATTGATTTTGAAAAGGAGTTTGATAGTTTCATCAAAACTTTTAAGAAAGGAATGGGAAGAGAACTGGATATTACTGACTTTTTATCTTATCAATTATATCCCGAAGTGTTTACCCAGGCTTATAACCACCATTTACAATACGGTAATGTAGTTAACGTACCGACTAAAAACTTTTTCTACGGAATGACTCCGGGAGAAGAAATTATCGTAGAATTAGATCGAGGTAAGATATTGTTAATTGAACTGATTTCCGTAGGGGAAGCTAACGAATATGGTAAAGTAACCGTATTCTTTAAAGTAAACGGGCAAACCCGGAATGTAGAAATTCAGGATCAAAAGGTTAAAGTTACTAAAGTTGAAAACGTAAAAGTAAATAAAGCGGACGAGAAACAATTAGGAGCACCTTTGCAGGGTTCTTTATCATCAGTATTAGTGAAGAACGGTCAGGCAGTAAAGAAAAACGAAGCTTTGTTTATTATTGAAGCAATGAAAATGGAAACTACCATTACTGCAACTGAAGATGCAATCGTTAAAAAAATACATTTAAAAGCAGGAACTCTGATGGAGGCAGATGATTTAGTACTTAGCTTAAAATAGGAGGTAAGCAGGTGATTTTTTACTTATTGATATAAATATAACCGGCTCGGTCTTTTCCACCTTCAATTTGAAGTACATAATAATAAGTTCCTACGGGTAACTCCTGATCTGCATTTATTGTACTACGTCCTTCGGATAAACCTTTAAAACCGTCGGTATCTTGTACCAGGTGATAGTTGTCTCTTTGATATACCAGTACCCCCCATCGGTTATATACCATGATTTTATTAGAAGGATATCTACCCAATCCATCTATTCTAAAGAAGTCATTTTTACCATCATTATTAGGTGAAACCGCTGTATAAATTTCTAAATCTCCATCTAAGAGGCTACTGGATGATCCAAAAGTAAGGATGGCATAGTTATCAGGAATGATCAGGTCTGAGGTAATTTCTCCTTCGTCAATCGTACCACTGTAGTTCGCATTACCCAGGTTGATCCATCTTTTTTCTTTAATATCCCAACCTACTACTCGTAGGTCTTCCAGATTATCGACTAGTGTTGGTATATTACTATTATCATCCCAGGTTAAAGTAACCGGGGTGGCAATATCTCCATCCAAATCCCAAAATTCAAAAATGCTGATACCGTATAGTAATTCTTCATAATTACTCGTATCGTAGGTACCTGGAAAGGAAAAAGGACGGTTTGGGTCTTCAAAAAAGTAAGCTGCCCTAGAGGTAGTAATAGCTGCTTCATCTTCTATACGCAAAGGTCTAATTCGAAAGTCGTCCCCGATAGGAAAAGTAAAGTTTAAAAAACCATTTAAAGTTGAATACCCATCTACATGTCTTTCGTCATCCGCATTGATATGAAAGGCATCCTGTAAAAAGTCTAAGGATACGAATTTATCATCCCTGGGAGTAAAAACTTTACCATTAGTAAATGTATTGAAATTAGTTACACCTACAGCAACTTCCAAGAAAAGATCTCCTCGTACGTCAATTTCCATCTCATAAAATTCCGGTCGTACAGAACCGGAAACCGTGAGCATATCTAAATTATAAAAACCAGTAAAACCTAAATTCTGATTAAAAGCACCGTCATTAATTACATCCGTATGAAAACCAACCTGACCCATCTCATGAATACGTATGGGTCCGAAATTATGAAAAGCCTGTTGTCCGATTAAAGAAACAGAACTAAGTATAAGTAAGTTAATGTATAATATTATATTCATATGTTTGGGGCTTACATCAGTTACGTTTTAACCGTAATTTTGATATAGTACAAATATACATTTATTTACTTACAAATATAATCTTTTTTCTTAAAATATTCTTAAAAAATAGATTAAATGTATATTTATATAGTTTAAATACACAATAATAACTTATTTTAAACTTTGTGAGTAATTAGTTTGTAGGGGGCGTAGTTCTATAGGTGATTCTACGGTTTGTAATTAAGCGCCCGCTTTTTACAATATATTCCGGTGAAAATTCTGAAGTGCTCGAGTTTAGAGTTCCAGTTGCGGTAATCAAACTACCTACGGATATTGATTGGGATAGGGGGATTAACAGATGAAATTTATTAGTGTTATCTTGATTTCCATCTACATCATTATAAGAAGACGCTGTATTTTCAGTATCCAGACTACTACCTTCAGTACCACTTCCCAGATATATCTGTCCTTCACCATAATCCCTGGAAACAGTTCCTACAGGACCATTAATAGTATTATCTCCAGGATTAGCGGATGCTTCTTGAATATCTGTACTAAAAACCTCGATCAATGTCCCGGGTCGAGCCCATCCTATAATTCTTAAGTTTGAGCCGGATAACGTAGCACTTTCTATGATAGGAAAGTTTAAAGAACCATTGGGTCCGCCATCAGCATCGCCAGTATCATTTTTTGTAACACCATTATTATTAATATCAATACCCAGACTAGGAGTTGCAGTTCCGTTTGCATAAATAGAATTTTGCGAGATACGATTCCCTGCTAAATTTGGATTTGTAATTATAATACCGGATCCACCATTAGCATATATTATATTTTCACTGACTTCCGAATTACCACGATTTAAACGGATTCCGGCTTTATTAGCACAACTAGCTTTTCCACCATTCTCTGTTATAGTATTATTTAAGATAATTACCCTTCCAATATTTTCATTGATTCCATAAGAGGCAGCATTTTCAATCCAGTTATTTTCTATTCTTATCGTATTACCACCCCTAATATCAAGGTTAAATCCACATCCTGCAAATCCATTATCAGTCAGATAGTTATTTTGTATAAGGGCAGAGTTTCCGCCGTTTATAAAAACACCTTGATCCGTAGCAAAAGCAATATAATTCCCATCTACTACCACTTCTCCATTACGGATTTCAACACCTTCATCCATATAAGTAGTTACGGTAACTGTCCCCCTTACTCCAGTAGCATCGGCTCCTAAAAAATTTTGTAAGATTAAATTATTAGTTCCGGAATCATGCCGTATGGCACGCCGGTTCCCACCAAAAACGGATAGGTTCCTAATTACCGTATTAGAAGCTCGTATTTTAAAAACATCACCTCCGTTTCTCCTTACCTGTATCTCCGGTCTGTCATATGATGGTAAAGTTGTTGCACTAGTTCCTACAACAGAACCGTTAGTTACCGCAGTTCCTATATTTGTATCTCCGGAAAAAGCAGTTTGTGTCCTTCCGTCTACATGAGCATTATTATCAGTAATTATTGGAATTGCAGCGGTATTTTGATGAATGTCAAAGTATCCGGCATTAAAATTAGAATCAGCTGTTCGACCTAGCGGATCTCCGGTAGGGGGGATCATAAAAATAGAAACATCTTCCCCGGGGTTAGGGTTAAAAATAGAATTCGCTTCAATATTTAATCCATTTTCATCCAGTGCATTTGAATTGATTACGAATTGTCGTAAAGAACCCTGTCCGCTGGCATTAGTATTTACAATTGTATTAAAATTAAAACCAAAATTTAAATTAACAGCTCCTTCGCTATTTATTGTAACATTTCCAATAGATTGTGCATTTGTCAGGTTACCAGCGGCACCATCTGTACCTCCCGGATTTTCTCCACCTATTTTTGTAGTAATTTCAGAGATAGCACTAGCAAGATAATCAGAGGTAAAGGTTTGTACAGGTAAACATGTTGTACAAGTAGCGCCTCCACCACGATTAGACTTTACTGTATTGTTAACTACCCTAACTGAGTAGGTTCCATCTGCCATACCCCCAAAAGTATATTCTCCGGAAGCGTCCGTAGTGGTGTCTTCTAAAAAGGTTCCGGTATTATCATACAATTCGACCACGGCATTAGCTACCGGTAGTCCTGAAGAGGAAGCCATATTTCTTCCATTTCCTCCAGGATAGTTTACATCTTCAAATACAAATCCTGAGATAAGATTACTAGGTACTTTCAATAATACAGCATTTAAAATCACAAAATCCTGACCTACGTTAACCGTAGTCGTTACTGATGATTCTCCGGCTGCAATAAAAGGAGAAATATCGTACGTATCCAGATCCATTCCCAGCGTTGTTCTATTCACCGTAGTTCCGTCCGTATTATCGAATAGAGTAGAATTGAAAGGATTGTCGATCGAAGTACCGTTATTATTTCCATCACCTATAAGTTTAGCATCTACAACAGTTCCGGCACCATTTGAAATGGTTAAGGATTCATTATTGGCAAGACCTACGTCTCCTTCCCAGGATAACACCGTAGTTTTAGCTCCCATAGAATCGATAGCATAAAATCCATCAAGGGTATAATTAGTAGAAGAGCTGGTACTGGCGGTTCCCTGTTGACTATTAAATCCATTATAAAAGTTGATTCCTACTGCCGGGAAAGAAGGGTCCGTATAAAATATCATAAGTGACCACCCTCCATAAGTAACTCCTGCTCCGCAATAAAAATTACTGGTATCAATAGATAAGCCTGAAAAGTCATATAGGTTAGAAGAAGGGTCAGGTATATTGTTAATAATATTTGTAACATCTCCTACCATTCCATAAAATTGTCTGTTTGCAATAGAAGACTTATTTACCAAAAATGCTGATACCTGTTGACCTTCAAAAGTAACTACATCATCAGCTGAATCACCCGAATGTGACCATAAAAGATAGGCTTTTCTTATCGTAGCCGTTCCAGGAATGACCGTAGTTAAATTAATATTATTAGAACTATTCTTAATTGAGCATAGATCACTTGCGCTATTTCTAAAGGTATCTCCCGTTAGGGCATAATCATAATAGCCATTAAACTCATCAAATAAAGTTAAAGGTACGTTAGCATTAACCGGGGTATCCCCGTCATCCGTAATGGTAGCTGTTCCATTGCTAAGACCAACATTGGTATTACTAGAATTACTTAAGACCAGACTAAACACTTCATCATCCTCTCCAATATTATTATTTATGATTGGAACAGTTACTGTTCGGGATTGTCCGGTAGTACCGTTAAAATTTAAAGAACCATTTACCGAAACATAATCAGAATCTGCCAGGGCAGTTCCATCTTGCGTTTGATAGTCTACGGTAAAAGGGGAGGCAGTATTGGAACCAATGAGCGTTATGGTAAAAGTTGCCGTACCTGCATTTTCATTAACTGTAAGATCTGATACTTCTAAAAATTGTTCCTTACAATTTATAGTTGCATCCCAACCTGCGTTGTTTATAATATTATCTGAGATAAATTGAAAAGTTAAACATCCTGAAGAATCCCCTGATATAATTCCGGTAGGAATAGTGGTACCTGTAAAAGCACCTATAAGAGGAGCAGAGGTGGAAGTACCATTATATACACGTAAAAAATCAAAGCCATTTTCAAGATCAAAACTATTAAAAAGTACTTCAACATATCTATCTGCACTATCAGGGCATATGGTAAAGGTTATATTTTCGTTATCGCTGTAATTAGCATTTGTTCCTCCCGTATCTGCAAAACCATTATTACAGCTGTTTACAGTAATCCCATCTTCAATAATAAATCCGTCATTATCAATAATATTCCCACGACCTTCATCTTTTAAAATATAGACATTCCCATTAGATAAGTTAGTTAAATTTACTAAGAATAATTCATCATTCTCAATAGCAGTATCATTAATAATAGGTGCGTTAATAGTTCGAGTTTGGCTAGCATTGGCGTTAAAATTTAAAGTTCCATTAGTACCGTTGAAATCATTCGTATTGGTAGCCGTTCCATTGGTAAAATTATAGTCAATAGAAAAGGCAGCAGTATTTCCTTCTAAAGAAACGGTAAAGTTAGTCGATCCAACATCTTCAGTCACTGATACATTATTAATGGAGATAGTAGCATCATACGCAGTTATCTGAACATTATCAAAAAATATAGTATTATTATCTCCCCAATCTCCTGTAGCGGAGTTAAAAGCGATGGCACTATTTGTATGTAAATAAATAGCAGGGATAAAATAAGTAAAAGTTCCGGTATTTCCAGTTAAAATAGGCTGAATGGATTGAAAGTTACCAGTTCCGTCCAGTAACCATAGCAGTATATTTTCACTTCCATTCGTACGGTTATAGTTTAAAGTAAGTATGGCTACCTCATAACCGGATAAATCGACATTTCTACCTATAAACGCATTATCTAAATTTCTAAATCGTAATTGATTATTGACAATCCGTATTCTACCGTTATTAGGATCCGTAGTTTCTCCATTTCCTTCATACCAGGCTCCGTTCCAATTTTGGTTTCCGTTGTTTCTATTGTAACTAACACCATTAAAATTATCTCTATAAGTATCCTGGCTCCATAAGTTTTGAGTAATGGTCACAAAACTTAAAGTCATTAGAATAGTCAGGTATTTTATATTCGTTTTTATAGGAACGATCATCAATTTTAGTTTTACCAGGTTACTATTACTTTACTACAAATACTACATTAATCAAAGTATTATAATCAGAAGGTTGGTTCACCACCGTATAGGTGAGTTTTCCATCATTAGTGATTACCATACTCCCCGTATTAAATACCGTTGGATCCGCATAGGTTACATAATAATACAATTCGGTTGCACCATAGGTAGGGATGGCAGGAGGAGCTCCGGCACTTCCTACTGTAGGTGTTGCATACTGTGCTATATACTGCGCGTATAAATCAATGGTATAGGTAGTATTAGCTGATACATCCACCTCAATAGAAGGAGGATAGAAGATTCTGGAAGATTTTGCCGTATTTAACTCTACCACTTTTCCATCAGCTTCCACACCTAATGCTTTTACCGCACTATTTGTACCTTCAAATTTTACCGGAGTCTCACCATATTCAGGAAGTGCCATTTGTCCGATATCATCTAATTCCATGGCAATACCAACATTTTGTATATTAGGTTGATTATTTAGTGTTCTAAATTCAAGTCCATTACTTACATTCCCTGGCATAGTAATAGCTGCATCATAATTATTTCCTGAATTTCTAAAGGCTATACCGATACTATTCCCATTGTTAGTCCTTCTTAGATTAATAGTACCATTTGTATCAGCATTAGTGTCCGTATCAAATTGAAGGTTAAACCCAGCCATATCCATTCTACGGTTCCCAGTTAAGCTTCCATCGGTAGTATATATATTTTCAAAAGGTTTATTATTTAATGCTACTAATGCTTCTTGTACATTTTCAGTTAAGGTTCCTCCAATAGTTAAATCAGTAGAAAGATCCACTTCATCAGATTCCTGGTCATCAGAGGCAGGATCCCCCTGACAATCTAAGGTATCGTAATTACCATCACCATTAGTATCTTCTGCAATATCGTTTACACCATTAGCATTAGTATCCCAACAATTGATTCCATTAGTTCCATTGGAACCATTTGCTCCGTTTGCTCCGGCAGGTCCACTAGGTCCTGCGGGACCGGTTAAACCTCTTGGGCCTCTTGCACCTGTAATACCTTGTGGTCCTTGTGCTCCGGTCGCCCCAGTAGCACCCGTGTTCCCTTGTGGTCCCTGTGCTCCAGTTGCCCCAGTAGCTCCAGTGTCACCTTGCGGTCCTTGTGCTCCGGTTGCCCCCGTTGCCCCAGTAGCTCCAGTATTTCCTTGTGGTCCCTGCGCTCCGGTTGCTCCAGTATTACCTTGCGGTCCCTGTGCTCCAGTCGCACCCGTTGCCCCGGTATTACCTTGCGGTCCTTGTGCTCCTGTAGCACCGGTTGCTCCAGTGTTACCTTGTGGTCCTTGTGCTCCTGTAGCTCCGGTCGCACCCGTTGCCCCAGTAGCTCCAGTATTTCCTTGTGGTCCCTGTGCTCCTGTAGCTCCGGTCGCACCTGTTGCTCCAGTGTTACCTTGCGGTCCTTGTGCCCCAGTAGCACCCGTGTTACCTTGTGGTCCTTGCGCTCCGGTTGCCCCGGTAGCACCCGTGTTACCTTGTGGTCCTTGTGCTCCGGTCGCCCCAGTAGCACCCATATTACCTTGCGGTCCCTGTGCTCCTGTAGCTCCGGTTGCTCCAGTAGCTCCAGTATTTCCTTGCGGTCCCTGTGCTCCTGTAGCTCCGGTTGCTCCAGTAGCTCCAGTATTTCCTTGTGGTCCCTGTGCTCCTGTAGCTCCGGTTGCTCCAGTAGCTCCAGTATTTCCTTGTGGTCCCTGTGCTCCTGTAGCTCCGGTTGCCCCCGTTGCCCCGATATTACCTTGCGGTCCTTGTGCCCCAGTAGCACCCGTATTTCCTTGTGGTCCTTGTGCTCCGGTCGCACCCGTTGCCCCAGTAGCTCCAGTATTTCCTTGTGGTCCCTGTGCTCCTGTAGCTCCGGTCGCACCTGTTGCTCCAGTGTTACCTTGCGGTCCTTGTGCTCCGGTTGCCCCAGTAGCTCCAGTATTACCTTGTGGTCCTTGTGCTCCGGTCGCACCTGTAGCACCCGTATTTCCTTGTGGTCCTTGTGCTCCAGTTGCCCCAGTAGCACCTGTATTTCCTTGTGCTCCTTGTGCTCCGGTCGCCCCAGTAGCACCCATATTTCCTTGTGCTCCGGTCGCCCCCGTTGCTCCAGGGTTACCTTGTGCTCCGGTTGCCCCAGTAGCTCCAGTGTCACCTTGCGGTCCTTGTGCTCCGGTTGCCCCAGTAGCACCCGTATTCCCTTGCGGTCCTTGCGCTCCAGTTGCCCCCGTTGCCCCGGTATTTCCTTGTGGTCCCTGTGCTCCTGTAGCTCCGGTCGCACCCGTTGCTCCAGTGTTACCCTGCGGTCCTTGTGCTCCAGTTGCCCCAGTAGCTCCAGTATTACCTTGTGGTCCTTGTGCTCCAGTTGCCCCGGTAGCACCCGTATTACCTTGTGGTCCTTGTGCTCCGGTTGCCCCAGTAGCTCCAGTATTTCCTTGTAGTCCTTGTGCTCCGGTTACCCCTGTTGCACCCGTTGCCCCGGTATTACCTTGCGGTCCCTGTGCTCCGGTTGCCCCAGTAGCACCCGTGTTCCCTTGCGGTCCCTGTGCTCCAGTTGCCCCAGTATTTCCTTGTGCTCCTGTAGCTCCGGTTGCCCCGGTAGCACCCGTATTACCTTGTGGTCCTTGTGCTCCGGTTGCCCCAGTAGTTCCAGTGTTTCCTTGCGGTCCCTGTGCTCCGGTTGCTCCAGTGTTACCCTGCGGTCCTTGTGCTCCGGTTGCCCCAGTAGTACCCGTATTACCTTGTGGTCCCTGCGCTCCGGTTGCCCCAGTAGCACCTGTATTACCTTGTGGTCCCTGCGGTCCCTGTGCTCCGGTCGCACCTGTTGCTCCAGTGTTACCTTGCGGTCCTTGTGCTCCGGTTGCCCCCGTTGCCCCGGTATTACCTTGCGGTCCTTGTGCTCCGGTCGCACCTGTTGCTCCAGTGTTACCTTGCAGTCCCTGTGCTCCGGTTGCCCCCGTTGCCCCGGTCGCACCTGTATTACCTTGTGGTCCTTGTGCTCCGGTCGCCCCAGTAGCACCCGTATTTCCTTGTGGTCCTTGCGCTCCGGTCGCACCCGTTGCCCCGGTCGCACCTGTATTACCTTGTGGTCCTTGTGCTCCGGTCGCCCCAGTAGCACCCGTATTCCCTTGCGGTCCTTGTGCTCCGGTTGCCCCCGTTGCTCCGGTCGCACCTGTATTACCTTGTGGTCCTTGTGCTCCGGTCGCACCTGTATTTCCTTGCGGTCCTTGTGCTCCGGTCGCCCCTGTAGCACCCGTATTACCTTGCGGTCCTTGTGCTCCGGTCGCCCCTGTTGCTCCAGTGTTACCCTGCGGTCCTTGTGCTCCGGTCGCCCCTGTAGCACCCGTATCTCCTTGTGGTCCCTGTGCTCCAGTTACCCCAGTAGCTCCAGTGTCTCCTTGCGGTCCTTGTGCTCCGGTTGCACCTGTATTACCTTGCGGTCCTTGCGCTCCGGTTGCACCTGTAGCACCCGTATTTCCTTGTGGTCCTTGTGCTCCAGTCGCACCCGTTGCCCCAGTCGCACCCGTGTTCCCTTGCGGTCCTTGTGCTCCGGTTGCCCCCGTTGCTCCGGTATTACCTTGCGGTCCTTGTGCTCCGGTTGTCCCAGTAGCTCCAGTATTACCTTGCGGTCCTTGTGCTCCGGTCGCACCCGTTGCTCCAGTATTACCTTGCGATCCTTGTGCTCCGGTTGCCCCAGTAGCACCCGTATTTCCTTGTGGTCCTTGTGCTCCGGTTGCCCCAGTAGCACCCGTATTTCCTTGTGGTCCTTGTGCTCCGGTCGCACCCGTTGCTCCAGTATTACCTTGCGGTCCTTGCGCTCCGGTTGCCCCAGTAGCACCCGTATTTCCTTGTGGTCCTTGTGCTCCGGTCGCACCCGTTGCCCCAGTAGCTCCAGTATTTCCTTGTGGTCCCTGTGCTCCTGTAGCTCCGGTCGCACCTGTTGCTCCAGTGTTACCTTGCGGTCCTTGTGCTCCGGTTGCCCCCGTTGCTCCGGTCGCACCTGTATTACCTTGTGGTCCTTGTGCTCCGGTCGCCCCAGTAGCACCCGTATTTCCTTGTGGTCCTTGCGCTCCGGTCGCACCCGTTGCCCCGGTCGCACCTGTATTACCTTGTGGTCCTTGTGCTCCGGTCGCCCCCGTTGCCCCAGTAGCACCCGTGTTACCTTGTGGTCCTTGTGCTCCAGTTGCCCCCGTTGCCCCGGTATTGCCTTGCGGTCCCTGTGCTCCAGTTGCCCCAGTAGCTCCAGTGTCACCTTGCGGTCCTTGTGCTCCGGTTGCCCCCGTTGCCCCAGTAGCTCCAGTATTTCCTTGTGGTCCCTGCGCTCCGGTTGCTCCAGTATTACCTTGCGGTCCCTGTGCTCCGGTCGCCCCAATAGCACCCGTATTTCCTTGTGCTCCCTGCGGTCCCTGTGCTCCGGTCGCACCTGTAGCACCTGTATTACCTTGCGGTCCTTGCGGTCCTTGTGCTCCGGTTGCACCTGTAGCACCCGTATTACCTTGCGGTCCTTGCGCTCCGGTTGCCCCAGTAGCACCCGTATTTCCTTGTGCTCCTTGTGCTCCGGTCGCACCCGTAGCACCCGTATTTCCTTGTGGTCCCTGTGCTCCGGTTGCCCCAGTAGCACCCGTATTTCCTTGTGGTCCCTGTGCTCCGGTCGCACCTGTATTACCTTGCGGTCCTTGTGCTCCGGTTGCCCCAGTAGTACCCGTATTACCTTGTGGTCCCTGTGCTCCAGTTGCCCCCGTTGCCCCGGTATTACCTTGCGGTCCTTGTGCTCCGGTCGCACCCGTTACTCCAGTGTTACCTTGCGGTCCTTGTGGTCCCTGTGCTCCGGTTGCCCCAGTAGCACCCGTGTTCCCTTGTGGTCCCTGCGCTCCGGTTGCCCCAGTAGCACCTGTATTACCTTGCGGTCCTTGTGCTCCGGTTGCCCCAGTAGCTCCAGTATTACCTTGCGGTCCTTGTGCTCCGGTCGCACCCGTTGCTCCAGTATTACCTTGCGATCCTTGTGCTCCGGTCGCCCCCGTTGCTCCAGTATTACCTTGCGGTCCTTGTGCTCCGGTCGCACCCGTTGCTCCAGTATTACCTTGCGGTCCTTGCGCTCCGGTCGCACCCGTTGCTCCAGTATTACCTTGCGGTCCTTGCGCTCCGGTTGCCCCAGTAGCACCCGTATTTCCTTGTGGTCCTTGTGCTCCAGTAGCACCCGTTGCCCCAGTAGCACCCGTATTTCCTTGCGGTCCTTGTGCTCCGGTAGCACCCGTGTTACCTTGCGCTCCTTGTGCTCCGGTAGCACCTGTAGCACCTGTATTACCTTGCGGTCCTTGCGGTCCTTGTGCTCCGGTTGCCCCAGTAGCACCCGTATTACCTTGCGGTCCTTGTGCTCCGGTTGCCCCAGTAGCACCCGTATTACCTTGCGGTCCTTGTGCTCCGGTCGCCCCAGTAGCACCCGTATTACCCTGCGGTCCTTGTGCTCCGGTTGCCCCAGTAGCTCCAGTAGTACCCGTGTTCCCTTGTGGTCCCTGCGCTCCGGTTGCCCCCGTTGCCCCAGTAGCACCTGTATTACCTTGCGGTCCTTGTGCTCCGGTTGCCCCCGTTGCCCCAGTAGCACCCGTATTTCCTTGCGGTCCTTGTGCTCCGGTTGCCCCTGTAGCACCCGTATTTCCTTGTGGTCCTTGTGCTCCGGTCGCCCCGGTAGTACCCGTATTACCTTGTGGTCCCTGTGCTCCGGTTGCCCCAGTAGCACCCGTGTTCCCTTGTGGTCCTTGTGCTCCGGTAGCTCCGGTCGCACCCGTGTTCCCTTGCGGTCCTTGTGCTCCGGTTGCCCCTGTTGCCCCAGTAGCACCAGTATTACCTTGCGGTCCTTGTGCTCCAGTCGCACCCGTAGCACCCGTATCTCCTTGTAGTCCTTGCGCTCCGGTTGCCCCAGTAGCTCCAGGGTTACCTTGTGCTCCCTGTGCTCCGGTTGCACCTGTTGCTCCAGTATTACCTTGTGGTCCTTGTGCTCCGGTCGTACCCGTTGCTCCAGTATTACCTTGCGGTCCTTGCGCTCCAGTCGCACCCGTTGCCCCAGTAGCACCCGTATTTCCTTGTGGTCCTTGTGCTCCGGTCGCCCCAGTAGCACCCGTATTACCTTGCGGTCCTTGTGCTCCGGTTGCCCCAGTTGCTCCAGTATTACCTTGCGCTCCTTGCGCTCCTTGCGCTCCAGTCGCACCCGTTGCCCCAGTAGCACCCGTATTCCCTTGCGGTCCTTGTGCTCCGGTTGCCCCAGTAGCACCCGTGTTCCCTTGTGGTCCTTGTGCTCCTGTAGCTCCAGTTGCTCCAGTGTTACCCTGCGTTCCTTGTGCTCCGGTTGCCCCAGTAGCACCCGTATTACCTTGCGGTCCTTGCGCTCCGGTCGCACCCGTAGCTCCCGTACTTCCTGAAGATCCTTGACAATCTAGAGTATTGTACAATCCATCATTATTAATATCTTCAGAAGAGTCATTAATACCATTACCGTTTAAATCCCAACAGTTTATTCCATCAATACCATTAATAGTTCCGTTTGCAAGTTCGTCAATTGCGCTTTGTACGTTTGTAGCAGTTAAAGAAGATGAAGAATTGTTATATGTAACTTCGCTGGCTATTTGATTATCGGTACCTATAAAAGTAATCGGTACGCCATTTCCATTCGAAAACGTTAGGGTTCCGTCTGAATTTTGAACAAGTTGTGCCTTATTTATATTGGTAGTTATATTATTTTCATTTCTATAGGAAAAAGTTCCATCATTATTATCTAATACAAAAGTTACGGTCTCTGATCCGGTACCCGAACTACATAAGGACTCCCAAACAGTACCATTAAATTGATAAACACAATTTGCAGTAGTATTAAAAACCATTGCACCCGGTAATGGGCTAATAGCATTCATTTGATTTTCAGAAATTCTTGTGAGAACAAATACTTTGTCAGCACTTTCTAACTCTAATATGGAAGAACTATCAATTTGATTTGGATTGTCACCAATTTTTACTTGTGCCTGAGTGTTGAAACAAACAAAAATTAATAAAAAAACGATGAGTAATTTTATTTTCATAAGTAGGGCAATTGTTTTAGAAAATCTTAGATCTCTTAAATTATAGTTAACAAAAGTTCTTATACCTTTAAATACTTTTAAGATTTCAAATATTTTAAAATTTATTTAACAATATAATATTTACAAAAATAGTATTTTTTTTCGTTTAAAGGTATTAAAATACGATAAAAAGCAATATTTAAGTTTTTTAAGTAAGTAAAAACCGTATTTTAGCTACAATTAAAGTCTGTTTGAAGTTGTTAAATAAAATATAATAATTTCACTTAAATACGAAGTGTTTAGAAATTATTATTCTACAAGGAAATAATATGATTATAGTTATTAAAGTGGCGATAAAATAATTAAAGCCAAGTATTAAAGCGTAGTTATAAATAATATTACTTAGGAGGTAAAAGGTCAAAATAAAAATTATAAATCTTATTAATTTTACTCTACTATGATTAGTTTTAAATATAATTTTTAGCTGAACCGTATAAAGAAATAAGTAGTTCATACCATATACTATAAAAAAAGATAGAGATTCATTTAAGCCTAAAATTTGTATGAGAAAAAATAATCCGGAAAAGACAAACGAATAACTAAGTAAACTTACTACTAAGTATCGCTGGGTTAATTGTCTGTTTCTATTATTTATCAACAATTTTTTAATTAGTGCACACATTTAAAATTTATGCCTTTTTACGAGCTAAAACAATTGTCCAAGGAAGAGGAGATTGTACTGCTATCACTTCACCAAATTTTTTTTCTATCAGCTTAATTATAGATCTTTTAGACCAGTGATTTAAATGTCCGGGTGTATTTCCTAAATCTTTTAAATACTTAAATCGGCACAAATTTAAAAAACGCCATAAGGGTTCACGTGGTACTCCTAAGATTAAATATTGTCCGGAGACTCTTTGTAATTCTTCTAAAGCTGTCTCAGGATGGTCAAGGTGTTCTAAAACTTCTAATAGAAATAGTAAATTCACGCTGGCATTTTCATATTTTAAATCGTAAACACTTTCTTCAAAAATTTTTAACTCCGGATTTAAAAGTGTTGCTTTCTTTACCAGTTTTGGAACAAACTCAGAAGCGGTTAAAGAGGATACCATCTTCTTCAATTTTTTAGTAGATCTTCCTTCGCCACAGCCAATTTCATGAGCGGATCTAATAGGTTTTATTTTATCTATTAGTTTTTGAACCGACTTAAAATAAGATTCAACTAAATACTTAGAAATAAAATTTTCATCTTCATATTTTCCGGAGAAATCCTCTAACTCCGGAGTTGCCCGTAATTTGGAATGATCAATTTTATTCAAATTTTAAATAAATTTAGGTTAATTATTTCGATAGACTTTCGTTATCCTGAATATCCATCCACATAGCAAATAAAAAAGATTGAAATCCGGATATGGTTAAAAATATAAATATGATAAGATAGTCCGTAGGTGTCTTTGAATTTGGAATAAAGAAATTATATAGTAAATGGTATAAAAAATATAAATTGATAGTACCTATAATAATAGCAATCCAATACAATAAAAACAGAGGATGGAAACTTTTATATAAGTACTTCACACGTAAACGCTTGAAAAAAGAGCGAATCAAAAGAAATAATATAGGAAATGTAACTTTCCTTATTTTTAAAGTGGACTGTTCACCAACTCCATAAACTGGTTTTATTTTTACTTCTCGAATGGTACAGAATGCTATATTTAGTTTTACAAGAATATCATTTGGCATACCATATCTTTTATAAATATTATATAGGGGTATGGAATTTAATGCGTTATTAGACATAGCTGTATAACCACTTTGCGTATCTGAAATTCCCCAATACCCGGAAACTATTTTAGTTAAGATACTAAGTATGGAGTTTCCTAAAAACCTAATTTTAGGAATAATTATCCAGGCACTTTTATGAATCAATCGATTACCTTTTACATAATCGATATTTTCGTAAACAATAGGGCTACAAATTGAGTGTAATTCTGCCGGATCCATTTGTCCGTCACCATTCATTACTACAGAGCAGTCGATATCATGATCTTTACACCATTTATAACCTGTGGCTACCGCCGCTCCAACCCCACCGTTTTTAATATGCTCAATAAGAATTATTTTATCTTCTTCGGGATTTTGATTATGAATCCTAACAGGAGTAAATTTACTAACTTCTTCTACATTTTTACGGTGGACCTCAATGTCCGCCTGGTTATATATATTGGGTACAATATTAGTAAAGAGGTTTGAGACTAATTTTAGTTGTGATTTATTAGAAGGATTTAGATATTTTTTTACTACATCTATAGTTTTATCCTTTGAAACATCATCAATCACAATAATTCTATCTACAAAGTCTGGCATGCTATCGATTACCATAGAAATTTGAGTAGCCTCGTTATAACAAGGAATGACAACTGCAATTGTTTTATTGTTTAACATGTTTCAATTGATATTTTTTAAAGACCAGTTTAAATTATTTTGGGCGAGTTTATAGTCAGGGTCTAACTCCAAAGCTTTTCTGCAAGCATTTGCACCCAGTTGCCATTTACCCATTTGATTGTAAGCAGAACAAAGATTGTTATAAGCTCTTGAATTTTTTGGGTATTTTTCTAGTAGAATAGTACAAATGGAAATTACTTTATCGTATAATCCTTTGGTATAATATTTTAAACTCAGGTTCAGTAATTCCTCTTCGGTATAATTAGTAGTAATATTAACTTTTAATTCCTGCCATTCTTCTGAGGCTATCTGCTGTTTTTCTTCGATTTTTTCTAGTAATTCTTTTGAAGGTAAATGATTAGGACTTTTTTTTAAAGCATACTGAACATATTTTTTTGAAACACCAATTTTGTTATTTCTAAATAAATACCTAGCGTAAAAGTATTCGGGAGATGGAGAGGAAGACTTTATCGCTATGGCAGATTTAAAGTATTTTTCAGCTAATTGCTTTTTTTTGATCGCTGCATAGGCAACTCCTAAATTAATTTGTAATGAATAGTAATTAGGTTCTAGAAGAAGAGCTTCTTCAAATAATCTAATTGCTTCTTTATAATTACCTTTTTCCATAAAAGTTAATCCGTAATTCATTAAACCCCTTCCATTCTTTGGGCTTTTTATAGAAACATCTTTCCATAAAGATGCTCTACTATCCCAGACCTCAGTCCTCTGCATAGTACCATAGGCATGTCCAAATAATATGAACATTACTAGAACGGATAGTACAATTTTAAAAATTGGGTTTGTTGATACCTTATAGTTACACACTATTAAATATACTGTCCATGGAACCGCAATGAATAAACCTATAAACGGAAAAAACATTCTATGGTCATTAGCAATTTGAAATAACGGATTGAGCGTAGTAGGTAAAAGGGCAATAAAAAACCAGGCAATACCAAAACTTACAGGTCGCCATTTTTTGTAAAAACTTGTTTTTACCATAATTGTAACAAGAATTAAAATAACTACTAATCCTGTTAAGATACGAAAGTCGTACCAAGGCTTGATGATAGTAAAATCCGGATCTGCACTCAAATTAATAGGAAGTATAAAGCTTCCTAGATAATGTAGAATGATATAAAATTGTGTACTTATATATTCAAACCTACTTACTGTATAGTTGGTAGAAACTGTAACTTCCGGAGTAAGATAATATTGATTGATGCAAAATAGGCCTACAGCAATTACTGACAAGGGTGAAATTTTTAATCCAAAGTTTATAATATCCGATTTTGAGATTTTCTTAAAATTGTAAATAAAGTGTTGATCTTCAAAAAGTAATAAGTAAGCAATGACTATAGGTACAATCATTACCCCGGTTTGTTTGGTCCATATTCCTAGTACAACTGGAATTAGGTAAATACCATATTTTCTTAAGGACTTATTCATAAACAACAAGAGGGAGGCAACGGTACATAAAGCAGAAAAGGAATCAGATCGCGCACAGATATAATTTATAGTTTCCGCATTTACGGTATGAAAAGCGAACCAGGACGTACTAAATAAAGCAATTGCCGATAACCTATAATTTGTTTCTTCGCTTGATGTATATAAGCGGATCGTCAGAAAAAAAAACAAAACGATTAAAACCAAATACCAAATAAATATATGAATATGAAAAAATACTGGATCAAGTCCATTTCCTAGTTGATAGTCTATTGCATTTTTTAATGTGATTAACGGTCGGTAGGATTGATTTGCTGGTAAGGAACTAAACGTACTAGCATCCGTAAAAAAATTTGTCCAATTGTTTAAAGTAGTTATTGATTCATTTTGGACTATAGTGTGAGAATCATCAAAAAAAAAGGGGTTGTCAAAGTGATTTTTGTAAATAAATAATGTGGTTAGTAAAATGATCAATAAAACAAAAAACCTGTATTTATGTAAAATTGATGTTATGTTCATTTCTTTTGTAAAGTGAAATAATTAGATTTTAAAACCATTCAAGCTTATTCACAAAAATATGCTTTTTTAGATAAAGTGCAATAAAATTCGATTAAATGAGTAATATTGGTATTGATTTTATATTTGGATGTGGTTTTTCATTCTTAGGTTTATAATTAAACCTTACTTTTTGTAAGAATTTTTATATTCTTATATTTTCATATCTACTTCTTAAGTTATTTCATTAAAAAGTCTGATATTGCCTTAATTTAGTACTTCTATAGTATCCATGTCCTTAATGAATTCGGAAATAACCGTTATTATACCTATTTATAATGAAGAAGAATCTTTACCTATATTTCTTCCGGAGGTAATTTCATTTTGTACTGAAAACAATTATCAGCTCATATTAGTGAATGATGGCTCTACGGATACCACAGGAAAAATACTTTCTGACTTTGAAAATGTTGCTCAAGTGCAAATTATTACACATAAGGTGAATAAAGGATATGGAGGGGCAATCAAAACAGGTATTCTGCAAAGTTTAACTGATCTTGTAATTACCATAGATGCTGATGGCCAACATTATCTTGAGGATATTATTAAATTATATAAAAAATTATTAGCTGTAGATGCTGATCTGGTTATTGGTAGTCGTAAGGGAAATGCTAACGCTACGTACTTAAGGGGATTTGGAAAGAATATTCTAAGGGCTGTTGCTAAACTTTTAATGAATTTTTCTATTTACGACATTAATTCAGGTATGAAGTTGTATCGAAGTGATTTGGTGAAAAAATACCTAAAGCTTACTCCGGACACGATGTCGTTTAGCGATATTATTACTTTAATCTTTATTAATAATAAACATCTGGTGGTGGAGGAGCCTATTTTAATTAAAAAAAGGATTATGGGTAAAAGTACAATAGGTGTTCGTACGGCATTTGAAACATTTATTGAAATTATAAATATTGTTATTCTATTTAATCCGGCAAAAATATTTTTACCTATTGCTATTTTGCTATTCACCTCCGGATTCATATGGGGAATCTACTTTTTTGTTCAGGGGTTAGGTATTAGTATTGGAGGCAGTACTTTAATTTTAGCCGGACTTCTAATTTTCCTATTGGGATTAATTGCGGAACAACTTTCGGCTATTCGAAAAAATCAGTAAATTGAAAGGAGGTAAGATGATGATTTATCTATATAAGTTTTGGGTAAAGATTCAAGACCCACTTGCGGACGGGCAGGTCACTATTGCTCTTAGAACCAAGAATCAAGACTAATTATAATGATATTGAAAATCAATATTATAAGATATTCACGTTAAAAAAAATTACTTTTAACAAGTTTAACTGGAGTTAGATCCCAAAGGTTTTGGAAACCTTTGGGGTCTTGCTTATTCTGTATGTCAATTTACTTTTAGTTTAAAATCACCTTATTTTAATATCCTTATAAACTTTTATTTATTTTAACTGGACACCAATGAAAGGATTTTATAGATTGGTACTTTCATAAAAATAAGTAAACCCCAAAATGTACTTTTTAATTGTAGATATTTATGGTAAGTAAAAACTTTACTGTAACTGATTTGCTTTCTTGTATATTTTACCTTGATTTTTTAAATAATCTAAAAGTTGCAAATCATTCATATTCTCTACTAATTTTAAAAAATTAGCTTGATTTATAAGAAAGTTTACGAAACGAGGAACGTGTTCTAGTGGAATTTTTAATTCTTCGGATAGCGTCTTTTCTGAATATAAGTTATATATTTTATTTTCAGTTTCAAGTCTTTTATCAAGTTCAATTCGGTTTTTAAGCATTTTTGTTCTACCGGAAATTTTACTAATTAATTTTATTGAGTTTACAGAAATTGCTCTTTTACGAAAACGAATCAATTTTCCATTATCTACTTCAAATAACAATCGCTCATTTCTAGTTTTTACTTTTAACTCGGCTTTTGGTAATCCTAAAGATGCGGAAGTGATAACAGGTTTAGTGTTAAATGATCTTAAATCAGTAGTAATATGACCGGTCAAGTTATGTGGTCGAACAACCACTTCTTCTAAAGCAATCACTTTTTCTTCTAATTTAACTTGGAGGTTGTTCTGCGCCACTATAGTTTCAATGACTATTATTTTCTTTTTGTTAAATTGGACGGCACTAAATCGCAGTGTATCTAATACTTCAACCTTAATAGTAAAAACTCCTTCACTATTTGTAATAGATGATTCTCCGGAAGTTATATTGACTACTGAGATAGTTGAAATCGGAGTATCTCGATGGGTAACGGTACCGGTTAAGATTACCTTATTTTCCTGACCTATAATGATTATTAAAGGTGAGAACAGAAGTACAATTAGAAAAGGTGTACCTACTATATTAATGGCTTACGCTTTAGGTTTATTTTTTATATAAAACCATCATCGCTTTCAGTTGTTGCAAATTTTCTCTCTTAGAGATGACTGCTAGAAGAGGTTTCTGTTTAATTTGCATATCTAATATACTACTTGCTATCAGTTGTTGTTTAATAGCAGGGAAAAAGAGTAGCAATTCCATAATTTGGCACCACAGAATACTTATAAACTTCTTCTTTTTCCATCAAACCATAACCACCCCATACTTATTAAAAACAACAAGTAAAAATACCAAAGTGGGACAGGTCTTTGTTGCTCAAAATTGGTATGAGTAGTGTTTAAGGATCGTTCCAGGTTTTTATTTTGTTTACGTTGATGAAATTTTTGCCATGTTTTCCATCTTGATGAATCTAACACATAAAATTGTTGGGTATGTAGCGTGTCCTGAACCATTTGTAAGGTATTCCAGCCTATTTCTTTGGGATATGTAGTACCATTCCAGAGATAAGATAGTTCCGGATCTTGTAATAGAGGAATTTGGTGGCTATTATTTAAATAAACTTCTGGTAAGGCTAAGTTTGATCGAAAATGAAAGGTATAGGGTTTATCTTTAAAAATAAAATTTGGTTTGTCCTCCCATTGAACTTTACTGTTGGGCAACTTTATGATAGCATTAATTAATTTGACCCAATATGCTTGATACGCTTTTTCATTTCCTTTTAACAATAAGGGATAGGTATTTTTAATTAGAGATATACCAATTCTACCATTCTTAAGCTGTTGGTAAGCTGCAACCACCCGTTCATCGCTACTTTTCCAGATAGGTAGGGTAGGTAAGCTTCGTTTAATCTCAAAAGGGTAGGTCTCTAATTCGATGTTGATTTCTTCACTTAAGTTAGCTGTTTCTTTTTGATTTCTTCGTAAAGTAAAACCGGTAAACTCCTGAATTGATTTTAGGGAAACTTTGAAACTAGGTAAAATTAAAACGCCGATCCCCTCTTTTTTTACTGAATTGTGAAGCGCATTTTTTTCACTTTGAGACATTACATTAAGAACCGAAGAACTCATTATGATCAAGTCAGGAGATGTTAGGCTTTCTTTTTTAAATCCTAAAAATTGAAAGTCCGGGTCGTTGATATATTCGTATTTAAATTTTCCTTTACTAATTTGATTACGAACCACTAAGCGATGTCCCTGATCGGATAAAAAATTCTTTAAGTACTTACTCTCAAAATTAGGGAAGGTGTTAAGTAGCACAATATTTAAGGCTTGAGCCGTTTTAACTTGAACCGGAAGAGGTTCGGTTCTTAAAATCTGCTGTAAAGAGTCTTTTTCTACTAATTGATATACATAACTACCGGAAACCTTGATGGTAGAAGAAAGGGAAAATGTATCGAGCTGATGCCCTCTAAGAAGGACTGAATCTAAAGCGAAACCTCCTTCTGATTCTAAAAAAAGGCTGTTGGATACTATTGAATTTTGATAAACCCCTGAAACTTTAAGCTTATTTCCTTCCACGAGGTTATCGTTGTAAGTAACCTGACTAATTCCTTGTAACGAATCGGAAAATAAATAGTGAATAGTAGGAATTGATTCGAGCTGCCAAAAATCATAGGTTTTGACCCCGTCACCCAGGATGAAAAGCTCCTTAGGAAGTTTATCTTCTTTAAAAATAGGTTGATTGGGTTGATAGAAAATTTCTTCAATACCAGGATATAATTGTAAAAGACTATCTCGGTATTTTGATTGCTGAGAGTTTTCGGTTAGAAGAAGGTTTCTTTTACCTATTGAACTTCCTAGGTAATAAGGTTTTGTATATAAAAATAATAAAGCCAAAATTGCCAGTAGCGCAACTATAGCGTTTACCCAGAAGCTAGTCTTCTTTATCAGAAATCCTTCTTTCCATAGAAATAATAACCAACATAATATACTAATAAGTATACATGGAATAATATAGTTAGTATCTGAAAAGTATATGCGTTCACCCATTTACCTGTAAAGTTTTAAGGTAGTTATGATCTAAAGGAGTTATGATAAAAGAATCTGGTTCTATCTGCTTAGACTGATTGGGGATAGCTTCGAATAATGCTTTTTTTAGCACTTCTACTTCCGGAGTGGTTATCTTTTTTCCATCCGTAAGCTTTTTTAAAATTTGTAAAGCCTGTAAATAGCGACCGGGCTGGTCAATGGCAATTTGCGCAAGTTCTTTACCTGCATTTTTAAACAATAAATACTCATCTTTGACAACTACAAACTCTTTATCTATAGGAGATTCAGAAATTTTTTGAATAGCTTTCTGTATGTACGGATACAACTTTTCGTCCGTATGATTTCTTTTTTCTTTACCTGTTTTTATATTCTTTAAATCTCCAGTAAGCCGAGTTTCTTCTTTAATAGGCTCCGGATCAAAACCAATACGATGTACATAGATTCTCGCACTATTCTTAATTTCTTGCAACATCCGGAGTGCTCTGTATTGATAGGGTAACGATTTTTTAGGTTGGTACAGACGTAATTGTAGTTCAGCATCCCACATTTGAGATAATGCAATCCGTAGTTTACTTTTTAAGGATGCGGTGAACAACGTAGATTCTTCGGGATCATCGTGATTATGTAAGTAGGATTCCAGCGGGTCTTCTTGCGTTGCTTCTCCTTCATTTTCAGTATTATCATGTTCATGTTCATGATCGTGTTTTTCTTCAACCAGATTATGTTCATTTTCAGTATCGTGTTTATGCGTGTATTGATCAACTAAGTTTTCATCCTCATGTTCATGAGTTTCCTGGACTTGTCCCCCTTCAACTTCCAATTCTGATTCGTCCCCCATAAATTGTCCGTACTTTATCCGTAATGCTTTTTGTTCATAGCCCAGGTTATTACTTCTTCGGTTAAATTCTGATTTAAGGATTTTAGGCCTTTCTTTAATCAATTTTTCAGTATCGATAATTAACTGTCGTTGACTACGAAAATAGGCTGGCATCAGATCAACTGCCATTGCCCCTTCTACTGCAAAAATATCCGTAACAGTATCCCGAATTTTAGCAAAATAGGTTTCGCTTCTAGAAATATTGGGTGCTGGAGTTTTTTGATCGCTAACTTCTACATAAAAGTAAAGTTCGTCGCCAGGTACCATCTTTAAAAAGTCCAGGTTTATATTTTTAGTTAATTTTTGGTATTTACTCCCTTTTCTAGGAGTAGTGTCAAAATTTAATTTTTCTTCACGAAACTTTACGGATTCTCCTGAGCCGTTACTAACTGTAGCGATGATATAAGCCGTATTCAGGCCAAAGTCATCTTCTAAAACAGCAGTAAATCGAAGGTTTTTATCATCATCTTGACCAAGCGTATTAAACTTATCCAGATTTTGAATTTCTATCGAAGGTTTTTCATCCGGAATGATTTGAATGGCATGTAAATCTGAAGAAAACCATGTTGTATCTTTTAAAAAAGTAAAATTATAAAAGTCAGAAATCCGTAGCTCTTGTTGGTAAACATAAGCGTTATGTATTGCATCTAAGTTTTTATTTCTGGTATTAGATTGAAAGCTTAAAGAATCCGGGAGTTGGTCAAATTCTAAATTCCATATGGCTACTGTGCCTTCGACAACTTTAAGGTCAAAAGTAGTAAGTGTATCTTTGGGGATACCCGTATAACTTGGATATTGAAGTATTACAAATTGATCTGTAATTTTAGGTTTTGCTATATTCAATAAGGAATCAGCTGAAGTAAAGTTTATAAATTCTTTGACCGGTGGTGTATCTTTATTTTCTATGGTATCCGTATGTAAATAATTATTTACGATAAGTCCGATTACTCCGGAAACTACTGCAACTATCATAGGAATTTTAAAAGGAACCGGAGGTTTTAACTTCGGTAATTCAAATGCTACAGCGTTCTGTATAGTATGGTATTGGATTTTTTCCAACCGGGACAATTCGCTGTACTCCTTAATGAATAAGCCTGAACTGTATGCTATTTCTTGCAAATTCCGATCGATAAAACGTATTGTTCTAGCCGTAGTAATTTTTTGCGGTTTTTTGATCAAATAAAATAAACCAATAAGTATAAAAAAAGTAGCCACGGCTATACTAACATTGCCTAAGATTAAAAACGTACAAATGGCTCCGCTAAACCCATACATCCCGATCACTATAAGAATTTGAGTTTTCCATTGGTTTTTAAATTTGTTGATATAGTTAGTAGGTTGTTGCATAACTATTGTACCCGTTTTTTAGCAAGAACTCGTTCTGATACCAGAAGTACTAATAATACTATCCATAGATAGGAATTCATGTCAAACTTCTGGACCTCTGATATTATCTTTTTTTTAACGGAGTAATTTGTTCTTAGTTCTTCAGGAGCTATGGTTCTTTGGTCATCATTTTCGGCTGTTTTTAGAATTTCTTGAGATGGTCCTAAAAGGGTAACCAACGCGTCCATTAAATGTTGCCGAATGCTGTTTTCAGCATGTAAGAGAGCCGTTAATCTATATTTCTTTTTGTTTTCTTTTATAAGCAAGTCATCGGCAAATTGATCCGGTTGGTAATACACTAAGGTAGCCTCTGTGGCAGGAGAAGGCTCTGTACTTATCCAAAAGAGAATATCCAGATTTTCAATTTCACCATCAGTATTTATATTCTCGATTACAGCGGTAGTATTTATGTATTCTGAAACAACGGCTAAGGAAGCGGTTAGATAAGATTTCTGGTTTTTAAAGGAGTCATCTACTTTTAATCCGATTTTTAGTTTTTTAGTAGGAGTAATTAAAACCTTTTCATAAGAACCAGTGGTAAGAATACTATCGCCAGTTCCATTAGTATTTATAGCAGTATTGTTTTCTAAAAATTCTTTATTAAATAGAGTTGTCGTAGCATTACTTTTTACTCTATAGATAGTAGTTCCTTTATCGGATTGCTTTGCTGCTATTGGTTTAAAAGTACTTTGTATATTTTCGTCAATTTTTACCCATTTAATATCTCGGGATAGTTTCGGTCGTTTTCCTCTGGTATTTTTTAAGTAAGCCCTTGTAAATACCACCAGGCTATCTGCCGGAAAATGTTCTAAGTCCCGGGCTAATTGCCAATGAAAAATGTTTTTTGATATGGAATCTTCTTGATAGTTTGACTTAACTTTTGGAAAGCCTTTTTTAAAACTAAATACTACTTCTTTTTTTTGTAGAGAATCTATAAGCTTTTGCACCTCCGGAAGGGATTGTAAGGAGGGATCCACAAAGTAAGCAATACTTTTTTGACTTGGGATTTTATGCAATTGCATTCCGGAAACTAACAGGGTTACTCCGCCGATTAGTAGTAATCGAAGTAGTAATAATATCCATTCGTTTAATTGTATGCTACTGGCTCTATTAGATGAAGTGGGTTCAATAAATTGAGTACTACCTACTTTTATAGTGGTGTGTTGTTTTTTACTCCACAAATGAATAAGCAAGGGTAATAGTAATCCTAAAAAGCACCAAAGATATGTAGGATTTAAAAAACTCATATTACAATAACCTATTTCTTAATGCAACAAATTGATATATCGTTTCTTCTATTGGTTTCGAGTAGTTACAAAGAAAATATTGAATTCCTTTTACTTGTAACTTTTGCTTAATTTTATCTGTTCCCTGTTGTAAAGCTTTAAGGTATGATTCTTTGGCCGCCTGCGTATCCACCTTTTTTTTCTTTCCGGTTTCCAGGTCTTCAAAGATTACTTGTTTGTTATAAGAGAAATTCAGTTCGTTATCTCCTAATACGTGAATGACAATTACTTCATTTCTTGGATTTTTTAAATAACAAAAAAACTTAGTTAATTCATCATGTTCCTGGTAACCGTCACTTATACAGATAAAAAGTTCTTTATGTGCACGCTGATGTAATTTTTCTGCCCATTGTAAATCTATCGGCCACGTACCCCCGGGCTTTATCTCATGAAGATTTTTTAATAAATAGTTCCATTGATTTTTATGATCTGTAACAGGTATCTGTCGAAAACCAGTATCGTTAAGACTAGCCAAACCTATTTTGTCACCTTGTTTATCAAAAATATAGGCTAAAGTTGCAATGAAAACTTTTGCATAGTCAAGTTTGGATATATTTTGTTCTTCATGCCGCATAGAATTACTGGCATCTACAATGAATTGTACCTGAATATTAGTTTCTACCTCGGATTCTTTGATAAAATACTTACCGGACCTTGCCAGCATTTTCCAATCCAATTGTCTTAGATCATCCCCTTTTTCATAAGACCTGAACTGGCTAAACTCAATACCCAAACCTTTTCTTCGACTATTATGTAAACCATAGGTATAGCCATTAGCAATGGACTTTGCTAATAGTTGTAATCCCACTACAGACTGAATAGTTGCAGGTTCTAATATTGTATGATTTTTTTTGTTAGTCATTGATAGGTATCTAACAATTTGTATTTTTCGATCATTTTAAAAAGTGGCATTAGTGAACTATTAGATTTGCTTTGACTTTATATACATAGGTTTAGTTTGATCAAAATTCATCTCAAATTTTTCCTTTAGGAAAGAACTTTTAGGTTCCCTTTTTCTGGGGAAGGGTAAGGGATGAACCTTTATAGTAATATGTTGCTATCAGCATTATCATACCGCTAAAACTAGAAACCACCGCCTAACCTCTACACATCCTCATATCTTTTAATTCTAATTAAAATTTTATACTACTATTTTAATCAACTCATCCACTATTTTATCTGATGTTATTCCTTCAGATTCTGCATTAAAATTCATTAATATCCGGTGTCTTAATACCGGATAAGCAACCTTTTTTAAATCTCCGGGAATTACAGAGAGTCTGTTGTTAATTAAAGCTGTGGCTTTTGCCGTTAAAATCATTGCTTGACCCGCACGTGGGCCAGCTCCCCAACTTACCCACTTTTTTATATATTCATTATCCGTAGTTTCCGGTCTTGTATTTCTAACCATGGTACTTACGGCTTTGACAAGGTCGTCACTTATATATACTTCCCGTACCATTTTTTGTAATTTAAGAATATCATCTGCCCCTATAGATTTTTGAATTTCTTTAGAAGTTATTCCTGTGGTACTTTTTAATATTTTTTCTTCTTCGGAGGCATCCGGATAGCCTACTTTAATATATAAAAGAAATCGATCTTGTTGTGCTTCCGGTAGTACAAAGGTCCCGGATTGCTCGATAGGGTTTTGTGTAGCTAGGATAAAGAAAGGTTGATCGAGCTTATAGGTTTTGTTGGCGTAGGTAACTTCAAATTCCTGCATGGCTTCTAATAAAGCAGCTTGAGTTTTAGGTGGTGTCCGGTTAATCTCATCGGCTAATATCATATTTGAAAATAAAGGGCCTTTAGTAAACCGAAATGTTTTTTTTCCGGTAGAGAGATCATCTTCCAGTACTTCCGTACCAATAATATCAGACGGCATTAAATCCGGGGTAAACTGGATCCTTTTAAACCCCAGGTCCATAGTTTCTGATAGCGAACGGATCATTAAGGTTTTTGCCAGTCCCGGCACACCTTCCAGTAATGCATGTCCTCCTGCCAGAAACGCAATTAATAGTTGCTCCAGTACTTCTGACTGCCCTACTATTTTTTTACCGACTTCTTTTTTAACTACCTCAATTTTTGCTACCAAGTCTTTTACTTCTTGCGCTACCGTTGCTAATTCGTTGTCCATACTTTACTTTATGAGGTTAGGGCATACATTACAATATTAATAGCAAATCGCGTATTATCGTTTTTATACCATCTTTTATTTCGGAAATCATAATCCCATTCGCACCCGTAATCTTTATTACTATATAAAACACCTATTCTGTTATTTATTTCAATAGCTTTTAGATAATCATGAACCAAATCATCACCCCAGCCGTTTAACTCCTGTGATGTAGTAGGAGGGCCGTTTTCAAACTCAAAAAAAGAATTGTAGAGCGCATGATTATTTGCTATTTTTTTTAAAGCTCCAGGTCCGAAGCTTCGTTCCATCTGGCGTTCAAAAGATTTTGCAAACAATCCGTCAATATCATGATTACAATCATCTACAAATACAAAACCGCCACGTTCTACGTATTTTTTAAAGTTAGCAGCTTCAGCAGTTGTAAACTCCACTAATTTATGTCCGGATAAATAGCAAAACGGACTTGTAAATAATTCATCACTACCTAAAGAAACAATCTTTTCCTGCGTATCTATCGGAAGGGTAGTATATTCTACCAACGAATTTAACACATTAGAAGGCATGCGCTGATCAACATCCCAGTCTCCGGATTCGTATTGCAGGCGTGTGAAGAAGAATTTATTCATTACTAAAAGGAAAACTGGTTATCTCAAATTGTTTAAGATAACCAGTTTTGTGAGTTTATAATTTAAAAACTAAACCGCATCAGATAAACTACTAAAAGTAAAATCCCTAATTTTCATATACGGTACCAGGTTTCCGTCAATACGTACCTGTTGTCCTAAGGTCTCTAAGTTGTTTAACATGATAATCGGACTCTCGTTAAAGCGCATGTTTTTGATTGGATACTTAATTTCTCCGTTTTCAATATAAAAAGTACCATCCCTGGTCAACCCGGTATATAACAGGGTTTGCGGATCTACACTACGAATATACCACATCCGTGTTACCAAAATTCCTTTTTTAGTATCTTTAATTAGATCATCTAAGGAAGCAGTACCACCCGCCATGATAAAATTATTTGGAAATGGAACTGGGGATACTTTTTTCTGATCTGCCCAATACCGGCTATATGCCAGATTTTTTACCACTCCGTTTTCAATCCAACTTGTCTTTTTTAAGGCTTGCCCATCGCCGCTCCAGGTACTAGTAGGTACTTCTTTATTAAGTGGGTCAGACCATATTTTTACTCGTTCATCTACAATTTTTTCTCCAAGTTTGGTACCCCCACCTTCTTTAGACATAAAACTTCGACCTTCATCTGCTCTTCTGGCGCTAAAAGAATAGCCCATATTCTGAAGTAAGCCCACCGATGCCGCGGGTTCTAATATTACCGTATACTTTCCGGGTTCAATAGCTTTGGCGTTTTTTGACATGATCGCTTTCTCAATAGCGATGTTTGAAGCTTCTTCTGCATTGAATTTTTTAACATCGTTAAAATCTCGAGAAACCCAACCGGAACCCGTACCATCATTAGTTCGCATAGTGACGGTAAAGTTACAATCCGTAGATTTGTTATAGGCAAATAAACCTTTGGAGTTCATCATGGCATCAAATCCTGACGAATCGTCAAAAAATCCGGCTGCCGTTACCTCTTTTACCGCTGCAGGCTGAATGCTTTTATTTGCAACTTCAGCTCTGTACTCCGGTGAAATCTTAGCGGTATCTTCAATAAAAGTTACCGAAGTATCATAGGTTTGAGGTTCCATAATAGACATAAATTCCGGGTTATCCGGAGATAATTTAGCTAATTCTTCTGCTCTTTTTACTACTTTTTGTAAGGAGGCATCATCAAATTCATCAATAGTAGCCGTTCCCATTTTTTTTCCAAAATTAGATTGGACAACCAGGGTTTGATTTGAATTATGACCTGCGGTAGAAACCGTATTTCGAGCATAGCGTATATTACCACTTTCACTACCACTCAAATTTATTTCGCAAGCATCTGCTGATGAAAAGCTCAAAGCTTTCTCCATAATTTGCTTTGCTTCTTCTTTACTATATATAGCCATTCTATTTTATATTATTTGAGGGTTTATTAAATTTTTCTTCCGGTATTAATAACATTAACACCATTAAATCGCGTGGTTGAACTACCATGAGAAACAGCGCTCACCTGGGGGGGTTGTCCTTTACCGTCAAAGAAAGACCCAAATAATCGATAATCATCTTTATCACAAATTTTTGCACAAGAGTTCCAGAATTCCTGCGTATTGGATTGGTAAGCAACATCATCCAACATACCTACTATCTTACCATCTTTAATTTCGTAAAATACCGTACCTCCAAACTGAAAGTTATAGCGTTGCTGATCAATAGAAAAAGAACCTCTTCCTGCTATGTAAATTCCTTTCTTTACATCTTTAATCATATCTTCTACAGAGTATGGGTCCTTACCAGGTTCCAGAGATACATTAGGCATTCTTTGAAACTGTACGTCATTCCAGCTTTGAGAATAACAGCAACCGTGCGATTCATTTTGGTTGATCATATGAACCTGATCCCGAATGGCCTGGTAATTTGTTAAAATTCCACCACGGACTAAATCCCATTTTTTAGTTTTTACTCCCTCATCATCATATCCTACAGCCCCTAAGGATCCTTGTTGCGTTTTATCTGCGACCAGGTTTACAATTTCGCTTCCGTATTTAAAATCTTTAGATTTCCATTTATCCAGGGTGGCAAAGCTTGTTCCGGCATAATTTGCTTCATAACCTAATACCCGGTCAAGTTCCAGAGGATGTCCCACGGATTCGTGAATGGTTAATCCTAAATGATTAGGTTCTAAAACCAAATCGTATTTACCAGGTTCTACGGATTTTGCAGTTAATCTCTCTTTGGCTTGTTTAGCAGCTACGGTAGCATCTTCTACCATATCATAGCTATTTCGGTATAAATTAAAACCTGCCGGACTTTTAATCTTTTCGCTATCTAATCCTTCCATATATTCATATCCCATACCTACAGGGGCACTCATAGCTTCCCTGGACTTAAAAGTACCAGTAGCTTTGTCAATGGCAGTAACGGTAAAGGTGGGCCAAATTCTATGTACATCCTGATCAATATAGGAACCGTCCGTAGAAGCAAAGTATTTTTGTTCATTGACCATAAACAATGCGGAATTTACATAATCAGCTCCATTCTTTAAAGCAGCATCATTTGCTGATAGCAGTAGTTCTACTTTTTCTGAGACCGGTACTTCCTTAAAATCTTTTTTTATAGGGGTTTTCCAGGAGACTTCACCATGAGATTGTACCGGTGCTAATACAACCGGCTCTTTCTGAATTTTTGAATTAGCTTTAGCGATAGCTACTGCCTGTTCAGTTGCTTTTTTAATCCCACCGGGAGTGACACTGTTAGTAGAAGCAAATCCCCAGGTACCATTTGCAATCACCCGAATTCCAATCCCAAAAGACTCTGTATTCACCACATTCTGAACTTTATCCTCGCGGGTGAATACATATTGATTAAGATACCTGCCGATACGGGCATCGGCATAAGTAGCACCTAAGGATTTTGCGGTATTTAAGGCAATATCAGCCATTTGTTTTTTCAGTACGGTGTCCATACCCGGGTAGAGCAACGCTTCTGCAGAAATATCTTTCCCTAAAAGCATCGAAGGCACTAGTAACGCCCCTGCACCCATTCCGGCGTATTGAATAAAGTTTCTTCTCTTCATTGAATAGTAGTTTATAATCTTTATGACTTAGTAAGTATATGTTTAGTGTTTGATAAAACTTATATACATGAGGTAATTACCTAATGTAAAATCTATATTCATCCACTAAAGAAAAGGAAAGTTGCATCCAAAAGCGCCCCCCAAAGCATTTGATGAATGATATAAATATAAGATGCTTCCCGTAACAAAATGTTACAAAAGCTTCTTAGATTAACATTATTTTAATAAAAACTAACATTTGTTCTTTAAAAATAGAAAAAAGATGGTAAAGTCTTGCCTATTTTCAGGTTTATATGATTTTAAAACCTTATTGTCCGGTAAAGATTCAAGACACACTTGCGGACGGGCAGGTCGCTATTGCTCTTAGAACCAAGAATCAAGACTAATTATGATAATATTGAAAATCAATATTATAGCATTATTCAAGGTAAAAAAAATACTTTTGACAAGTTTAACTGGAGTTAGACCCCAAAGGTTTTCAAAACCTTTGGGGTCTTGCTTGTTCTGTACGACAATTTACTTTTAGTTTAAAACCACCTTATTTTAATATTTTTATGAACTTTTATTTATTTTGAACGGACACCAAAAATTGTAAATAGCAGTTTTTAGTAATAAATACAATTATTAGTGGTAACCAAGAAATTTATACTAAATTAACCGTAAAAAAAATGAGAGTAGCAGTGTTATCACCTATTGCCTGGAGAACCCCTCCTACAGAGTATGGTCCCTGGGAGCAGGTAGCTTCCAATATCACGGAAGGTTTGGTTAAAAGGGGTTTTGAGGTGACACTTTTTGCCAGTGGTAATTCAATTACTTCTGCCAAGTTGGAATCGGTTTGCGAATTACCTTATGAGGAAGATCGTACGAATGATCCTAAAGTGTTGGAATGCTTGCATATTAGTCATCTCATGGAACAGGCTGATAAGTATGATATTATTCATAACCATTTTGATTTTCTACCACTATCGTATTCAGGGTTGATAAAAACACCTATGATAACGACCATTCACGGCTTTTCTTCTCCCAAGATCATTCCGGTTTATAAAAAATATAATAGTACCTCTGCTTATATTTCCATATCAAATGCGGATAGGCATGAAGAACTTACTTATTTGGATACTATTTATCATGGCGTAGATCCGGAGCAGTTTACGCTTGTTACTCATAAAAAGGATTACCTGCTTTATTTTGGAAGGATTCATCCTGATAAAGGAACACATCGAGCTATCGAAATTGCTAAAAAGTCAGGGTTCCCTTTAAAAATTGCCGGATTGATACAAGATCAGTCTTATTTTGAAACGCAGGTACAACCTCATATAGATGATACCCATGTCACATATCTGGGCAATGTAGGTCCGGTAATTCGTGATACTTTGCTGGGCGAAGCAAAAGCGCTTTTACATCCTATCTCTTTTGAAGAACCTTTTGGCCTTAGCGTATTAGAAACCATGATGTGCGGTACCCCGGTCATTGCCTTTGCCAGAGGGAGTATGCCCGAACTTATTAAAGAAAATGTTTCCGGTTTTGTAGTACATACCATTTCTGAAGCGGTTGATGCGGTTAAAAAATTAAATAAGATCAATCCTGTAAAATGTAGGGCATATGCTGTTCAGAAATTTAGCCTGGATCAAATGATTACTTCTTATATCGCTGCTTATCAAAAAGTCCTTGGTTGAGTTTAGTCAAGAAAGCTATGTTATTCTGAGTTCAATCGAAGGGTTCGATATCTTCGATCAAATCAAGGACAGGCTATTTTTCTTCATTTCATTACGAAAAAATACGCGAACCTGCCCGTCCGGTCAAGGCGGGTTGACGCTTTTTTCCCTTAATGTACCATGAGTTGTTCTATATAGAATTACAGATACATAGAACTTTACAATTTTTTAATTCTTGGAATTGCAAATAGTACGATAAATACCGATGCGATTAGTACCGGAATGCTACTTTGCCATGGACTTATTTTTGATGTAGGGTTATAATATTCAGGAGTAAATTGGTTCCAATCTATCACATCAGCTGATTTACTTTCGAATATTTTGGGATAGAAAAACAAGCGTAGTTTTTCATGAAATTGACGGGTTGCCTCCAGGTAATCTAGTTGTTGGCTAATACCGGTTCCGGCCAATTGATTAAACATCAGCTGTAGGTACATATTGGGAACCAGCTTTGCCAGATTTCGGCTTGCCTGTTCTCTTAACTTTATTTTTTCGTTTAGCGCATCCCGTTCTTTTTTTGAATCATCGTCGCCCATTTGTTGCATGGCATAATACCATAACCAGTTAAATCCTTCGGTAGGGTACCCGTATTCTTTAAATTGCGGATAATGTTGATAAAACTTTTCTATGGTTGTTGCCTTGTCCGTATCCCACTTTACATGATATCCATCCCGTTGTGCTATGGCAGTACTCAGTGCTTCGGGGATTGGGTATTTTGCTGATACATAACTATTAATACCAGCAGGTATCAGTATAATTAAGACCAACCATACAGATAAAAGAAGTAAGGCATTAAACCCGGAAGACTTCTTAAAAATTATGACAAAAAAGGAAAGTACAAACCAAAAAACAAGGTAAAAAATAGCCAGAGCTATCATTGCTAAAAAATTAGCGGTAAAAGGAATGTCCAGAGTAAACTTTGCGATACTAAAGAGCAGTACAAGTATTAAGGTTAATAACAAAAACCGAACAGCAAGTTTAGAAATGATAAAACCAAGTTTGGATTTTGCCTGAATAGCCAATAACGACCAGGTACCGGTTTCCGTTTCTTCAGAAACTACGTTAAACGTTAGGACTATGGCTAACAACGGAAATAAATAGATGATTACAAAAGAAAGATCAAGGTTCCCGGATTGTAAATTCATAGGATTGACTAAATCCGTATCAAACCTTTGGGCTTCAAAGGTTTTTATGGTGATTTGTTTTACCGTTGGGTTCACATCTGCCTGACCAATCGATACCCCGGCTAACGGGTCTAATGAATTGATATAACTAAATTTTGTGTAATACAACAGCAACCCCAGATCATCTTGATGTAAGGCTACCTGCCGATCAAAATGTTTTTTTTGGTAAGAACTCACCTCGACGATTGCTTGTTGTTGCCGTTCCAGGTGTTTGTTTCCGATAAAAATCGAAATGATACCTAATACGGTGATAAGTAGCAAACTGATCCGGACTTCTTTTGACCGAATGCATTGCAGTAAAAATAAGGTATATTTTTTCATATTGCTTTTGCTCTTTTTGAAGTAACTACTAACAATATAAGCACTATCACCGTCCATAAGAGTAAGGACAGGATTGCAGGAAAAGCTATGGAAAGGGATTTACCAAATGCCATAGGTTGGTGTTTAAAATCCTGAAATTCTTCCCAGTGTTTATGATCGATAACGTGCTTTTTTCCTTCGGAACCACTTTCTTTTTTTGGACTGATATAATCCATCTGTAGTTCATTCATGGTTTGCGCCAATTCATAACGATAGGTATCTGCTTTATCCTGAAAATCCAGATATGCGGAGAAATCAGTTCCCGCCAGGCTCATGGATGCTAATTTGATAGCAGTAAACGGATTGATAAATGAAGTAAACCGGGTTACGTTATTTTGTTTTTCGTAGATGTTAATTAATTTTGCATAGTTCTTATGATATAAATCCGTCGTTATTTTTTCTCCTTCACGCATTACAAAGCCTGCATAGTTAAAGGGTAAATCCGTCACATCTTTTACTTGATGAACTTTTAAAACCGAATCTTTTAAATGTTGATAATGTGGGTCATCAGGATCATGACTATCACCTTCTGCAATCACTTGTTCTTCAATAGTAGATTGAAATGCTATCTTACTAGGGGTAGGAAACCAGTAATTCCCCAGTGCCTGAGCAGATTTAGGCAATAATATTAAAAGCAGTAACCAGATGCCTAATAAGCGTAAAAGTGCATTTTTAGGATTGTTACTGCTAGCTGAAACTACAATTGTTAAAACGGAAATAATCACCAAAAATATAAGATATCCTAACCCAATCAATATAAAACGTAGCCAAAGGTGATCAATCATGGTCGGATCACCAAAAGCTATAAGTGCAACGGTCAGCAATATTAATACAGGAAGAAAAAAAGACAAAGCGATTGCCAGTAGCCCTAAGGATTTACCGAATAAAAGTTCTTTCCACCTTGCTCCCTGAGCCAGTAGGATTTTTAAGGTACCGTTTTGCCTATCTGTTGCTACGCTTGAAAATCCTATAAAAAACAAGAGCAAAGGTAGCACCAATTGTAACAGTAATGCCAAGCTTAATTCTCCAAACCGTAAACTGCCAGTAGAAAAAGTAGCTTCAGAAAAATTAACGCTGTTTTGCTGATGGGCTTCTAAAAACACCGCATTCCCGGTAAAACTCTCCAACCCATAATCAAACATGGCCAGGGGAGGGTGTGTACGAAAGGCAAAGGTCCCGAAATGGGACATTCTGTGAGGATGTTTATCGGGATTTGCTTCCCAGCTTTTCCGGGCTTTTATTTGATGTTCCTGCCGAATTTTGTTTTGCGTAAGATGGTTTTGCACGCCACTCACAGTCGCATAGCCTGTAAGTACTATAAAGATCGCATACAGTATATAAAAAGACTTTGGAGTGGTGGCATTACGCCAGAAGTTCAGGGCGAATAAACGAATCACATACCATTTCATTTGTTAAAATTTATAGGTTGTAGTCAAGAGTATATTTCTAGGTGCTCCCGGAAAAACCCGAGAGGCATTTAAGGCACCGTTCCAATAGGTTTCGTCTAATAAATTATTAAACTTTAAGGCAATCTGCATATCAATTCCCGTTGGACGATAATATAGTGCAGCATCAAATACAGTATAGGCTGGTAGTAGTAAACGGTCTCCAAACCATGAAAAACGTTCTCCGCGATATTCCATACCTAATCCCACTCCCATATTCCGTAGTGCGCCACTGGTAAAATCATACCTGCCCCAAAGATTCGCACTATGTTCCGGAGCTCCTCCGATACGTTCACCGACTAAAGCAGGGTCATCATCTTCTACAATTTCAGCATCGATGTAGGCATAGGAAGCACTTAACTGCAGATTAGGTAATACGTGACCATTCAAATCCCATTCAAAACCACGACTACGTTGTTCCCCTCGTTCGGTTAAAACGGATTCGTCATTAGGGTCCTGTAATAACAGGTTTTTTTGGGTGATTTGATATATGGAGGCACTGGTCGCTAACCTTCCGCCGAAAAATTCACCTTTTGCTCCGAATTCAATATTATTACTTTCCAGAGGGTCAAAACTGGCCGGAGAAGCAGCAAAGAAAAAGTCCCCTGTAAATGGAGATAAGGTCACCGTATTCGACTGCGGTTGAAATCCCTGTACATACGAACCATAGACACTTACGGCATCCGTAGCTTTATAGGTCAAGCCTATCCTGGGTATAAAAGCTTCGTTTTTAAAGGATTGTTCATCGTCTGATTCATAATCAAATATATCTTCATACCAGTCGTAACGCAAGTTTAGCAAAGCCGAAAACCGGCCTATTTTAAATTGGTTCTGAATGTAAATGCCATTAGAGGTAGTAAGGTTCGCCGGAATAGCAAACTCTGAAATCCTGTAATTTGACGTTTCTCTTGCCGTATTATTAGGATCCGCCAAGTTAAAATGAGCAACATTCGGCCTGGGGGCAAGTACTCCATCAATTTCTATGGTTTCAAACAGTGCTGCTTCTGCGGGATCAAATCCAGTAGCAGTACCGTCTAATCTTAAGTAGCGTCTTGCTCCGTTGGAAGCTCCGCCAATAGTACGTTCCCATCGGCTACCGTCATATCCTACCAATAATTTATTAGTAATTTTTTCATTCTCCAGGTCAAAGTTGATAAAAGCACCGTAATTATCAGTCACCCAAAATTGTTGTCGTTCTGTATAACGCAATTCAGCTAGAGTAGGGATGCTATTTCCATTAATATCTACCGCAGCCGAACCTGCTACCCGGTGTTCAGCCAGGTCTTCTTCCCAGGTTTGCTTCATATAAGAGGCGTTGAACCCAATGTTATCTGTTATTTTCTTACTAAAATTACTGATGACCATAAATTCTTTAGAAGCATAAAAGTCATTTGCTGCTGCCACGTTGGTTTCAATATCCGTACTATTCAAATCAAATTCTCCGTTGATAGCCCCAAAAAGTGGCTGACCACGATCCAAATTTCCTACACCATTACTGTAAATCATTTCTACGTTAAGTGCGGTCGTACTATTGGGTAAAAACGTAATAGAAGGTGTGATTAAAAATTGATTGTTTTGAACCAGATTTCTGAAAGACCGGGCTTCCTGAACCGCCGCATTCAGGCGGTATAGTAGAGAGCCGGACTCATTTAACGGCCCGGTAAAATCCGCGGTAGCTCGAAGGGTACCAAAACTTCCGGCTGTAGCACTTACTTCATTTCTTGATTCTTTTAAGGGTTTTTTAGTTACTAAATTTACCGATCCCCCCGGGTCTACACTTGAAAAGGAAACCGAGGATGGTCCTTTAATGACTTCTGCTCTTTCAATATGAGAAGTAATGGGCTGTAAAAAATAATATTGTCGTGTTCTCAGACCGTTAATCAATTGTCCGTCTTCTGCCTGGATAATCCCCCTGATATTAAAGTGGTTATAGTTCCCGGTGTGGGTCACACTACTAGAAGTTTTTATAGCATCTGCAATCTGAAAGGCTTGTCGGTCATTCATTAATTCTTTAGTAATCGTAGATACTGCTTGTGGTAATTCCCGGTTTTTTATAGCCACTTTAGTAGACGAAAAGGAGTAATCACTATTATAATCCGTCCGGGCTCGACCTACTACTTCTACGCTTTGTAATTGTTCGGTACCTTCATTCAACTGAATGGTTCCCAGGTCAAATAAGGGTTTATCATTTAAATCCAAATTTTTTTTATAGGGTTGAAACCCTAAGTAGCGGATTTCGATATTATATGTTCCGGAAGGTGCGTTAATCTCAAATTGCCCGGACTCGTCCGTAAGTCTGCCAAAGGTTTTTTCAGCATTCTTTAACATAATTGAGACTCCTGGCATTGGGGTATTTTGGGAGTCAACCACAGTTCCTTTAACGCTTACTTGCGCAAAAGAAATACTGCTGGCTGTTAGGAATAATAAGAAAGTTATTAATTTAATTGTGTTCATTGTATGAGTGATTTGATTGTAAGTTTAGATGGTTTTTAAGTATAAGTCTTGTAATTCTGTTGCGTTAATAGTTCCGGTATCTGAAGTATGGACTAGTTTTCCTTCCTTCATAATCCCAATTTTAGTTCCCACATTTACCGCATTAAAAATGTCATGTGTCGCCATGATGATGGCTTTACCTTCCGCACTTAATTCTTTACAGATTTTAGTAAATTCCTGAGTTGCTTTAGGGTCCAGGCCGGAGATAGGTTCATCCATAATAATATATTCGGCATTTTTTGATAAGGCAATTGCGATCCCTACCTTTTGCCGCATTCCTTTAGAGTAGGAGGAAATTTTATTTTGATGTGCGCTCTTTTGTAAGCCTGCTTTTATTAAAAAATCAGATAAATCCTTATTTGAATAGGTAAATCCAGCCAATCTGCTAAAGAAATCAAGATTTTCGATACCCGAAAGGTTACCGTATAACTGCACTACTTCCGGGATATACGCGATCATTTTGGTAGTTTTATTACTATTTGGTTTTACGGTAATTCCATTAATGACCGCTTCTCCACTGGTAGGGGCAATCAATCCTAAAAATAAATTAAGGGTGGTCGTTTTACCGGCGCCATTTTGACCTAGTAAACAAAAAATTTCTCCTTTGTCCACTGATAGGTTAAGTTGCCTAAGTGCATGGTGGTTACCATAGGTTTTTGTGAGGTCTCTAGCTTCGAGCATATGTGTTTATTTAAAAGAATGAGGTATGAATTTTACTGTTCGATGATTTGATTTTGATGTATCTGATCAAAGTCCCAGACAGATACTTTATCCTGATTAGTAATCGTGAGATTTCCTAGATGGTTAACACTATTGTCTTTTTTATTTAAGTCACAGGTGATTTTACTAATTCTGCTGTATTCCACCTGATCAGAGTATTCAATGACTAAATGGATATCCCCGCTTTTAATGGTATATACATTCTGTTCTCTTTGAATTAATTCGCATTTTAAATAGGCTAATTCATTTGCAATGCGTTGAAAATCAGTAGGAGTACAAGTCAGCTGAATAGTCTGAATACCATTAAATAATTTGTGATCTTTATACGTGTTTTCCAGAAACTTTTCTCTGGTATATGAAGTGTGTTGCTCTTTATGTAGGTGATCTAAAAAACCAGGATTGTAAAAACCATACCAGGTGTGTAAAGAGGTACCCGGACTCGGGGTGTAAAATGCCTTAAACCAGGTTGGTTCATCATTTACAAGGGGCATTTTTACCGTTTCAGTAGCATATAGAAAGGCATCTTGTTCTACCCTTAATTTTGGTTTAACCCCCAGGTGAAAGTGTTCTCCCTCATTTTCTAGCGAAAAGCCGATACCGCTTTTCCCTACAGGTTCGTTGTAGCTATTGTTTGGCCCTAAGATTTCAATATAATGTTTATGTCCTCTTAGATAACAGGAAGTAGCGTTCTCCTTGGGAGGGGCAAAGTCAGGTAGTCCCATATCCATGGCGGCATAGGTCTTTCTCCACTGTTTATTTTTGGTTAAACTTTGATAAGTAGCACTATCCACCACGATGTACAAATGATCTAATAAAATTTTGGAAACATCACTTGTCAGCATCGAATCTAATTTTCTTCGGTCAATAAAGGAAGGGTCGTACTCTTTTTGATTTTTATTTTGGCAGGAAATAAGAGATATTATAAATAAGGTAATAACCGTAATACGAACTATCATAACATAACTATTTAGAATTTTAACTTTAGAAATAATTGGAATTGTTCCTTATCAACCCTTACCAAGCGAAGTACAGAGGGTCATTTGGAATGATAGACAGGATAAACTACATTATTTCTAAAAGTTAGCTGGTACCGAAGGGAGGTAAAGTATAAAACCAACTAGGCTGAAATATTTACCAGATTTTTTACAAATTGGTATATAAAATAGTATTTACTATTACCTCTGGTGCATCTAGGGAAAAAAGCGTCAATTCGAGTGTTTTTTCGTAATGAAATGAAGAAAAAATAGCTTGTTCTTGACTTGATCGAGGATATCGAGTCCTTCGGTTTAACTCAGGATTACATAGCTTTTTTGACCAAAATCCTTGTTCTCGATATACTTCTTCCTTTGGTCGAAGCACTCGAACTGACGTATTTTGTAATAATTATTTTTTAAATGCACCATGAGTTTACTACTATATTCAAATATTTAGAAATAAAGAGTTTATAAAACAGGTGGAGGTTTATTATAAATTGAAGAAGGAGAAGCAATTTTTGCCGTAGGACTGTTATAGAAACTATCCACCACATAAGGGCTGGGATAATTTAAAATATAATCAGTTTGGGAAGGGGTATGTCCTAAATACAAGTCAAATTGTTGCGAACTGGATGTAATGTCACAAAGTTCGCATGAGATCGAATCTTCATCATCAGAAAAATGGTCTAAGGCATGTAGATTTGCAACTCTTGGTGCTAAAAAAGTCACCAGGAATAAAAAAGTACTAATATAAATACTTATCGGACGTTGCATCTTACATGAATAAAGGTCAAAACTAATCATTTCCAAACATATAATATGGTATAGCAGTGATTTTTAAGATACCTATAACTTTAATAATTATTTAAAATACTGTATATCAGTTACTTAAAATTAATCTTAATGCTTTAAGACAGTTAAAGTTTTGCCATACTTAGCCTATATTCATCAGCGTTTTTTGGAATTAAATATCTTTATAGGTTAAAACCAAAAAAAGATAATTTTATGAAAAACATTGTAATTTTTCTATTAACACTAGCAGTATTTTCTTGTAAACAAAATCCTGCGGAAACTGCCGAACATAAAGAAATGGTAGCCTCGCATGAAGCTATGGAAACGGCACATGAATCCATGACGGCAGAGCATAATACGATGAAAGATAATCATGATGAAATGCTTAATGCGCATAAAGAGATTGAAGATGATAGTCTTCACCTGGTTATGGAAAAGCAACATAGTGATATACTTTCAAAACATCAGGAGTTAATTGACTCTCATACGGAACTTCTTGCAAAACATGCTGAACTGGAAACTAAGCATACCTCTGGTGAAATCACTCTGGAAGCTTTAAAAGAAGAACATGAGGCAATGAAGGCGGAGCATGAAAAGATGGAAAAAGAGCACCAGACGTTAAAAGTGGAGCATACTAAAATTGCTGAAGAAGATAAGAAAATGATGCAGGAAGATGCTGAAAAAGTTACAGTAGAAGAATAACATACACTTTTTTATAATAAAAGATTTATCGAGCCTTTTAATTACGTTTAGGACAAAGTACGTTTTTAGATCAAACAAGCTTTCTACCTTGAATTAAATTAAAAGGCTCGTTGTTTTTATCTACATATATCATCTATATGCTTCTCATCACTTTGCAATGAATTGAAGTAAGTATAAAACATTAAATTTTTTAGTTTCCTTCTTAATTCTATGTTCTATCTATCCGAATTTAATCTATTCATTCATTATTGTCTATTGCATTTCTAGTGGATTTATGCCTTGACAAAACCTAGATTGCTTTTTATTTGTACCCGGATTAATTCTAAATGTTGGTTTTCAACAGGTTATTACTCAGCTTTAAAGCAACTGTACAAATTAGAAGTTTGATCAAGAAAAGTATTTTTATTTATGAGTAACATATAAATGCTATTACTCCTTAAATACCTACTTATGTTCAAAATATTACATTTTAATATACTTTCATAAAGAAATTCTTTCTTTTTATCGATTAATTATGTAATTGGTAGTGTATATGATTTTTATTTAGTTTTTTAGGGTTTAAATACATATTTTTGTAACCACTCTAATAATTTGTTAAATTTTCCCTAAATAAAATATGAAATTATCAATAACTAAGATAATATAAAATACATTTTGAAGTTTTAATACATGTATGTAACTGATACTATTAAAATTTGACCGTAAAGTTTTTAAGCATTCTATTAACTACCTTAAAATTCTTTTTAACTAATTTAACTAAAATGAAAACACAAACACTATTCCTTCTATTGACCTTGTGCACTTCTTTTTTATTTTCCCAAAACCCAGAGGGAGAATTAAAACGATGGCATAAAATTAGTTTGTCCTTTAATGGACCTAATACTTCTGAAACGGCAACTCCTAATCCATTTTCTGATTTTCGACTGGATGTTACTTTTACCCATGCAGGATCTAATAAATCATATAAAGTTCCCGGATTTTATTCCGGTTGTAAAAATCCGGAAGAAAGTAGTTGTAACTCCGGAAATATCTGGAAAGTAAATTTTGCTCCTGATCGTACTGGGGTTTGGAACTGGTCTGTTGCTTTTAAAAAAGGAAGTAACGTTGCGGTAAGTAATACCGGAACCAGCGCTGGTTTTATGGATGGCGACAAAGGGTCATTTACCATTGCCGAATCTGATAAAACCGGTAGGGACTTTAGAGCACCCACTAACGGACGTCTTCAATATGTAGGGGAACATTATTTAAGGCATTCCGGAACGACACCGGGTAACCCAAATGGAAAATGGTTCGTTAAGGCAGGAGCAGATTCTCCTGAAAATACCTTGGCCTACGAAGATTTTGATAATACACCAAATAGAGGGGGACGTAGAAAAAACTGGAACCCACACCAAAAAGATTACAATGCAAACGATGCAGGTGCTTATACTTGGAAAAACGGAAAAGGAACCGAATTACTAGGTGTTATTAATTATTTAGCCTCCAAAGGAGCCAACGCTTTTTCGTTTTTAACCTTTAGTTTACATGGGGATGATCAAAATGTATTTCCACATCTATTAAAAGTTCCAATGGCTACCTACAACGGTTTTAATGACGTAAAACAGTGGAATCAAGGTGTTCATAAAAACAGGTTTGATGTTTCCAAGATGGCGCAATGGGAACGTATTTTTGAGTATGCTGATAAAAAAGGATTGTATCTACACTTTAAAACTGCAGAAAATGAAAATGTGGGTGTATTTGATAATGGAACCAATGGTACGCAACGTAAACTTTATTACAGAGAATTAATTGCAAGATACGGTCATCATTTAGCCTTAAACTGGAACATCTCCGAAGAGGTTTCCATATCTGCTAATATTGTTAAAAATATTATTAATTACGTTGCTGAAGTTGATCCTTACGATCACAATATCGTACTACATACCGGACCTAACGGTCAGCAAAAAATCTATTCTCAATTTTTAGGGAATCAATCTAAGCTAACCGGTCCTTCAATTCAGGTGGATTTAGTTAAAAATCATGCAGAGGTTAAAAAATGGGTTAATAATTCCAGAAACGCTGGTAGAAAGTGGATTGTAGCAAATGATGAGCAAGGGCCTGGTAACGTTGGTGTAAGTGCGGACCCAAAAGAAACTAAACTGGTAAGACAAGAAATCCTTTGGGGTACTCTTTTAGCCGGAGGAGCAGGAACTGAGTACTATTACGGAGGTTCAGATAATAGTAATCAAGACCATAGAACGAGGGATGCAAAGTATACGGATGTAAAATTTGCATTGGACTTTTTTAATAAATACCTACAGGAATACCTTCCTAAAATGGTTCCATCTGATGGGGTAACCAATAATACTAATGATTTTGTACTAGCTGAGCCTAATAAAGTTTACGTAGTATACCTTCCTAATGGTGGACGAACCAACATTAATTTACCCGGAGGATCCTGGCAAGTACAATGGTATAACCCAAGAACCGGGGGAGCTCTTTCTGCCTCCACAAAAATAACCAATTCTATTAATGCTCCTGGTAACCAGGATTGGGTCGCTTTAATTAAAAAAGAAGCCACTGATGTAATAGATCCTGATCCCGATCCGGATCCGGCAGGTGGTTGTGTAGCATTAGAGTCTAATGGTGTGGTTGCTATTGAAGCAGAACACTTTGATTCATTAGAGAAAACAGGCGTGAGAAACTGGTATGTTATGGAACAGGGTACTACGAATACCCCTACACCTGACGGTGATCCTAACCATTTTGCAAGTGCTAGTGCTGGTGGGTATATTGAAATATTACCAGATACCCGAAGAAACCACGGAGATAAATTAGTAGAAGGAGAAAACTTTTCACCTAATGCCGGGCGGATGACGATAGTGAACTATAAGGTTAAATTCCAAACTACCGGAAAATATTTTGTGTGGGTTCGAGCTTTCTCTACAAATTCTGAAGATAATGGTATTCATGTTGGTTTAGATGGTCAATGGCCGGAGTCTGGTAAGAGAATGCAGTGGTGTGAAGATAAAAACCAATGGACCTGGGCGAGTAAACAAAGAACGCCTCAAAATCACTGTGGTGTTAATCAGCAAATTTTCCTAAATATCAATACCCCGGGGGTACATACGGTTTCCGTATCCATGCGTGAGGATGGTTTTGAAATGGATAAGCTTGTATTAAATAAAAAATACACAAAACCAAATGGAAATGGTCCGGATGAAGTATTAGTAGATTGTGTATTAAGCACTAATGATTTTGATTTAGGTAGCAATCAAATCAATATTTATCCGAACCCAGCAGCGAATGTACTTACCATTAATAATTTAAAGAAAAGTACGAAGGTAAGTGTATACGATTTATACGGTCGTAAAATATTTAATGATATAGCTGTGGATGCTTCTAATAATACGATTGATATCTCAGAATTACCATCTAGTATGTACTTATTAGTTTTTGACAATGATCAGATCCTTAAATTTTTAAAAGAATAAACATACACTTAAGGATTAAATAAAATTTAATTAAAAGCAAAGCCTTTACCGGGATTAAATGAGATACTTCGTTTGATCTTAGTAAAGGTTTTTTTATTAGACAATGTCTTTGGATCTGTTTGTTATAGGATATTGTTGCGGTACTTTGTTATTAGTATAATATTCACCTGTTTACTTATAAACATTGGGGTTATGCTTTTCCATATAAAATTCCGGATTATTAACTTCTGTAAACCCAAACTTTTTATACAGCCATTCTGCAGTATTAGTTAATAAAATCCAACGTCTTAATCCCTGAAGATTAGGGTGCTCAATAATTTCTTTTATCAACCATTTACTTAACCCTTTTCCTCTATATTCTTTTAGTACATATACATCTCCTAAATAGGCAATAGTAGAATAGTCTGAAATTATCCTTGCAAAGCCAATTTGTTTATTTTTATGATAAAGCCCAAAATTCAACGAGTTTTCAATTGAGGTTTTTAGCGTATCCATAGGTATTCCATTTGCCCAATCCGTTTCGTTTGCAAGGAAATTGTGAATGCTTGGAATGTCTAACTTGCCATTATCAGTTGAAATGGTGTACTCATCTTTATGTACTTCTATGATTTTCATTTTAATTTTATAATTGGTGCTAAGGATTGGAAAAAAATAGAGGGTTATTTATACATGATTAGAATTTGGTTTATCAACATAAATTATTTCCTTTTATTATTCCCATGTAAAATGTTGATAATAAAATTTTTAATTATCTTTATCGAGCTCATAGTAGTATTGTACCATCCATTTAAACTATTTCTTCGTATTATAAACAACGGTTTAACTACGCGTAATATGCCTTATTTTCCCAGTAGCAGGGCATATCACTATGAGTTAGTATCGCTTTTAACGCCTAATATCAATCTACAACTAAGTTTCTGTTTTTAGGATATTTAACTTCGTATTTGATAGTTAGCACTTTTTTCTCTTTAGGTTTTAATGCTAGTTTCCAGGTTAATTTTCCGTCATCTTCATTTAGTTCCGCTCCGGAGGATTCAATTTGTTCGATTTTAATATCTGCAACTTTAGAAATTGGGAATTGGTCTTCGATAACTAAATCAATGGCAACATTTTTAGTGTTTTTAATAGTAATTTCCCAAGCTTTTAATACTTTTTCATTAGAACCAATCATACTTTTCTTGGAAAAATCTTTTTGAATTTCCCTGCTAATCAAAATATCTCTATCCCTTCCTACAGAAATACTTAGGGTATCTTCAAAACCTTTTAAATCCAAATACGTTTCGCCTTGATAAATTCCTTGAAAAAATAAATTAGCCTTGCCATTAATCATTTCGTATTTTGTCCAGTCAGGTATTTTAGCTGTCAAGTATGCATCGTCTGAGAGTTTTGGAACAGCAATATAGTGATAATCCGCTGCTACCTGATATTCTACCATTGTCACATCATAAGGTTGATTATTGGATGGGATTGAGTATGGAATTTCAATTTCAAATTCGGTTGAAGTTTGTCTTTTTTCAACAGCCAAAGGTATATGTTCTTCTTCCTCGATTACTTTTATACCTGAAACTTTACCTTGTAATCCATCTGACTTCGAACCGTAACCAATAACTACAACTTCGTCTAAAGATGATTCATCTGGTTTCAAGGAAACATCTACCTGATCTGAATTCACGTATTGCTCCTGTTCTATAAAGCCAAGGTATGTGAATATTAATTTATTCTTATTCCACGGCATATCCATTCGGTACTTTCCGTAAAAATCGGCAACTGTTCCTTGTGATGTTCCTTTTATTGAAACAGTAGCTCCAGCTAAAGGCTCTCCGGTTTCAGCATCTGTTATTGTACCACGAACAGTTCCTTTAAAAGGCTGATTATTTTGAATAATTTGTCTTGTTGGCTCTTCATAATAATTATTAAAAGTTAAGTAATAGGTATTCAGTTCGGGTTTGTAATTACTGATATTTGGGTTACCCGTAGAAAGAATTAGTTTCACATTTTTCCAATCTTCGTCAGTATTTTGAACTACTTTAGCTTTATAAAATAAGTTTAAGGGTTGATTAACATCAGGAATTCTTAAGTCATAATTAGGTTCCCAACCTGCATCGTTTACAACATAAGCTAAATCAACTTTATATGTTGTTGCTTTTTTAGCTAAAACCACAACTTTTACTTCGCTTGTGGGTGAATTAGAGGTAGCGTTTAATTCTAGCAATTGTTTAGAAATTTCGACAAATTCCGTTTTAAGGGTAAATTTGATTTTATCCAATGCTCTCGTTTTATTCTCAATTTCCGTCAACCTACTCCGAAAAAACGAGGCTGCATTTTTAAGTTCTGTTATATTAACCCCATTATCACCTCCAATGGTTTTATTGGCAATTATCATTTCTTTTTCTTGCCTGTATACTTTCTGTAAACCATCTAATGCAGAAAGACTATCTTTTATAGATACTTTTTTGTTTTCAAGTTGTTCAATCTCCGAAGAGATCTTTACTTTATTTAAATAATCAATGTTTTGAGATATAGAAACTATCATCAAATCGTTATCACCTTTAGCTTGAATACTTTTTGAATCCAGTTTTGACGATAGTCCTTTGAATATTAATGTAGTTTTCCCTTTTTGCAAATTGATATTTGCCTGACGCATAATTTCTGCTCCCTCTTGATAAACGGTTACCTTCTTGATTTCCGAATCAATTAACTTCTCTGTTTGTGCAATGGAAACCAGGTTAATCAAAGTAAATAAAAATAGAGAGATAGTTTTTTTCATAATTTAATTTATTTGATATTTTAAACCGTTTATTATTAGAGTCAAAATGAGGTCAAATGTTACACTATTTGTTGGATTTAATTTGGTCTGTTGTTTTACAAAGTTCAGTATAACCAACGTAGGGTAGGTAATGAGCAATATCATTTTAGTTTATTACTTGGCTAAAATAGAAATTTTCCTCTTCTTACTTTTGTTATAAATCCAATTTTAGAATGCTGGTTTATAAATTTTTCCAATTCAGGGGAAGGGTTCCAGTTTTTTGTTTTGTTCCTTTCAGGAAAACCCGATACTTGTAAATTGTCTTTCCAGTATTTAGTTCTTTGAAAGAGGGAAGGAGATACAGTATATATGCTATGGAAGTTAAAATTATTTTCATTTAATTGGTTACAACGTAAAATATATGTATCATAACAGGGCAAAATGTTACCTTGCTTTTCAATTTTTCTGCGCATTGCTTGTTAACTTTTTCATTCTACAAGCATTATGCCTTCATGCATACACAAAGACCATCTAATTGATCACTTAGGTTCTATAATCATATTATATGTAGCTGGTGATAGTTTTCTTATTCTTGTCTTTTCATGCTAATTAGCGTACCAATTCCATTAATCATAACCATAGATGCTCGTCCAGTTTCGATAAAATATTTTAAGTCGGTTCCATCTTTAAGCTCGATATGACCCAAAGTTAAGGAATGATCTTGATATCCTTTAAAATTACCATATCCTTTATTTTTGGCATTGATTAAACTCCCGGAGTACTCAATTCCATTTTGATTTGTAATTAATTTCTGAGTAGTTAAGATACTGTAGTTGTCAGAATTAATAATAGTAGAACATATGATTAATTCATTTTCTATCAGGTTTAAATTTAATCCGGAATATAGAAAATCAGAATTTGATTCGTAAAATTTTGTCCATTTAAAATCATCGTATGGTTTTATAGTACTTCGTTTAATAGAAGCAATTGTAATATTATGTTTGGATTTATCACTTTTTCTCAATCTCTTTTTTTTCTATTACAAAAATAAATGCCCAAATGAGCAATAGAATTCCAGCAATCCAGTAATACTTAGCAATAAACTCTTTTATTTTTATATAATTATCTACTAAATCCAATTCGTATTTTCAAATTTTGGTTTGTTTGGAAATTATATCCAATGTTCTGTGTAAAATATAATTTTATAAATTTTCACAAAGTGTTGTAAAATGTTTTTATTCAACTGATACGAATTTCCAAATTTTCGTTTAGCAATTCGTTTTAAATAATCTTGTTAAAAACGAATTAACTGCTTTCTTGCTTATACGTATACAACTTGAGTTGCCTATTTGGTTACTTTTATTATTCTACCTGTATTTTAATAGTAGTAGATTTTGCTTTACCATTTTGGAAAGTAACAAAATACACCCCTTTAGTTAAAGTACTAATGTCTAATGCTTTTTCATTTTTATTAATACTTGTGCTTAATTGATTTTTACCTAGTATATCATACACTTTTACAGAAGTAACCCTAGTACCTTTTTTTGTTTTAAAGTGCACTAAAGAGCTAGCTGGATTGGGATATAATTGGACGGAGAAGGTATCTTTATTAACATCGATTACGGACAGTATTGTAGTATTTGTAGCATCCGAATCAATAATTTCTGAATCAGCACCATCTATAGGTCTTAAATCCACAACTATTGTATAATCGTCTGCCGGCAAATTACTACCAATATCAAAATTGACTTCATTCACACCATAGCCTTCCAGAGCATTCATCGTTTGAGTAAACACTTCTACACCGGCATTATTATAGATATGTATTTGTAGTTCTCGATCTACATTTGCTTTATAGGTATAAGATAGGTTTAGCTGATTTGCCTGGGCATTTAGTACCGGTTTGTTGACAAAACTGAACTCTTCTATAAAGATTGCCGGCTTTATGGGTTTTGGGTTGTCCACTCCCAGGTTAACTATTTCAAAATTATCACCAAAACCTTCGTCTGTTGTTTGCTCGGCAAATAAAAAGAATTTTAAGCTTGTTTCTGAACCTGTAGTAAAACGTAATTCTACTTTCTGGTACTTCGTGTTATTAAGTGAAACGCTTGCAGCGGCTTGTCCGCTTGCTGTGTTTTCTTTGATTCCAAATATGATATTTCCACTAACTACTTTTACATAAGCAGACAATATATAGGCTGTATTTGCTTTTAGGGAAATCTCTTTTTCATGAGCCCCGGCACCTTTGATATGACCTGCATACCTTCCTTCATATGCCTCTGTGCTCGTTATATTTCTTATAGTGCCACCCCAACCGGTCCAGCCGCTTAAATTACCATTTTCAAAATTACCATTAGGAATCTGTAGGTCATCATTTCCTGAAAATTCAGGTTCTAAAATCGGTATTAACCGATACGAACGAATCCAATCATAATAAGAAGTATTAATGGCATTATTAGCCAAATCAGCATCCGAAGGGTAGGGTTTTGCCCAATTATAGGTTTCTGTAACCATATTAATGCCCATAGGCTCCGTAAATGGCTTATCTACAACATCTGTTCGCCCTATAACGGTTCCGGCGAATTTTTCATCCACATAAAAGTCAAAAGTTTTAGGGTCTTTCCAATAGCATCCATACGTATGATAGTCCTCCCAGGATTCACTACCGATTAAATCTGCATCGGCATCCTGCCCGTTACCTTCTACTGCATTATTACCGGCGGAATAAAAGACTTCCGGCGCATTATTACAATTTATATAGCGATAATGCGTGTTAAAATTCATTTGTGTCCTAAACTTAGAACCTCCATTAAAGACGCCTCCAATACTTTCGCAAATATCAAGTTCCTGACTCCATTTATCATTGGCACAATCGCCCGTTAATTTTGTACGCCCCAGAATCGATCTCTTCGGGTTAGACATCCAAAAAGTAGTAGACATCGCAACTCGAGATGCTTTAAATTTACATTCATAGTATCCAAAATGAGCAGTTTTTTCTAAGGATTGAACAGCTCCTCCTGCCATCGTGTATGGCCCTTCTTTTACTTTTAGTTTTTTGTTTCTAATTCGCAAATCCCCGTTTTGAACCGAGATGGTAGACGGATCAAATTTTGCGGGTGACCTACCATTCCATCCTACAAAATAATCTCTCCATTTGGATCGGTCTAAAGAAGTACCGTCAAACTCATCAGAATACTGATCCCAGAGAACCCATCTATATCCTGAGGCTGGTGCAGGGGGTTGCGCATAAGTATAGATGCTAGGTATAAAAAACAGATAAAATAAGATCCTTGCCTTCATGAGTCGTTTGTGTTAGTTAGTTAACTTAGTAATACTAACTCTTCCATTTATACTTTTAGTGTACATTCCTTTAAAAACACGAAAAAAACTAAAATTGAGCAATGTATCTTTCTCTACTATTTATATTTAAGGGGCTTTGGAAGATCAGTACCATAGGCATTAAACAAACCAACAAGATAATGCACCTATCGCTATTGCCTATCGATAAAAAATATCTGAATTTCACTCAAAAACAGGGGATAAGTGGGGTGGGAGTAGGAGTTCCGAAACACATTCTGAAATATGTCCTCATATAGTTTAAAATCTTCACTATGAGTGACCTGATTTTTTCGATTTTAGAAACGGATTTTAGATTGAAAAGCTTTAATAAAGGTGTATTTAGAGTTGGATGTTTATAAATTATGGGGTTATGTAATGGTTTCGGTTGTTGTGCCTAGCTATTTTTTAGGAATTCAAGTTTATTAGGGTCTTGCCTATTATCAAATACTCTAATTATCTCAATATTGTTAGCTTTTTCTCTATAGAATAGCGTATTTTGTTTGGTTATAACACATTTTCTTATTTCTAAATCTTTGTTGATCAATGGGAAGATTTTTGGGTTATCCATAATTAACTCAATGCAATCATCTATCTTGTCTATAAATTTTGATACAATTCTACGACTCTAGTTTAGTTCTAAATATGCTAGTATTCTATTGAGATCTTCTTCAGATGCAGGAGACCATATTATTTTTTTATGCATCCGGAAACTTTGTTCTTAAATCACTCATAACATCATCATGACTTCTACCTTTACCCTCATCAAGTTGATTGATTCCAAGAAGTATAGCATTTTGCTGAGCGTTTGTTAAATCATCCCAATCATTAATCTCCTTTTTACTATTTATAAGATTAATTAATAATCCATAAGCTTCTTCAAGGGTATTTCCTTTTAGATTATCAAGTTTTCTAAATAAATCATGTTTTATCTCTGCAGCATTCATAACTCACTTTTCCATAAAATTAATAAAATGCTATAAAATTAAAGATTAAATAGCAATATTTTTTAGTTAGACACAAGGGTTTTATGTATGAATAGTAGCGGATTTCCGATCAATAACTTTTTGATTTTATACTAACCTTTGTTTATAAACAAGATTGAAAATGCAAAGGTTAAATGTTGCATTATAAAATGATAATGTTGCATTCTTACTTCTATCTAATCGATAATTTTAGCAAATTCCTTTATATCTGAATCTTTTATATTATAAGAACCACTTTCTTTTAAATAGATAATTTCACCCGTTAGACTATGTATAATTGAAATTATTTTTTTTTGATTAAATTGAGTGTGCATTAAGTAATAGAAATCTTCTCCATTCAATATTTTATTATTTACTTCCTCATTATCTATAACCTCGTATTTATACTCATATTTCCCAAATATATCATCTGCAGTTCTAGTTTTACCCCAAGTAGACATCAACGCATTATATTTCTTTAAAATCCATTTAGGAGCATATAAAGTTTTGTATTTTAGCTCTTTAATTTTATCCTCTTTTTTTATTCCATCTTCGATTACCAAGTTTTTAGAATTGGATAATCTATTATTAAGTTCTTGAAAATAATTTTTTATGTAGCCCATATTAAAGTTGTAAAAACCAGGCTCTTCTCCATACTTCTCATTAATCTTTTCCATACTACCTAATATCACTTTTGAACTAATATCTTGGCGATATCTAATATTTGGTGTAAAAAATATCTCGGCTACATTAAGAAAGTCATACTTCAACTTTCCATTTTTTCCTTTCTTGATGTTTTCATAATTAGAGGTCATCATAAATTTAAAAACAATATACTCTGCAACATTTCTTTCTTCTGGACCCATAAACCCTCCTGTTTTTTGTTTTATATATCCATTATCTACCAATTGAATAGTTGAATAACCCGGAGATATATATTTTTCTATATTTTCTTTGTATGCTTCATCATCTACAAAAAAGGCTTCATTAAAATTCCAAATGGTAGAAATTAACGATTCAAACTTTTCTGCATCAACTACTTTTGGCACTACAAATACTGTTTTAGAACTTCTAACTTTATCAAAAACTGCTTGCTTATGTTTTGATACATACAAATTAATAAGTGATTTACTTTTACCAATATTTATTTGGGCGTAAGAACTCGAAATACATACCAATAAAACGGCGATTATAATTTTTTTCATATGTTGATTTTATTTAATTTTTAAAACGAATAATTACGCATGACATATATTTAAATAAATGTTAACGGCATTGTATGAAAATAGTAGCGGATTCCCGCCCAATAACTTTTCAATTTCACACTGACTTTTGATTTGTGTTTTTACTTTCGCTTTATCACACAAACCGCTATTTTTTATCTACATTGTACCTGTCGCACAAGATATGAAAAAGCCTTAATTTCATGAAACGTAAGGGAAAAAACTCACTAAGATCAAACAGGCAAACAAGGTAATGCACCTATTGGCTATTACCTACAATTCAAAGAAATACCTGAAATTTACTCAAAAATGGTTAAAAAGCGGAGTGGGAGTAGCCGTTCTGAAACAAATTCTGAAAAATGTCCTTATATACCTTAAAACCTTTACAATGAGTGACTCAATTTTACGGTTCTAGAAACGGATTTTAATTGAAATGCCTTTGAAAAGGCGTACTTAAAGTCGGATGTTTACTAATTATGGGGTTGTGTAATGGTTCTTGTATATAAAATATAATAGATTTTCGTACAATTACTTTTTAAATGATAACAGGTATTTAACTTATTCATTTCTTTAGATTAATCGATTAAACCGCTATATTTTGTATAAGCTTTAAGTTTATTTTTTCATAGCGTCCGGTTCAATTTTATATTTTTCTATCTGGATTTTCAATTCATTCCGTAATTTTCGGTTTTTCGGAATATATATTGTGTCGATGTTTTTATTATTATTTGTCTTTATCTCTCTAACGTATTCTAAGTCAAAAATCATTCTGCTATGTTCAGGGTTTTTATGAGAGAATTCTACTTTGTAGAAATTACCATTTTTGACATTTGCGGAATTATAGGCAATTGAGGTTCCAATATATTTTTTTCCATTATAATAGAATTCATATTTGTAATTCCGTTTGCTGTATTGTTTATAAATCGATTTTGAGCCATAAACCATTCCAAAGGTTTCAGCTCCGTTTTGTTGTATATCATGTTTTTCCTCTATTACAAAAATAAATGCCTAAATTAGCAATGGAATTCCAGCAATCCAGTAATATTCAGCAATGAACTCCTTTATTCTTATAAAATTATCTGTTAAGTTCAATTCGTATTTTTAATTTTTGGTTTGTTGGGAAATTATACCTAACGTTCTGCGTAAAATATGCTTTAACCAATTTTTGTAAAGTATTTTATAGTGTATTTATTTAGTCGATTCAAATTTCCAATTTTTCGTTTAGCAATTCATTTTCAAATAATCTTGTTAAAAATAGATTTGACCGTCTCACTTTTAAATCAGTTTGATGTTTAAAGACAATTAAAAAGTTTCCTCTATTTTCAACGTCAAGGGTAAAAATCTTTTTCGCCCGCTTTTTAAATGCAAAAGATTGAACTCTCCATCGCGTTTTTTTCGGTTTTATAATTTCACTATTATCAACATTTCTTAGATCAAAAGAAAAGTTCCCAACTTTAACTCCCAAACCTCCAAGAACTTTTACACTATAAATTCCATAAGAAAGTTCTATTTCAGTATGTAAGCTATGAATGTTGATAGGCGAAGTCACTTTTTCGATTTTATTCTTTTTAAACCTTCTTGAACTAACAAAAATAAAGCTAATCCTAAAATGATAATGGTATAAGTCTCTCTTCCGAAAAGTTGAACAATTCCATATGAAACCAAATAGTATAAAATTCCAAGTGGAACTACTATAATTAATACAGAGACGATAAATGCAGTAATTTTATTCATTAAAGTACTTTAATCTTAAGCAAATGTTTCATAATATCTATGGAATAGTACTTTTAATTCTTGAAGGGAGCAAATGTCTTGTACAAACTATTGTTATTTATGTACCTTGAATTATAAAGCACATTATTTTGCTTTCAGGTTCAAAAAATATGTATAAATCTCCATCTCCCCAAAAGTTCATCTTTTCAAAATATTGTTGATACCCTTCATCCTCTGTTTGTACGTTTGTTCGTTTAGTTTTTATGTCAATTCCATCATAAGTCAATTGACATAGTAACTTCATCGTTTTCTTTGACTTTGGGCAAATAGGAATATCAGGATATTGAATCCAATTAGGAACTGCGGTATGTCCAATTCCACCATAGTTATTTTCTTTTTGTGTTGTTATATATACTTTTTCATAAACTATTTCAGAATTTGGTTTCAAGTCGTCATATGAATTGTCCGTTTGTTTTAATTCATCAATGTTTATAACTTCAGGATTTAGTGGGTCAGAATAATCTATAAACAATTTGTCAAAATTCAAGTAAATTGGCGCTGCAATATGTAAATCAAAAGGAAGCCAATCGAAAGCTTTTTCTGTTTTTGAGAATTTTCCTAAATATTGAAAAGGTGCATTAAATTCAAATTTTGGAATTTTAAATTCTGTTGGTATCTCTCCCCCTAGATAGCTTTCAGATTTTGCTACTTGATTAAGGCTATAAATCTGATTTGGTTTTAATTTTTGATATTTAAATCCTATTTCACTTTCTTTTAATTTCTTTTCAGTTCTGTGTCCTTCATCATTATAGTAGGCTTTAATTAATTTCTCATCTTTAAAAACGAGATCAATTGAACTCGAAATATTATTACTGGTTTTTTTATCTACAACTTGTGTTTCAAGAAATTTTTGGCATTGTTCATCTCCGTTAAATTCAATTTCCCAACCAGCCAAATAAATATGTTCTTCTTTTTGTCCAAGACAAGAGGTAAATAATCCCATTAAAGTTAATAATATAATTTTGGTTAGTATTTTCATTATCAAACTAGCTACAACGGTTCAAGTAAAAAGTCGTTTTAATGCTTTTTACTTTTGTGTTATAAGTTATTTTTCTCTAGTTTTTATAATTCAACTAATTCCAAATCGTCAAGCCATAAGTCTTCTAATTCGGTTCTTATGTATAAGAAATATGGATCGGTATTTTCACCATTATACACTGTAGTGGTGATAAACGTCCAATCATCTTCTCGATAGCCATCAGAACCGATGTAATCGTCAGGAATTCGTAGGTCATTAAGAGTTACACCAGAATCTTCTTTTGTTAACTCTAATCTAAAATGCCAGTAACCACTATCTCCTCCTGATCCTTTTCCTTTATACCAGCAGGAAAACTTATACGAAGTGTTTGGCTTTAAATATATTTTTTTATTTACCCAAGCAGATATTTGTGAACCTGAGTTATTATTATAGTACAAAGATTTCGTTCCATTATACATAATCGCTTCGTCAAGAGTTATAGTACCGTTTTCATTGCTGCGCTCTATCAGATCTAGTATTGAATGATCTTCAAAATTTCCAAAAGTAATAAGTTCACCTTCTTGAGTAGAAGTTTTGATTAAATTACTCCCGCCTAATCTTCCTACATCATTCATTACGTAAACTCTGTAAAAATATTCTTGATCAAACAAAAGACCGTTATCCACAAAAACAGTGTCATTTCTTGCCGTAGATACATGTACTAATTCTCCTGTCGTCTCGTCTAATCCACTGTCAGTCTTTCTGTAAACTTTATATTCTCTAAAATCATCTGCTAGAGAAGAGTTCCAATTAAGTTTAATTGAATTTAAATTGATTTCAGGTTCATTAAGAGATACAGGGTTAGGAAGGGTTAGTATATTTAATACAATATCGGCAGCAGAGTTTATTTCATATGATTTCTCAATAAAACTGCCTTCATCGAAATTTTTTGAAATCATTAATTGATGTTCACCTTTAGTTATATCTTCTATTTTAAAATAACCATTTTCATCTGTCTTTGTTGACCAGTTGATTTTAGAATCTATAATTACTGTTGCATTCGGTATTACAGAAGAATTTGTTTGTACCGTACCTTCAATCGTTATTACATCACTAATCTCATCAGAGTCTTTATCACAAGCGCATAAAATAGTAAGTATAAAAAAGATGCTTAGAAATTTATTTTTCATTCTGGTTTTCATTTTGGTTCTTGTATAGATTAGTGTCTAGATATTCTAAATTGTTACTCTTGAATTAATAGAAATTACTAATAACAACAATATTAAAGACATATATCCTTTATATGCCATATATATTGCAAATCTAAGGGAAATTACACTAATTTAAAAGTATTGTGGGTATATCCATTTCGACTTATAAACTTACAAGCACTTTTACAATTTGATGATTATCAGTAATAGTAAAACTTACCTCTCCTTTAAATTGTAAAACAATTAGAAAAAATAAAAGCAAAAAATAGGACGATTAAATACATCGCACCTTTCGATTTAATGGAATGAGGGACACTCTTTCACTTCCGGATTTAGATTACAATTTTAATTTCCTCTAATTCATTTAACTTTTCCGGGAACTCATGGTATAGCTGTTTTAAAAACTGCCTTCTCAGAATACTTTTGGCGTATCATTCATTAAAAACCAATAGTATTATGAAAACCATTACCACACTTTTAATCGCTTTTATCTTTTCGTTTAGTTTTGGACAAGACTTTACCGGAAAAATAGTAGACCCACAAAATCAACCTATCGCCTTTGCTAACATTACTGCAAAAGATAAAACTAATAATTCCCTACTTACCGGTGTAATTTCTAATGAAAATGGGGATTTTACTATTCATATCAAGGATAAAAATATATACCTGGAAATTAGTTTTATAGGATTTACAACTAAAAAAATATACCCCACCCAACCGATCATAGGTACCATCGTTTTAGAAGAAGGAGGGCAGGAGTTGGATGAAGTAGTAATTTCCAAGCGAAAACAACTAATCCAACAAAAAGTAGATCGATTAATTTTTAACGTAGAAAATACGGTAGCGGGTACTGGTGGAACGGCACTGGATGCCTTAAAAACAACACCCAGCGTCAATGTAGATACGGATAAATTGGCTATCGTGGGGAAAGGAGACGTACGGGTGATGATCAACGATAGGATGATACAACTAGCCGGAAGTGAATTAAACGCTTATTTAAGCACCATAGCATCTGATGATATTAAAAATATCGAAGTTATTACCACGCCACCTTCTAAATATGATGCGGAAGGTAATAGCGGACTTATCAATATCGTACTAAAAAAATCTAAAGAAAATAGCTGGAACAATCAGCTAAGAACTTCGTATACACAAGCCACCTATCCATTGCTAAATTTTGGGAATACCTATAACTATCGTAAAAATAAGCTAAGTATACATGCTTCTTTAAATGCTACCAAAGGAAATATGGCACAGTTTAATCAGTTTGATATTGTTTTTCCTTCTGCCTCTACGGCAACAAATCTGGATATGAAAAATAAAGAAAATCTGGTTTCAGGCAGATTAGGCTTAGATTATGATATATCCAACAAAGCTAGCGTGGGTGTTTTATACACGGGTTCAACTGAAGATAAGGGGATAGAAGATAACGGAAGAACTTTAATAAATGACGGAAGTGGTTCGTTTACTATCAATAGAGGTAAGGCAAAGACTTTAAGAAATAACCACTCCATAAACGCTCATTATATTCAAAAGTTGGATACATTAGGTAAAAAAATAGCTGTAGACGTGGATTACTTTAATTTTGATAATTCTTTTGATAGAAGTTTTAGTAGTGAGCAGTTTGTAACCAATACCAGTTTTTTTGAAGCAAATAATAGTACCAACCAAAACATTAAAAATTACAGCGGAAAAATTGATGTAACACATCCAACTAAATGGGCAAACCTTTCTTATGGGGCTAAAACCACAACTACAAAAACAGATAGCGATGTACAATTTTTTAACACCTCTACAGGAACACCGGTTTTTGATCCCACCCAAAGTAATGCGTTTATATATTCTGAAAACATCAATGCCTTGTATGCAGATATGTCTAAACCTTTAGGGAAAAAATGGCAAACTAAAATTGGACTTCGTTTTGAAAATACCCGGACAATAGGCGTTTCAAAAACGAATAATCAAACCGATAAAAATTCGTATAATCAATTATTTCCTTCTCTATTTATTGGCTATAATCCGGATAGTAAGAATACCTTTAACTTTAGTTATAGTAAAAGAATACAACGCCCAAGTTTTGAACGTTTAAATCCGTTTCGTTTCTATATCAATTCAATTTCATATCAAGAGGGTAACCCATTTTTAAGACCACAAATTTCTAATAATTTGGAGCTAAAACATATCTATAAGGGTAAACTTATTAGCAAAGCATTTGTAAGTCACGTAGACGATGGCTATTTTAATATTATTGAAGCCGAAGACGGAGCACAACAAAGAATCGTAGTTACTTTTGAGAACTTTTTTACTGCTTTTAACTACGGATTAACCGAAACCTTGTTGTACAATCCAACCAACCGGTGGAGTACTACTACTCAGGCAACCTTGTCTAAAATGGATACCCAATACAAAGATGGATTTAACCTAGATGCTGAATTATTAAGTAAATGGAATTTTCAAATTTATAACAGAAATGTGTTTGATTTAAACGAAGCAAAAACCGTACAGGCAGAAACAACGCTTGTATATGCTTCTCTACAAGAATTAATGTACTTTTCAATATCTGAGATGATCAGTCTTGATTTAGGTTTGAAATTTTCATTACTAGATAAAAAACTAAATTGTACGCTTGCCTTTAATGATATTTTAAGGCGTAAAGCAACCGACGTAAATACCAATACTAACGGAATCGACCAGACCTATTATAATTATTTTGATACCAGAAATATAAAAATCAGTCTAAATTATAGCTTTGGAAACAAGAAAATTAAAATCAAGCAACGTAATTCAGGAAATGAAGAGGAGCAAACCAGGGCAAAACAGTAAAGCTGTTTAAAGAATTTTGGGTTTAAATAGCACTAGTATCAATCATAAATGTATTTTGTTAATCTAAAAGATAGATAGTGAAGATTTTTAATTATAAAATAGATCTAAAACAAGTTTTACTGGTAACTGCCTTATTATTAATAGGAAATGGAGTTAAAATCCTTGTGTTATATTATTTGCGGATTAAAGGGGATATTGATTTTTATAATTATTTTCATCATGTTACAATTCTCATATTTTCTATAGTAGCCTTACTATCCGTATTAGTCTCTTTCAGAATTATTAATAAAATAGATACTACAAATACCATCTTAAAATTTGTAAAAGTCTATGGTTTGTCTTTTCTAATTTTTGATAGTATAGGTTTAGTACTTGATTATATTCTTTGGATATCTTTTAATGGTTCAAATTATGATTTTGTATTTCGATTCGTAAATATGTTAACCGTTGCTTTTGCTTTTGCAGATATCTTCGCACTTACCTCTGCATTTTTATATTTTAGACAATCCCAAAAAGCAGTACTTGAATTAGAACAAATAGAAAAAGAAAAAGCTACGTTACAGTCACAAATGCTACAAAAAAATCTGGAACCCCATTTTCTATTTAATAATTTAAGTGTTTTATCAGGATTAGCAAAAAAGAACCCGGAACTAATTGAAGATTTTATAGACGATTTTTCTGATGTATATCGCTATTACCTAAACCACGGAAAAAAACAATTAGTTGAACTAGAAAACGAGCTTATATTTTTGAAAAATTATATGGGTCTAATGGAAAAACGCTTCGGGAGTGCCTATAAAATTGAACATTATATTGAAAATTCAGATGGCTATATTATTCCGTGTTCGCTACAACTATGCGTAGAAAATGCAATAAAACATAACAAAGGGAATGAGGAAAAACCCGTTTTAATTTCGCTTTCAAGAAAAGAGGATACGATTATTATCAAAAATAAACTTAATAAAGTGGATTTTACCCTAGGAACTGGAACGGGGAATGATTATTTAAAACGCCAATACCTGCTTAACTTTAATAAAAACGTGGTTATTACCGAAACGAAAGATGAATTTATGGTCACCATCCCTCTAATTTTATAATTATGAAAGTGCTTATTATAGAAGACGAAGCTATTAATATTGAAATTATTTCGGATCATTTAATTCGATATAATAATAAAATCGAAATTGTAACTTCACTGAAAAGTAAAGAAGCTATTGAAAAATGGTATAAAACCAACAAACAAGTAGATTTGGTATTTTCTGACATTGAATTACTGGACGGAAATGTGTTCTCGCTATTAAAAACTAATATTATAAAGTCGCCAATTATTTTTACCACAGCTTACAATACATTTTATCAAGAGGCTTTTGATGTAAATGGAATTGCCTACTTACTCAAACCTATAAGTTATAATAAGTTTTGTAAAGCAATGGATAAGTATGAAAGTCTACAGAATAAAGAAGTTAATTGGAAAAAATTATCCGAAACCATTCACGGTCTGCAGAATAACTATAAAGAACGTGTCATTATAAAAAGCAAAACAGAAATAAAAATTTTAAGTACTAAAAATACCGGGGTAATCCTATCAAATTCAGGGAAGTGCATTGCAATAGATGAAAACGGTAAAGAAAATGAATTTCGCTATAAAATTTCAGACTTAATTAAAGAGTTGAACCCCAAAGAATTTTTTCAAATTAACCGAAGCGAAATCGTAAACATCAATTTTATCGAAAAAATAGAACCTTACTTCGGGGATCGGTTAGCTATTTCAATCAAAAACTACAAACCCCATTTAATTACAAGTGCATCCACCACTAGTGAATTTAGAAAATGGATTGAGTGAGACGGGGGTTTATCCAAGCTTTAAAACGTGACACCATAATAGAACAATAATACTTTAAGTTTGACTCTATTGAGAAAACGATTTTTTCTTTGTTATTGTAATAGTTTAAGGAAAACCTAATACAGACTTCTTAATGTTCTACAGTTACTTCAATATGAACTTATATATCTTTAAAATGGAGGGTTAGATTTAATGCTATAATATAAAGAGCTATTACGTAATACAATTGATAATTAAAATATTGTACTAAATATCAAGTGAATCAATCTAATTTGTAATATTTATCACTTCCATGACCTCACTATTAGCATTAGATCAAACTTTTAAAATAGCATTTATATTTTATTATTACCTCATATTAAAAAAAAGTTTAAAAAACAGTAACAAATTAGCCGAGTTTGATACTAATAATGTAACAAAGTTTCTTAATAAACAGTATAATTCAAAAAATGATTTTAAACATTAAAAATTGGTTAAAAATATAAATTTATGGCTTAATATTTGTTAACATAGTTTTAGGAAAAAATTTTCATATGTTAACAGAATGTATTTACTTTGTAGCCGTAAAAGAAGTGTATTTTTTTTATAGAATACTGTTTTAAATACTTTAAAATATGAAACTATTATGTAGTCTCTTATTAATTTTTTGCAATTTTAGTCAAACTTTAAATGAGGTTGAGAGAAAAATAATATCCGATGATTATTATAACTATACCTTCTTTGTAAACAAAAAAATAAGTAAAAAATACAGTTTTGAAAAGAAGTATTTCTGGTATAAAAGCGGAGGGGTCCATTCTTCGTTAGGTGGAGCAAACGGTTATTTATTAGAGGGAAAATATACTAAATATTTTAGAAAAAACGGAATTGCCGAACAAGGTAATTTTGAAAAAGGGCTAAAACATAAAAAATGGAAAACCTGGTATGAGAATGGTATTCTTAAAGAAATTAAAACTTGGGATCAAGGCATTGCTTCCGGACCTTTTCTCAGTTTCAATGAAAATGGTAGTCCTGTGCTTTCCGGTAGATATAAGCATAATGCTAAATCCGGTAAATGGATTAATCATATAGAAAAAGATACTCTTTACTATAAAAAAGGCAAAATAGTTGTCAAACCAAAAGATACTATTTCTAAAAGTAAGACTAAGAAAATTTCTAAGTCAAAAATTACGAAATTCTGGAATTCATCCAATAATACGGTAAAAGAATTTTTTAGGAAAAAAACTCCCGCAGAAAAAAAAGCAATAAAGAATAAAAGAGCAAAGCAAAAAAAGCTAAATGATCAAAAAGTAAAACAAAGAAAGCATAATAAGCAAAGTAAAAAGAAGCCGGTTAAAAATAAAACAGATAACTAATGCTTAAAGCCGGATCGCTTTTATATGCGATTTTTATATGCTTGATGATATCGATTCTGGCAGGAGGCCTTATTTATTTTTTTACATTAAATAAGACAATGGCAACCCGTCAGGAGATTAAAAATGAACTTGTAGACCAATGTGAATCTTGTTTTCAATATATATATTCCAATACAAAGGGTTTAAAAGAAAATATGACTCAAGAAGTTGACTTATTTAATGATGGAATTAAATGTTCTTTTCAATATAAAAAGTGGGGTATGTATCAAATTATGTCTGGTAAAACATTCTTTAAAAAAGATACTATAAGAAAGAGTTTTATGGTGGGTCAAAAAAATAAAGATCGCGCATTAGCTTTATATCTATGTGATTTTGGAGAAGAATTAAAAGTTTCAGGAACAACAGAAATTTTTGGGGAAATGTACTTACCCAAAAAACGTTTTAAAACAGTGAATATATTAGGGAATCTTTATAAAAATAATTCAAAAGTAGAAGGAGCTATAAAGGTAGCTTCACAGAAACTACCTAGAATAGTAATAGAAGATTTGGTAAATCAAAAACAACTTATTAAAATAACTCTTGAAGAAGTTATAAAGAATAATATTAACTATAATAGTTTTTCAAAAAACACGCTGATCGTTTATAAAAATAAATCCGAATCTCTCGAGAATGTAGCACTAAAAGGAAATTTTATTTTAAAATCTTTGGATACCTTATACATACCAAAAACTTGTAAGTTCGAAGATATACTTGTTCAAGGTCCTAAGGTTGTGGTGGAAGAAGGGTTTACAGGTAGTATTCAAATCGAAGCTACAAAAGAAGTGATACTGGAAAAGAATGTAAGCTTAAAATACCCTTCGGTAATATCAATTTATAAAAGTGATAGGGATTTTGAGAAAACAATTACAATTAGTGAAAATAGTACGATTTATGGAGGTGTAATCCTGGATGCTTCAAGTTTTAGAGAAAAACAAAACAACAGGTTATCTCTTGAAGAGAATGCTTCAATTATAGGGGATGTTTATTGTAATGGCTTGTTCCAGCATAAGGGTAATGTATTTGGAACCGTCTATGTTCATAAATTTGAATTACAAACACAAAGTGCTAAATATGCTGACGTAGTTCTTAATGGAATTATTGATGCTACTAAAAAACCTGATTTTTTTGTAAACCTACCTTTATTTAATGATAGCAACAACCAAATCGAAAATATTAAAAGTGTACAGTAGCATGTTTGTAGAAGCCAGTTCGTTACTAGAATCAGTAATTGCAATTACGATTATAGCTACGTGCCTGTTAATTGCAACACAATTATACACTACAGTATTACATAATAGCTATTCTTTAAGTCAGTATCAGGCTAATTTTAAAGTCGAAGAATTGTGGAATACAGCCATTATTAAAAACGATTTTGATGATGCTATTTATAATCTAGGGGATTATAGTATTATTAAAACTAGTCAAAATTTTGACGATAAAAGTGATATACAACATATACAGTTTAAGGTTGTAAATTCTAAAGATACTATTAACCATCATTATTTGTATTCAACTAGAAAAGATGAACAGTAGCGTTAAAGCTTTTACTATCATGGAAATGTTAATTAACCTGGTAATAATGTCAATTATTATGGGATTAATTTATTTTGCGTATTCTTCATTTGCACAACATATTTCAAGTTACCGTAAGGATATTGAACAGCAAAATTCTATAACAAGAATGTATAATCAGTTAAAAACGGATCTGTATGAATCGGAGAAAGTTGTCCGTACGGATAAAGGTTTTGATGTTATCTTTTATAACAATCGCAAAATTGAATACGGAATTAGTAATAAGACTATAATACGTAGGCAATTACAAAATACAGATACCTTAGAAATTCAACATATAAAAATTATCGAAAATGACTTTTCTTCAACTTTAAAAAGAGCTGTAAGCCAAATAAAAATTGTTACACAATTATATGACGAAAATTTGAACTTTAGCGTATACAAATATTATCCTCCAAATTTTAAAATGAAATTGTAATGGGTATAGATATTAGTAATATACAAAAAAGCGGAACTATTGCGGTTAAACCAACTTCAGCAGTTAATACAGGATTCTGGAAAAAAGAAATTTCCTTTTCTAAAAAAGTTGGTGCAAAAGAGAAAGAAGCTTTATATAAAGACTTATCCACCCTTATTAGCGCAGGAGTTGATTTTGAGTCAGCTTTAACGATTTTATCTAAACAACAGAAGAAGGTTCATCTTAAATTATTAATAGATAAAATAAAGAAAGATGTGGTAAAAGGCCGGAGTTTTTATGAAGCGCTAGAGGCTACCGGTAAGTTTTCGTCTTATGAGTATTACAGTATAAAAATCGGGGAGGAGACAAAACGCCTGGATACCGTTTTGTTAGAACTTCATAAATATTTTAAACGTCAGATTAAACTGAGGAAACAGATCATTTCGGTTATCACGTACCCGTCATTTGTATTAATTCTGACTATTGGAGTTTTATATTTTATGTTAAACTATGTAGTTCCTATGTTTAAATCTGTTTTTAATCAGTTTGATGGAGATTTACCGGGATTGACTAAAAAAATTATCATATTATCTGATAAATTTCCGCTGATTTTAGGAATGGGAGTTCTCTTGGTACTAAGTAGTATACTGGTACTTAAAGTATATGGACAAAATTCTACTTTTAGAAAATATCGATCATTTTTAATTCTTAAAATTCCTTTTTTTGGAAAATTAGTAAAAACTATTTATCTGGCCCGATACTGTCAGTTTCTAGATTTATTATTAACCTCAAAAACTTCCTTGACCGAATCACTGGTGATGGTAAAAAAGATGATTGGATTTTATCCGATTGAAGTTTCTATTGATTCGATTCATAAAAATGTTATCAAGGGGGTTCCGCTTGCTAAAGCTATGAAACAGCATGCGATATATGATTATAAATTAGTGTCTATGGTAGAAGTAGCCGAAGAGATTAATGAGTTAGATACGATGTTTTCGCGATTAGCTAATGAATATGACGAAGAAGTAGAACATAAAACCAAAATGATCGGGGTAATTCTGGAACCTATGATCATACTCATAATAGGTGGTGTAGTAGGATTAATTATGATAGCTATGTATGCCCCTATGTTTGATTTAAGTAAAATCATAAATGGAGGATGAAAAATATATTTTAGATATTATTAACAAAAATTTATATTTTTGCAATCTTATAATTTACAGAAAATGAATTGTTTAAAGTTATCGGTTCTTAATAAAACAAAAAATAAAAGTTGGTATGCTAGTGCGTATTCAATGACAGAAATACTTATTGTACTTTGTATAATCGGTATCTTATTGTTAATGGTACTGCCCAGTCAAACTTCGGTTATAACGCAGGCAAAATCCATTGAAGCACAAAGCATGTTAAACCATTTGTACGGTCTGGAAAAAAATTACTTTTTTAGGCATTCAAAATATACCGCAGATTTCACCGAATTGGGTTTTGAACCAGCTTTAACCATAGAGCAAGGCGGTCAAGCAGTTTACAATATTCAAATTACAGAAGCATCAACTAATTCTTTTAAGGCTACAGCTACTTCTTTATCAGACTTTGATGATGACGGAAATTATAATACCTGGGAAATAGACCAAAAAAAACAATTAAAAGAAATAGTAAAAGACTAAAACGTGAATGTAGTGTTTCAAGCTTTAGTCGTCATAGTCCTGGCTATTATAACCTGGCAGGACTTCAAAATGAGGGCAATTCACATAGGTTTACCTATAGCTTTGGGAATTATAGGAATCTTAAACTTTTATAAAAAGGGTTATCACACATCTATATTACTTTATAACATTATTTTTTTAGGTTTAACCTTTACAGGACTCTATATGTATATGATGATAAAAAATAAAAAATGGAATTATAATTTGAGCGAAGTAATTGGGTTAGGTGATATTTTATTTTTTATGAGTGTTTTACCCTATTTTTCTACCTATAACTACATTTTGTTTTTTATAACAGGGATGGTTTTTTCCATTTTGGGCTTTTTACTCCTAAAATTTTTAGTACAAACTGAATTAGTACCACTGGCAGGTTTATTGGCAATATATATGATGCTACTTCTTATGATAGATCAATGGTTTAATTACGATCTGGTTCATTTTAATAGTCATTTGTAATGGAGATGGTAGAAGAAATAGTATTGACTACAGAGCAGCAACAACTTATAAATGCTGAAATAGCCCATAATTATAAGGTTATACCTAAAGAAGATAAAGGTTCAACGCTTTACTTCTTTGTAGATCAAGAACATAATCATACGAGTACCCGGGAAGAGTTAGAATTAATTCTGGGTAAAACCATAGCACTAGTGCCTGTTTCTTCAAAGGTAGTAGTAAAAGCTTTGGTTTCTTACTACAGAAAAGGAAACCATAAACAAGAAAAACAAACCCTCACCTCTGATTTTAATGCAACTGCAAAGGATTTTCTGGAAGAATTAATTTTTGAAGCAAAAGCAATTGGTAGTAGTGATATACATTTTGAGGTATTTAAAGATGAAGCAAGAATCCGGTATCGGATTGACGGTAAATTAATTGAAAAGTTTAAAATTGATCTGGATAATTACCTGGAACTGGTAAATAAAATAAAAATTAAATCCAACCTTGATATTACTGAGAAGCGTTTGCCCCAAGATGGACGTATTAATTACGATAGCTTCGATATAAGGGTATCCATACTTCCTACCTTACATGGAGAAAAAATTGTAATGCGTTTACTAGGACGTGATACAGGTCATTTGAGTATGGAAAAGTTAGGTCTGGAGCTTGCTGATAAAGAGTGTTACCTGGAAGCTTTAAAAGCATCAAAAGGAATAATTTTAATAAGTGGTCCTACGGGATCTGGTAAAACTACCACACTCTACGCAAGCCTTAAATTGCTAAATACTGTGTCTAGTAATATAGTAACGGTAGAAGACCCGATTGAATACACGCTTAAAGGGATTAATCAGGTTCAGCTTAAAGAAGATATCGGACTTACATTTACCAGCGCGTTAAAAACATTTTTACGACAAGATCCGGATATTATTATGTTAGGGGAGATACGAGATGGGGCCACGGCCGAAATGGCCATTAGGGCAAGCCTTACAGGGCACCTTGTATTATCCACGATTCATACCAATTCTGCTTTAGGTACGATATCCAGGTTAATTGATATGGGTATTCCCCCTTTTTTAATCGCAGAGACTTTAAAAGTTTCTGTAGCTCAAAGGTTAGTAAGAAAACTATGTAATTCCTGTAAAAGGTGTGTCAGCTTTGATGCTGCTCTTTATAAAAATCAACTTCTACAAAATCTTGAAAAACACTGGGTATCTAACGGCTGCGAACATTGTCATTATACCGGATATACAGGTAGAACGGCTATTTATGAAGTAGTTCCTATAAGTTATGAACTATCACAACAGATTAAAAAAAATACAGGGAATCTGGAAGAGCAGATTGCGGATTATAAAAGTACCAGTCTATCCGGAAGGGCATTAAAACTTGTTGAAAAAGGAATAACTTCTATAGAAGAGGTTTATGCAATTATAATTGAAGCATAATAAAAAACATGATTAAAAAAATTATAATACTGTGTTGTTTAGGAGGTATACTGAACCTACATGCACAAAGAGCAACCGTGGAACAACGACTTGATGAAATAGCTCAATCCAAGCCAGGTTTAGAAGAGGTGACTCAGCTGGACGTCTCAGGATTAACATTATTTGAAATCATCACTTCACTAGCTGAAGAACATCAGTTAAACGTAGATGTAGACCCGGGATTAAACCAAATGGTAGTAAGCAATTTTTTTGATGTTAAAGTCAAAGATGTTTTTCTTTTTTTAATCCGAAAATACGACCTGGATGTTCAATTTATGAATAATATTATTGTTTTTAAACCACTAGAAATTGTTGAAGAACCACCTAAATTAACTCCAAAACGAATATTGGATATTACTTATAATAACCAAAATAATTTCTTATCTGTAAAGCTAAAAAACGATTCACTACCATCAGTTGCTGCTAAGATCACTGAAATTGCAAATAAAAATATTGTATTGGCTCCGGACATTAAAACAATGAAAGTATCAGCGTACATACTCAATCGCCCATTTGATCAAGTTATTAATATGCTAGCTAAATCAAACCAATTAATTGCTGAAGTGGATGAGAATGGTTTTTATTTTTTATCAAAGGATTATGAAGCGGTTGTTGATGCTTCTGTCCCTACTTCCGGAAGCAATAGGCGTAGAACTACTTCCAGAAATGGAAAAAGAAGAAATACCGGGTCGGGGGATCTTGAAATATCGCTAAATGAAAATGGTTACTTATCCATTAAAGCTTTTGAAGCCAATGCCACCGAAATAATTAGTGAAGCGGCTGAATTATTAAAGATCAATTATGTATTATACGACAAACCTGATGAGGTAGTTGCGACCATTTATTCTAATGCTATCAACTTTGATGATTTGCTTAACGAAATCTTCACTGGTAAAAAATATACCTTCAATCAGTTTGAAAATTTATATCATATTGGTAAAGAAACATCTGCGGGCTTACGGACTTCAGAATTAGTGCAATTGGAGAATCGTACGATTGAGTCCGTTCTGGCTACCATCCCAAAATCTATGATTCAGGATGTTGAAATTCAGGAGTTTGTAGAATTAAACGGAATGCTAGTTACGGGTTCAAAACCTATGATTATAGAACTAAAACAAGTAATCAGAAAACTAGATAAAGTAGTACCCCTGGTCAAAATAGAAGTTTTAATTGTACAGTATCAAAAATCACATGACGTACAAACAGGCTTACAGGCAATTTTAGGAGATGGTTCAGAGGAAATTCAAACCAACGGGGTATTATTTCCAAACACTGATGTCACTTTAAATGCTGGTTCTATTAATGAATTAATAGATGCATTCAACGGTTTAGGCGTTATTAATTTAGGTAAGGTTACTAAAAACTTTTATGCCAACCTTTCAGCTTTAGAAAATAATTCTATTATTAATTTAAAGTCAACGCCTAAAATTGCTACACTTAGCGGTCATGAAGCTACCTTATCAATTGGAGAAACTAATTACTACTTTGAACAAACGAACCGATTGATAAATTCTGGAATCAATGATAACATTTTGCAATCCGGACAGTGGAAACCTACAGAAGCAAATCTTAGTGTCAATATAAAACCCTTTGTTTCACTGGATGAACATGTTACCCTGGAAATTAGTGTAGAAAAAAGTTCCTTTTTAGGAAGGGCAGGAGAAAATGCACCACCAGGAAAATCTACTCAGAAATTTGAATCCCTAGTACGGGTTAAAAATAATGAAATGATATTACTAGGAGGATTAGACGAATTAGAAAAAGAAAACTCAGGAAGTGGTACCCCGGTTTTATCTCGTATACCTATTTTAAAATGGTTTTTTAGTAGTCGCCGAAGGGCAAGGGATCGAGGGAAATTACATGTATTTATCAAACCAAGCGTAGTGTATTAAAATGTTACAGAGAATTACGGGCATATTAGAAGGTAATACGATACAAGCTGTTCATTTTCATTTTGAAGATGGTAAAGTACGGTATCAGTATTTCAAAGTTCGTAAAAAGAAAAAAGAGTTACTTATAGAAGCTCAATTTGAATCAGCAGATTATGAGCAATTACTTTCTAAAATTGTAAAAAATAGCCCGGTTGTTTTACTATTAAGCGGTAATGGGATTATTACAAAAACAGTAGAAAATAAGAAAAATTACCAAGCTGACCTCATTTTTAAATCAGATCCGGATGATTTCTATTGGTATGAAATAGTTCAAAAAGAACAACGCTTTGTATCGATAGCAAGAAAAGACTTTGTTAATAAACATCTTACATCCTTAGCGCAAAATCAAATAACGATTGTAGACGTTGCAATCGGGCCTTTAGTTCTTTCTGCAATTAAAACCTTTATAGATAATACATCTATTTCAGTCGATGATTATCAGTTGTCTTATGAACAAGGTAAATTAACTGCAGTTACAAGATTAGGTTCAAGTGAGATGCAAGAATATCAAATAGGAAACGACACTTTCAATTCAACTACTATTTTACCTTTCGCAGGTATCATTCAATACTTATACCCTAACGATGATATAGTGGCTCCTGATTTGGATTTAAAAATTCAAAAAGAAGAGCTTTTATATCGTAGGTTGTTTCAATATTTAGGTGTGGGAGTTTTAGGTTTTTTTCTAATTTCATTACTAAGCAGCTACGTATTGTTAATACATTATCAACAGGAGCATCAAGAACTTATGGTAGCCCTAGGGGCACAGAATGTAGCTTATGAAAAGTTGGTGGTTCTAGAAAATGATAAAGAAAATAAAACGGCAATTTTAAAAGAATCAGGACTTGAAAACAGCAATTATTTAAGTTATTACCTTTCTACAATTAGCGAACATATACCTTCCGGGTTAGTTATTTCAGAGTTAGAAATTTTTCCCCTTCATTCAAAGATTAAACCTTTAGAGAAAATTAATTTTGACCACAATACCATAACGATAGAAGGTAGTGTAAACTCTTATAATTCCTTTTCTTTATGGATAAAAAGGATAAAAGAAAAAGAATGGGTCGAGGATATTGAAATTGCTGCATTTCAACAAAATAATAAGACTAACTTTTTTAAAGTTTTAATAACCGTAAGATTCAATGTTTGAAAATATATCATACAAGAAAAAAAGTTTAATATTGATTGTAATTGCAGTTATTCTGGCAATCACCGCATATAAGCGTTCTTTTAAAATGACTATGGAAGCAGCCCAATTGGTAAAAGAATCAAGGTCTAAACTAGCTAAAGTTAGTAATTCACAACAACGAATTTTAAAATTACAAAAAGAAGTAAACTATTTAGATAAATTAATTGGAAAAGAGATTAAAAATCCGAATATAATCCAACAGGAGATTTTAAATAGTGTTGATCAAATGGTTTCTCAAGCAACTATATTAAAACTAAATAAAGCACATAGCGCAAAAGATGCTTACTTTACTATTTACACTAATCAGTTAATATTAACGGGGAGCTACAGTGAATTGTTAAAAACTACCTATCAGTTAGAAAAAAGCTTTGATGTATCCAGAATTGTAAGTTTAAAGCTGTATACAGAAAAAGAACCACGAACCAGGAAGAAAAAATTAATTGAACAGATTACCTTTCAAAATTATGAAAAATTATAACTTTTATTTACTATTAATCGTATACGCTCTATATTCACAAAGTTGTGATGATATTATTGAAGAAGATATTAGCGATGCCGTTATCATTCCGGAAGCTCCGGAGGATAATGCGCAGATTGAAGGTAATACAGTTCAATTCAGGTGGAATGAAGTTGACGGAACTCCTCAATATCGGTTACAGGTAAGTAATACTACTACAAATAGTATCATATTAGATTCTTTACTAGTAAATACAAGATTTGATTTTGCTATTAGCCCGGGGACATATCGCTGGCGGATAAGAGCCGAAAACTCTGCTTATCAAACTCCGTACTCTTCTGAAAATTCTTTTCAAATTATTGAATCCGAAAATCTTGAGAATCAAACTATAATTTTAAGCAACCCAGGGGATAACATAGTTTTAAACACAAAACCGGGACAGTTCAGTTGGGAGGCTATAACTACAGCGACTAGATATCAATTTGAACTGTTCTCCATTAGCAATAATCAGGAGGTTGTAGTTTTCGTACAAGATAGCTTACAAAATACATCAGTCAATATTGATTCTCCAGATACGTTAGAAGACGCTACCTATAAATGGCAGGTCAGAGCAAAAAATAATTTAGGATCTAGTAGATATTTTAGTAGGACCTTTATCATTGATTCCAAAAATCCCCCGGTACCTACTATAGTTAAACCTACGGTTGGGCAACAATTTATTAGAGATCAAGAAGTAGCATTTGAGTGGAGTTTTACAGAAGAAAAACCTGAAGGAATTAATACAAAAATAGTTAGTATCCTGGAAATAGCGAGTGATATGAACTTTACTAACATCATTGAACAAGAAACTGCCTCAGACACTCAGTTTAGTTATCAATTTACTGATAATGGTACTTACTATTGGCGTATCAAAGGTACGGATCAGGCAAATAATACAGGAGAATATAATAGTACCGGTCAAATAGTTATTAACTAATGCAAAAGAAACAAATAAATACCATTCTATTAATTACAGTAGCCATAATTTGGCTTGTGGTGATCTATAAATTTGTCGCCCCCTTTTTTACAACTACCACTGGAATTATCACTGCGGAAACTTTAGTAACCCCATCACAAATTAAAATTAAGAAAAAAGATTCCTTTCAACTTATTATACCAGATAGAGATCCATTTTTAGATAAAACATATCAGCCAATCGTAAAAGTCAAAACAGGTTCAAAAAAGAGTGTTAAAAAGAATAAGATAAAAACTAAATCCTTAAAAACCTGGCCAAAAATTCAATATGTAGGATTCATAAAAGCAGCAAAAAATTCAAATAAACTAGCTTTAGTACGTTTTGACGGAAAACTAAAAAGGGTTCGTATCAATCAAACGTATGATAATATTAAAGTTCTTAAGATTGAAGACCAGCAATTATTACTTTCCATGGAAAATGAAACTAAAATATTTGGATTACAACAATAATTCCATAATTATATTGATAAAAAATTAACATTTAGGAAATACTGTATTTACTTGGTTTCTATAGCCTCAACCTTATCCTATTATTAAGCAAAGTTTAATATTGTTAGTTGTAAGATTTTGTATTCATTTCTAAATTTTTAATTCATCATCTAAATTTTAAATAGTTAATAGTGAATTAAATACGTAAATTTTTAAAAATAATTAATAAAAAGTGTAACGTTTATTACTTCTATGATACTTATAAGTTAGAATTATAAAACATGCTTCGGTTTATTTTGTTATGAAAAAATTAAAATAAATTAACATTTAGTAAAGAAAATATGCTTGATTTTAAAAAGAATTGAAATATCATTAAAAAGTACAAGATATAAGGGAAAAACTTATAATTAATAAAATTTTAAGATATATTTGCCTTTGTTAATTTCCCTTAGATGAATATTTTTTTAGTGAACTTTTTAATTAAAAGATTTTAAAATATATAATAATTACTATCATGATTACCCAAAATAAAATTATTTTATTTACAACATTTTACTTTTCCTTGTTCTTTGTTTCCGCTCAAAATTTATTGAATCAAACTCCATGGGAAGTTGGAACTATTGATCCGCCTGGTTACAATAAGAGAGGATTAGAAAGTGAAAATGCTAGGGAATTAGGTTTAGCACCAGATGGAACAGAACAAGTTTTATGGGTAACAAAACCTGATGCCGATAGAGGTCCGGATGGGGGCTTTAACTCAAGTAATATTTTAGTAGACCAAACAAAAACTTATCAATTTTCAGTATGGATAAAAAAAACTAATTCTTTAGACGGAATTAACTATTTTATTATTCAAGCCAGAACACCAACAAATGGAAATAGTGGTACTTTAAAACTAGATAATACACCTGTTTCTAAAGGTTTTACCTGGATTAGTGATTTTGCGTACGATTTTGAGGAGTTGGATAAATGGTATCTACTTGTTGGTTATATTCACCCATTAGGATATACCGGGACAACTCATCAAGGAGGTATTTATGATCCGGAAACTGGCAATAAACTTGCGGAGTTAAGAGATCACAAATTTTCTGAAGAAGCACATTTTTTAAGAATTGCTGCATATTCATTATTTAGTCAAAACATAAATGATAGAACGTATTATTATCAACCAACATTAGAAATTGTAAATGGTTTTGAAAGTAATATAGACGACCTACTAAAGGGAAATACTAATTCCGTTTGGTTGCAAAAAGGAGATGAAATATTTTACACGGAAGGTGGAGTAAGAATTGGAACTGAAAAATCGGATCCTGATTATAGCTTTACGGTTGCTGGTAAAATTCATGTACAGGAAGTTAAAGTGGATTTATTAGGGGCAATTGAACCGCCTGACTATGTTTTCTATGAAGACTACAATCTAAAAACTTTAGGACAAGTTCAAAATTATATCGTTCAAAATGGACATTTACCTAATATTCCTTCAGCTAATGAGATGAAGGAGGAAGGAATTAATCTTAAGGAATTTAATTTAAAACTTTTAGAAAAAATAGAAGAATTAACCCTGTATACCATAGCTCAAGAAAAAGAGTTAAAAAAACAGAAAACAGTAAATTCTCAATTAGAAGAACGTTTACAAAAAATAGAACAACACCTTTCTAAATAACCTAGCCAACCCGATAAATATGTATTTCAGAAAGAATTATATGCTCTTTTTGCTGGGAGGTTTATTGTTTATTTCCTGTGATAAGGAGAAAAGTAAACCTAAAACCTTGACTGAAGAAAAGTTCTTTAACTTAGAACAGGTGGGGTGGAAGTCAAAAGCCATTACTAACTTTAGGGATGATATTGCTTTTAAAGCAACAATGGTACCCTTGCAGTATTATATACTGAAACATGAAGGAAGTCAAAATCTTGAAAAAGTAGATTCTATCTATCAATCTTTAAAAGAGGAGCGTATCATAGAGGTAGAATTTCAACAGGAGAGAGAAGACGACTTGCTAAAAAACAAATACACTTCCAGGGATTACGAGACTTCTGTAAAGTACATGAGTTTTAGCATGCAAAATGATTTTAAAGCTCTGGTTGATAATAAAGATACAATTCCCTGTTCAGGATTAACCTTTGAACGAAACTTTAAAGTAGCACCCTTCAAACGGGTATTACTTTATTTTGATAACATACCCGAAGGGGTACCTATTACTTTACTCTACGATGACACGTTGTTTAGTAAAGGGTTTATGCGATTTAATTTTACCGATACACCTATAATATTATAACACAGTAAGTGATATGATCCGATCTATAAGAGAAAATAAAATAACCAAAGTAATTGCTAGCTACCTGGTAATACAGATGTTAGTACAACTGGTACAACCAGCAGCCCTCTGGGCATTGACTGGAGGTCCTAGCCAACCGGAATTTAATTCCTTTACTCCAATTGGTACTTCGGATATGGTAGATCTGGCCTCAGGAGATTTTAACTACAATATACCCATTATGGATGTTGGAGGATATCCGCTGAATTTAGCTTATGATTCGGGAGTTACGATGGATCAGGAAGCCAGTTGGGTAGGTTTAGGTTGGAACCTAAATGTTGGTCAGATCAACCGTCAGGTACGAGGATTACCCGATGATTTTAAAGGGGATGAATTAACCTATGAAAATTATATGCGTCCTAATGTAACTGTTGGAGTGGATGCAAAAGTAGACTTTCAATTATTTGGATTCGAAACAATAGATGGGGTTAAAGAAAAGGTTGATACTATCAAAGTAGGTAAAGCTTCGTTAGGAGCGAACTTAAAATATAACAATTATACGGGAATTTCATTCACTCCCTCCTTTGGAGTATCCTTTGATTTGGCTAATACGGTATCTGTAGGTGTAGATTATCAACTTTCAGCAACTGAGGGAATTACTGTTGCACCTAATGTTGGTATCAATGCCACGTCTAATAAGATAAACGATGGATTTGTATTAGGTTCTTTAAATGCTGGAGTATCCTATAATTCTAGAGCTGGATTGACTAATTTTAACCTTTCGGCAGGATTAAGGTATAGTAAATCTAAAGAACGAAATTTCGATTCTCAAAGTCCAACATCTTATTCATTTAACACACCTTCTTTAACTCCTAGAAAAAGAACTGCATTTACTAATAATAACGGTACTGTAGCAGTCTCTTTGGGTGGAGATATTTTTGGAGCAGATGTAGAAGGAGAAATTTCAGCTACTGGTTCGGTTCAAAAAATAAAACAAGTAGAACGACCTGAAAAAGGATATGGTTATGACTATACTGGTTTTGCAACCCCTAATGATATTAAAGATTATAATAGAGAAAAAGACAATGGAGTAATTAATAGAAATACTTTATCTCTACCTATTGCAAATTACACCTATGATTTATATACCGTACAGGGACAAGGTATAGGAGGGATGTTCCGTCCTTATAGAAGTCAGGTCGGACAGATCAACGATGATTTGGTTGAAGACGAATCTGCTAGCGAAACCTTTGGTGTAGAAATTGAACCTGGTACCGGATTTCATTATGGAGCTAATTATACCAATGCACCCTCGGTATCAAGAACTGGAGTATGGGATACGAGAGCATTAAAATCTTTTAAACAGAACAGAGAAGATCAGAAGGCTTCTGACGAACAAAAAGACTATGAACCAGTGTATTATAAGTTTATCGGGGAACCTACTAGGGATCGGGATCAAGAACTTTTCGAAAATCTGGGAGGGTACAACCCTATCGCTCTTAAGATTGGAGGAAGTAAAAATAGCTTTAATAAGTATGCAAAAAATCAATTTCGTATCAAAGAAAATAGCAGTAACGGTATAAAATATAATTCTCTACCTACTTTTGATAATAAAAAATTCAAAAGAAAAAACCGAAATTTGAGAAATCAAAATGTTCAAAAATTTACGGTGGAAGAAGTACGGGGCCTATACAATAGCGCTGAATACTTAAGCACTCAGATTAATGAATTTTCAAAGCCTCATCATACAGCAGAAATCAGGATTCAGAAAGATGATGGTTCTACTTATGTATTTGGTAAAACAGCTTATAATAAGCTTAAACAAGAAGTTACATTTACTACAAATAGTAAAACTTTTAATTGTGCAGATGGTACTGTTGTATATAGACCGGGTGAAAATTCTCCAAGTAACAGGAGTGGGATTGACAATTTTTATGATGCGATATCAACTCCGGAATATGCGCATACCTACCTACTTTCAGCAGTCTTTTCTGCCGATTATGAGGATGTTAAAGGAGATGGTCCTACGGATGATGACTTAGGTTCATATACTAAATTTAACTACGAAAGGAAAAATGCGAATTACAAATGGCGTGTGCCCTTCAATAGAAATCATGCCTCTTATAATCCTGGATTAAATACTGACAAAACGGATCAGAAGGGAAGTTACATTTATGGAGAAAAAGAATTAGTTTACATTAAAAGTATTGAAACTAAAACACATGTAGCAATTTTTGATTTATCTGAAAGAAATGATGCTGTAGGTGTATCTGGTATTAATGGAGGTGCTTCAAATACAGATAGAATGTATAAAATTGAAAAAATTCGTCTGTATTCTAAACCTGAAGCTATAGCTGCAAATCTATTGGATGATGATAGCAAGAATGATAAGCCGGTAAGTGCCATTAAAATTGCTCATTTTACTTACGATTATTCTTTGGCAAAAGGAACACCTAATTCCACTGCAGCTACTAAAGGTAAACTGACCCTAAAATCGGTTTACTTTACCTATCGAAACTCTAATATGGGGAAATATACCCCGTATACTTTTAATTACGATGGATTCAATCCGAATTATAATTTAAAATCTTATAACATTTGGGGAGGTTACAAACCTAACTCTGGAACAGGGTGCGGAACTCTAGATCCGATTACGGTAGCTGAATTCCCTTATGTCGAACAAACTAATAGACAACAAGAAGATGAATACGCAGGAGCATGGTTATTAGCTTCTATCAACTTGCCTTCTGGTGGTACTATAGAAATGGACTATGAAAGTGATGATTATAATTCAGTTCAGGATCGTAGTCCGTTAAGAATGTTTAAGGTAGCCGGTGTAGGCAAGGAGGAAAGTACATTTGACCCGGAAGCTAATCAAAAACTTTATGAATCCGGAAGGTTCAACCTAGCAAAAAAGGATCCTGAATATCTATATATTAAACTTCCGGAAGAAACAGTAATTTCTAATAATACCTTTAGAAGAAAATATTTAAAAGGAATAGAGGATAAACCAATTTACTTTCGATTCTTACTCAATATGCAAAAGGATGCCGTATCAAACATCCGAAGTTCGAATTACGATTACGTTACAGGTTATTTTAATTTATCAAAAGAGTCAGAGGTAAACATTTTTTCGGCAAACCAGGGAGTCTATGCAGCAATTCCCATGCAGATGAGTGATTTGGAAGGAGGGATTGCCGGAAGTAAAAATGTAAACCCAATTTCCAAAGCAGGTTGGTACTTTGGAAGAAGATATATGCCTTCGCTAACCTACGGATTAAATAATGATTACCGATCAGAAGATATTGAAAGTATTGCTAAAAAGATTATAAGTTCTTTTCAAGCAACAAAGGAAATTTTAACAGGTCCAAACGGTCGTTTGAGAAGCAATGAGTTTTTATGTGCGCAACGTTTTATTCCAGATAAATCATGGATACGTTTATCAAACCCTAAGACATTTAAAATAGGAGGTGGCTCCCGAGTCTCAAAATTAGTAATGAACGATGAATGGGGTAAAATGTTAAATACTACAAGTACGGTAAACAACAGTAAATACAATAAATCTTATGGTCAAACTTACCAGTATAATAATGAAGACGGAAGCTCAAATGGAGTAGCAGTTTTTGAACCTGCAATGTCTAAAGAAAATCCCTTTGTAGAACCATTTTACAATAAATCCGAACACCTGGTAGCTCCAAAGGAAGTAAACTATGTGGAAAAGCCTTTTGGAGAATCTTTTTTTCCTCAGGCAAGAGTTACGTATAGTAAAGTTACGGTTAAAAATCTACAAAGAGATGGTATCAAACGTCATGCGACGGGTAAGGTGGTTACCTCCTTTTACACCTCTAAGGATTATCCTACCCTGGTTGATTATACAGATATTGATAGCCCTAACAATTATGCTACGGATCAAGATCAGTTTTTAAGAAAATTGATAACGGGACTGTTTGGTGGTGAAGTTAAAACTAGGAATGAATATGCATTATCTCAAGGTTTTATGGTACATACTAACGATATGAATGGTAAAATGCGTTCTCAGGAAGTATACGCGGAAGATGCCAACACTCTAATTTCCGGAGTTCACTATAAATATAATACTGATCTTACCAATAGTGATAAGCTAGATAATAAAGTTCCGTTGATAGATAAAAACGGAGAAATTTTATATAATGATCATATTGGGGTTGATTATGAGGTTGTTACAGATTTTAGGGAGAGTTACTCTCAATCTAAAACGCAAGGATATAAGGTGAATGTAGTAACTATTGTTTTTGGAATTATACCAGTAATAATACCTACAACTGTACCGTCAAGAACTTCTATTGAAAATGTGGCGTATACTACAACTACTACTAAAGCTATTCATACCAGTGGAATTCTTAAAGAGAAAATAGCTTATGATTTAGGTTCAAAAGTTTCAACTATTAATGAAGCCTGGGATGCTAATACTGGAAAAGTACTTTTAACCCGAACTGTTAATGAATTTGATGATGAATATTTTAATCTTGAGTTTCCGGCGTATTGGAGGTATACAGAAATGGGATTAGCCTCTCAAAGTACTGGTATTAATGGGATACTAAAACCTCAAGGTAAATATTTTAATTACACTGAGGCAAGTAAGTATTTGATTCCCGGTGATGAAATTATTGGAACTTATAACGATAAAGAAAACCGCTATTGGATTGCTGGGATAAGAGGAGATGATGAAGTACTTTTAATGGATAAAGATGGGGGTGTGGTCAATGTAACAGAAGGAGTAAGTATCAATAAGGATATTAAATTTAAAGTAGTACGCTCCGGAAATAGGAATCAGCAAATGTCGACAATGTCATCTATTACAATGATGCAGAATCCGTTAAAAAGTCTTACGGGTGCTAATAACGATCATATTGCTTCCGGATTACTGGAAAGTAATACGTCCGAAAATATAAAAAACCACAGATTAGTAAATGCAAGTGCAGTGTCTTATAAAGAATTTTGGAACTGTCAATGTGAAAATCTGTTTCCTTTTGTACCAGAAGCTTTATCATCTCAGGGTATTGAGAACGTAGGTGCCGATAATTATCCTTTTGAACCCTTACTCAATCCCTACGTATACAACATCAAAGGAGAATGGAGAGCTGATAAGTCCTATACCTATCTTACAGACAGAGGAAATGATAATTCCAAAAAAGTAAATACGCGAGTAGAAGGGTTTTTTAACAATTTTACTCCTTACTATAACAAAAATACTAATAACGAATGGGAGGATTCCAAAGAAAAAGATCAATGGACATTCGCCAGTGAAGTTACGCAGTACAACGCTCAGGGAGTAGAGATTGAAAACAGGGATGCGCTAAACAGATATTCGTCCGCACAATATGGATATAACTACACTTTACCCAACGCTGTAGTTTCTAATAGCAGATACCGGGATATGGGAATGGATAGTTTTGAAGATTATAACTATATCAGGTCAGATAGTGCACATTTTAATTTTAAATCAGCAGTAGATCGAGACGGAATTGGTAATGTTCGCTTATCGGATCAACAAGCACACTCTGGTAAGTATAGTCTGCTGATTCCAGCAGGTGAAAAGGCAGAGTTAGAAAGAAATTTAATTGGTGAACAGCCGGTTGACAATGATTCTGATAATGATGGAATTAGCGATACAGTGGATTTATGTCCTTATATACCAAGTACACAACGAGACTATGATGGAGATGGTATTGGGGATGAATGTGACGATGATGCAGTACCTACTATTTCCGGAAGGTACACAACTAATGATACTCACATTTTTTATGATGAAGAAGGCAGGGAAATAAAAAGTTGTGTGGGAAGGGCAGCTGAAATACGAATTAATGGAAGTCCTAATGATACCATACAATATGGAATAGTTCTTCAAAAGACAAATTACAGGGGTATGGCTTTACGGAAAGGTAGTAAAGTTTTTTTGAGAGGAGATGATGTAAGGGATAGGCAAGGTGACCAGTTTGTATTTAATGATATTGTACTTGATGAAACGGGTAATGCTATTTTCAATTTAGATATGGATGTAGTCCGAGCAAGATCGAAAAGACCTAACAATACATGGGAAATTGAATTTAGACTTCTTCATAAACAGAATAGTAGAGTAATCAAAGGAACAAGGTTTAAATTAAAATCACTTGGTCAACGTATAAAAAGTTGTAATCGATCAATACCGGTTTGGGATAATCTAGACAAGATTACTTATTAATACTATTACAATATTCAGTAGCACTTATGGATTTTATATACATTAAATTAAAACAATTTTTAAGCTTAGTTTTTAGATTGCTAATTTTTTTATGGGTAATCAATGCTTCAGCTCAGGTTTCTAATGAAGAACGTCAAGCACTTGTTGAGTTTTACAATCGTACTAATGGGGACAACTGGAAAAATTCTATTGAAAATATTCAATCCTGGGATATTTTAAACCCTGATGCAGATATTACTAATTGGTATGGTATAGGTATAGAAAACGGTTCAGTCGTATCAATTAACCTTCCTGACAATAGTATTACAGGGGAGTTACCTGGCATTATACTAGAATTTTTAAATCTTAAAAATTTAGTTTTAAATAATAATCAAATTATAGGGGAGATACCTGTAGAACTGTACTCTTTAACTAATTTAGAGAATATTAATCTTAGTAATAATGGTCTTACTGGTATTTTATCATCAAAAATAAATAGTCTTGAAAAACTTAAAGTATTTACTGTAAACAATAACCAATTAACCGGAGAACTACCAATAGCTTTAGGTTCCTTATTAAACCTGGAAAGTCTTCGACTGCAATACAACCTTTTCTCTGGAATTATAAACCCGGCACTAGGAAGTATGGCTAAGTTAAAAGAATTAGATCTAAGTTTTAATCAACTTCGAGGTTCTATACCAATTGCCTTTTGTAACCTTATAAACTTAGAGAAACTTAATTTGTCTTCCAATCGTTTGTCAGAAAGTATACCCAAGGAGATCGGACTTCTTAAAAAACTTACGTACTTTAATTTAAGTAACAATGTATTTACCGGATTGATTCCGTCTCCTATAGGCAGGCTATCTAATCTAAAGGTAATTAATTTAAGTAATAATCAGTTATCTGGTATCGTACCTTTTACAGCTTCTTCATCTTCTAATCTGGAAGAACTAATCATACTTAATAATAAATTTATTTTTTCTGATATTGAAAATGAACATGAAGATTATGTCAAATATATAAATGGAATATATCGATATGAAGCTCAGGCTAAAACGGATGAAGTTGAAGAGAGAAGTGTAAAATTAGGAGATACCATTTCTTTACAAACCAAAGTAGTTTCAGAAAATAACTTCTATCAATGGTATAAAGACAATCAAATACTACCCGGAAAAACAGAAAGTACGCTTCTCTTGGAAAATGTTGATCTAACCGGGGCTGGTCAGTATTACGTAGAAATTACAAATAGCATTATTACTAATTTAACTTTAGAAAGAAACACGATTACCCTAACGGTTTCCGAAGATTGTAAAACACCGGATACTGAAAAACAGGCATTAATAGCGATTTATAATAATCTAAATGGGTCTTTATGGAATAATACTATAGCAGGTGATCAATCCTGGAGTATAGAAAATGGTTCCTCTGCTGTGTGTAATTGGTTTGGGGTACAAACTGATAATGCTGGTCACGTCATAGAATTAAAATTGAATGATAACAATCTTAAAGGTACTGTTCCTGATGTATTTGGTGATCTTCCTTTTCTTCAAAGAATTAGCTTTCATAACAACCAATTGAACGGAAGTTTTCCTTCTTCCATAAGTAGTCTGCAATCTTTAAATACTCTTTCCTTAGAAGGAAATCAGTTTGTATTTTCTGACTTGAACAATCTTGATTTACAAAATGGCTTTACAGTTAGCTACCACCCACAAGCACAAATAGGAATAGCTCAAAAATTCTCGATTAGAACTGGAAAAGATTTTACCATACCGGATATTAGTTTGGAAGCCAATCCTGATTATACCTATCAATGGTATAAAAACGGGTTACCTATAAATAATGCAAACCTTAGAAATTATATCATTACTAACGGTGTAACAGAAGATTCAGGTATGTATTTCCTTGAAGTAAAAAATGCTGAATTCCCTAATTTAACTTTAGTTCGATCGCCTGTTGAAATACAGGTTAGTGAAACTGATGACTCCTGCCTGGAAGTAGTAGCTACTGAAAAGCAAGCGCTTATTGAGTTCTACCATCAATTAGACGGCGATAACTGGACTAATAACTCCAACTGGCTAAGTAATGAAAAAGTGTGCAACTGGTTTGGAGTTACAGTTGAAGAAGGACATATTACAGAAATAGAGCTTATTAAAAATAACCTAAACGGAGAAATTACCTCGGTGATTGAAAATTTTACTTCTTTAAGAAAATTAAATTTTAAAGCAAATAGCGTTTATTTAGGCGATATAGCCTATGAGCGATTAGTTAATCTTGAAGAATTAGTGTTAGTGCAGTGTATTAAAGAAATTCCTATCCCGAGCGACATAGGTAAACTTCCTAAAATAAGAGTTCTGGCACTAGCGAATAACAAGCATACGGGTACTATTCCGGAAGAACTAGGAAACCTTTCAACTATCTGGCGTTTATATCTGTCAGGTAATAACTTAACTGGTGGGGTACCACAAAGCTTTACTCAATTCCGGAATATGGATATTAATTTCCGGAGTAATAATTTAAGCGGAACATTACCGGATCCTCCTACGGATGCTGGAAATGTAGGAATGCGTTGGTACTTCGGTGAAAATAACTTTATTTTTAAAGATATAGAAGATAAATTTACTGCATATAAAGATGCAGGGGTTCTTTTGGATTTTGGTGTACAAAATAAAGTAGGAACTCTGGACACCCTTAAAATAGTAGCAGGTCAACCTCTAACTATAAATGCAGATGAATTGCAAAGTGAAAACAATCAGTATCAATGGTATAAAAATGGAAGTTTAATTCCTAATGCTACTTCTAAAACTTTTACTATTTCAGAAACTTCTTTAGAAGATGTAGGCACCTACCATTTTATAGCTACTAATGATAAGGTTCCAGGCTTATCTTTGGAGCGTAATCCTATAGATGTAATTATACTATCTACTGATATTTGTGAAGTTCCACAAGAACAGCGACAGGCCTTAATAGATTTATATAATGCAACTGACGGGCCTAACTGGAAGAACACCTGGCCAGTTGATGATCCCGATTCCAAAATTTGTGATTGGTATGGAGTAACAGTTGATCAGAATTATAATGTAATTAAAGTAAGACTTTTTTCAAATAATCTAAGAGGAAATATTCCAAATAGTATTGATCAATTAATGTATTTAGAAACGCTAAATTTAAATCTGAATGATTTAATAGGACAAATTCCTAAAAGTATAGGTAGTCTTACTAATTTAAAAGAATTAGCTCTTGAAGGCAATAATTTAGTTGGTAGAATACCAGACGAAATTACTGATTTAGTGAATCTAGTGGGTTTAAACCTTTCTAGAAATCAATTCGTTGGCTTGATTCCAAATAATATTGGAAATCTTCAATCTTTATTTGGTCTTATTCTTTCTTCAAATAAATTAGAAGGAACTATTCCTGGAAGTTTATATAACCTTTCAAAAGTATCTCTTATAGATATTGCTAATAATAGTTTAATTGGTCCTATTTTAAGCGACGTTAATAAGTTACAATCTCTTACTAATTTAAATGTCAGTTTTAATCAATTATCTGGAAATATACCTGATGAAATTAAAGATCTATCTAAATTGCGTTCAATCAAACTTTCTAACAATCGCTTTTCTGGTAAAATTCCCTTTTTAGCTAGTGACCCGACTGATGTCTTTAACATCGTTCAGTTTGATTCAAATCAGTTTGTTTTTAGTGATTTTATAGATGATCATCAAGATTATTTAAACTTTGGATCAGGATATGTTTATAGTCCACAAGCTCTGGTTGATCAAACCGAAATAATCGAAGTTGAATTAGGAGATGAAGTTACTCTATCTACCAGAGATTTAACGGATCCTAATAATACTTACCAATGGTTTAAAGACGCTGCAAACTTTCGAACTACTACCTCTAGAGAAATAACTATAACGATTAATAGCGAAGAAGATTTGGGATATTATTCCTTTGACGCTACAAATAGCGTTATACAAGGATTAACACTAAGACGTAGAAATATACAGGTAAAATTGCGAAGGATTATAGGCGGTGATCCAATAGATACTCAATCTTTTTGTGTAGGTGAAAATGAAGAAATTACAATAAGCAACCTTCAATCACCATTTAATAATACAGCTAATTGGTATACATCGGAAAATGATACCCAACCACTTGCTGAAGATTATTTACTATCAAAAAATACTTCTTTATGGGCAGAAGATAGCATTACCGGACAACGCAAAGAAATTCCTATTGTTATTAATTATGGAGTTGCCATAGATAATATTGACCAATTGGGTTACCAGGAATTTCTAATTACAGAAAACCCGATGATTTCTGACTTACAACCCAATATAAATGGTGTCGTTTGGTATAGTTCTGCAACCGGTGGTTCTATATTCGAATTGAATGAACGCCTAGAAAATAATAATACTTATTATGCTCAACAAGGAACTTCAACCTGCCGTTTTGCGGTAAACGTTTTTGTAGGCGTTTTTGAAGCAGAGGGGGATAGTCGGCAGACCTTCTGTAAATCGCAAGGAGCTAAAATAAGCGACCTTTCCCAGCGATTTACAGTTTCAAACGGGTATGAATTATTCTGGTATCATGATGAAGCAGGGACTCAAGTTGTTAATAATGAAGAAGGACTTGCTGATAATACAGTACTATACGTGATTCAACAAAATATACAAAACCCTGATTTTAAAAGTAATCCAAAGCGTGTGGTAATTTCTATCTATGATGTTCCTTCTCCGATAGTAATAAAAAAAGAACAGGTCTTTTTTACAGATGATCCGGTCTACATTTCTAATCTTACAGCTACGGGAGGTACTATTGTTTGGTATGACGCGCAATTCGAAGGGAATGCTTTAGATAGTGCGAGACAATTGGAAGATGGAGGAATTTATTATGCAGCTTTAACCGAAATAGGATGTACAACTGATGATGAAAATTGCTGTACCAGTACATTCAGGGAAGAGGTGAAAGTAAAAATTTTTCCGGCACAACCTCCTTCCCTGATTGGATGTGAAAAATTTCGCCCGCAACCGGGAGCCAAATATGTTATTAGTGCTTGGGTTAAGGAAGATGGTGTAAAAGCAGTGAATCCGGTAACTATTAATTTTGATGTTGTAAGTGATGCATTCACAAACTTACTTAATCACTTATTAAATGATAGACTTTTGGCAGACCTACCTGAAGATAGACATGTGGACAGTAGATATGTACCCAAACCTGATACAAGGGAGTTTGACGTATTAGTTCCTTTTATTGCAAATACCATAGATAAAAACTTGACCATATATGATTTTAAACCTGTAAAAGAGCGTCAAAATGGTAGAGGAGCTTTTAAGACCGTAGGATTTGAATTTAAATTTGCTCCTGGGAATGCCCCCAAGTTTGTATTTCGTTCTCCTAGAGTGAGGAGTAGTATTGGAAGGAGAGTAAAAGAACTCAACTTTAGATACCCATTATATCACAATTCTAAAATTGACCTTCAGTTTATCAGTTCAAAAATCTGTGGTACTAATATTTGTGCTACGTATGACTTTAAAATTACAAGTAGAAGATACGGTTATGAAGAACAAGAGGATATTACACTTACCAGTTCTTTATTAAAACCTTCTTATCAATCCTTTGATTATATATCTGATCCGGATTATCAACCTGTTAATTATGTAAACTCTTTATTAAAATTGATTTACCGAACTACAGAAGGTGCTGTGATCCCACAACAATCTACAAATGTAGAATTTCAACCTCAGGGAGCCGTTATTGATGGTTGGCAGCGAATTTCATCAGAGTTCCGTATACCTCTTGAAGCGGCTAATATGCGTATTTCTTTAGAAAGTACCGCACAAAACAATTCTGGTGCCGCGGTAAATGTTCATTTTGACGACATCCGTATGCATCCGTATGACGGATCTATGAAAACATTTGTATACCATCCGGAGACACAGCGTTTAGAATCCGAACTGGATGAAAATAATTATGCTACTTATTATGAGTATGATCATGAAGGAGGGTTAATTAGGGTCAAGAAAGAAACGGAAAGAGGTGTTTTTACCATACAAGAAACACGTTCTGGTAATGCTAAACTAATTTCTAAACAATAAAAGGGATGAAAACCATATTATTTATCTTCGGATTATATTATCTAAGCTTTCAGGCATCTTTTGCCCAGCAATATGATATTAAGGAACTCCTAAGTAAAGTTCATTATACGTATAAAGCTAAAAGTCAATATTATATTGAGGCAGATTATAAAATGCTTAGGGGGCGTGAAGGGAATATGGTTACAGAAAGCTACCCGGCCGTATCTAAAAAACAAAATGGCATTACGAGTTTCGAAGCTCTAGGTAATCTTCAAATTATCTATCCTAAAGTGAAACTAACTATTAGTAAAGAAAATCAGCAAATATTACTTTCTGAGAACAATCAAAAGTTAGATGGGAACTCTCCCGTAGATGTAGACCTGTTTTTAAAATACTTTGGTGATGCTTCCATTAAAGAATTAAACAAATATTTTGAATGTACTTTACTACCCACTACAAGACATACGCAGATTCCTTATAATAAAGTAATCCTTACTATTCATAAAGAAAATTTTACCATTGCTAAGCAGGAATTATTTTTTTCGACAATGGTTCCTTTCAAAAATAGAACCTCCGGTGAAGTAATAATGGATACCGGAAGATTGCAGATAATGTTAAACCATATTACAAATAAAAAAATAGATTCCATTTTACCTTTACAGCATTATCTGCATAAACAAAGAGATCAATATCAACTTACTTCTGACTATCAGTCGTACACTTTAATCAATCAACTACCATAATTTAAGCATTATTTTATGAAAAATGCAATACATACGATAATAAGTATTTTAATTTTAGGATTATCTTTTACCTTACAATCACAAGCTAGCCTTGAGTTTAGTAATACGGAGATTCAAAATTACATAAGCAGTAATGAAACTATCTCTTTTGCTCCGGATATTTCTTTCTACAGTGAAGACGTGCTAAACAGGAAAAATGTTCAAACCCTGATTACACTTCAACTATTACAGGAAGGTTTAACAGCAGATTGGTTTGAATATGAAATAACTTTTGAAGTAATCCCCCGTAATCGTAAGGGTAATTTTGAAGAAGATAAAAAGTATCAACGTACTCTGAAAGTGGTTTATAATAAATTACAGGATAACGGAAGTAACGAAGTAATAGAAGCCTCTCATATTGTACCAAATACGGTAGGTGTCCAGATTAAGCTAATTTCAGGTAATTATAAAAACTTAATAACAGGTCAGGTGAATGCAAACACCATTCCGGATAATGTGAAGCTTACATTACAACCTGATTTTGATTTATATACAAAATTGGATACATCAAAACCAGGAATTTCAAATTTCTTTGTTGATGATAAAAATGAATTAATCCTAAGCTGGGATCAGAAAGAAGGAGCAATCAACTACCAGGTAGAATGGACCTGGATAGATAATTTTGCTGAGGATACTTCAAAAACTTTAGAAGCTAATCAAGTGAACCTTTCTGAATCTACGTATGCTAGAAATAACTCTAGAATTGAGACAGATCAAACTAGTTTTTCTATCCCTTTAATTTATGATCAAGGATTTATAGTTTATAGAGTACGAGCCGTAGGAAAATTTACCTCAGACACTTCCCGTTACCAGTTTGGTTCATGGAGCAGCGGTGTGAATCAAAAGAATACGGTGGCAGACTGGCCTAATGTATATCAGATTCTTACCAATAAAGAACAGTTTAAAAACTGGCAGTTTCAGGCAAGCTTTGCCGAAGGAGGAAAAAAGAAAGAAGTCGTAAGTTATTTTGATGGTACCTTACGTAACCGGCAAACGGTAACCAGAATTAATAGTGATGATAATAGTATTGCCGGAGAAGTAATTTATGATGCGCAGGGCCGGCCTGCCATAGAAGTGCTTCCGGTGCCGGTTAAAGACAAAAGCCTTAATTATAAGTCGGATTTGACTATAGCAGCGTCCAACAGTGAGATTATAGATTATACAGACTTTGATACGGATTTACAAAATAAAATTGACGAATTTACAGGTCAGAAAGCCTTAGATAGTATTAACGGGGCATCAAAGTATTATTCCGTAAATAATGATATAGCTTCATCTTTTAGAGATAGAATACCTAGTGCTCAGGGATTTCCTTATTCTCAGATAGAATATATGCCGGATAATACAGGGCGTATTCGTAGAAAAGGCGGGGTAGGGCCAACACATCAATTAGGGACTGGTCACGAAATGAAATATTACTACGGAACTCCCGATCAAATTGAGTTAAATCGTTTATTTGGGTATAGTGTGGGAAATGCAGTGCATTACAAAAAAAATACTGTGGTAGACCCTAATAAGCAAATAAGTATTAGTTATATCGATCCGCAAGGAAGAACCATTGCTACGGCACTCAGTGGTATTACTCCGGAAAACTTACAGGAATTACCTGATGCAAATAATCAGGCAGTAAATCCTGATGGAACTGCCAGGCATGAAAACCTGACAATAGACCTGTTAAACAAACAAGCAGTAACTGCAAAGGATACCAATCAGGATAAAAATATAAAGCTGGCAAATCAGGAATTAGGGCCAATATCTAATTTATTACGTTATGCCGGTACAAAAACTTCAGCTTTTGAAGATGAATATATTTTTTCCTATAACCTGAAAAATGATCCTAATTATTCTATAGTATGTGAAGATGGTAATACCTTACAGTATCCTTTGGTTTATGACTTCTCAGTTAGTGTAAAGGATACTGATGGTCAAACAGTATTACTGGATTCAAATCAAAATCTGGTGGATAAAATTTCAACCACAATAGACCTGGATGACCTGAGGGGCGCATACGCTGCTCCTGATTTTTCTGCACGTATCAAACCGGGAAGTATCACAATTTCTAAGGATCTTAAAGTAAATACTGAAAAAGTTTTAGAATATGCCGAAGCGTACGTAGAGGAATTACAGAATGCAAATAGCGACTGTTATGTAGATCCTACGGAAGTATATCCGTTACCTCCACTTACTTTTGAAGGGTGTTTTATAACCTGTGCAGATTGTGAAAACGGATTAAAAGAAGAATTTGGTAACGAGGCCGGATTTATCGAAACCCAGTTTGACAATTTCGACCGAACTCAATGGAATCATTTATCAACTTCTGAACAAAATGATGAAGAAAATCGCTTGCGCTTGACACTTTCTGAACAATGGCAGGCATTAATCCGGGCTTGTAAAGAACCTTGTATAGATAAAGATCAAGTGACAACCAGTACTGAGTCAAAAGACCTGATTGCTTCTTCAATTTCTTGTAGTACAGCTAAAGAAGTATTATTATCCGATATGCAACCTTTAGGACAATACGGGGCATACACAGCTAACACTTTTGATGATGAAAATAATGCCTCTAATACAAATAGTACCTCTGATAATGACGCTCGCTTAAGTATTTTTAACGATAAAAATATATTATTATCTGCAAAAACTACGGATAATTTGTACAATAGCTGGAAAAATCCTGCACATATTCAAAGAGATGGAATAATTTCTGATAAAGGTCTATTTACTTCCGGACACTATTATAATGAAGATGGTACAATATCTTATATTAAAGTAAAACAAACCATTACTACAGATACTAATGAGAATGGAGTAGTTTTCAGTAGAGAAATTACATATGACCCTCCGCTTGAAGAAGGTACGCTTATCCGCGAAATTACGGGAGATACAGAGTTTGTATATGCTGAACCTCAATACTTGGCAAATGTGAGTGATTTTTTAAGTAAGGATATTTGGCAACCACAGTGGTCAGAATCTTTGCTTCAATACCATCCGGAATATTGCTACCTGGAACTGGCAAATGCCTCATGTGCTCAGACTGCACCTGTTTCCGGAACAATCATGAATTCTGATGGGTATGATGCGTATTTAAACTCAATTCAAACCTATGAAGAAGCAAAATTAGCTGGGTTAATTTCTAATGCCATTGCTACTAATGACCCTTTTTATAGTAATAATGTAGCACTTTTAAATACAGCCCATCATAAACTAATTATAAATGAAGCTTTAAATGATAATTATAATGGAAGTGGTAAAAATTTGATATCAACATCTTATGCAACCATAGTATGTAGCAGCGTAACTACTTGTGATCAAGATTTTAGTTCTACGGCAAACCTGGAAAGTTTGCTTGGTAAGCCAGAACGTAATCAATTCTGGAATACGTATAAAGCTAATTACTTAACTATTAAACAGACCGTACAATCTCTGTTTGCTAATATATACGCCCTAAATAATGGTTGTTATAACGGTTGTATAGGAGATAAAGAGCCTCCAACGGATATTTTAACGGTAATTTCAGATTATAGCGCATCGTCTAGAAGTAGTATTGATCAATTGATCACAAACCAGAGAGATAATATTTGTGATGAAAACAAGGCATTATATGAGCAAAAAGAACAACGCTTTAAACCTTCTGATGTGTTGTTTAATTCCGGAGACAGCAATCGGGATATTTATGAAGATATGAAGAGATTAACGGATGCCGGATATTTTAAAGAAACTGGGGTTTGTCCTAAAGCCAGGGATCTAGAGTTGTTTTTACAATATTATTTCTTTAACCATCAAAATAATACGTTTCTAAAAGAAGAATTTACAGGTAATTATTTGAGCCAGGGACTGCTTGTTGATCTAGGTGGTGTACGTCCTACAGAAGAGATTAGTGATCCGGTAGAAATTGAAGCTAATGCCAGTGGCCAGAGCTTAGAATTTACTTTTTATCAGGGGGGAGAAGTTATTGGAGAATTTCCTACCAGAATTACTATAGAAAGTGATACCTATTCCTGGAGTAACTACGGTTCTCAATGGACAGTTAAAAAATTAAAGAACATAAAGGCATCAAATCAGGAAAAAGACGAGCAGTTTGAATATATCTTAGTTGCTGAGATACAAGATGCTAATAATACGGATAAACGAATTGAAGTACTGATGAGTGGTAGTAGCGAAGCCCGCTTATCTGATTGCAGTATTACTACTGAAGATACTATTGGAGAATACCTACACGATGCCGGAACTAATGCAGATGCAAATTGTAACAAACCTGCTCGCTTCCGTAATGGAATGTTAGAGCTGTTAAACGGATTAAAAAATGACGGAATGTTATCCGGTTCAGGTATTCTGGATGCTAAACCGTACTATCAAAATACGTATTTAGCTACTTTTTTTAGTGCATATAATAATATAACCTGGCTAAGTCAAGGAGGTGGAGAATATTTATTGGTTGCTAACGGATCAAACAATCTGGTAACATTAAGATTAGAAGAAGAATTGCCTGAATCCGGTGTTCGCGTATTTACCGGTTTTGGATTGCAATATGAATTTAATAAAGAAGGTAGGATAACCGGACAACGTGTAACGATTGTATCTATGGATACCGGATTCAGAATAAATGCACAAACCGGAAAAATTTTTCAAAGTTGCGAACAAAACGAAATCTTCTCCGAATCACAATTTAATGTTAGTTTATCCAATATATCAGATAGTACGAATTGTAAGTTGATTAACTTAAACTGCTGTGGTGATATTAATAATTTGTATGTTGGCGAAGAAATTGTAGAATGCGGTGATCCTATACCTGCATGTCCGGAAAATAACAATGTAGAAGAACTCTATGAAGAACATCTATTAGAAATAGTAAATGCTATCATAAGAAATGAAGATGAACGGATAATATATGATTTAATGGATACGTTTATGAAAGAAGTTGAATTATTAGAAAGGTTTAAACGAGATAATAGTAACCTGGACGAAAATTTTCAAAGTTCTATAAAGTCATATGAATTATCTTATGATACTATTTCTTTTACTTTTGGTATTAATTCGTCGCCAATTAAAATAGTTTTTAAACTTACGGATATTAACTTAGAGGAAGATGTAGAAGAAATTCAATGTATAGACCTAACTGAATTTACAAGTGAAAATAACTTTGGAGGAATCGATTCCTTTGCAGAAGGAACATCAGTGTTTACTAATAATTTAGGTATATCTACTGATAATTCTATAAAAGTTTTACATCCTTTTGCGGTATCGGATAATGGTACTTTCTCTACTTTTGATTGTGGGTTTTTTGAGGATGTTCCAAGTACGGATGAATGTACTAATTCAGTAGATTGTATTACAAATCCAGAAAATGAAGAACTTTTTGAAGACCGTTTTAAAAATCTTTTAACTTTTGCTTTCCAACAGAATAATTACTTAGGAGATGGAGTAGAAAACTATCAGAACAGTGTTGAAATTTCTAATTTCATTAATGATATAAAGCTAGAAAAAAGATTACAAGAATTTGTACGAAAAAAGTTTAGTTCGCCATATAATGTTGAAGTGGAAGGGCTTGAGGTAAGAAAATTCAATAATAGTTCTACATTTTATTTAATTCTTAATGGAAACTATGATAGAATCGATATTCAATCTGCTGATATTGAATTTCAAAATGATTTCCCTAATATTATCGAAGTAATATGTCTTGATTATAAAAACTCTGAATTTTATATAACTTATAAAGTAGGAGAACAAATAAAATTTAATAAAAAGATAGAAGTAAACCTTCAATTTCATGATTTTAATAGAGAAGGAAATCCAATTTTGAACACATCAATTGATTGTGATTTTTTTGCAGATATAGATTCTACTGATCCAGTAAATTTCTGTGAATTAGCTCCGGAGTTAGAAATATTATATGAAAATTACATGAAATCCATTTTTCAGGATGTAATAAGTGAAACGATTGAAGTATCAGGACGTCCGGTTGATCTGAATAAGTTGGATAATGTCGAGTCCTTTTTAAACGATTATACCTTAAGAATTGAAGATAGATTACATGAAGCTAGTACTCATTTATTTGATAAACCTATAAGTAGAGAAGGAGCACATTATTTTTATTTTATTGAAGGTATACACAATTATTCATATCTATTTATCAGAATTGGTTTTAAAAATAGACGCATAGTGGAAGGTGAAGAATTCAACTCAATTAGATTAAGAATGTCAACCGAAAATCTTCATCATCTGATTGATCAAGAATTAGATTTTAAAGATATAAAAGAGATAAAAGAAATTGATTATATCGAAGGTATAAATACTGGAACATCTTTAGCTAAATTAACATATCTAAATTTTAATAATCTTACAAAAAGTCTCTATGTTGCAATGAATATAGGGGTTCTTGCTCATACAAGCAGTAGTACAACAGTGTCTGGTAGTAAATTCTTTTGCGAATTATTAAATTTAGAAATAGAGGATAAACCATCTATGATTGATAAGGTAGTAAATAATTTGACCCGTAATAGTTTACAATTGTCATCAGGTCAAAATGCAATAAGTAAATCTATCCAATTGTCTGATACAAAAGAAAATCATCTATCTGTGAATATTGAAAATTGTAATCAACAATTTTGTATCCCACCGGTACCAGAACCGGTAAGCTGTACAGATAAATATCAAGACTATATAGCTGTTATGAGTTCGATTAATAATATAGTTATTTCTAATGAAGATAATGAAACGGATATCGTTTTAGAAGGTGATTTTTGTGAAGCTTCATTACAATATCTGGTTGATGATTATCGCTACTTCCTTAATAAATTAAATGTTACATCTTCGGAAGATTTACATTATATGAGTATTGGAAGATTTGGTGCTACAGAGTTTCATTTCGGCTATCCCGGGATGCGTACTTCTTATAAAGGGAGAAATGCTTTGATCGATGAGTATGCAACCTATATAAACAATACTCAAGATGACCAGGAATTATCCTGGTCTGCCTGGACCAGTGACTATTTAAACCGTCCGGGAAATGAAGAAATTTGTGTACCACGTCCATTCCTAACGGATTTTAGCGACCTGATCATTGAGGTTCCAGATGAAACGGATTGTCAACAGTTTGTACAGAATGTTAGAAATGCTTATACTCGAGATGTGTATGGAAACTTTTTAGATCAAAAAAGGGAAGAGTTTATTAGGAATTATACTAATACAGCAATAGAAAATGCAATAGAAAACTTTGATATGACTTTTTATGATAAAGAATATCAATATACACTCTATTACTACGATCAAGCAGGCAATCTGCTGCAAACTGTACCTCCTGAAGGGGTAGACCGATTTACTAATCAAGAAATAAATAATTTAAACCAACAAATTAATCAACATCGAGTAACTCCAGGGGTGATAGAGAATCCAACGTTACTTCCGGATCATGAATTACTAACAGAATATCGGTATAACAGCTTAAACCAGCTAGTTTGGCAAAAAACACCGGACGGTGGTATTACCGTTTTTGCCTATGATCACTTAGGAAGGATCATTGCTTCGCAAAATGCAAAGCAAAAGATAAATAACCGTTTTAGTTATACATCCTATGATGCCTTGGGAAGAATTATTGAAGCGGGTGAAATGCAACCTACAGTTCCTTTAGTAATCATAGAAAAAACCGGGATTTTAATAAATCAGGATACTGGAAATCCGGTCGTTTTTGAGAGGAGCGTTCCAAATCCGGATGCAATCCAACCCAACCAGCCTGCTACGATTGTACAACGTTATCCTGATAACATTGCAGTTCAGCGTTTTGAAGTAACCAAAACAAGGTACAATACTATATTAGATAGCCCGCTGACTATTTTTGAGACGGTACCTAGTATTAATAGTTATCTTAGCAATACTAGAAACCGGGTTGCAGCTATCTTTTATTATGATGATTATAATATCCAGGTAAATCGCGAAAGTCAATACTTAAATGCTATTTTCTATGCTTACGATATTCACGGAAATGTCTCTGAACTAACTCAGCATAACCGGCAACTTTCTATAGATGGAAGTAATGCTACTTCTGGTATGAAACGTACTCAATACCAATATGACCTGATTAGTGGAAATGTTAACAAAGTCATTTACCAAAGAGATAAACAGGATCAGTTTATTCACTGGTACGCCTATGATGCAGATAACCGTATTGTAAAGGTGCAAACTTCGGACAATGGTAAGTTATGGGAAGAAGATGCAACTTATACGTATTTTGCACATGGCCCTTTGGCCAGAACAGAACTGGGTACCCGAAAAGTTCAGGGTATGGATTATGCTTATACGTTACAGGGATGGTTAAAAGGAGTAAATTCGGAAAACTTAACATCTCAGGAAGATTTAGGGAAAGACGGGATTTCAGGTAGTACGTTTGCTAAAGATGCCATGGGATATTCTTTAGCTTATTATCAAAATGATTTTAAAACTATAAATGGGGTAGTTGGAATAAATGCATTTACTTTTGGTTCGAATCCAAAAGCAGCTACAAACACCACTGGTAGAAATTTATATAATGGAAACATTCGGCAAATGGTGACTAGTTTAATAGATGATGATGAATCCATGGTCGGAGTACAGGTAAATCAATACGGATATGACCAACTTAACCGCATTACAGAGATGCAAGGGTATGCTAATGGAGTTACAGAAAATTACAGTAGTTCTTACAGTTATGATAATAATGGAAATCTACTTACCTTAGATCGTACCACTGTAAATAATTCTGGTGTAACTAAAGAAATGGATCAATTAGCCTATACTTATAAAAATGTTATGGATCCTCAAACCGGGGAGTCTAAAAGGTCTAACCAGTTGGAATATGTTAAAGATGCTTTAGGTGAAGTTGGATTTAATGATTTAGGAAACCAAAATCCGGAAAATTATGTATATGATGAAATAGGGCAATTAGTTGAGGACAAAGCAGAAGGCTTGAAAATCGAGTGGAGGGTAGACGGAAAAGTAAAGCAAATTAACAAAACAGATGGTACTCAGATACAGTTTGGTTATGATGGGTTAGGAAATCGTATTTCCAAAACCATAATTCCGAAAAATAAAACCACCCTATACGCTAGGGATGCACAAGGAAACCCATTGGCGGTTTACGAAAGTTTTTCTGACGGAAGCGTTACTACTACAAATCCAAATGAATTGGATATACAAGGAGAGCTAATTGCAGAAAATCGAGATGATAAAGCTGTCAATACAATTAATATAGGTTCTATTACAGAACCAGTAGTAGTTTCAACAGGAGTACAATATATGAATACGGCAGGAACTAGTATCACCTGGAAACCTAATACTCATATTGTATCCGGTTCAAATGTATTAGCAAAAATAGCACCCGTAGAGGGTACAGTAGGAAGCAATCAAGGCTTATACTTAACCGAACACCACCTTTATGGTAGCAGTAAGTTAGGAATTGAAGAGAAGAGAATTGCTATTACTGATGAGAACAAGATCATCCCTGATTTGATAACAAACACTACCGGAGATAAACGTTATGCTCTTACCAACCACCTGGGCAATGTCCTTTCTGTTGTAACTGACAGGAAGATAGTAGGTAACGATGGGAATTACCTTCCCGATGTAGTAGCTTATAATGACTACTATCCCGGCGGGATGCTCTTACCTGGTAGGCACGGAAACTCTTCAGATTATAGATACGGCTTCCAAGGTCAAGAGATGGACGATGAAATTAAAGGGGAAGGGAATAGTGTAAACTTCTCTTTAAGGATGTACGATCCTAGGATTAATAGGTTTATGTCTTCTGATCCATTATTTAAATCATATCCATGGAACTCAACTTATGCTATAAGTGAAAATAGATTAATAGAAGGTATTGATTTAGAAGGAGGGGAATTTGAATGGTTTATGATTGGAGCACGGGCAGGTCTTTATGGAGATAATATACAACAAATTCAAAGAGGAGTAGATAAGTCAGTAGTTAAAACAGTAGAGGGTGTCCAAGGAGTTATTAAGGATCCAATAGGCACTGCAAAGGGTGTCGGAAATTTTACTTTAGGAACTTTTTTATTAGGAGGATTACCTGATGGAGATAGGGAACAAGTTTTACAATATATTGACGATAAATTTGGTACATCTACTAAAGCTACAAACGATGCTTTTGGTGCTGGTATAACAGAAGCTGCGAATAAAGTTTTAAATGGCAGTTTAGAAGATAGAACAGAAATAGCAACAGATGTTTTTACAGGTATTATCACAGCTAAAGGATTTGATAAACTAGCAAAAGTTGGTAAAATCTCGTTAATAGCACGTTCTTCTAAGTTTGTGGATTCTAAACTAATAAGATTTACTCAAAAAACAATGAATGGTCCTAAGTTCGATAGAATTGTTCAAAGCATGAAAACGAAAGGTTGGAATGGAGATGCTATAGATATTGTAAGAATGAAAGATAATATGTACACTAGTTTAGATAATAAAAGGTTAGCAGCAGCTCAAGATGCTAATATAGATGCTAAAGTTAATGTATATGATTATGATGATGTTCTGCCAAAAGAGAGAGCGGATGCTTTCGAAGCTCAATATGGACAAAGACCAAGTACTTATGGAGAAGCCGCTAAAATGAGAATTAATAATCAGGGAGCTAAATTCAGGACGGAAAATCCTAATGGTACAACTACTAAACCAAGAGCAAATTATCCAAAACCAAAAGGGTAAATTAATTTATGATTATATCAAAGAAATATAAAAGATTATTAGATTTAAATCTAGAGAATTTTGAACCTTGGCGCATACTATCTAAAAGTCAAAGTGATAAATATGGAAAAGATTTAAGAAAGAGATATTCAAAAAGAAACTTAATTCCTTTCGCTAGACGAATAGATTGTGACGATGTAGCTTGTTGGGATTTGTCTAAAACAGAAAGTATTGAAAAAATATATATAATCCATGACTTTGCATCTGAAGGTTGGGAACAACAAGAAGAGTTTGAAAATTTTGATGATTGGTTTAAAGAAGCATTAAATGATATGTTTTCTTTTGAAGATGAATAATCAATCTTCGAAAAATTTGTTGGGTACAAAATCAGTAAGCCATACATTATTTTTAGAAAGATAAAATTTATAGTTTTCTTGATGCATTTTCAAAGCACTAATTTTTAATACAATAGGTTTACCATAACGCATACCAACTTTTTTAGCTGTATCAATATCAGTACTTAAGTGAACATAATTTCTATTTTGTTTAAGTAACCCTTTTTTGAAAATAGAAGTTATGTTTTTTTCTGCTGTACCATGAAATAAAATTTCTGGGGGTATTATGGGTTCAAGCTTTAAATCAATATTTATAGAATGTCCTTGATTAGCTCTTATTTTTGTAAAATCATCAGAAAATGTAAAACGTTTTTTATCATTATTTTCTACGATGTTTTTCAAATCATCAGGATCAATATTAAACTTTTTTTTGTTTAGTTTTCTTATTAACTCTTCTACGTTAGCCCAACCTTCATTGTCTAAAGTTAGTCCTATTTTTTCAGGTTGATGCCTTAAAATAAGACTGATCAATTTACTTCCTTTAATAATTTTTTTGTTCATTTTTTTAAGATCAAGAAGCATACGCTTTTTTAGCTTGGAAGTCTCTAAGATAAGCGGAGATTACTTTTAGTAGTGTTTTTTTTTCTTCGCTAGGGAGACTAGCAATTTTTTTAAATTCGTTGATAATACTAGCATCCTGTATATCACTTACAATTTTTTCATTAGCCGTACCACAAACAAGATAATCAATAGAAGTCCCAAAAAGATCAGCTAATTTTTTGAGGATATTAGCAGGGGGCTGTACATCTTTAATCTCGTATCTAGCCATTTGGGTATGAGAGATATTGATTTTACGAGCAAGTTCAGACTGTGTTATTCCTAACTCTTTTCTGTGTTTTTGTATACGTTCACCAAGTGTCATAAAATCGTCTTTAACGTTATTTATTAACACAAAAATATCGTATAAGTTCAATAAAATCAATATATATAGTCTTATTGTTGATAACTTAAGTGTAGTGTAATTTGTTTTAATCGTCTTTTATGGTTTATTTTGAACTTATAAGATGATTAAAATAGTTATCAACAATGGACATCGCACAAATCAAAGCAAACGTAGATATTATCAATATTGCTACAGAACTAGGTTTACAGCTAGACAAAAGCAAAAAATGTTTATGCCCGTTCCATAAAGAGAAGACACCTAGTTTACAATTTAGCCGGGAAAAACAGATCGCTACCTGTTTTAGTGCAAACTGTGATGCTGGGAGCATGGATGTAATTGACCTGGTAAAAAAGTTTTACAGTTGGGAATTACCCCAGGCTTTAAAATGGTTAGAGTCGAAAGCTTCAGGAAGTAATTATAGCATAGTTGATTTATCAATGCCAAAATCAATAAAACAAGATTACCCTGAAATCTTCGATAACCTAAAAAACAAACTGGGTAAAAGCAGTAAGGCGCGGGAGTACTTAAAAGGACGGCATATTGATTATAAAAAGGTAGAAGCAGGATTTAATACAGGTAAAGATCATCACGAACTGAAATACTGTATTGTTTTTCCACTAAAGAATAAAAACGGAGAGATTACAAGTTTGTATGGAAGGAGCATTTATAACAATGCAAAATCCAAACACTACTATACCACAAATCGAAAGGGCTTATATCCCAACTACCCAAATCCGGAAACTAAAACGCTTATAATAACTGAAAGTATTATTGATACAGTAACACTACAACAATGCCTACCAGATTTTTTTGACTCAAAGGAAAATCAGGTCTTAACAGCCTACGGTACAAATGGGATTACTTCGGAACATATAACCACCATTAAAGAACTAAAACAATTACAGGAAATTATTTTCTGGATGGATGGTGATAACGCCGGGGAAGCCGCTACTGATAAATACGCCAAAGATTTACATAAACTCTTACCACAAATTACGATGAGCAAGATAGAAATGTTAGAAAACGAGGATATCAATAGTTTACTAGATACCCATGAGCCGGAAATATTACAACACTTATACAAAGGAAGAAAAACAATCCAATCTCTCAAAGTAAAATCTAAATCCCTAAAAGAAACACCCACCTTACAAATCAAGGAAAATCATGCGGTATACGAAGATAGTTATGTAAAAATAGAACTCATGGGCAGGGTAGATTTAAAAGATTTAAGTAAGCTTAAAGTAACCACGGTGATCCATAATGTAAAAGAGCCTTACCGCACCCCAAGTAGGAACAACGCAGATTTATATAATGATGACCAGGTAGAAAAGCTGATCAGAAAAACCGCCGATAAAATCGAACTGGGTACCATTGCCATCCGGGAAGCCATGGACAAAGTAACCCGGGATTTAGAAGTTTACCGTTTACAACAACAAAACCAGACCCAAAAAGTAAAGAAAGAACGTTACGAATTACGAAGTGTTACTTTAAAAGAACAAGACCAGGCAAAGAGGCTACTGCAATCCAAAGACTTAAAACAAACCCTAATCCAGAAATTACAACAAACCGGGATCATAGGAGAAGAAAAGAACGCCCTTTTTTTGTTTACCATTTTGTTAAGCCGAAAAATGCCCAGGACCTTAAATGCCATGGTACAAGGAACCAGTGGAAGTGGTAAAAGCCATCTGATTAAAAAAGTAGCTGATTGTATGTACGACCAGAACAAGATCAAACGCTTTACAAGGGTAACGGATAAGAGCTTTTACAATTACGGAGAATACGACCTGCAGAACTGCGGGATCATTTTAGAGGATTACGACGGGCTAACCGAAGAAGCAGAACTAGCCTGGCGTGAACTACAAAGCAATCATAAACTAAGTAGCAGCGTTAGCCAAAAAAATGAACTCACTGGAGAAATAGCAACAGGAGAGAAATACGTATTTGGTCCAATTGCCAGTTTAGTAGCTACTACTAACTTCCGGATTTATGAAGATAATGAAAGCCGGGTTTTTGTAATTGCCATTGACGAGAGCGAAGCCCAAACCGAAAAAGTACTAGACTATATGGCAAAAAAGGCCAGTAAAGTCATCACAGACGACCAGGAAAAGCAAGTCATACAAGAACTACAAAATGTAGTCTATATGCTAAAGCCCAGCAAGGTAAAGAACCCTTACCGTTTAGAACTCCCTAAAACCACCAAACAACGAAGGCGTTTAACTCAGATGCTACACGATTATATCGAACAAATTACCTTACTACATCAATACCAACGACAACAGGAAAGCGGTTTATTAATCACCGAACTTCAAGACTTAGAAATCGCAATCGAACTGATGTTTAATAGTATCGTATTAAAGACTGATGAACTGGACGGGATTTTGAGGCAGTTCTACGAGGATTTAAAGAAATATGTAGAGAAAAAGGGTAAAAGCTACGAGTTTACCATGCGGGAGATAAGGCAACATTTTAGGATCAGTAAAACCCAGATGTTTAGATATTTTACTGAACTACAAGAACTGGAATACATAACCCGAAGTGGGATAGGGGCAAGGAATATGCATAAGTTCCAGGTTTGCTACTGGGACAATATTGAAAAACTACGCCAGGAGATCAGAGAACATCTTACTAATCAAATAGAACGATATAAATCCGGAACGCAAAGGAACAGTAATGGAACGCTTTTGGAACGGTCAAGAGTCTGATAATGAATTAAAAAAGGCTTAGCGTTCCAGAATTCCAAGACAAGTATAATTAGAGAAAAACATAGATAAGTGCTGATGCTTAAAAACCATCAGCATTTTTTATACCCAAAAGCGAAATAAAATCAAGTAAAACTAAAACAACTACAATTATGAAGATGAGTGAGATCACCACTATTTTACAAACAGATCAAAACACAGAAGAAACGTACCTAAAAATCCCAATCACAGACCTGGTTGAGTTAAATTATATGCAACAAAGTTTGCTTGAAAACCTGAACCTATTAAGCCAATTAGAAAAAGATACGGATGTAAAAGACATTGTTTTCTGGCTCTCAAAAATACTTCTTGCTAGTTATCCGGAAGATGAACTAATCGCACTATCCAAAATTACCAGAACCGCATCGAAGTTGTTATGAAAATAATTTTATAATTTGTTAGCTATTAAATATCATTAAAAACAGAATGATATTTTACATAAATGTCAATCTACTAATATCACCCTACGTATGAAACAAAACTTACTATTAATTATTTTTCTTACTATCTTCTCAATTGGTTCAGCTCAGCTTATACCATATAAATCTATGGAAGTAGTATTAGAAAATGGAGATACGATAAGTTCTATTAAAGGTAAACTTAAGTTAAAGACTTTAAAATACAAACTACTTAACTCAAAAGATAAACCTAAGAAAATTGATTTTTCAGAGATTAGAACTATTAAAAGATGGGATTCAGCATTTACTAATGTAGAGACTTTACACTTTTTTCAAACGAGAGAGAGTGAAAAGTATGTACATGTTAAAAAGATAGTTGAAGGTGAACATTTGAACGTTTACGGTTCAAGTTATTCATTTAGTTCTGCGGGTGCTGGTGGAATGACTTACTATGGTTCTGCAATACAGTATTACGTTAGAAAACCTAATGAAGATAAAGTAACATACATAGGTGCCTACGATGCAGTATTGGGTGAGTTCAAAAGAAGGGTATATGATTATTTTTCAGATTGTAATCAATTACTTGAAGCTTTAAAAGATAAAAGACTAAGATTAAGAAATGGGCTAGAGGAAATAGGGGTTTTTTATAATAATCATTGTGGAAAATAGTTTGTTTAAAAAGAAAGTTATAAAATGATACCCCGCTTTGGCGGGGAGTGTTTAAGTAGCACAGGCTACTGCGCTATCGCTCCGGGTGCCTGTTGGCTGTCAATGGTCTCGGGTCATCCCTTCCTATGGCCATACTTTTTTACACTTCCTACGGTCGCTTAAAAAAAGCTATGTCCCCCACCGCCTAGCTGCCCCTCGTCGTGTTCCCGGTCTGTTTTGTGATCACGGTTTTACTAAAAAAAACACGCGCCACAAAACATCCCTCCACACTTATCTGGCTCCGCCGCTTACTCGCTGCAGACGGGAACAGGTTTTTTGTTTTCAACTGCCCGCCTAACGGACGGGTAAAAAGAAATAAAAGGTAAAAAACCTGTTCTCTCACGCGTGCAACCGTGCTAGGCGCACTTACTTGCCCACGGCTTCCGCTCGTTCTTCGCGTCGGCTCCGCCTTATTGGGGCGTTGCACGCAGCTTTTTCTTACTCATACGCGACGTTCAATCGCCACTAGGGCTAGATTTAGCTTAAAGCTGAAGTATCAGCCACACCAAGCCTTTGCGCACTTCAACTTTAAGCTAAATAAAAAAATCTATCCGTTAATAAAAAGTAACATAGCGATAATAAAAGCTTCAAAATGCTAACTTTAGTATGTAGTAAGAGAAATTAACTAAAGTTAGATTTGTACATACTAAAGTTAGCAATGGAGCCAGGTTCACACATACTAAAACAGTTTGGAAATAAAATTAGAGAACTTAGAAAACAAAAGAAAATCTCCCAAGAAGAATTAGCAGATAAAGCAAAATTACATAGGACTTATATAGGTATGATTGAAAGGGCAGAGAAAAATATTACTCTTATCAATATTGACAAAATAGCCAAAGCACTTGAAATTGAAATCAAAAACCTTTTTTAAAAATGGCATTAGACAATCTACCAATTGATATAACAAAAAAATATGAGGTGCATGAGTTTAAGCATGCAATAGCAATATTACAACAAGATTTTGAAGAAGAATATGTTGACGTTATTGATGTCTTACGATCATTTACTTTAAAAAAAACCGCTATTTTAACCCCTGGGGGTAGAAAAAGTCCAATTGCAGATGCATTTGATTCTTTTTTATATACAAGAGGGTGGGAAGAACATGATTTTAAAACAAAAATAACTGTTGATGAAGAAGATAAACATACACCAACTCATAAAATAGACTGTTATAAAAATCGCGTAGCTCTAGATGTAGAATGGAACAATAAAGATCCTTTTTATGATCGTGATCTTAATAATTTTAGACTGTTATATGATAGAGATGCTATAAGTCTTGCTATTATAATTACTAGATGTACTGATTTACAAAAGATTTTTAAAAGTCTGGATAAGGGAAAATCCTATGGATCTTCTACAACGCATATGGCAAAATTGTTACCTCGTATAATAGGTGGTGGTGCTGGGGGTTGTCCTATACTTGTTTTTGGAATCTCTCAAAACTTGTATGATCCTAATTTATAAATTAAACTGGGGCTTTACAAACCAATAGAGCTTCCTTAACGTCTCTATTTTTGTCTTTTTGTCTTCCCATTGTACTATGCTTGTAATCAATTTGTTTTATCGATATAATATAACCTCTAAAGTGTGTTCCAGCTAAATTTATTAAATCATCAAGTGTTATCATTCCTGTATCACTATAACTTAAAACTAGAGTGCTTCGTTTATCAAATACACTTTGAAACATAGAAGAAAATGCATTTTTTACTTTAGTTTTAATACAAAAAGGTGATTGATGTCTATCTGTTCTATATCTACCTTTAAATTTTACTTCAGGATAATCATACTTTACAAGAGTCTCTAAAGCATGGTAAAACCTGCTATAATGTACAAATTGATAGGGAGGATCAGCATAAACAATAGAGTTTTCTTCAATATCCTTTAATAGTTCTCCATAATCAAGATTTGTAAATTTATGATCAAAATCAGAATTGTTTGATCCATTGTAAATCTCTTTCAAAGAACTAAATTTTTGTTTAAATAGTGGTAGAATATTCTTTTTTCTATAAAAAAGAATATCACTAAGATTATCTTTTGTAATGTCACGATATTGTGCATAATGACCAGTACTTTGGGTAGTATATGCCATAGCAAACATCAAAGATGACATAATAATATTAAAAAGAAAAGAATCTTTGTAATCACTAGACCTTGCAACTGAAGATATAGCATCTATCCACACACATTGATCATATGACCAATAAGTTCCACTGAAATTTTTAACGAAGAGATGATCAAGACCATTAAAAGAAAGGGTTAATAACTTTTGTTGTTGCTTCTCAAGATCTAACATCTCTTTGTATGATATAGAATCATCATAGTTGAAGTTAAAATCATAATACTTTTTTTTAAAGGTCAAAACTTTATTAGTTGCCTCCTTCACTATTTTATCTAAAATATTGTCATCATATTTACTCCAATTATAATTGTTAAGATAAGTTCCTGCTAGAATTGCTGTATAAGACTGAATATCATTACAAGTAACAGCAATTTTATTCCTAAAAGATCCGGAAACAACAGCAGATCCCCCAAAAAGATCATAAATACGCTTGTTGTTCTCTTCTGTAGCATCATCAATAGTATTTACCACGAAGTTCAAAATACTACGCTTTGATCCCATATATTTAATTATGTGTGGTATATCGCTCATCAAGTACTTATAAGAATGATAATTATAGTATGCAAAAATATAGTTAATATTTAATCTTTACAAAGATGATAGTAATTAATTAACTGTCTATAAAAAACCACTTTAAAAGTGAAATAGCCTAAAGGCTGTTTTACTTTTGAAGTGCTAGGCTAAGCGCCGAATGAGCGTCACGGCTGAGTAAGAGCGCCTGATTGTGGTTCAGGAGGTCATAAAATGATAAAATATGACATAAAATCTTCCCGAAGCCCACCAGGTCGGTTCTACGACTGTTTTTACTACTTATAATATTAATATATCTTCCGGAAAAATCGTCTGTTAGAAGTCAAATTTATAGTTCCGGGTTCGAGCGTTAGCGTGGGTGGGGCGCGTTGGCTGGCGGGCAGTGGCAGGGAGTATTTTACATAAACCTGGTTATAACTTACAGGGGGCGGCGCGTTGGCCCCGATAGCTATCGGGGTTAGGGAATGTATTATAACCCCGGATTATGTAACATACCGAGGCATTAGGAGCCACGGCAATACAGAGAAAGCCCGCAAGAATGAGGGCGCTGGATTGCCGTGGCGCGGGCTTTAGAAGTACTACTTAATAATTTACCACCTAAAATTTACTAGAAACGATGCACCAGAATTTTAAAGGAACCCTGGCGAGCTACCGTAGTTATTTAACTACCCTTTGCCATGCCGGATCAAGCGTATACGATTACACCCGTTTTGTACATTATTTTTTTACTTACCTGCAGAAAGAAACTGGGTTAAACGAAATAACCCAACTCAAAGAAAAGCACGTTTGGGGATATTACAAACACTTAAAATCAGCTACCGGGGTACGTACAAAAAGGGCTTTTAGCAATGCACACCTGAACCGGAACTTCCTGGCAATCGATAAGCTACTGGAATGTTTGCACGCCCTGGGGATGGAAGATGCCCCCGTCCCGCTTAACTACAGTGTAGAGAATATCCCACTTAAAGAAATAAGCGTTTTATCACAACAAGAAATAAAACACTTATACGGGGCGATCAGCGACACTTTTAGTTACCGGTTTTACGGCATCCGCAGGGAAGCCCGGCAAAAGACCCTGGAACTGGTACTCAACCTTTGTTATGGTTGCGGGCTTCGAAGATCAGAAGCCCTACACCTAAAGGAAAAAGACATCGATTTAGACCGGGGGGTACTCCACGTAAGACAAGGCAAGAACTATAAAGATAGATTTGTACCGATTAGTAAGAATTTAGTCCGGAGTTTTACCGAATACATCTATGATTACCGCCGGCATTTGCCGGGACGAAGAACGAGCTACCTATATCCCTTTGGTGCTACGGCCATTGGGCAAGTGCTGCCACTACTTCAGAAAACCCTGGATGATAGTCCCCTGAAAAATAAAAATATTAGCCTGCATACTTTGCGCCACTCAATTGCTACGCATTTATTGGATAACGGGATGCCTATTGAACAGATCAGCCAGTTTTTAGGCCATAGCGGGCTTACTTCTACGCAGATTTACACCCATATTATTAACAGAGACTAGATAAAATGAACTTTACAGACTATTTACAATCCAAAGGAATGACCCCCGGGGTTATTGCCCGCCATGAGAGAGAAGTTACAAAGTATGAAACTTTTTTAGAGCGGTACCATACCCTAAAAGAAACCGCTAATAAAAAAGAGTTATTGGCCTATCTAAAATACTTACAAAAACAGCGGGGACTAAGTAATGTGACCACAAATCAGATACTGGGCATGCTCAAAAATTACTACGCCTACGCCTCGGAGTTTAAAGAACTAAAAAACATTGCTTCTCTTATTAAAATCAGGGGCATAAGAAAAAAGCAGTTGCGCCCCGTTTTTACTGACGTACAACTGGGGGAACTCTGCGAGTTGTATTACAACTATCTGCAAAGTTATAAGCCCAATAACAGAGAACTTTACTTTTTTCCGGACTACGATAAGATGCTCAAAGCCCGCTTTCTAGCCCTTAGCTTTTTTACCTGTCAGGGCTTGCACTTTGGGGAAGTCTTACGCCTTCGAAGGACTGACTTTGACCTTCGAAAGGGAAGGGTAGAATTACAAGCTAGTAAAAGTGCAGCTTCCCGTATCCTTCCCCTGGATACGGTACAGATTGTAAGTTTATTAGAACTTTTTGCTACCGGTCAGGATCGTATTATAGACTACCCTAGCCACCTACATAAGATCAACAATCAACTTACAGAACTGACCAAAGGTAGTGAGCTTGCTTTTTTAGATTTTAGGCACCTTCGGGCCAGTAGGATTGTAGCCTGGATAAAAACCAAAGGCTTACGAAGGGCGCAGTACCTGGCGGGTCACCGTCATATCAACGCTACTGAAAAGTATAAAGCCCACACCTATGAGGAGTTGCGTAAAGGACTATTGGACTATCATCCCCTTAACTAAAATCAAAATGAAAAACCAAATCCAAATCCAAATCAAAACTGAAAACTGAAAACAAAAACCAGTTTTTATTTTTCAGTGGAAAAAGGGTATCTTGGGATGGATTGATAAACTTAAAAAAAGGGTTGTTACAACAAGTTGGCATAGAGCAAAATAGGTTGTATAGGTGTTACGCTCTTACCAACCACCTGGGCAATGTCCTTTCTGTTGTAACTGACAGGAAGATAGTAGGTAACGATGGGAATTACCTTCCCGATGTAGTAGCTTATAATGACTACTATCCCGGCGGGATGCTCTTACCTGGTAGGCACGGAAACTCTTCAGATTATAGATACGGCTTCCAAGGTCAAGAGATGGACGATGAAATTAAAGGGGAAGGGAATAGTGTAAACTTCTCTTTAAGGATGTACGATCCTAGGATTAATAGGTTTATGTCTTCTGATCCATTATTTAAATCATATCCATGGAACTCAACTTATGCTATAAGTGAAAATAGATTAATAGAAGGTATTGATTTAGAAGGAGGGGAATTTGAATGGTTTATGATTGGAGCACGGGCAGGTCTTTATGGAGATAATATACAACAAATTCAAAGAGGAGTAGATAAGTCAGTAGTTAAAACAGTAGAGGGTGTCCAAGGAGTTATTAGAGCATGTTTAAATAAGATTCTTATAAATTACCTTATTCTATTGAGAATGATTTGACAATTCTGCCATAATACCCAAGATTCTTGACTTTCCTTCGTTTTTTCATAGTCTTTATCGAGTCTTCTGAAGAAGTTGAAGATACCGAAAGTCCTTTCAGTTACCCATCTCCACTTCAAGGGAACAAAACCTTTTGTGGATGGGGGAGTTGATGATATCTTTACCTCAAGTCCAATTACATTTTCTTCAGCCCACCTCTTAAATATTGTTTTGTAGGCATGATCAGCTACTATTTTTTCCATCCTATCCAGGTACCCTAATAAAGGTTCCACAACTTTGTTGGCTACTACCCCATCAGCTTCATTGGCAGCCCCTACAACAACCCCCCAAACTAAACCTAACGTATCAGTAATTACGTGACGTTTACGGCCATTTACCTTTTTATTACCGTCAACCCCTTTTGACATACTTGTAAAAGGACCGGACTTTATGGATTGACTATCAATGGATAACAAGCTAGGTGTTGGTTCTTTCCCTTGTCGGTTCCGCTCCATTTTGTTAAGCTCAATATTTAATCTCTCTTGTGTCCCATCTTTTTGCCATTTGCGAAAGTAATAGTATACACTTTGCCATTTTGGAAAACTATCCGGGAGGTTACGCCACTGAGTACCTGTACGGAGTTGCCATAAAATAGCGTCTACAATATCCCGTAGTTTATAATGCCCCCGGGTTTTCTTAGGTAAAAATAATTCCATATATTCCCATTGCTGGGTAGTTAATCTGTTATATTTAGATTGCATAAACATTGTTGTTTTAGTCAACTACAAAGTTTAGACTATCCAGCTTTTTAACAAAAAAATTATCCGAAAATTTAGTTTAAACATGCTCTTAAGGATCCAATAGGCACTGCAAAGGGTGTCGGAAATTTTACTTTAGGAACTTTTTTATTAGGAGGATTACCTGATGGAGATAGGGAACAAGTTTTACAATATATTGACGATAAATTTGGTACATCTACTAAAGCTACAAACGATGCTTTTGGTGCTGGTATAACAGAAGCTGCGAATAAAGTTTTAAATGGCAGTTTAGAAGATAGAACAGAAATAGCAACAGATGTTTTTACAGGTATTATCACAGCTAAAGGATTTGATAAACTAGCAAAAGTTGGTAAAATCTCGTTAATAGCACGTTCTTCTAAGTTTGTGGATTCTAAACTAATAAGATTTACTCAAAAAACAATGAATGGTCCTAAGTTCGATAGAATTGTTCAAAGCATGAAAACGAAAGGTTGGAATGGAGATGCTATAGATATTGTAAGAATGAAAGATAATATGTACACTAGTTTAGATAATAAAAGGTTAGCAGCAGCTCAAGATGCTAATATAGATGCTAAAGTTAATGTATATGATTATGATGATGTTCTGCCAAAAGAGAGAGCGGATGCTTTCGAAGCTCAATATGGACAAAGACCAAGTACTTATGGAGAAGCCGCTAAAATGAGAATTAATAATCAGGGAGCTAAATTCAGGACGGAAAATCCTAATGGTACAACTACTAAACCAAGAGCAAATTATCCAAAACCAAAAGGGTAAATTAATTTATGATTATATCAAAGAAATATAAAAGATTATTAGATTTAAATCTAGAGAATTTTGAACCTTGGCGCATACTATCTAAAAGTCAAAGTGATAAATATGGAAAAGATTTAAGAAAGAGATATTCAAAAAGAAACTTAATTCCTTTCGCTAGACGAATAGATTGTGACGATGTAGCTTGTTGGGATTTGTCTAAAACAGAAAGTATTGAAAAAATATATATAATCCATGACTTTGCATCTGAAGGTTGGGAACAACAAGAAGAGTTTGAAAATTTTGATGATTGGTTTAAAGAAGCATTAAATGATATGTTTTCTTTTGAAGATGAATAATCAATCTTCGAAAAATTTGTTGGGTACAAAATCAGTAAGCCATACATTATTTTTAGAAAGATAAAATTTATAGTTTTCTTGATGCATTTTCAAAGCACTAATTTTTAATACAATAGGTTTACCATAACGCATACCAACTTTTTTAGCTGTATCAATATCAGTACTTAAGTGAACATAATTTCTATTTTGTTTAAGTAACCCTTTTTTGAAAATAGAAGTTATGTTTTTTTCTGCTGTACCATGAAATAAAATTTCTGGGGGTATTATGGGTTCAAGCTTTAAATCAATATTTATAGAATGTCCTTGATTAGCTCTTATTTTTGTAAAATCATCAGAAAATGTAAAACGTTTTTTATCATTATTTTCTACGATGTTTTTCAAATCATCAGGATCAATATTAAACTTTTTTTTGTTTAGTTTTCTTATTAACTCTTCTACGTTAGCCCAACCTTCATTGTCTAAAGTTAGTCCTATTTTTTCAGGTTGATGCCTTAAAATAAGACTGATCAATTTACTTCCTTTAATAATTTTTTTGTTCATTTTTTTAAGATCAAGAAGCATACGCTTTTTTAGCTTGGAAGTCTCTAAGATAAGCGGAGATTACTTTTAGTAGTGTTTTTTTTTCTTCGCTAGGGAGACTAGCAATTTTTTTAAATTCGTTGATAATACTAGCATCCTGTATATCACTTACAATTTTTTCATTAGCCGTACCACAAACAAGATAATCAATAGAAGTCCCAAAAAGATCAGCTAATTTTTTGAGGATATTAGCAGGGGGCTGTACATCTTTAATCTCGTATCTAGCCATTTGGGTATGAGAGATATTGATTTTACGAGCAAGTTCAGACTGTGTTATTCCTAACTCTTTTCTGTGTTTTTGTATACGTTCACCAAGTGTCATAAAATCGTCTTTAACGTTATTTATTAACACAAAAATATCGTATAAGTTCAATAAAATCAATATATATAGTCTTATTGTTGATAACTTAAGTGTAGTGTAATTTGTTTTAATCGTCTTTTATGGTTTATTTTGAACTTATAAGATGATTAAAATAGTTATCAACAATGGACATCGCACAAATCAAAGCAAACGTAGATATTATCAATATTGCTACAGAACTAGGTTTACAGCTAGACAAAAGCAAAAAATGTTTATGCCCGTTCCATAAAGAGAAGACACCTAGTTTACAATTTAGCCGGGAAAAACAGATCGCTACCTGTTTTAGTGCAAACTGTGATGCTGGGAGCATGGATGTAATTGACCTGGTAAAAAAGTTTTACAGTTGGGAATTACCCCAGGCTTTAAAATGGTTAGAGTCGAAAGCTTCAGGAAGTAATTATAGCATAGTTGATTTATCAATGCCAAAATCAATAAAACAAGATTACCCTGAAATCTTCGATAACCTAAAAAACAAACTGGGTAAAAGCAGTAAGGCGCGGGAGTACTTAAAAGGACGGCATATTGATTATAAAAAGGTAGAAGCAGGATTTAATACAGGTAAAGATCATCACGAACTGAAATACTGTATTGTTTTTCCACTAAAGAATAAAAACGGAGAGATTACAAGTTTGTATGGAAGGAGCATTTATAACAATGCAAAATCCAAACACTACTATACCACAAATCGAAAGGGCTTATATCCCAACTACCCAAATCCGGAAACTAAAACGCTTATAATAACTGAAAGTATTATTGATACAGTAACACTACAACAATGCCTACCAGATTTTTTTGACTCAAAGGAAAATCAGGTCTTAACAGCCTACGGTACAAATGGGATTACTTCGGAACATATAACCACCATTAAAGAACTAAAACAATTACAGGAAATTATTTTCTGGATGGATGGTGATAACGCCGGGGAAGCCGCTACTGATAAATACGCCAAAGATTTACATAAACTCTTACCACAAATTACGATGAGCAAGATAGAAATGTTAGAAAACGAGGATATCAATAGTTTACTAGATACCCATGAGCCGGAAATATTACAACACTTATACAAAGGAAGAAAAACAATCCAATCTCTCAAAGTAAAATCTAAATCCCTAAAAGAAACACCCACCTTACAAATCAAGGAAAATCATGCGGTATACGAAGATAGTTATGTAAAAATAGAACTCATGGGCAGGGTAGATTTAAAAGATTTAAGTAAGCTTAAAGTAACCACGGTGATCCATAATGTAAAAGAGCCTTACCGCACCCCAAGTAGGAACAACGCAGATTTATATAATGATGACCAGGTAGAAAAGCTGATCAGAAAAACCGCCGATAAAATCGAACTGGGTACCATTGCCATCCGGGAAGCCATGGACAAAGTAACCCGGGATTTAGAAGTTTACCGTTTACAACAACAAAACCAGACCCAAAAAGTAAAGAAAGAACGTTACGAATTACGAAGTGTTACTTTAAAAGAACAAGACCAGGCAAAGAGGCTACTGCAATCCAAAGACTTAAAACAAACCCTAATCCAGAAATTACAACAAACCGGGATCATAGGAGAAGAAAAGAACGCCCTTTTTTTGTTTACCATTTTGTTAAGCCGAAAAATGCCCAGGACCTTAAATGCCATGGTACAAGGAACCAGTGGAAGTGGTAAAAGCCATCTGATTAAAAAAGTAGCTGATTGTATGTACGACCAGAACAAGATCAAACGCTTTACAAGGGTAACGGATAAGAGCTTTTACAATTACGGAGAATACGACCTGCAGAACTGCGGGATCATTTTAGAGGATTACGACGGGCTAACCGAAGAAGCAGAACTAGCCTGGCGTGAACTACAAAGCAATCATAAACTAAGTAGCAGCGTTAGCCAAAAAAATGAACTCACTGGAGAAATAGCAACAGGAGAGAAATACGTATTTGGTCCAATTGCCAGTTTAGTAGCTACTACTAACTTCCGGATTTATGAAGATAATGAAAGCCGGGTTTTTGTAATTGCCATTGACGAGAGCGAAGCCCAAACCGAAAAAGTACTAGACTATATGGCAAAAAAGGCCAGTAAAGTCATCACAGACGACCAGGAAAAGCAAGTCATACAAGAACTACAAAATGTAGTCTATATGCTAAAGCCCAGCAAGGTAAAGAACCCTTACCGTTTAGAACTCCCTAAAACCACCAAACAACGAAGGCGTTTAACTCAGATGCTACACGATTATATCGAACAAATTACCTTACTACATCAATACCAACGACAACAGGAAAGCGGTTTATTAATCACCGAACTTCAAGACTTAGAAATCGCAATCGAACTGATGTTTAATAGTATCGTATTAAAGACTGATGAACTGGACGGGATTTTGAGGCAGTTCTACGAGGATTTAAAGAAATATGTAGAGAAAAAGGGTAAAAGCTACGAGTTTACCATGCGGGAGATAAGGCAACATTTTAGGATCAGTAAAACCCAGATGTTTAGATATTTTACTGAACTACAAGAACTGGAATACATAACCCGAAGTGGGATAGGGGCAAGGAATATGCATAAGTTCCAGGTTTGCTACTGGGACAATATTGAAAAACTACGCCAGGAGATCAGAGAACATCTTACTAATCAAATAGAACGATATAAATCCGGAACGCAAAGGAACAGTAATGGAACGCTTTTGGAACGGTCAAGAGTCTGATAATGAATTAAAAAAGGCTTAGCGTTCCAGAATTCCAAGACAAGTATAATTAGAGAAAAACATAGATAAGTGCTGATGCTTAAAAACCATCAGCATTTTTTATACCCAAAAGCGAAATAAAATCAAGTAAAACTAAAACAACTACAATTATGAAGATGAGTGAGATCACCACTATTTTACAAACAGATCAAAACACAGAAGAAACGTACCTAAAAATCCCAATCACAGACCTGGTTGAGTTAAATTATATGCAACAAAGTTTGCTTGAAAACCTGAACCTATTAAGCCAATTAGAAAAAGATACGGATGTAAAAGACATTGTTTTCTGGCTCTCAAAAATACTTCTTGCTAGTTATCCGGAAGATGAACTAATCGCACTATCCAAAATTACCAGAACCGCATCGAAGTTGTTATGAAAATAATTTTATAATTTGTTAGCTATTAAATATCATTAAAAACAGAATGATATTTTACATAAATGTCAATCTACTAATATCACCCTACGTATGAAACAAAACTTACTATTAATTATTTTTCTTACTATCTTCTCAATTGGTTCAGCTCAGCTTATACCATATAAATCTATGGAAGTAGTATTAGAAAATGGAGATACGATAAGTTCTATTAAAGGTAAACTTAAGTTAAAGACTTTAAAATACAAACTACTTAACTCAAAAGATAAACCTAAGAAAATTGATTTTTCAGAGATTAGAACTATTAAAAGATGGGATTCAGCATTTACTAATGTAGAGACTTTACACTTTTTTCAAACGAGAGAGAGTGAAAAGTATGTACATGTTAAAAAGATAGTTGAAGGTGAACATTTGAACGTTTACGGTTCAAGTTATTCATTTAGTTCTGCGGGTGCTGGTGGAATGACTTACTATGGTTCTGCAATACAGTATTACGTTAGAAAACCTAATGAAGATAAAGTAACATACATAGGTGCCTACGATGCAGTATTGGGTGAGTTCAAAAGAAGGGTATATGATTATTTTTCAGATTGTAATCAATTACTTGAAGCTTTAAAAGATAAAAGACTAAGATTAAGAAATGGGCTAGAGGAAATAGGGGTTTTTTATAATAATCATTGTGGAAAATAGTTTGTTTAAAAAGAAAGTTATAAAATGATACCCCGCTTTGGCGGGGAGTGTTTAAGTAGCACAGGCTACTGCGCTATCGCTCCGGGTGCCTGTTGGCTGTCAATGGTCTCGGGTCATCCCTTCCTATGGCCATACTTTTTTACACTTCCTACGGTCGCTTAAAAAAAGCTATGTCCCCCACCGCCTAGCTGCCCCTCGTCGTGTTCCCGGTCTGTTTTGTGATCACGGTTTTACTAAAAAAAACACGCGCCACAAAACATCCCTCCACACTTATCTGGCTCCGCCGCTTACTCGCTGCAGACGGGAACAGGTTTTTTGTTTTCAACTGCCCGCCTAACGGACGGGTAAAAAGAAATAAAAGGTAAAAAACCTGTTCTCTCACGCGTGCAACCGTGCTAGGCGCACTTACTTGCCCACGGCTTCCGCTCGTTCTTCGCGTCGGCTCCGCCTTATTGGGGCGTTGCACGCAGCTTTTTCTTACTCATACGCGACGTTCAATCGCCACTAGGGCTAGATTTAGCTTAAAGCTGAAGTATCAGCCACACCAAGCCTTTGCGCACTTCAACTTTAAGCTAAATAAAAAAATCTATCCGTTAATAAAAAGTAACATAGCGATAATAAAAGCTTCAAAATGCTAACTTTAGTATGTAGTAAGAGAAATTAACTAAAGTTAGATTTGTACATACTAAAGTTAGCAATGGAGCCAGGTTCACACATACTAAAACAGTTTGGAAATAAAATTAGAGAACTTAGAAAACAAAAGAAAATCTCCCAAGAAGAATTAGCAGATAAAGCAAAATTACATAGGACTTATATAGGTATGATTGAAAGGGCAGAGAAAAATATTACTCTTATCAATATTGACAAAATAGCCAAAGCACTTGAAATTGAAATCAAAAACCTTTTTTAAAAATGGCATTAGACAATCTACCAATTGATATAACAAAAAAATATGAGGTGCATGAGTTTAAGCATGCAATAGCAATATTACAACAAGATTTTGAAGAAGAATATGTTGACGTTATTGATGTCTTACGATCATTTACTTTAAAAAAAACCGCTATTTTAACCCCTGGGGGTAGAAAAAGTCCAATTGCAGATGCATTTGATTCTTTTTTATATACAAGAGGGTGGGAAGAACATGATTTTAAAACAAAAATAACTGTTGATGAAGAAGATAAACATACACCAACTCATAAAATAGACTGTTATAAAAATCGCGTAGCTCTAGATGTAGAATGGAACAATAAAGATCCTTTTTATGATCGTGATCTTAATAATTTTAGACTGTTATATGATAGAGATGCTATAAGTCTTGCTATTATAATTACTAGATGTACTGATTTACAAAAGATTTTTAAAAGTCTGGATAAGGGAAAATCCTATGGATCTTCTACAACGCATATGGCAAAATTGTTACCTCGTATAATAGGTGGTGGTGCTGGGGGTTGTCCTATACTTGTTTTTGGAATCTCTCAAAACTTGTATGATCCTAATTTATAAATTAAACTGGGGCTTTACAAACCAATAGAGCTTCCTTAACGTCTCTATTTTTGTCTTTTTGTCTTCCCATTGTACTATGCTTGTAATCAATTTGTTTTATCGATATAATATAACCTCTAAAGTGTGTTCCAGCTAAATTTATTAAATCATCAAGTGTTATCATTCCTGTATCACTATAACTTAAAACTAGAGTGCTTCGTTTATCAAATACACTTTGAAACATAGAAGAAAATGCATTTTTTACTTTAGTTTTAATACAAAAAGGTGATTGATGTCTATCTGTTCTATATCTACCTTTAAATTTTACTTCAGGATAATCATACTTTACAAGAGTCTCTAAAGCATGGTAAAACCTGCTATAATGTACAAATTGATAGGGAGGATCAGCATAAACAATAGAGTTTTCTTCAATATCCTTTAATAGTTCTCCATAATCAAGATTTGTAAATTTATGATCAAAATCAGAATTGTTTGATCCATTGTAAATCTCTTTCAAAGAACTAAATTTTTGTTTAAATAGTGGTAGAATATTCTTTTTTCTATAAAAAAGAATATCACTAAGATTATCTTTTGTAATGTCACGATATTGTGCATAATGACCAGTACTTTGGGTAGTATATGCCATAGCAAACATCAAAGATGACATAATAATATTAAAAAGAAAAGAATCTTTGTAATCACTAGACCTTGCAACTGAAGATATAGCATCTATCCACACACATTGATCATATGACCAATAAGTTCCACTGAAATTTTTAACGAAGAGATGATCAAGACCATTAAAAGAAAGGGTTAATAACTTTTGTTGTTGCTTCTCAAGATCTAACATCTCTTTGTATGATATAGAATCATCATAGTTGAAGTTAAAATCATAATACTTTTTTTTAAAGGTCAAAACTTTATTAGTTGCCTCCTTCACTATTTTATCTAAAATATTGTCATCATATTTACTCCAATTATAATTGTTAAGATAAGTTCCTGCTAGAATTGCTGTATAAGACTGAATATCATTACAAGTAACAGCAATTTTATTCCTAAAAGATCCGGAAACAACAGCAGATCCCCCAAAAAGATCATAAATACGCTTGTTGTTCTCTTCTGTAGCATCATCAATAGTATTTACCACGAAGTTCAAAATACTACGCTTTGATCCCATATATTTAATTATGTGTGGTATATCGCTCATCAAGTACTTATAAGAATGATAATTATAGTATGCAAAAATATAGTTAATATTTAATCTTTACAAAGATGATAGTAATTAATTAACTGTCTATAAAAAACCACTTTAAAAGTGAAATAGCCTAAAGGCTGTTTTACTTTTGAAGTGCTAGGCTAAGCGCCGAATGAGCGTCACGGCTGAGTAAGAGCGCCTGATTGTGGTTCAGGAGGTCATAAAATGATAAAATATGACATAAAATCTTCCCGAAGCCCACCAGGTCGGTTCTACGACTGTTTTTACTACTTATAATATTAATATATCTTCCGGAAAAATCGTCTGTTAGAAGTCAAATTTATAGTTCCGGGTTCGAGCGTTAGCGTGGGTGGGGCGCGTTGGCTGGCGGGCAGTGGCAGGGAGTATTTTACATAAACCTGGTTATAACTTACAGGGGGCGGCGCGTTGGCCCCGATAGCTATCGGGGTTAGGGAATGTATTATAACCCCGGATTATGTAACATACCGAGGCATTAGGAGCCACGGCAATACAGAGAAAGCCCGCAAGAATGAGGGCGCTGGATTGCCGTGGCGCGGGCTTTAGAAGTACTACTTAATAATTTACCACCTAAAATTTACTAGAAACGATGCACCAGAATTTTAAAGGAACCCTGGCGAGCTACCGTAGTTATTTAACTACCCTTTGCCATGCCGGATCAAGCGTATACGATTACACCCGTTTTGTACATTATTTTTTTACTTACCTGCAGAAAGAAACTGGGTTAAACGAAATAACCCAACTCAAAGAAAAGCACGTTTGGGGATATTACAAACACTTAAAATCAGCTACCGGGGTACGTACAAAAAGGGCTTTTAGCAATGCACACCTGAACCGGAACTTCCTGGCAATCGATAAGCTACTGGAATGTTTGCACGCCCTGGGGATGGAAGATGCCCCCGTCCCGCTTAACTACAGTGTAGAGAATATCCCACTTAAAGAAATAAGCGTTTTATCACAACAAGAAATAAAACACTTATACGGGGCGATCAGCGACACTTTTAGTTACCGGTTTTACGGCATCCGCAGGGAAGCCCGGCAAAAGACCCTGGAACTGGTACTCAACCTTTGTTATGGTTGCGGGCTTCGAAGATCAGAAGCCCTACACCTAAAGGAAAAAGACATCGATTTAGACCGGGGGGTACTCCACGTAAGACAAGGCAAGAACTATAAAGATAGATTTGTACCGATTAGTAAGAATTTAGTCCGGAGTTTTACCGAATACATCTATGATTACCGCCGGCATTTGCCGGGACGAAGAACGAGCTACCTATATCCCTTTGGTGCTACGGCCATTGGGCAAGTGCTGCCACTACTTCAGAAAACCCTGGATGATAGTCCCCTGAAAAATAAAAATATTAGCCTGCATACTTTGCGCCACTCAATTGCTACGCATTTATTGGATAACGGGATGCCTATTGAACAGATCAGCCAGTTTTTAGGCCATAGCGGGCTTACTTCTACGCAGATTTACACCCATATTATTAACAGAGACTAGATAAAATGAACTTTACAGACTATTTACAATCCAAAGGAATGACCCCCGGGGTTATTGCCCGCCATGAGAGAGAAGTTACAAAGTATGAAACTTTTTTAGAGCGGTACCATACCCTAAAAGAAACCGCTAATAAAAAAGAGTTATTGGCCTATCTAAAATACTTACAAAAACAGCGGGGACTAAGTAATGTGACCACAAATCAGATACTGGGCATGCTCAAAAATTACTACGCCTACGCCTCGGAGTTTAAAGAACTAAAAAACATTGCTTCTCTTATTAAAATCAGGGGCATAAGAAAAAAGCAGTTGCGCCCCGTTTTTACTGACGTACAACTGGGGGAACTCTGCGAGTTGTATTACAACTATCTGCAAAGTTATAAGCCCAATAACAGAGAACTTTACTTTTTTCCGGACTACGATAAGATGCTCAAAGCCCGCTTTCTAGCCCTTAGCTTTTTTACCTGTCAGGGCTTGCACTTTGGGGAAGTCTTACGCCTTCGAAGGACTGACTTTGACCTTCGAAAGGGAAGGGTAGAATTACAAGCTAGTAAAAGTGCAGCTTCCCGTATCCTTCCCCTGGATACGGTACAGATTGTAAGTTTATTAGAACTTTTTGCTACCGGTCAGGATCGTATTATAGACTACCCTAGCCACCTACATAAGATCAACAATCAACTTACAGAACTGACCAAAGGTAGTGAGCTTGCTTTTTTAGATTTTAGGCACCTTCGGGCCAGTAGGATTGTAGCCTGGATAAAAACCAAAGGCTTACGAAGGGCGCAGTACCTGGCGGGTCACCGTCATATCAACGCTACTGAAAAGTATAAAGCCCACACCTATGAGGAGTTGCGTAAAGGACTATTGGACTATCATCCCCTTAACTAAAATCAAAATGAAAAACCAAATCCAAATCCAAATCAAAACTGAAAACTGAAAACAAAAACCAGTTTTTATTTTTCAGTGGAAAAAGGGTATCTTGGGATGGATTGATAAACTTAAAAAAAGGGTTGTTACAACAAGTTGGCATAGAGCAAAATAGGTTGTATAGGTGTTACGCTCTCTCTAACCACCTGGGTAACGTCCTCTCTGTTGTAACTGACAGGAAGATAGTGGATAACGATGGGAACTATCTGCCGGATGTGGTGAGTTACTCGGACTACTGGCCTTTCGGTGCTTTATTAGGCGGACGCCATGGTAATAGTGGAGAATATAGGTATGGCTTCCAAGGTCAGGAAATGGACAATGAGATTAAAGGGGAAGGAAACTCGATCAACTATAAGTACCGTATGCATGACCCAAGGGTTGGAAGGTTTTTTGCAACTGATCCATTAGCCCCTGAATATCCTTTTTATAGTCCTTATAGCTTTAGTGGGAATAGGATAATGGATGCACTAGAATTAGAAGGAATGGAGCCTATAGTAATAAATGGAGAACTTGTTGCTTATCGAGTTCAACCAGGGCAAGGACCTTCACAAATAGCAGCAGATTTAAATAACGAAATGACTAAAAAGAAATATGGTTATATAGAAAACAAGTCAATTACATGGTCTCAAGTAGTGTCTTGGAATTATGATGAGTTTAAGGCAAAAGGAGATTGGAAACAAAACCCTAGTGCTATATTTAGTAAAGATTCAGATGTTTACCGGCACCTAAATGTGAACTCAGGAGAAACATTATTAATTAATCAATATGCTAGGGAGAATTTTATTTATGACAAGGATATACCAACAGTTAAATATAATGATGTTGCTCAAGGAGAAGCTATAGAACCACTAAATGGTGCGTTTTCTAGTGGATTTAAAGGTTCAGATGCGGAAGCAAGCGCAGGAGGAGTTGGTGCTTTTATAAGTTCTTCTCATTTTGAAGTCCCGAAGGAAAGTATTTTTTGGGAGGGCGGTAGTACAGTAAATATGAGTTCTATGGGTGCACAAATAGGAACACCAGGATTAGCTACTAGTATGGGTGCAGGTTCTATAGATTTTTCCGCAACTTCGGAACCAAGTTTGACTAAAATATTAAACTCTCCTAGTCATTCTAAAACAGTTGGAGTTATAACTACTATTGGTGCTGGTGCTAAATATACTCAAACATTGGGTAATGGTTATTCGTCATCGTTATATTCTGGTGTTGCAGGGAGTCCAGGTGTGATAGCATCTTACACCAATTCCTCCATGAGTACTTCTAATATAACAATCAGTGGATTAAAAACTAGAGCTGATTCAATTGCAAGAGCTAAAGAAATATTAAAGTTTTATCCTGGAGCCAAACATGCTCGAAATTATTTAAATAAAACGGAAGGAAAAGCAAAACCATTAAAAGTTAATCAACTTTAATTATGAGAAATATACTCTATCTAAGTATTCTATTAGTATTTATTTGCAATTGTGGTGATAAAACAAATGCCAAAGAAAATTCAGATAATAGCGATTTATTACAAAAACAAATTAAAAAAGTATTAAATAATTTAGGTAATGATCTTATTATAAAGTTGGACTTAAATGAGGTAAATACGGATAATTTGAATATTAATATTATTCTTAATAAGGATAAAATTGTTCATCCAAGCCATCAAAAAGTATTTCTTACTTACCTTATTTACAACGTGAATCAACTCTCAAAATATGACTTACTGAATTTCACTTACCATATTGAAGGAGAGAAAAACACAAATGTTAGTAGTTTAAGAATTACTAAGCCTGAAATCCAAGCAATAAATAGGGCTTACGAATCTAAACTATTTACAGAAATGATAAAATATAGTTTAAGTAATTTTAGAATGGATACAGTGTTTAATTTAGAATCTTGGATTGCTAATGTAAACAATAGATATCCAGACGATACTTTACAAGCTGATTTTTATGAAGTTTTAGAAGTCTTCCATAAGGAATGTTTAGAATCCACAGATAGTAAAAAGGCAAAGGTCACTTTTATTTTAGCCTTTGTTGCAATAAGAAGTTATATAGAAAATGAGGAGAAAGATATTGAATCTCAAAAACATTCTAAAAAGATGATAGAGAATCTTTGGGAAATTTGTTCAAAAGGAGAAAAGATAGAGTTTGCTGAAAAAAGATTATTTGGATCTGTAGGAGACAACTGGTAATTTTAAATTAGTTTAAAATCATTCCCCCGCTGTAGGGAGTGTCTCGCTCATATTGGTATGAGTAAGAAATAGAGAAAAGCGGCTTAGTTTTAAAAAGACTAGGCGGCTTTTTTTAGTTCATCACAATTACTTTTTTCCAATCAGGATTGCCGTAAACGGCGTCTCCTTTTTGCAGGGTATCTATGGTATTAATATTTGATTTTCTGTTATGATAATACCATTTATAAGCACCTTTATCTAAATAAAACTCACGAAATGTAAATGGTCTTATAGGTAGTCCTATTCCTTTTCCTTCTACTATGTTCATATAATGAAATATTTTTTCTTTAGAAGAATCATTAAAAACAATAAGGTTAGAAGGTTTATTTTTTGAGAGTTCAGCTACTTGTTCTTTTAGAAGTATAAGGGAGTCCACCAATGTTTGGTTCTTTTGTTCTAAGCGTTCAAGTTTTTCAGAAATATTATTTGCTGTCAATTGCCCACTAGCAAGGTAAATACCTATAACAACACCTATCGCTGATATTATTCCTACTTTGTCATCTCAGAAAAAAAGGAGCAAAACGTTTTGTGAATGATAATAAACACATTATTTTGCCCCTGCAAAAATTTATGTTTCACAAAGTAAACAAAAGTGGGCTACAATAGATAGTATCCACCAAAAAAAATGATTCTAGGAATTCAGAATTTCTGGGGTTTATTGAATCGAACATTAACTCCTTCTTTTTAAATTTCAGCACCCATTTTAAGATTGTCAAGTTCTCTTACGGGCAACATGCATTCGATTATTTCCAATCACTCTTTAAATTAGAGAAGAAGACAGCCAACTGTCAGAATATTGCAGATCACTTGTCGTGTTTGAACCAGCAAAGCATCAATCATTTTATCAATAGTGGTCATTGGTCGTATGAGGGTTTAATGGATCAAGTAGCCATGGAGGCTTCACAGCTCTTTGCCAAGGGCAAACAACCAACTGCGTTACTGATAGACGAGGTAGGTTTTCGTAAAAAAGGTAAAATGTTAGCTTGTGTTTCTAGACAATATTTAGGCTGTATTGGTAAGACAGATAATGGACAAGTAGCCGTCGCAGCAGGCCTTTCGCAAGGCATAAATTACGCCCCTATTGATATGCGCCTATTTATGCCAAAGGAATGGGATTGTGATAGTTTGAGAAGAGACAAATGCAATATCCCTAAGGATCAAAAACATTGTAGCAAGCCAGAGATAGCATGGCAGATCATAGAACAGGCAAAGATCAAAGGGGTTGCCTTCGATTACGTGAACTTCGATGCGTTGTATGGCAATGCTACTTTTTTGTTAGACTATTTGATAGGTGCCCGTATTGATTTTATAGGGGATATCCGCAGTGACCATTTGATCTATTTCAATTACGATCCAAATGAAAAATGCAGGGTAGACAAATACACCGCCAACTTATTGGAAGATGATTTTGAACACATCACAATTCGAGAATCAACCAAAGGAACTCTCAAAGCAAAGTTCCACTATGCCAAAGTGCAAATTCTTACCCGTGAAAACAAGTGGTTAGATTTGGTACTACTGGTTCGAAAAGATACCGATGGAAAAACTAAATATTCCTTGACAAATATGGAAAACGACCACATCAAAGAGCTAGCGCAAAAGCAAGGACAAAGAATATTTATCGAGCAAATTTTTAAAGAAGGGAAAAACCTAGTGGGAATGGGAGACTATCAAATTAGGGGATGGCATGGTTTTCATAACCACATGGCAATTTGTATGATGGCAATGCTGTTGATTGCTAAACTAAAAATAGAAACTAAAGATCAAAAGTATACAGCACCAACCCTAAGAAAAATCGTGTGCCTATGTATAAAAACAAAAATAGAAAAACCTCAAGTAGCTATAAACATTATTCTAAAACAGCATAAAAGATACATCAACCAACTTCTAAGAGATCAAAATAAAAACTATAAAACATAAGATGACAAAGTAGGATTATTTTAAATATACTTACAAAAATTTTTAAATTAATCATTGTTAATAGGCAGAGATATCAGATATTCTTTTTTTAGTAATAAAGGCATCAATAAGCTTAGATACGATATTTTTATCCTCTTCGTTCATTTGTTCGACGGCTTTAAACTATCATAATAGGACATTAGTGGGCGCTTAAAACTCATTGATTTTCAATTGTTTATTATTTAGTTCTTTGATATTTTTGTAATCGTTTTTGCTAAGTATCTCTCTTATAGGTGTTTTGTCGAGTAGTGAGATGCTTAAAATTTGTAATATTTCGTAGATTGAGCGTTCAACTTTTAAAGTATTACCAACCATTGCCACAAGACAATATGCAATTATTGCGCAATAGATCTGGACTTTGACCGCATTAATCGAAGTCCCCCAAAAGGACTTGATCTTCAAATATTGTTTCATCCACTTAAAAAATAGTTCAACTTCCCAGCGTTTTTTGTAGAGATAACATATTTCTTCGGCTTTCAAATCCATATTATTGGTCAAGAAAATGAATGTCCTTTTGGACTCATCGTCATAATACTTAATACGCCTTAGCTTTTCCGGGTATGACCTTTTAGAATAGTAAGAAGCCAACTTACCAACCTGATCGTACTTTATGCCTTTGGTTTTGTCGACAGTATTAGAATACATCCGATTAAACTTCATATTGGATTTTGCACGGGTAACAAAAAAGGCTTTTTGCCTATGTAAGAGGTATAAGCGTTCAAAATCAACGTAAGCCCTATCCAACACATAGAAGCTTCCTACTTCATAAACCAGTAAATCCAGAGTGCTTACATCGTGTGCTTTGGCATTTGTTATATGTACAAAAGCAGGGATCGATGTTTTTACGTCATAAAGTGTATGAAGTTTGATACCTGCTTTGGTTTTCCTGAACTCAGCCCACCAAAATACACTTAAACATAAATCAATGGTAGAGGAATCAAAGGCATACACATTACCTTTGATGTCGAGTTGGAAATCCGATCTATAGCAACTCTCCCTGGCTTGTGCAATCAACACATAAGCAAATTCTTCAAATATTTTATGGTTGCGCTTTTGGTTAGCTTTACCAAGGTTACGCCTTGATATGGACGACCCAAACCCTAAATGATAATATTTTGATTTATGAGCTTCTAAACTAAGCAGTAAATCCCTCATGCTATCCCGAGCAGTTAACTGACCGAAAACCATGCAAAGCATTTGATTACAGCATGTAAAGCTTCTTACATATTTGTTGCCATTGTACTGCTTGACAATCCAGTCAAAAATGCGCCGGGGCAGAAAATCAGTAAGTTGAGCGAAAATATATTTGCCTTGGTTCATAGATATTTGATTTAAAAAATCAAAAATCCATGTTCTATTTCAAATCGTCACGCTATGGGAAATCGCTGTACATATGATTAACAAAGAATTTCAAAGAACTTTTATTTATTTTTAGTACCCACTTATGATAATAGGAAGTAATCGTTGATTGCTTTTTCGGCTTTACTTTAAATAGAGCCGTTTTCAATATAGTCATTAGATGCACCTAGTACTACTATTAATTTATCTTATAACTATCCGAAAACTGCAGTAAAAAAACCAGGAATCTTGTATATTAATTTTGCAAATTAAAAATACATTTTATAGTACTCTTCAGGCGGACTAAAAATAAAATAGGCCTTTAAACAGTCAATTTTTATACTTAGTCCTACTTTGGTTGTTGACCTATTGTACTAATCACTACCATATTGACAAAGGTTGCAGTAAGATAAGAGGTAACAAGTAAAGGTTTACTGCTTTTTGAAGATGTTTTATTTAAAGTCTAATATTTTATTACACAAAAAAGGTTTATCTTTGTTAAAAACATATGGGTAGATCTACACGTAAAGTGTCTGGTTATACACCGGATCAAATAAAGGCACTTTTCAACAATGAGGATAAATACAAAATAGGTTTACGCTTGTATGCCGTTTACCAAGTTTCTTTAGGAAAGCCAAGCCGGGAACTAGAGGCGTTGTACAACACAAGTTTCAAGCAAATTTTAAACTGGGTATCCAGGTTTGAAAAAGAAGGTATTGAAGGGCTAAAGGATAAAACAGGTAGAGGGCGCAAACCAAAGCTTACAGAGGATCAAAAAACGGAGTTGAGCCAATTAATTCTAGAGGCAACCCCGGAGGATTACGGGTACAACTCAGCTACCTGGAACGGTCCTTTACTTATTGATTGGATTGAGAAACATATGGGGGTTAGCTACAAACGGGCTCAGATCTATAATATATTAAAGGGCCTTGGCTTTAGCTATCAGAAATCGAAAGGCATCTATCCGGAAGCTGATCTTGAGAAACAAGGGGAGTTCAAAGAGGAGTTAAAAAAAACTCTTGGAGAGTCCTGCTGACACGGTACTTTTGTTTGAAGATGAGTTCTCCCTGTCAAACACTGCCACCGTAGGTTATCAATGGTCACCTAAGGGCAAGCAACCTAAAACAATCTGCAAACAAAGAAAAAGGGAACGCCAGACAGCTATGGGGAGTTACAATTTTGAGACCGGGCAAATTACCGTTACCTTTCATCAAAGGGGGAACTATCAAAGTTTTAAAAAGCACTTGAAAAAGATAATGCACATCTATAGAAAACACACTAAGATTATTATGGTAGTGGATAACGTAAAGTTTCACCACGCAAAATTACTAAAAGTATGGTTAAAGAAACACCCAAAACTTGAGATCGTATACTTGCCCCCGTATAGTCCGGAACTCAACCCTGTAGAGAGAGCATGGTGGTTTATGAGAAAAAAGATCTCACACAACCGTTTTCTTCATTCATTAGAAGAGAGAAAAGTGGCTTTCTGGAAAATGTTTTCGCATTTTCAAAAGCCAAATCAGAAAATGATTAAAATTTGTGAAATTAATTTTTAGACTTAATATAATTCCTGGATACTTTCTTTTACCAATAAGGTTTAGGTAAAGTCATCTATAATGAACTATAATTCATATAAAAAAAATGTTTTGGTGTTGTAGGACACTTAAAAACAGACTTTAGGATGAAGCAAAACTACCTTAGCGGTTACAATCACCTAAAATCAATGCATTTTTAGCCAAAAGTAGATGGAACTTCAAAAGGATAATGCTAAACTAAATAAAATAGTTTGAAAAAATTATTTTATTCATTCTTTTGAGAGCCCTAAGCCCATTCCATTTATTCCAAAAACTATTTATTAAGGATTGACTAACTAAAAATAGGTATGGCTAATTACTAAATAATAAAATAAATCTTTTCTCAAATCTTCTGAAGTCCTTTTAAAACGATAATACCAATTCGAGGTACTATAAAAGTAATACTTCCAAATAAGGCGGTTAAAAAGGAAACCTTTAGTCCGGCACCCATTTGAACAAGGTTCATATCTCCGAGTGCTTCTATAGTATCAAAGGCTTGAATCATGCCAATAATAGAACCTAAAAGCCCAATAACCAGTCCTAAAATACTCACTTCTGAGGCTAATTCTACCATTTTTTTAGCTCTTATTGGATTCTTTTTAAAATTTATAAAGCTAAAAATTAGAAAAAACAATGCTGATATAAAGCAGATTAGAATAAGTGACATAAAAAAGGTTCCTCCTTCGCTAAATCGTTTTACTAATTCACTAAAAATATTTTGAGGTATCAATAATATCATTTTGATCATAATTTGAAGAGTTTAAAGTTTTTTACAATACAACTTTTTATTGTTTAAGTTTATGAAGATTACATTACTTTATTAGTTTTTATCAAAAACTGGTAAGGTTATTTCCTTACCTTGACTTGCATCTAAAGCATAGAGTACGATCATTATCTTTTTATAATTTAACGCATTAGAATTAAAGGCTATTGCCACTTTCGTTTTAGGTACATAAATTAATGCACTTTGAAAACGATCAATACTCCCCTCACTTGCATAAACATCTAAACCTTTAATACTGTTGTAGAAAATTCCGTAGCAAAACTCTTTATGATCAGCCGTAGTCGTCATTAACTTTAAACTCTCTTCTGTAATCAAATTTTTGTTGAATAAAGCGGTTATAAATGTAGTTAAATCCAAAGTATTTGATACAATATTCCCGGCACCACCCGGATTACTTAAATCGGTTGCTGCTACCTTGACCAAAGCATTATTATCTTCTTCTTCATACCTGTAGCTTAAGCATTCATTTTTGTAGATATCAATCGAACTACCTACATAAGTATTTTTTAGACCTAGTTTATTCGTGATACGCTCCTGTAAAATTGTTTTATAAGGTTTTCCTTCTATTTGCTCCAAAATATATCCAAGTAATATATAGTTCGTATTACTATAACTTGTTTTTTCAGAAGGTTGAAACACTGCCTTATGTTTTACAATTCGGGATATCATTTCTTTTTCTGAAGAAGGTTTGTAGATCCACTCTTCAACTGTTGGATCATTAGTAATATCAAATAACCCACTACGATGACTCAACAGATTTGCAATTGTAATTTTTGACGCGCTTGGTATTTTAGGATAGTATTGAGATAATTTATTATTCAAAGCAATTTTATTCTCATCCAGTAATTGGAATATCATCACCGCCGTAAAAGTTTTAGTTACAGAGCCTACTCTAAACTTTGAGGCTATAGTAATTTCTTTTTTTTGTTCTTCATTTATATATTGATAGCCAACCGATTTATTATAGACTTTTTTTCCATCTTTTAATATAGTTATATCTCCCATAATTTTCTGATTTACATAGAGTAAATCGAACAATGAATCCAACTTCTTAAAATGTTTTTGCTGGGAGAAGCCTATTATTGGAACTATGAGAAAAAGGAATACAAAGTATTTCATTGGTTTATCGTTTTCATTAATAATGACACAAACCTAAATTTTATAGCGACTCTAAAAATTAAAATGCGACAGTTAACCTATTTAGTACCCTTTACTACCAACAGTTAAAACGCCTGCTAAACCTGTTATCTATCTACAAAAAAAGAATTCCCAATAAAAATATGCTATTATTGTGAAGGAGATGAAAGTGGTTTTTCAAAAATTTTTACTAAAAAAGTTAATACAAGGGGTACTTCATACTATTTTTTGGTGTACCGTATTATTGTTTTACACCTATTTTTTTGGTGTAGAGAGTAATAATTTTGATTATGTATTGTCATTTTCTTTATTCTTAATGCCCATTACAATCGCTACTACTTACGTTTCTATCTATAAACTTATCCCTGATTATTTAATCAAAAAAAGGTATTTCTATTTTACCCTGTACTGCGTATACACCTTTATTATTTCTACTTATTTGATAGTTGTCTCCGTCTTTTTCGGACTTGTATATCTTTCCAATTTTAAATATTTAAAAATGGCACCTATAAGTAGAAATATGGTGTTTGTTGCTGTTTCGGTGTATTTAATTGTCATTATGGTGAGTGCTTTTAAATTATTAAAGCTGAACCTCAAACATTCTGAAGAAACTAAACAACTGGAAAATAAAATATTGGAAACACAGCTTCAGCTGAAAGAGCAAGAATTAAATTATTTAAAGATGCAAATTCATCCGCATTTTTTATTTAATACTTTAAACACTTTATATGGCTTTGCCTTAAAAAAAGCAGACGAAACCCCAGAAATGATTTTAAGACTTTCTAACCTTTTAGATTATTTGCTTTACCAAGTCGATAAACCTTTTGTATCCATACAAGAAGAAATAAACCATATTGAAGATTATTTAAAATTAGAAAAACTGAGGTTTAACGATTCGCTAAGTATTTCCTTTAATACCTATCACCCTTCAGAAGATTTAAAAATTGCGCCGATGCTGTTGTTACCTTTTGTAGAAAATAGTTTTAAACATGGTACGCTACATCAAGGTCAATTAAAAATTAAAATCGATTTAAAATGCGAAAATCAAAACATTTGGTTTTACGTTGAAAATACTACCTCAAGATCAGAACCCTCCCCAAAAGGAATTGGTCTGGATAATATAAAAAAGCGATTAGATTTGTTATATCCTAATAATTATACGTTAGATATTAAAAATGAAGGTAACTTCTTTAAAGTTGCTTTACAACTAAGACTTAGCTGACCATTGCAACAAATAAAAGCTATATCATGTATTATTGTAGATGACGAACCTATTGCAAGAGACGTTATAGAAACGCATATTTCTAAAATTTCGGGTATTGTTATCAAAGGGAGCTATAGTAATGCCATTGATGCACTTAACTATCTAAGAGATCATACGATAGATTTAATTTTTCTGGATATCAACATGCCTGAAATCACAGGTATTTCCTTTGCTAAATCCATCAATAAAAATAGTAAGATCATTTTTACGACTGCCTATAGAGAATATGCGGTGGAAGGCTTTGAGTTACAAGCGGTAGATTATTTACTCAAGCCTATATCTTTTGAAAGATTGTTAAAGTCGGTCACGAACTATTTCGAGATTTATTCCAATTCACATAAGGAAGATATAGAAATAACAAACCGAAACGATTTTATGTTTGTGAGAGCAGATAGAAGAATGATAAAGATCGATTTTAGTGAAATTATTTATATCGAAAGTTATAGTGATTATCTTAAGATTCACTTGGCTAACGATACTATAGTTACAAGAGAAACCATAAGTGCTATCGAGGCTAAACTCCCTAAAAATAAGTTTTTAAGGATACATCGATCTTATATTGTAGCATTTAAAAGTATTTCTTCCTTTACCAATGAAGAAATAATAATCAACAATAAATCATTAACTATTAGCAGAAGTTACAAGAAAGAAGTATTAGCGATTTTAAACAAGTTTTGATTTTTTTTATTAAAGAAAATTTAATTTATGAATACTAAGAGTTGTCTTATGACCTACATTAAATTTCAAACTTTTCGTATTAGATATCCATGTTATATAATCTATTAAAACTATAACTTAATAAGATAGTTGATGAAATAAATATTCGTAAATAATTGAATATCAGATAAATAAAAAGAGATAAATCATAGATTTATCTCTTCTGGTGACCGCGACCGGACAGAGTTCAAACTTTTTACGTTTAGATATTGACTTAATTATACGTAAATCAATGAGTTTTGGGAAAAACCATTTTACATAACAATAAGTGTTTTGTTAAAAAGGTTAACAATATATTTTTTGATTTACTATGTTCGTTAAAACTCCAAACCTTTTTCATAAAAAAATCCCCGTCTTTTTTAATCCCAATTTCGTCAGAATTATCCTATTACTTTAACTTACTTTTGCGTTGCTTATTTAGATTAAATAAAAATAAAATATGCAAGTCAGTACACAAAGTCACTTTATTCAGGATCAAAAATTAGATCACTTCTTTAATCAAAAAACAAAGTTTAAATACGATTACTACATAGAAAAAACAATGCAGTATTTGTCCGGTTTCCTGGATAATTCTTCTTTTTATAGTGGTGCTTCTGCTTCTCAATTAAATAGTAAAAAGAAATCTTTATCCTTTTCAAATGATGAAACTTGTTCTATTGAAGATGCTTTAGAACAAATCAAAGACTTGTATTTGGATCATGCTATTTCGTTTCAACACCCACGATATGTAGCACACTTAAATTGTCCGGTAGTTTTACCCGCTTTAGTAGGTGATTTGATTGCTTCATCAGTTAATACGGCGGTAGAAACCTGGGATCAGAGCACTTCGGCTACTTTAATTGAGCAAGAAGTAATTCGTTGGATTTGTGATAAAATGAACTTACCAAAATCAGCAGATGGTGTCTTTACCAGCGGGGGTACGCAATCCAATTTTATGGCGCTACTATTGGCTCGTGATCATTATGCCTTTACCTATTTCGGTTTAAATTTAAAAGAAAACGGTTGGTCGGACGTGGTCAGTAAATTCCGGTTTTTCTGTTCGGAGAAGGCACATTTTAGTCTGAAAAAGAATGCAGCTCTTCTTGGCATGGGGTATAAAGCTATTATTACCGTAGCTACAGATGAAAAAATGAAGATGAAACCTGAAGCTTTGGTGCAAGCCATTGAAAGAGAAAAACAATTAGGTAATATTGCGATTGGGGTAGCAGCTACTGCCGGGACTACGGATTTTGGAAGCTTTGACCCACTTCAAACCATTGCTAAAATTGCCAAAGAATACAATATTTGGTATCACATTGACGGGGCTTACGGTGGAGGCTATATTTTATCTGAAACTCACAAACATCTATTAGACGGAACAGCTTTAGCGGATTCAATTACCATTGACTTCCACAAAACTATGTTTCAACCGGTTTGTTCCAGTGCTTTTTTAGTGGGTGATACTCAAAATTTTAAATATATTTCACATTATGCGGATTACTTAAATCCATTAGAACACCGAAATGAAGATTGCCCGAACCTGATTGAAAAATCCATACAAACCACCCGACGTTTTGATGCCCTTAAACTTTGGTTTACCTTAAAAATGACCGGGGAAAAGCAATTAGGTTCTTTTTTAGAAAAAGTACACTACCTGGCATTAGATTTATATCACAGTATTAAAGATGATACTTGTTTTGAAATCGTTCTTAAACCTGAACTAAGTACCCTGGTTTTTCGATATAAAAATTATGAACATCAACACAATTCAAAGCTTGACCGTATTAATTTACACATTAAAAATAAATTATTCGCTACAGGGCAAGCTTCTATTGCAAGTACCAAATTGGATGGGAATATTTTTTTAAAATTTACACTTTTGAACCCTACAAGTACCATTGAAGATCTTCTGGAAATCATCTACCTAATTAAAGAAACCGCTAACGAATATAAAATTCAAAATGAAAAAGCATATGCACACTAAAGAAGTATTGGATTATATCGGTATTGGTGTAGGCCCAATGAATTTAGGCATGGCTTGCCTTGCTAAGCCTATTGAAAACTTAAGCGGGCTATTCTTTGATAAAATAGAAAATTTTAACTGGCATGCAGGAATGTTGCTTGAAGGAACTACGCTTCAGATTCCATTTATGGCGGATTTAGTGACTTTAGCCGATCCGACCAGTGAATTCAGCTTTCTAAATTATGTCAAAGAACAAGGACGTATTTATTCGTTTTACATCCGTGAAAATTTCCTATTGTTACGTGAAGAATACAATCAGTACTGCCAATGGGCAATTCAAAAATTAAACAACATTCATTTTCAAACCGAAGTCGTAAAAACTTGCTACCTAAAAGCCAAAGATTGTTATGAAGTCATTGTTAGACATACCAAATCTTATGAAGAAAAAACTTATAGAACTAAAAAATTGATATTGGGTACCGGAACGCAACCCTATATCCCAGCTGGGTTTCGAAATTTAAATGAGCATGCGGTACATTCTTCTTCGTATTTATCCCAAAAAGAAGCATTACAAAGTAAAAAAAGAATTACCGTAGTAGGTAGCGGACAAAGCGCTGCTGAAGTATTTTATGACTTGCTACAGGATATTGATATTAGAGGTTACGAATTAAATTGGATTACCCGTTCGCCCCGATTTTTCCCGTTAGAGTATTCAAAACTTACCTTAGAAATGACCTCACCAGAATACGTAGACTATTTCTATAACCTACCGGAAGCAAAACGAGATGACCTGATCCACAATCAAAAACATCTATACAAGGGTATTAACCAGGAATTAATTGCCAACATTTACGATTTAATGTACACTAAAAATGTATCAAACCAGGTAAAAATCAACTTACGCACCAATTCTGAAATAACCGAAGCCGAATACGATAAAGTTTTGGATACTTTTTACCTAAACATTTATCAAAAGGAACAGGAAAAAGCCTATCAGCACCAGACAGAAGGCTTAATCCTGGCAACTGGATACCACTATCAAATGCCGAAATTTATGAAAGGGATTAACGATCAAATACTATGGGATCAAAAAGGCAGGTACCAGGTACAACGTAATTACAGTATCGATAAAAATAAAAACGCGGTTTTTGTACAAAATGCTGAATTACATACTCACGGGTTTGTAACCCCGGATTTAGGTATGGCAAGCTACCGTAACTCCTATATCCTAAGAGAAATCACCGGAAAAGATCATTACAAAATTGAGAAGCAAATTGCTTTTCAGCAGTTTGGAGTAGGTAAAGAGGAAAAGATAGCCATATCACAAGCACATACATAAAAAACTGAAAATCAAGAAGTCTCCCTTTGAAGGGAGATTTAGAGAGATGTATTTCGTCAACGCAATAGAATTAATGCGGAAAACATCCATCCCTAACCCTTCCTTCGAAAGAAAGGAGTTTATAAACAACAATAAAAAATGAAAAAAGCACTAATCATCATGACCCTGGTAGCTGTAGTAAGTGATTATCTGCTACATCCATTCTACCCTCAGTTTTTTGAGGCTAGATTTGGAGTCAACGATCCTAAAGTAGTCGGGTATTATTTTGCAGCAATTTGTTTTTTAGTCATGTTGGCGTTTCCGTTTTGGGCTTATGTTTCTAAAAAGATATCCGAACTTAATATTTTAATTTACACACAATGCATTGCGGGTATATTAGCCTTGTATTGTTTTTGGACCAGTTCTTATACCACTTTTTGGATCGTATCGCTCATCATGATTTTTTTTAAAGGAAGTTATCTCTTAGTTTACCCTTATATACTAAAAATCAGTTCTAAAAACGAACATTCTCAAATCATTGGAATTTTGTCAGTCGTGGTACACTTAGGGGGAATCGCAGGCGCTATTATTGGCGGACTTACGGTGGATTTGATCGACGCCAGTTATATCTATCTAATTATGGCTTCTGGAGATTTTGTCCAAATGGGAATGAGTGGCTATTTATTGGCAACTAAACAACAGGTTCCCGCCGTGGTTACAGAAAAATCCAATGAAATTCTGAACTCAATAAGTAAAACCAAAGGCTTTATTCTAAAGATCGGACTGGTTACGATGTTGCTTTATTTTAGCGACTTTTTAATTCGACCGTTTTTTGCGACCTATTGGGAGTCAGTTTCCATCTACGATTCCAAATTCATTTCAGGAACCTTGTATGCTATTCCCGGATTTATCGCGTTAATGGTTTTATGGTGGAGTACCAAAAGACCGTCAACCATTAGCCATAATAAAACGATTTTGTCTGCGCTAAGTATAGGTGCTTTGGGATTACTGCTACAGGGAATTCCTTCAGAAGTTTCCATTCTCGTAGGTCGGGTGATTTACGGGTGGGCGATCTTTCAGGGCGTTGTCAAATTTGATGTATTGTTATTTGAATTAAGCACTCCGGATTCATATGCCACGGATTACAGTAAAGTACATTTCTTTCAAAATTTAGGAGTCTTGATTTCCTCTTTCTTCGTTGGAATTTTAGTCGAAAATCAAGGATTACAAATACCATTTTATATTGCTAGTGTTGGATTTGTACTCACCTTAGTCATCTATTATCTATTCTTTAAAATTTCAATACCTATTACCTCTTTAAAAAAAGAACAACGTTCAAAGAAAACTGCCCTGAATTCATGAAAAATAAACTCATCATTAAAGAAAATTACTTGTATTCACAATCCTTCACTAATTTCGGGACTATTGACATTCGGCGTTTCCGGATTACGCAGGATAGCCAGGTGTTATACCAATGGGTAAACCAAGAATATGCCGTTTTTTGGGGAATGCAAGGTTTTACCCTACCCGAAGTGCAAGAGGAATATTACAAACTGATGATGCCGGATCATTATGATGTTTTTGTTGGGTTTTATAAAGAACAACCTGCATTTATACTGGAACGTTACCATCCTCAACAAGATGCGATAGGTACCTATTTTCATGCAAAAAAAGAAGATTGTGGTATACATATTATCGTAGCTCCACCTAGCATCAAAATACCAAATTTTACCTGGTATGTATTTCAGGCAATCACCACCTTTATTTTTCAGAACCAGGAAGTAAACCGCATTTTGGTAGAACCGGATATACGTAACAAAAAAATGTTTGCCCTTTGTCAACGCATCGGATTTGTCCTAGACAAGGTGGTCGAATTACCTCATAAAACCGCACAATTAGCATTTTTAACCCGAAATCATTTTGAACAATTACAATCCAATCCACAAATTAAAAAAAGAAGCGCCTTGAATACGTTGGATCATATCATATCCCCAAAACAATCCGTACATCATTTACATCGTAAAACCTGGCAAAAAGCCAATGATTTATTAGTCAAAAAAGCGTTAACCGAATTTAGTCATGAACTATTATTAACACCTACGCTACTTTCCGAAGGAGAAGAAGGTTGGAACACGTACCAGGTTTTCGCAGATGATAAACATATTACCTATCAATTTAGCGCAAAGCTTTTGACCATGAATCATTTTTGGATTTCGGAACAAAGTATTAAAAAAACGGAAAATGGTGAGAATAGCACCTTAGATGCAGTTTTATTTATCAAAGAATTTAGACAACAACTTGGCATTAAAGATGAGCAGTTACCTGTGTACCTGGAAGAAATTATTAGCACCCTTTACGGAAGTGCTTTTAAATTACAAAAGGGAAATCCTACCTCAGATCAACTGGTCACCGCAGACTTTCAAACCATTGAACAATCCATGACCGAAGGACATCCGGGATTTGTAGCAAATAACGGACGAATTGGGTTTGACAGTAACGACTATCGCGCTTATGCTCCCGAAGCCGGAAATTCATTTTCTTTACTTTGGTTAGCTGGGCATAAAGAACATACAAAATATTCAGGAACGGCTGATTTGGATTATCAAACCATACTGAAACAAGAATTAGATGCAACTACCATCACAAATTTTAACCAAATCATAAAAGAAAAAGGCTTAAACCCAAAAGACTACTACTTTGTCCCGGTACATCCGTGGCAATGGTTTAATAAATTAGCCAATACCTTCTCTACCGAAATTGCAACAGAAAAATTAATATGCCTAGGTTATGGACCGGATCAATATGTCGCCCAACAATCCATTCGAACCCTGTTTAATCTAACAAATCCTAAGAAATTTTATACTAAAACCGCTTTATCAATTTTAAACATGGGCTTTATGCGAGGCCTACCATATTATTACCTGGGTACCGCGCCAAAAATGGCAGTTTGGTTGGAAGAACTCCTATACCAGGATCCTTACATTCAGGAAACCAGATTTAGAATGTTGGGCGAAATTGCTTCGGTGAGTTATATAAATCCGTATTTTGAGGAATTTGGCCCGCATAACAACTATAATAAAATGTTAGCTTCCTTGTGGCGCGAGAGTCCGATGTCCGTAGTAAAACCAAGGCAACAATTGATGACCATGGCAGCTTTTTTACATGTTGATCAAAATGGTAATGCCTTACTTCCTGAAATTATTAGAAATTCAGAGCTAGAAGCAGAAGATTGGTTGGAGCAATATTTTAAAGCATATCTCACCCCGATGCTACATTGTTTTTACCAGTATGATTTGGTTTTTATGCCTCACGGCGAAAATATTATCATGGTACTTGAGAATAGTGTTCCCAAACAAATTCTATTGAAAGATATTACTGAGGAAGCCTGCATCTTAAGTCCTGAAGTTGAACTCCCCGAACATTTGAAACGTATGTACGCTCCTGTTCCTGAAGATGTAAAATTACTTTCCATTTTTACCGATATTTTTGACGGATTTTTTCGTTTTATGTCTCATATTTTGGTGGAACATGCCGGATATAGGGAAGAATTATTTTGGGAAGCTGTAGCCATCTCGATTCAGCAGTATCAGGAACGTTTCCCACAATTACAAGAAAAGTTTGAAAGATATGATTTGTTTGCAGCTGATTTTCAATTGTCTTGCCTTAACCGTTTACAACTGAATAATCATAAACAAATGATTGATCTGGACGACCCTGTAGCCTTGCTTCAATTTGCCGGAAGATTAACCAATCCGATCGCTGCTTTTAAAACAACACCTATTTCTACCATCGCTTAAATCCCAAGGTAATCATGCAAACTATTTCAACCTCGCTACCTATTATTTATACTCAAAAAATTCCGGATTTAGGAAGTATTGAACTACGCCCGTTTTCTTTGGAAGAAGACCTACCAATGATCTACAAATGGGTCACCCAGGATTACGCTTCCTTTTGGGGAATGCAGTATAAATCGTATGATGAAGTTCAAGGCGAATATATCACGGCATTAGCTAAATCGGATTATAAAATTTTTATAGGTCTTTTCAACGGAAAACCTTCTTTTTTATTGGAAAAGTATAAAGTCTCAGAAGATCGTATTCGTAATTATTATCAAGCTGAAGCCGGAGATTATGGAATGCATATTTTAGTAGCCCCACCCGTTCAAAGAATCCAGAATTTTACCTGGACAGTCTTTAAAACGGTGGTTGAATTTTTCTTTTCACAACCCGAAGTGATTCGTATGGTGGTAGAACCGGATATTAATAATGAAAAAATCCATCGGCTGAATAAAAAAGCCGGATTTCAATATATAAAAGAGATTGATTTACCTGAGAAAAAAGCAGGCCTTGCCATTTGTAGCCGACAAACTTTCAAAGATGCCCTTGAGATTTTGCAAATCAATGAAGTTTCAGAAAAAAACCCTAAAAAAACTTCTTACGGTACTTCTGTTGAATACTGGAACCTGTCAAATAAAGAATTAGTCGCTAAAGCAATCAGCGAATTTGCTCATGAGTTACTTCTGCAACCGGAATCGCAGGAAGACGGGACATATATTCTAAAAACAGGAACTCTCGAGATTTACTATCAATTTAAAGCAAAAAAATACGCGCTGGATCATTGGAGTATTGCTGCTGATAGCCTTCAAAAGTTTAAAAATTCGGAAATAATAAAGGTAGAAGCCTTATCATTTTTTATAGAATTTCAGAAGGTTTTAGGTATTACTGATGACTGCTTGCCGGTATACCTCGAAGAAATTTCCAGTACGCTAAATAGTGCGATCTATAAAAAAATACATCAACAATGTACAGCAAAGGATTTAGCAAATGCTTCTTTCCAGAAGATCGAACAATCTATGACCGAAGGGCATCCCGTTTTTGTTGCTAATAATGGTAGGATTGGGTTTAGCCGTACCGAATATCTGCAATACGCTCCCGAAGTACATCAACCTTTTCATATCTGCTGGTTGGCGGGTCATATATCAAAAACTACCTATGCTTCCGTTTCCGGATTTGGTTACAATGCGATGATGCATAAGGAATTGGGGGTAGAAAAGATAGCAGAATTCAATTCCGTTTTAAAAACTCTTAGATTACCTATTCAAGACTATATATTTATCCCGGTACATCCCTGGCAATGGAATCATAAAATTCAACAAGTGTTTGCCACCGATTTAGCCAATCAAAAATTGGTGTATTTGGGAGAAAGTAAGGATGCTTATGTAGCCCAACAATCTATCAGAACTCTCTTTAGCCAGACCCATCCCGATAACATGTACGTAAAAACGGCATTATCTATTTTAAACATGGGATTTATGCGGGGGTTGTCACCTTATTATATGAAAACCACCCCGGAAATCACCACCTGGATTACAGATTTGTTAGGGAACGACACCTATCTAAAACGAACCGGATTCGATATGTTAGGAGAAGTAGCAACGGTGGGTTTTGAAAATACGTATTACCAAAGCTTAGGTCGATCCAATCCGCATAATAAAATGTTGTCTGCTTTATGGCGGGAAAGTCCGCAGCAAAAAATTAAACAGCACCAAAACGTTATGACCATGGCAGCGTTAATTCACCGTGACAAAGAAGGAAATGCGTTGATAGCAGCCATGATTAAAGCTTCTAGAATTTCTCCTCAAGATTGGCTACAAACCTATCTTGATGCGTATCTAAAACCTCTATTACATTGTTTTTATGCTTACGAGTTGGTTTTTATTCCGCATGGCGAAAATATAATTTTGATTATGGAAGATCAGGTTCCTGTTCGAATCTTAATGAAAGATATCACCGAAGAAATTATTGTTTTTGATCCGGAACTTGTATTGCCCGAAGCCGTACAACGGGTATTTACTCCGGCTTCAGATGAAATGAAGGTCTTATCCCTATTCACCGATATTTTTGACGGTTTTTTCCGGTTTTTAAGTGTGATTTTGGAAGAGCAGCTACAATTTTCAGAAATAGGTTTCTGGAAACAAGTTGCTACAACTGTTCATACCTATCAAGCTGAAAACAAACATTTACAAAAGCAATTTGAACGTTACGATCTCTTTATGCCCGAATTTGGTCGTTGTTGCCTAAATCGCTTACAATTACGTAATACCAAACAAATGCTCAACCTGGCAGATCCGATTGAAAGCTTGATTATCGAAGGCACCATAAAAAATCCCATTGCTTCTTTTAAAAACACAATAGCATAACCCTATGGAAACAAAAATAGTAACAAACAAAACACCTCAAAAATTTAAGCGAATCAAAGCCATTGATCTTGCCCGTGGGATCAGTGTACTCATGGTCGTAATTGTTCATACGCTTTGGATTTATGGAGATGTACCTACCCAAACCGAAACCTGGTTGGGAGCAGCTGTACATTTTATTGGTAAAGGCACGCCGATGTTTTTGATTGCAATGGGGGTATCTTTTATTTTATCCCGAAATCAAAGTATTGTTTTATCTATTAAAAGAGCATGTTATATTCTTGCTGTAGGATATCTAATGAATTTTTTAAAGTTTGTACTACCTACCCTGATAGGAACAGTACCGGATAATTTTATTGAAGCCTACGGGTGGACAGCTCCGGCAACGTATGCGAATATGGTTTATATGCTGGGGACTGGCGATATTTTACAATTGGCTGGGTTTTCGTTATTATTTATGGGAATCATCAATCATTTTTCTAAAAACAAGTACGTGCCTTTAACCATAGCGGTTTTAATTGCTATAACGACTAAAGAGGTACATGGATTTCGATTAGGCATTCCCGGAGTGGATTATGTATTGGATTTGTTATGGGGTGCGGAGTGGAATGTATATTTTGCTGTTTTCCCATGGTTCTCATTTATCCTGATCGGGATATTTTTTGGGATGTGGTATAAAGAACAACAGAAAAGTAACTCTTATTTATTCAAAAGAATGTTGGTAGCTGGAATCTTATTAATGCTTATAGGTGGCGGACTTTGCTATTATAATTTTGAATACCATTTTGGCGATTATTTCCATCTGGGACCTGGAGGTACGTTTTACCTCACCGGATTTAATTTAGTATTATTATGGCTAGCTAATGTATTGGTTTCTAAAGTTAAAGGAAACAGGTTGTTTTCTTTTTTTTACTATTGTAGCAAACGTGTAACTACGATATACTTCATTCAATGGGTGATTATTTGTTGGGGCATGGGTGTCTTGGGGTACCAGCAGTTTGGAGTTGGCGGAGTGCTTCTTTTAATTCCCACATTTATAGGACTGACGCTGATCCTTCAACGCTTTGTCTTTGATCGTATTTTTTCCCGGAAAAAGAAAAGCGAAATTGGTGAAAAACGTTCCGTAATCCTTCAAAAACTCTAGTTATGAAAGAATTTCAATGTGTTACTTTGGATTATCAAAAAGAAAAACAAACCTTAACCTGGAAAATCCGAAATAAAGGAATGCCCAATTTCTGCCTTGCCGGACTAAAAGAATTCGAGGTTTTTTCGAGATGGGTACAAGCGTATTTTTCGCATCCCGACCGACCCTTACAATTCATTATTTCCGGTTCTGAACATCAAGGGATTTATAATTTAGGAGGGGATTTGCCCTTCTTTTTAGAATGTATTATAAATCGTCAGGTGGATAGGCTTCGAGAGTATGCACACCTCTGCATCAACGCTATTTATCATATCTACAATGGATTTAACCTTCCGGTAATTACACTTGCTCAGGTTGAAGGTAACGCTTACGGAGGCGGTTTTGAATGTGCATTAGCCCATGACTTTATCATTGCCAACGAAACTGCACAACTTGGATTACCAGAAAATAAATTTAACTTGTTTCCGGGAATGGGTGCTTATAGTTTACTCTACCGAAAGCTCAATCATAGCGATGCTGATATGATTATTCGTAGCGGAAGCGTTTACAAATCCCGCTTTTTCGAATCTTTGGGTTTGATACACGAAGTTGCTGAAGAACATAATATGATATCAACAAGCGGAAATATACTTCAGAAACTAGCTTGCCGGTTTAATTTTGAATATCATCATATGCAATGTAAAAAACTGGTGAATCCACTGCAAAAAGAAGAATTATTGAATATTACGGATATTTGGGTAGATGCATGTATGAAGACAAACGCTTCGGATTTACGGAAAATGGAAATCTTAGCAGCTGCACAGCGCAGAAAATTGAGTGTGGGGTTGGTTACTACCCAATCCCAGCCTCACGTTCGCTACGAAACTTCTTTGGAGTAATTCCTTCGATTTTTTTAAAGGCGGCGGAGAAATGAGTGGCATTTTTATACCCTACGAGTTCGGAAATTTCGTAAATGGGTTTTTTACTGTGGAGTAGTAATTTCCGTGCATGATCCATACGTTGTTGTAGGGCATATTCAAAAATAGTTTGCCCAAATACCCGTTTAAATTCTTTCTTGACGACAAAATCATTTATTCCTACTTCTTTGGATAATTGTTGGATGGAAACCTGTTGGGATAGGTTAGCTAAAATAATTTGTTGTACTTGATAAATTTTTTTTGTGGTTTGAGTATTAACCGTGGTAGGATCTATAGATATTTCCTTTTCAACATCTAACTGTAAAGACAATAATTCCAATACTTTAGATTCTAAAAATAATCGCTTAAGAATGCCCTTACGGGTATCTTCCAAAATTTCAGTGAGTAACACTTGGGTTTTAGAAGGAATGGGTTGCGTAATGGTATCAGTGGTAGTTAACCTAAAGGTTTCTTGTAAATCATATTCCTGATCTAATGAATGGTTTTTAATAAAATTAGCACCTAACTTAATTTTAATTTCTTTAAAACGTTTTCCTTTTGGGATTTTAATGTTACCTGCCGTTTTAGGGATATACCTAAAGTAGCTCTCGGGGCCTTCATAGATCAAGTCTTTTTTTAAATGAGTCAGTGAAATAATCTGCTCTCCTTCCAGTAAAAAAGAAAATTCTAAGACTTCATCCGTACGAATACCTGAAAGGTTAAGATCATCAAATAAGGTAAAATCGATAATGCTTAAGTATACACCGTTAAAGCTGTAAAATTCAAAAAAACCATTACCAAACGTGGGAATAAAATTATAGCGAAAATGGCGGATTCCACAAATATCAGATTTAGACACCGCTTGTAATTGCAAACGCCAAAAGTCCTTACACTCCTCAGTATTCGTTAAAAATATCTCCGTAGTTTGATCACGTCTTTTTTTATCCATTAAACGTCATTTTGATCAGTAACAAACCAATAATTTTGCATTAATTTTATTTAGATTAAATATAAATAACAATGTAAATCTAAGTAAATAGTTTCATAAATACCGCCGATGAATTTGTTTTTTTTAAAAAAAATATATTGTTATCTATGCTTCTTCGGATGCATTTATCAGAGCTATTCTCAATCTAAAATTACAGGGACAGTTACCGATGAATCATATCAACCCATAGTAGGTGTTACCGTTTCTGTTGTTGAAAAAAAAGGGGTTGGCACTCTGACGGATGTTGCGGGTAATTTTAGTCTTACGCTTCCAGAGGGTTCGTTTACGCTAAGTTTTGATTACTTAGGGTATCGTTCACTTACTTATACAGTAGAGGTGGCTTTAACTTCAAAAGAAAACATTGCTATTGTTTTAAAGAGAGATGAAGAATTATTAGAAGATGTTACTGTTATTGGTAAAAGTGAAGCGAATCGTATTAAGGAACAGGCACTTACCGTTAATGTTATTGAAACGGAAGGATTAAAAAATAGTAGCGTAGATATTAATATGCTACTCAATACCTTACCGGGGGTAGTAGTAAGAGAGAATGGTGGGTTAGGTGCGGATTTTAGTTTTTCCATTAATGGATTCTCTGGGAATCAGGTACGATTTTTTATTGACGGGATTCCCCAAGATAACCTGGGGTCTTCGTTGACTTTCAATAATTTTCCAGCTAATTTGGTAGAGCGAGTTGAAGTTTACAAAGGAGTAGTTCCTATATTTTTGGGAGCTGATGCACTGGGAGGTGCGGTTAATATTATCACCAATCAGAAAAAAGAGTCTTTTCTTGATGTAGCTTTTGATACCGGATCTTTTAACACCCAGCGAGCTTCGATAAATGGTAATTATTTCAGCAAAAAAGGATTTACCCTAGCGGTAAGTTCTTTCTTTAATTATTCGAATAACGATTACACGATAAATGGAAATGAATTTAATCAGGATGGATTTACGCTAAGAGATTCCTTAGGTAATGAAACCGGAGAACGGCAGCCTACCGCACAACGTTTTCACGATGCCTACACCTCGGGTATGGTCTGGTTAAAAACCGGTTGGGTCGCTCAAAAATTTGCAGATAAGCTATTATTGAGTGCCATTTATTCAGCAAATGACAACGAAATTCAGCATGGAATTACGCCCCAGGTGCCTTTTGGAAACGTCCGCAGAAAAGAACAAGCGCGACTTATTTCATTACAATTTCAAAAAGACTCGCTTTTTAGTCAAAACATAAAAGCTAAAATTTACGGAGAGTTTGCAGAAGTCACCTCTAAAATTATCGATACCTCTTCCCAGGTATTTGATTGGTTGGGCAATTCAAGAATGCGATCGAATACGGTTTTGGGAGAAACCGGAAGGTCCAAAACTTTATTTCAGTTTGATGATTCCCGAAGAATTGTGAATGCTTCTTTTCAATATAAAATTAATTTTCAGCATACCATTAATCTCAATTACACTAAAAATTATTTAAAAAGACAAGGCGAAGATCCATTGAGCGTAATTCCTATCGCGTTTGAAGATCCGCAGGTAATTGATAAAAATATTATCGGGCTATCCTATTCCCTAAAAGCATTTGAAAACCAACTCTCGGCCACTGCTTTTACTAAAGGTTTTTTTGTTGGAATTGAAAGTGTTTTGGAAGATGTATTTGCCAGTAATCCGGATGAGCAATTTACCAGTTTTGAATCAACGTACAATAATTTTGGATATGGGATAGCTGTTTCGTATCAAATTCATCCTACCCTACAGGTGAAATTTTCCTTTGAAAATACCTTTAGAGTACCGGAGGGCTATGAGTTTTTTGGAGATGGACTTAATTTACTCCCTAATCCTACTTTAGAACCCGAAGAAAGCCAAAATGTAAATGTTGGAGTGCTTTGGAACTATCGAGCTGACAATACGAATCAATACCAGATCGATGCAAACCTCTTTAATCGCAACAGTAACAATCGACTTTTTTTATTTACCCGGGGTGTACAGGGGTTTTATATTAACCTGACTGACGTAAATACCATAGGCGTTGACGGACAAATAAGCATAAGCCTGCAAGATAATTTGTATCTGAAAGCTAACGCCACTCACCAATACCTTACCAATACAGATACTGAGGAGCGTATTGCTAATGAACCTTATTTTTTCGGAAACCTGGAAACTGGATATACTTTTAAAAACCTGATCAGAAAACAAGGGGATCTATCTTTAAAATGGAACACTTTGTTTACCGAAGCCTTTCCTTCACAATCGTTTACCAGCGCTGCCGAAGATGAACGTTTTTCGATTCCGCAACAATGGTCTCATAACCTAGAATTCGGGTATAGCCTACGTAATAATCAATATAATCTCTCATTTCAGATCAGAAATATTACAAACGCCCGATTGTACGATAACCTGAATGTACAAAAACCGGGTAGGGCATTTTTTCTAAAACTCAGGTATTATTTAACTAATTCGTAAAACATATTATTCTTATTATGAACATTTCTAAATATTTCAAAAACGCTTTACCATACGCCTTTGTGGGTGTATCACTACTTTTTGTTTCCTGTAACAACTCTGATGATGATACTCCGAACCCGGATCCAGATCCCGGAGTAACGACTTCGTCTAAATATGTACTAAGTTTTCAGGATGTTGCCGCAGACAATTCAACCGTAGACTTTTTATTAGAGGTACCGGATTTAGCCTCCTTACAATCAGGAGAGCTATCCGTTAAAGGTCAGGGAATTCCGCAGATTGGTTGGCGTTTTGCAGAGCAGGCAGGAAATTCTGTTTTTAGTATTGGATTTTCGGATGATAATAGAGCCATAGCGTACCAGTTGAACGAAGAAGGAAGTTTAACAGAACGTACCAATTTTACCTTTGACAATAACTTGGATAAAACCATCGCCCGAATTGATAAGAATACACTTTTAACTGTGGATTTAGCCAGGGCTGTCGCGGTGTCTGCGGATAATGTACCTTCAATTCCCGAATTGGTTTTTACCATTATAAATGGAGAAACAGGTCAGGCAGAACGCATTGAAAGTAGTGCAGTAGACAATCAATTGAACTTTCAGAACGATCCCGAGAATCCGGTAAACCTCGAAACCTCATATCTACCCTGGATTACCGGGATGGAACTTAGAGGAAATCAATTATTTGTTTCCTATCATAAACTAGCTGTAGATGGTTCTTTTAAAATGATAGAAGCCGATAAGGCCAACGTAGCTATCTTAAATTATCCAGAAATGACGGTTAGTACCTTGCTAGAAGAGGACAGAGCGAATGCTATTGGTATCAATAGCCAAACCGGGTTGCATCAAACGGAAAATAATACCATGTATACCTTTTCCTCTTCAGCATCTAATGTAATGGGATTCTTTGGAGAAACCGATAATCCTACGACCATTCTTCGAATTCTTCCTGGAGCCACTAATTTTGATGACACCTATGATTTTGATGTTGAAAATGCGCCTAACGGAGGTAAAATCTTTTGGATGGACTATGTCGGAAACAACAAAGCTATTGCCCGGATATTAGCAGAAGATAATGTGACAGATATCGGGGATTGGGGCGTATTTAGTGAACAAGGTAATTTCTTTAAATTGGTTATAATTGACCTAGAAGCAAAAACCGTTACAAATGTTTCCGGAATGCCCTTACATGCTAATCGCTATACCGCGAATACTTATTTAGAGGATGGAAAAGCATACATCAGTGCGCGAACCGGAGCCGCAACCGAGGTCGGAACCATATCGGATGCCGGCGAGACAAGTATCTATATCATAGATCCTGAAGCCGCAACCGCCATCAAAGGAGCAACCATTGACGGAGTCGCAGTAAAAGGTATTTTTAAGATTAGTAACGAGTAGCTTTTAGTTTGTGATCTGTTATAAGTCTATATGGCTCTAGTTTGTAATAGCGTTGGTGTATTAAAATTACCACAACTATTTTATTTACAAACATCTATACTATCCTAAATGCTTTCCAAAGGAAAGGACTTTAAGCTACCTTTCCTTTGGGAAGGGCTGGGGATGGGATTAACAACCTAAAATAATTGAAAGGAAAATTCGAAATATGGTCGAAAAAAAGAGCAAAAAAAACAAAAGAAAACTGATTCTTCAGGTTCATAAAATCCTGGGGTTACTTACCGGAATTGTTGTCCTTATTGTATCAATAACCGGATGCTTGTGGGTTTTTAAAGAAGAGATTGAAGGTTTCTACGATGATTATAGTCAGGTTGCTGTACAGGAATTGAATTTTATAGATGCATCGCAAGTGAAAACTATTGCGGAAAGCATTATACCCGGTAAAACTATTCATGGTGTTATTTATGGTCCGCCAGACGAAGCGTTGGAAGTTGTTTTTTATGAAGCCGAACCCGAGGTTTTTTATCAATCGGTATTTCTCAACCCTTACACGGGAGAATTTCTAAAAAGAATTGATCGGAATTCCGGTTTTTTTGCTTTTGTACTGGATGGTCATTTACATTTATGGCTGCCTAAAGCTATCGGTTCCCTAGTAGTATCCTATGCTATCTTGTTATTTTTATTAATCATCATAAGTGGACTGATTTTATGGTGGCCTAAAAACCGGAAAAACTTTCGTCAACGACTACAGTTCCACTGGAAAAGTTCTACCCGATGGAAACGTAAAAATTTTGACCTACATACTATTATTGGATTTTACATTTCTTCTTTTACCTTAATTTTTGCTTTTACCGGATGTATCATGGCGTTTAACTGGTTCTACTTTATTGCCTACAAAGCAACCGGGGGTGATAAAGATCCACGGTTTGTAGTACCCAATAGCGAAATTGCGTATAATCAAACTTCCGAGGAACAACTGGCATATGACCAATTGGTTCCGCGATTAAAAGAAACCTATAAAGAAGCTAAAAGTTTTGAACTGCACTACCCGGAGAGTGATACCACTTCTATCTTGGTAGAGGTAAGTAATTCCAAAGGTTTATATTATAATATGGACTATTTATTTTTTGACCAAAACACATTAAAAGAACTGGAAGTTAATAGCATTTATGGCAAGTATCAGAACGCAGACTTTGCAGATAAAGTTATCCGAATGAACTACGACATTCATATTGGGGCTATCGGGGGACTTGCCGGAAAACTTATTGCCTTCCTGGCGAGTTTAATTGCAGCATCACTGCCTGTTACCGGTATTATATTATGGTATGGCAAGAAGTTTAAGAACATAAAGAAGCCAGAATTAGTTCTCAAAAATTGAAGCCTGTTAACTTGAACACGAAAATCCTTAAAACATAAAGTATTAAGGATTTGTTAATAAAGTGACCTCGACAGGACAGAGTTCAAACTTTTTACGTTCAGATATTAGCCTAATTATTTGTAAATCAATGAGTTTTAAAAATAGTTATTTTACATAATAATTTCGTCAATTTCTTAAATTTTTTAACGTTTTTTGAAAATTATTTTCAGAACATCTTACTAAAAATTACTATAATATTCAACGAACCTTCTTTCAGGGAAGCTTACATTGTATGCTGTACTTTTCTAACTATTCCAAATTCCTTCGCACAATTTCTTCTCCAATCTCCCCAAAATATTCAGATATAACTTTTTGCCATAAAATCATTCCGTTCTCTGAATTGGAAAATAGTACCAATCCATCTTTAGAGTTTTTAAAAATTATTACAATGGTCTTCGTTCCGTAATCTCCGCCAGTGTGCATAAACGCTGTTTCATTATTCGGTAGATCAGACAGCATTTGCATTCCTAAGCTCCAATCAATCCCTTTTTTTTCCTGTGCTTGAACTTTTAAAAACTCACTATAATTTTTCTTTGATAAACCAGCTCCATTTAAAATATGCACTAAAAATTTTGAGTAGTCTTCAACTGTCGTCAATAAATTTGCCGAAGCATTTGCGTCAGTATATTTTTCGTAGTTTATTGGTTTTCCGTTTTTATCATGTTCAACTGCGTATTGTTTTTCATCAATCTTATCAGTCCAATAATAATGTGTGTTATTCATTCCGAGTGGATTAAACAATTTTTCTTGAGCAATTTCTTCAAAAGGATGGTTTAATTTCTTTTCAACAGCTCTACGTAAGTATTCAAAGCCTTCTCCGGAATATTGCCATTTTGTTCCTGGTTCAAATTGAAAAAACAATTTATTATCATCTGATAAATATCTCCAATTTGGAAAACCTGATTGATGGGATAAAATATGCCTTGTAGTTAGTTTATTTAAATATTTACTATCTTTTATATCTTCGTCTATAAAATATCTTGAAACAGGTTCGTCCAGATCCAAAACTCCTTCATCAATGAGTTTTAATACAACAAAGGCGGTAATTGGTTTTGTTAAAGATGCAACTTTGTATATACTATTACTCGAAATTGGTTGACCTGACTTTTTGTTTCCAAAGGTTCGTATTTGTTGAAGACTACCATTTTTAATTACCCCTAATGCTATGGATGGAATTTTGTGTTTTGTTAATAGTTCTTCTATTTTTTTGTCATTATCAAACAAAGGAAAAGCATAATTAGCATTAAATTTTTCACCATAGTCTTTTACAGGTTTATGGTCATAACTTAAAATTCTTTTAGCTTTCCAATTTCCATTTTCTATAATCCAAGTGGTTATAAATTTTGCATAACCTGTAATGTAAATATCTTTGTTTTGCTCTTTTATATAGAAATTATGTTCACCTTTTTGTATAGCACCGTATAGTTTTTTGTTGTTCCTTAAAGGATAAACTTCAAGGGTTTCAGGTAGCAATTTACGTATTGGTTTATACTTTGAATCACCACATATATTTTTTGAAAAAGCCTTGTAAAACTGTTCCAAATTTTGACTACCACCTAAGTCGTGAAAGAACTCCAAATCTTTGTGAAGTACTTTTTTTAAAGCACTGTAGTTACATTTATTAAAGCCTTCATCAAAAGTTAGACTATCAGCTTTTTTTAGTTCAATAAATAAGACTGAATTTTTTTCGACTTGTGCAATGCTATTTTCAACTATTAGAATTAATAAGATTGCCAAAATTGCTTTGTAGAATTTCATTTGAGTTTTAGTTGATATTTGAGATTACAAATCTCTTGATATCAACTAGAAAATGAGTAAACTTATTCCCGACAATTATATGACAAACTCCTGACATGAATTATAAAAAGCTGAAATCTAGCTTTATACATAGTCTTTTGTTTCTATCTAATTCTATAGTGTTTCTAACAATTATAAATAAATTGATAATAGGAAAACTCACTAACGACATTAAAAATAATTGTCTTGTAATTCCAAACCATTTAGGTATAAATAGGCATAATATAATAACTACAAAAGCTATAATTGTGTACAAAATTTGTACTGAAATAATTTGTTGGTTTATCTCATTTACTTGTTTTTTAAACTTTGTAATAAAAAATGGTATTATATTAAGTCTAAAAATTAATTTCACAAATTTTAATCATTTTCTGATTTGGCTTTTGAAAATGCGAAAACATTTTCCAGAAAGCCACTTTTCTCTCTTCTAATGAATGAAGAAAACGGTTGTGTGAGATCTTTTTTCTCATAAACCACCATGCTCTCTCTACAGGGTTGAGTTCCGGACTATACGGGGGCAAGTATACGATCTCAAGTTTTGGGTGTTTCTTTAACCATACTTTTAGTAATTTTGCATGGTGAAACTTTACGTTATCCACTACCATAATAATCTTAGTGTGTTTTCTATAGATGTGCATTATTTTTTTCAAGTGCTTTTTAAAACTTTGATAGTTCCCCCTTTGATGAAAGGTAACGGTAATTTGCCCGGTCTCAAAATTGTAACTCCCCATAGCTGTCTGGCGTTCCCTTTTTCTTTGTTTGCAGATTGTTTTAGGTTGCTTGCCCTTAGGTGACCATTGATAACTTACAGTGGCAATGTTTGACAGGGAGAACTCATCTTCAAACAAAAGTACCGTGTCAGCAGGACTCTCCAAGAGTTTTTTTTAACTCCTCTTTGAACTCCCCTTGTTTCTCAAGATCAGCTTCCGGATAGATGCCTTTCGATTTCTGATAGCTAAAGCCAAGGCCCTTTAATATATTATAGATCTGAGCCCGTTTGTAGCTAACCCCCATATGTTTCTCAATCCAATCAATAAGTAAAGGACCGTTCCAGGTAGCTGAGTTGTACCCGTAATCCTCCGGGGTTGCCTCTAGAATTAATTGGCTCAACTCCGTTTTTTGATCCTCTGTAAGCTTTGGTTTGCGCCCTCTACCTGTTTTATCCTTTAGCCCTTCAATACCTTCTTTTTCAAACCTGGATACCCAGTTTAAAATTTGCTTAAAACTTGTGTTGTACAACGCCTCTAGTTCCCGGCTTGGCTTTCCTAAAGAAACTTGGTAAACGGCATACAAGCGTAAACCTATTTTGTATTTATCCTCGTTGTTGAAAAGTGCCTTTATTTGATCCGGTGTATAACCAGACACTTTACGTGTAGATCTACCCATATGTTTTTAACAAAGATAAACCTTTTTTGTGTAATAAAATATTAGACTTTATATAAAATGTTGAATGGTGGAAAAATTACACCAAGTATTGATGACAAATTGATATATTTCGCCATTTGATAATCTATAGCTTTTTTATCTGACAGCGATTTATTTTCTTTTAAGTTATCCTCTGAAACTCCTAAGGCTTTTGCTAAAACTTTTAAAGTATGCCCTTTTGGTTCTGTTCCTTTTTCGATACGCTGAATAGTTCGAGTAGAAACCCCTGCTTTTTGGGCTAATTCCTCTTGAGTGAGATTAAGTTTTTCACGATATTCTAAAAGTTTATTCAATTTTAAAATGTTTTTTTCGTAAAGCACACAATGTTTCTTCTAAGTGTAATGTAAGAGCAGAAAAACAACTTCCATATTGTTACAGCCTTTAGCAAAATCTTTTTGTTTTGATTTATTTTTTTCCAAATTAAAACCTTTAAGATTTCACGGACTTCATAAAAATACGCAAACACTGTGAATAAATTACCTTTACCCAACGTGCACTTAGATTTTGTTACGTACCATTATTTTTCGCACCGCTTTTTATTCATTGTTATTTGACGTGCTATATTTATAAGTTTCCTTTTATATTTATTTTCCAGTGACAAATCCAAAATAGGAATGCCTAGCGTTAAAATTTGGTCAAAACAAACCGTAGAAAGATGGATTTGTCCTTTTACAGTTTCTTGGTCATTAATATTAATATTATCAGTGAGCTTATATTTCCATAAGGCATATTTTCTAGATTGAAGGTTCCCGGACATCGTTAGGGCATCCGAAATGTTTACTTTCAATTCATTTTTCATATATTCCAATTCATAGGTTAAATACCCATTTAGAACTTTTGCTTCATCTGTTGAATTGACTTTCTTTAGATAGCTAGAAATTGGTATAATCGCTGATTGTATTATTATATTATCTACAGCTATAAAATGCGTATTATTTGCAATATTAGTTTCTCCCTCCATTTCTACTTCTTCGATTTTTCTGCCATTAATTCTAACAGTGAAGTGACTCGTATTTCCACAATATAGTAGCTCTACAAATCTTTTATTTATTTCAATTTTCGAGAAATATATGTCTGATTCCACTTCTTGTCCGTAAGAAAATATAAAGTTGAAATAAAGAAAATAAAGTATATATTTTTTTATTGCCATAATCTCATTGTTAGGTAGTTATAGTATTGCAGAATGCGCGGGTGGCTATTGCAAGTGGGCGGGCGGTTCGCACTGACCAATCCGCCGAACCCAAGCCAGCGGGATAGGTACTTACCGCCTTATTTGCAATAACCGGTGTTGTACATAGTGCTTTTCGCACGGCTTAATTTAGTTTTTTAAAAAAGGTCCTTATATCATCCGCTAATAATTTTGGTTGTTCCAACGCTGGAAAGTGTCCACCTTTGGGTAATTCTGTCCAATGAACCAGATTTAAACCTTTTTCAATATATTCTCTTGGGGGTGTAGGAATCTCTTTTGGAAATTTTGCAAACCCGACTGGAATATTGATAAAATCGTTATTTCCAAATTTCATTGGATTAAGGCTAATTTCGTAATACATTCTAATTGACGAGTGTATTGTTTGAGTTAACCAATATAGGGTCACATTTGCCAGTAGCTCTTGTTTTGTAAAACTATTTTCTATGTGTCCATTGTTGTCACTCCAAGCGTGGAATTTTTCGATTATCCAGCCACAAAGTCCAATTGGTGAATCATTTAGTCCATACGCTAATGACAAAGGTTTTGTACTCTGAAGGATAGCATAGGCACCTTCTTGTTCATTCCATTCTCCAATGCGCTTTTGGAACATAGTTATATTAGTATTTTCGTTTTCCTTAAAATAGGGTTCATAGGAATCAGATATGTAATTCAAATGCATTCCGATAATACTTTCGGGATGTTTTTGTGCAATTTTTATGCTAATTCCTGCACCAATATCTCCGCCTTGAAGTCCATATTTATTATACCCAAGTTTAATCATAAGTTTATGCCATAAATCAGCATTAAATCCATAGTCACTCCCGTTGTTTATCGGCTTTGTTGAAAATCCGAATCCAATAATTGAAGGTATAACCAAATCAAAAGATATATCTTCCGATTCTGTCAAATATGGTACGATTTTGAACATTTCAAGAAATGAACCAGGCCAACCGTGAGTTATGATGATTGGAATGGCATCTTTCTTTTTACTTTTAATGTGAAGAAAATGGATTTTATTGCCGTCAATGTTCGCTATAAAATTTGGAACGGAATTTATTTGTTTTTCTGTTATTCTCCAGTCAAATTCTTTTTGCCAATATTCCGCTAATTCCTTTATATATGATAAACTTGTTCCGAATTTCCAGTCCGAATTTTCAATTTCATCGGGCCATCTGACTTTTTCGATTCTTTCATTCAAATCGTCAAGTGCTGATTGAGATATTTTCACCTTAAATTTTTCTATCATCTTGATTTTTTCAGCATTGTGCACAATGCTGGGCGGTTATGGCGTGTTTTTACGAAGCAAGATATAAAATATTTTAGCGGAGTAAAAATGCGTTATGCTGCCTACGGCTGGACAAGTAACAGCAAGTTCTTGCCCGTATTCCGCTCCCGACGGTGACGGGCAAGAACTGGTGGCTTAGCCGCCCCCTCATTCAAGCCCATACGGAGCGTAGCAGAATATGGACTTGAACATTAAGTATTTGAAACGTAGCCTGTCGATAGGCGGTTATGATTTTATATATAACGTTAGAGGCTTTATTTTCTCCAATATTTTATTTGTTCCAACCGCTCCTTAGCTTGTTCAAAATTATATTCATCTTTTCTCAATTGTTCAACAGGCTCATATTCACCAAATCTTAAAGATTTAATATTAGGTCCTTTATCAATTAAGTTTAACTCTCCACAATTTTTACATTTCACAATATCAAATACGTAGTCTGGAATTCCTTCTTCCTTCCCTATTATAAAAGTTTCAAGTTTACTTTTACATTTCGTACAATTCTGACTTAAAATCTCAATTATTTTTTCTTTTCCTTTTAATGCATTTGAGATGCTCATAATTCCGCTTAATAAGGATCCATACATCCATGAATTAAGTTCATTATTTATATCTACGGAAACTATGTTAGCCAACTCATGAAAACAATCGCAAATAAACTCTTTTTCTTCTGTGTCTAATTGGTTTTTATCTATTGATTTAAGTCCTTTTTTGAGAGTTCTTTTGAATATTCGGTCATTATTTTTTTGTTCACAGTCTTGAATAAGAGACTTACAGCAATTGTTTACTCCAAGGCTCATAACTCTACAGATTTCATCCGAAGAAGGGTTGAGTCCACGCTTTTCCCATTCGGAACAATTAAATTTTTCTTTAGTCAGGTAATTTCTAAGTTTGTCTATTGTATCAGTCATTACAATTTATTGCTTCTAATGCTCGGGCGGCTATAGCGTGTTTTTGCAAAGCAAGATATGAAATATCTTAGTGGAGAAAAAATGTATTATTCTGCCTACAGCTGGACAAGTAGCAGCCAGTTCTTGCCCGTTCTCCGCTCTCGGCAGTGACGGGTAAGAACTGGTGGCATAGCCGCCCGCACATTCATGCCCATACGGAGCGTAGCGGAATATGGGCTTGAACGGCTAGTGTATAAAATTGTAGCGAGCAAAAAGATATTACATTTTCGAATTAGAACTGAGTCAAATTTTTATATTTTGTTTTAACTTTTTCGTTTTAAAGCCAAATCAAAAATTTGGCGGACTTTATAAATATATACAAACCTTTCGATTAAGCACTTATTAGCTATGTTTTATACACCTTGTGGCTGTTGCACAACTTTCTAGACATAGTATTTTTTAGTATCTTTAGTTATGCAAGGCAAGAAGAATTATCAGGAGAAGTTATTCCAGCAGTTTCAATTATCGAATTGCCTTCCGGAATCCAATTTTTATCGCAGGCTTCACTCACTTTTAGATTTGAACTTTCTTTATCAAAAAACCAAAGTATTTTACGGCACTTCGGGTCAAAAGAGTATAGATCCTGTGGTGTTTTTTAAACTATGTTTGGTAGGATATTTATAATATCTCATAAGCGATCGAAAACTCATAACGCATTGCAGTATGCGTTTGGATATTTTATTTTTCTTGGGCTATGATGTTGATGAAGAACTACCATGGCATAGTACCATAAGTAGGACCCGGCAGTTGTTTGTTGAAACTATTTTTGAGGGTGTATTTACACGCATACTTAGTAGGTGTATAGAAAGCGGTATGGTAAGCGGTCATACTCAAGTTATGGATAGTGCACCGGTAAGAGCAAATGCTTCAACGAACAGTTTAGAGCTAAAGGTTCCCAAGCAGGGTTTAGAAGCTCATTTAGCGGAGTCATATCAGTGCTATGGACAAAGAACAGTATGGTAGGGCAAAAGCGAATAAAGCTACAGAAGCTCAAAAGATGATAATCGCTACCCAAGCTGAACTAAAAAATATAGAAAGCCGTCAAAAGAAATGGAGAAAAGACCAAACGCAAAGACCGGGGGCAGGCAATAAAGGTTCCAAATACACCAGTAACAAAACGTATTACAGTCCAACAGACCCTGACCCTCGCATAAGTGTAAAACCAGGCAAAGCCAGAAAGTTAAACTACACTAGTCGGCTTACTGTAGATAGTGCCATGCATGTAATAACTGATATTAAAGCTTATCATGCCAATGCTAAGGATAACCAGCATTACAAGACATGGTCAAACGTACCAAACAACGGTTGTGGAAAGAAGGATTACAAGTAGAGAATATATTAGCAGATAAAGGCTACAGTAGTGAAGAGAATTATGCTTTTTTAGAGAAACAAAACTTAACAATCTACATTCCACCTCATGGTACTTATAAAGGCTGTCCCGATGGATCTACGTATAATGAAAGAGAAGATCATTTTACTTGCCCACAAGCTAAGGTGATTCCCTTTAGAAAGGTGTTTTTAGATTACCGAACTAAAACAAAGAAGAAAGAATACCGTGCATCGAGCAAACTTTGTAAAGACTGCCCAATCAAAGCTACCTGCATTAGAAAAGTAAAAGAGAAACGTATAACAGTTACCTATTACCGTGAAGAATATGAGAGGAACGACAAAAGGGTATATAGCCATCTGGGCAAACAAATGAAAAAGATAAGGCAGTCGCGTGTGGAACCAGTATTCGGTACACTTACCCAATATCTAGGTATGCAAAAGATAAATGTCAGGGGAATTTCTGGGACAAAAAGTGCATGCATATGGCAGCAATAGCTTATAACCTCAAAAAACTATTAAAATACACAATTAAAAAGCCAAAAAAGCGGAGCTAAAACTGCCGTATTGTCAAAGTTGGAAAAATGGGTAATTATAAAGTTCAATGATTACTTTTTAAGACCTCTAAACTTAGATATGAAATAACTAAAAGTTGAAAACCACATCTCATAAAAATGCCTAAAAACAAGTAAGATTAGTAAAATTTAACCCAAATTCAGGTTGCGCAACAGCCACTAGTGATAGCAAATGTTACTTTTTAACAAGTTTTTTATTTATAATTCTATTCCCAAAAGTTAAATTCATCATATAAATTCCAGAGTTTAAATTTTGTAAATTAATTTCTGTTTCAGATATATTGTGATTTATTAAGGAATAAACTATTTGACCTGTAAATGAGTAAATATTTATTGTTAGTTCAGCTACTGTTTGCTCTAAATTTATTGAAAGGTTATTTAAAAAAGGATTTGGGCCTATAGAAGGTTTATTTAGTACAATATCAAAATCTTCGTTTATTGATAATGTCCGGTCTTTTATTACTTCAGAAGATATAATCTCGCAATTAGTATCATAAATAGAATAGCTAATAAGTCCTAAATTTAAATTATCAAAAGCATCTTTAAGTTTTTCTTCTATTGAATTTTGATCTTCTAAGCACCAACAGTTTTTAGTTAAATCTTTATTAATATTATCGGTGTTCTCAACATTGAATATTGTATTATTACAAATTTGATTATCCTTAATAGGTGCAGTATATCCGTCATAATTAGAGGTTTTTATACCTATTTCGTTATTTGAAATATTACAGCTTCGAATTTCAAAACCTTCAAAAAAACTATCTACACCAATCACATTGTTGGTTATAATACAATTTTCCAGTAAGCCTCTTCCCCCATACAAAGCATTTTGATTATTAGTAAACGTAGAGTTGCTCACATCAACCCGCTCCGTTGAATATAAACCATAATCGTTATTAGTAAAGGTAGAGTTCGTTATATTTTTATCAGCACTAGTTATACAGTATATGTTATTTGTGAATTCACAATTATCTATATCAATATCGTAACCAGTATATCCAGTCATTGCTGATTGATTATTGTCAAATCTAGAATTTTTGTAATAGATTGGACCTCCGTCCCAGCAACATTCAGTATTATTGGAGGAAGTTGCATAAGAAAAGTCACAATATTCAAAACTTGCTTTGGCACCCAAAGAATTCTTAATTTTTATTCCATTCCAGTCTCCTCTAGAAGGAGGTGTGTTATTGGACGTAAAAACAATTCTACTTGTCATGTTTCCAATAGCTATTAATTCGCCTCTTATTTCCATTTGTTTACCTGTGTTAAATTTTATTTCTACACCTGGTTCAATAGTCAATTGAACATCTGGAAAAAGGACTACGTTATCAGTAACAATATATGGACTGTTAGCTATATCAAAGGTAGTATTGGAAAAAATACCTCCACTTATATTTGTTTGAGAAGATCCTTGATAACAGATAACAATAAAAAGAATTTTGAATAGTAGTTTTTTGTTCATTTTTTTAAGGTTTAATTTGTTTTAATATTTGCTAATGCGCGGGCGGCAATAGCAGGTTTTCACGTAGTAAGATACGAAATATCTTAGCAGAGTGGAAATATGTTATAACAGCCAGTTCTTGCCCGTTCTCCGCTCTCGGCGGTGACGGGTAAGAACTAGTGGCGTAGCCGCCCGCACATTCAAACCCATACGGAGCGTAGCGGAGTATGGACTTGAACGGCTAGTGTATAAAATCGTAGCGAGCAAAAAGATATTACATTTTCGAATTAGAACTGAGTCAAATTTTTATATTTTGTTTTTAATTTTTCTCTTTTTAAAATCCAAATTAAAAATTTGGCGGACTTTCTAAATATACACAAACCTTTCGGTTTAGTACTTATTAGCTATGTTTTATACACCGTGTGCTTGTTACACAAGATAGTAAAAAGCTAACATTGGGTTAATATGTTTAGTTCATTGATTTACTATCTTGAAGTATGCAAGGCAAGAAAATATATCAGGAGAAGTTGTTCAGTAGTTTCCAGCTTAGTGATCGTGTTGGCAAAGGTAATTTTTACCGCAGGCTCAAAGAGGCTTTGGACCTGGACTATTTATACAATCTTACTTCAAAGTTTTATGGTTCTAGCGGTCAAAAAAGTATTGATCCAGTGGTTTTCTTCAAACTCTGTTTGGTAGGTTATCTGGAGAATATCATAAGTGACCGCAAGCTTATTGATCACTGCAGTATGCGACTGGATATTCTTTATTTTTTAGGGTATGATATTGATGAAGAACTTCCTTGGCATTCGACTATCTCGAGAACACGTCAGTTATTTCCGGAGTCCATATTTGAAGAGGTCTTTACAAAAGTACTTGAGTTGTGTATGGAAAAAGGTATGGTCAGTGGTCACACCCAAGCTATTGACAGCGCCCCTGTTAAAGCTAATGCCTCCATGGACAGTTTAGAGCTTAAAGTCCCAAGTCAAGATCTGGATGCCCACCTGGCAGAAGTACGCCATATCAGCGAAAGGGATAAACAAACCTTCAGAAAAGCCAAGCAGGATAAATCCAGTAAAGACCAAAGAATCATTACTGCTAATGAGAAAGAACTGCAAGGAATCACTTACAGGAACAAAAGATGGTCAAAAGATCAGGATCAGCGCCCGGGAGCTGGAAACAAAGGAAGTCGTTATACGAGTAATAAAACTCATTACAGTCCCACAGATCCGGATGCAAGGATCAGTGTTAAGCCAGGTAAGGCCAGAAAACTGAACTATTTAAGCCAACTCAGCGTAGATACAAACAACCACGTCATTACCGATATAAAAGCTTACCATGCAGACGGCAAGGATAACCAGCAACTACCTGATATTGTAAAGCGCTTACAAAGGCGGTTATGGAAGCAAGGTATGTTTTGGGAAAATTGTGTAGCTGATACCGGTTATAGTAGTGGAGAGAACTATGCATTTCTGGAAAGTCAAGGTATAAAAAGTTTTATACCGCCTCACGGCACCTATAAGGGTGGTCCGGATGGTTTTCAGTATATAGAAACAGAAGATCATTATCTGTGTCCCAAAGGAAACGTAATCCCATTTACCAAAGAGTTTTTAGATTATAGAACCAAAACAAGAAAGAAGGAATACAGAGCCAGTAAAAAGATATGTACCGGTTGTCCACTGCGTAAAGAATGCCTAAAGAGCAGTCAGGAGAAACGAATAACGGTTACTTATTACCGGGCGGAATATGAGCGTAACATAGCTAGAGTAAACAGTAAACAGGGGCGCTATATGAAAGCCAAACGGCAGAGTACTGTGGAGCCGGTATTTGGGACTCTTACCCAATTTATGGGACTACGAAAAATTAATACCATTAGCATTGGACAGGCTAACAAAGTAATGCACTTGGCGGCTATTGCTTATAACTTAAAGAAATACCTGAAATTCACCAAGAAAAACCCAATAAGTAAAGTGGGAGTCTGTTTAGCCCATAATTTTTCGATTAAAATGCCTTTTAAGGCGTAAAATAAGCAATTTAGCGCTAGTTGTGTTAAGGTAGTTATGAATATATCCCTCTAGAAAATTAGGGCTTAAACTCAAGATTATTGATTGTCTTTTGACTTTTTAGGGGCTTGTGCAACAGTTACCCGTGTTGGCAGTAGTTTTCTCAGAATATTTTCCACCATTTTTTCTTTTTTCCATAATTATTGATAAAATAAGCTTCTCCTTTTAAATCAATCCTACATTTTTTAAATGCAACTTTTAATATGGGATTGTCCTCAATTTTTATATTTGATTTTGGATAAGAATTACCTGAACTCATTATTGATGCTATAAAACCACCTGTGTTCATCATTTCAATTGCCCAATAAAAATCATTTTCCTTTCCGTCAAATTTGGTCATCAATTCTTTAACAATCAATTCGTCATTTTTGATCCCTTTTTCTCGGCATTCAAGAATACAGTCTACAATTCTTTCAGCTATTTGGTCAGTCATTTAAATTTTGTCTTTAATTGGTGGCGCAGAATGTAATTCAGTTTCCCAATCTTCATAAGGTGGTTCAACTTGAAATTTAGAATCGCAATATGAACGAATATAATCAACAGCTCTTTTTTCAGCATACTTTGCGTTCAATACAGTTCCGTTTTCATCCAGTTCAATAACATTTGTAAATATTGCAAAAGCTTGTTCTATTGCACTTGGTTCTTCTCCAAACAAATCCAAATATTCAACTCCTTTAAGTTGATAGTGTGTCCCGCTTGCAATGAAATAAGCAAATGTTCTTAATGCTCCGCTAAATGAATTACTTAATTTCATATGTTTTGTCAAATTACTGCCAACAACAATATAAAAGACATATATCCTTAATATTCCATATATTTTCTTTGCAAATCTAAGGGAAATTACACTAATTTAAAAGTATTGTATGTACATCCATTTCGGCTTATAAGCGTACAAAAACTTTTACAAGTTGATGATTACCAGTAATAGTAAAACTTACCTCGCCTTTTAATTGTAAAACAATCGGAGAGAATAAATGCATAAAATAAGGCGATTAATTACATCGCACCTTTCGATTTAATAGATTTAAGAATACCTTCTTTACTTCCGGAATTAAATTACATTTTTAATTTCCTCTGATTCATTTCATTTTTCCGTGAACTCATGACATAGCTATTTTGAAGACTGCTTTCTCAGAATACTTTTGGCGTATCATTCATTAAAAACCAATAATATTATGAAAACCATCACCACACTTTTAATTGCTTTTATCTTTTCGTTTAGTTTCGGACAAGACTTTACCGGAAAAATTGTAGACCCATAAAATCAACCTATTGCCTATGCTAACATCACTGCAAAGGATAAAACTAATAATTCCCTAATCAACGGTGTAGTTTCTAATGAAATGGGGATTTTACCATCCATATCAAGAATAAAAACATATATCTGGAAATTAGTTTTGTAGGATTCGTAACCAAAAAAATATACCCCACCCAACCGATCGTAGGTACCATCGTTTTAGAAGAAGGAGGGCAGGAGTTGGATGAAGTAGTAATTACCAAGCGAAAACAACTAATCCAACAAAAAGTAGATCGATAAGTGACCAACATATCTAATATGGTCGCTCCAAAACAGCCAATTATATCTAAAAATGAAGTTTTATTTATAATATTTTGTAAGTATTTAAAATAAATACGTCAATACTTACATCATGACAAGCTCAAAAATTTAAAACATAAACTTTTTTAGATAATTATGAGAAAAATACTTTTTTTACTGTTACCGTTATTAATACTTTCTTCTTGTGGGGATGATGACAGCTCTTCAAGCAATACTGAAAATGAAAACTCTCTAACTATAGAAGATGTCGCAGGTACTTGGAATATTGTAGATATAAGAATTAATGATAAGAGTTTAGATTTATCAACTTGCCAATCTTTAGAATTTATTGAAATTTCATCAGACATGACATTTACACAAGCCTTTTTTGAACCAATTGAATCATCTCCGGATACTTGCGGTCCTGCTCAATTTGTAAATGGTACTTTTGAAATAATTTCTTCAGATCAAGGTAGGGTTGAATTCTTAGATAGTTCAGGAAATCTAGATGAGACTATAACATATAGTATTTCTTTGGAGGATAATAATAATACCTTAAAATTGACAGAAATATTTAGTAATGAGGATAGTGATTCAAACACATTCCTGTTAATTTATTCTAGATAAAGAATTTAGCTATTCTTTTTAAAATTTTTTACAAATATGTAAGGTTTTAAAAATAATCTTTTCAAAATAGTAAGCACCTATTTCGGGTAGTAATTTAAAATATTACTACTGTATTGTTAGTAACTCTATTTTAAAAACAGCTTTTAATTTGCAGGTTTAAAATAAGAATCTGGCTGTTTTTATGGACTAAGAGCTGTTGTGTTGTGTCGATTTTATTGTAAAACATACTGGTTCGATTTCATGTAGGATTTTGTGAATTATCGAAGAATACAATATCTTTTTATTGTAAACTATTTCCAGGTGTTATTGAATAAAATGTGAAAGCTTTTTTTAAATCTTAAGTTCTAATTTAAATCTTTTATTTCGTAAGACTAAAGATTCATCTTAAACTTTTTCTTTTTGTTAAACAGTATGTTGTTTGTATAAATTATCAAGCACAAAAATTTTTTTCTTTTTATTTATTAAAGCGGATATGATAAAATGGAAGATACCCATTAATAAAATCAATAGAATAATAGCGGCTGAGATATAAGTGTCTGTATAATTAGGAATAAATCTTAATTTTTGATTTTTTAAAAATTCTCTTAAAGAATCAATAATAAAACCAGAAATCAAATACGCAAATGATTCTGAAATTCCTATAAAAATTGAGATATAGCCTAAGACTCTTCCTTGAATTTTTGGAGGAATTACAGTTTGAAAAAAAGATTTTTTTATAATACTACTAAAATTAAATAGAAAAAGAACACACATACCACCCAAAGCAATCGTATATATGCTAAAATATATTGATGATATAATTAGAATTATACTTATCATTAATCCCATCCTAATATTTAATCTAATAGGATTTAGTGTTTTACTAAGTCTGTTTTGTCCAATTGACACAAGGCCTGCCGATAGTCCACCTAAACTTAAAAAAATAAATATAACACTAAGAGCATATTCATTTGAATAATCTAGAATTAAAGGAGTGAATAAAATATTCAACATTCCTATTATAAATGCGGTGAACATCGAATATAGTATAAGTACTTTTAACTCTTTGTTTCTATTTATAAAACCCCTGAAAATTTTGAAATCAGTAAGTAAATTCAAAGCTTGACCTGATCTAGTAGTTGAAGGTAATTTTATAATTAAGAAGAAGGTTACTGGAATAATAAAGGTTAAAAAATCTATTAGAAAAAAATTACCTAAACTTATTATTTTATAAAAAATTGGGGCTGCAATTGGCACCCCAATCTCAATGACTTCATAAACTGAACTTATTAGACCATTGGTTTTAATTAGCTTTTCTTGAGGAACAATTTCCGGAATACACCTATTAAAACTTTTAAAAACAAAAGAAAAGCATATAGAACTTATCATTGTAATTATAAAAATGTACCATGGTAATAATGCATTAAAATAATACAGAATCATTAAAATTAAGCTACCTATACCAGCTATAAGCTGTCCAAAAAAAATTATTTTATTTTTATCCCACCGATCAACTATACTACTTATTAAAGGACCAAGCAAGATCGACGGTGCCAGTGAAAAAAACCAAGTTAAAGAATATAATATAACACCTTGATCATCTAAGTCCAGTAACCATATCCCCAGTACAAAATCTGTTAGCCTAGTTCCCATTAGAGATACTGATAACAATAATATATATACATATATTTTTTTCATACTTATCTATGTAAATATTTCTAAGAAAATAATTCTAGGTTGTCAGAGGTATGTTTAAAATCTTGTGAAAATCATTTTTATTAATTTCTAGATGATAAGGTGTTTTTATATTAATATGTATTCCTTTAGAACTACTGTAAGTAATGTTAATTATAAATGTTAAACTATAAAAAAAATCATTTGAAGCAGGATGGACAATTTCCAAACTTTGGTATAATTTATCGTCATTTTCAAATTCGCGGTCTAAATGAAAACGTAATCTAAATGCTGGATTAGGAGGATCTAATTCATTGATGTCACAATATTCTCGCATCAAATTCAAATAATTTAACTTACCATATTTTATGAGTTCTAACCTTTCTTTAAAATGATTTAAAGATGTTCTTAAAGATTTTATTTTACTCACTTCTAAAAACATAGGAACTATATCATGTAAATCAGCAACTATTCCAAAATAGTTTTCTTCATTTTTGAAATATCGTCCATGACTTGGAAAAACAAAAGGAATATTTTCTATACTATCTAATATACCTGCAAAGTATTTCAAGCATACTAAATACCAAAAGAATTGAATATTCGTATCATGTAACTCGTAATGCTTATGAATTATTTTAATCTCATCGTTATCGAAACTGAAATTATAATTATTTGATTTTTTATCTTTTGAAAAACTCAGTCTTCTTTTTAGTTCTTCATCTGTTATTCTTATAGAATCCTTATATTTTTTAATGAAATCCAGATAGAAATTATTCCCTTCTAGTCTCATTTTTTTCAGATTCATTTCTTTGTTATAATCATATAAAGTATTGAATTTATAATTTTCTTTTAAAGGAAACGTATTTTCTAAACACATCCCTAGACTTTTGTATATAATTTCTAGCGAGGTAAAATCAAAAATTAAATGATTTATTACTAAACAGAGACTATATTCAGATTTGAAATTTTGTAATAATAAAATTCTATAAGCTAGACTATCATTAATACTAAAAGCATTAAAAAAAGTTTCGAATATGAAATTCTTGCACGTTATAAAATCATCTGATTCAGATAATTCATATACCGGAATTGTTATTTCTTTATTAGGATCTAGAATAAGTTCCTTTAAACTTTTATTTTTCTGATCAAAAATACTTCTGAAAATACTGTGCCTATTAATAAGCGATTTAAAGTTGTTATTAAATTGATCTATATTAACATTATTTGGAAAAGGCAAATAAATACATAAATTATTGTTTTTAACATTAGGAGTATAATTCAGTATGATCTCTTGAACAGGTGTCATTCCGTACTCTTTAAAAGAGATTATACTTTCATTAAATTGATGTAAATATTTCTTTTCAAGAGAAAGCACTTTTTCTTGTACACTTAAACCCTTTGTCCGAATTTGATGATTTTGTGTGCTTTTTAAAGCGAAATTAGATTTTACCCTAATGTTACAAGTAGGATCATGAGTTAGAACTTCATAGTCTGCGACTTTAATTTCAGCGATATCTGTTTCTAATTGTTTTTCTTTTTTTCTTTCTAAAAAACCTTTCGCTGATTTATAGCTAAAGATGTCTGATACCGTAATACCAATATCTAGTTCTTCATTTATTTTTGAAACTACCCTTATAGCACTAATACTATCCCCTCCGATTATAAAGAAGTCGTCTTGAACACCTACATTTTCTATGTTTAATACCTCTGCAATAATATTACAGATCGCGATTTCTTCCGGAGTAGATGGAGCTATATATCCTATACCTTCCTTTGATGTTTCAAAATCTGGTATGGGTAATGCTTTTCTATCAATTTTACCATTGGTTGTTAAAGGGAGTTCCTCTATTTCAACCCAAAACTCAGGGACCATATAATCAGGTAAGAGTTTTTTTGAATATTCTAAAAGATCTCCGTTACTCGTATTACCTTTATCCGTATCTACAATAGTATAAGCTACCAATCTTTTGTTTTTTGTGCGAGGGTCTTCTAAAGCAGCTACACAACACTCTTTCAACAACTTGCTTTTAATTAAACTGTTTTCTATTTCTCCCAATTCAATACGGTACCCTCTAATTTTAACTTGATCATCACTTCTTCCCAATATGGAAACATTACCATCAGGTAACCAACTAGCAAGATCCCCTGTTTGATATAATAGCTCAGAAGGCTCAAAAGGGTTAGGTATAAATTTAGATGTTGTAAGTGTTTTGTTATTTAAATATCCTTCCGATAGGCTGTGCCCTCCGATGTACAATTCACCGGTAACACCTATTGGCACTAATTTTTGTTGTTTATCTAAAATGTAGAACCTCGAATTTTTTAGCGGCTTACCAATGGGGACTGCAAATAAATTATCTAAATCTTCAACACTCTTGGCTTCATAAAATGAGTTGTCAATGGTGGTTTCTGTAGTACCGTAACAATTAAGAATACGCATATCATCTCCAAAACGCTCTAATAGGGATTTAAAGTCAGAGGCTTTACATAGGTCAGAACCTAAAATCAATAGTCTTAAAAATGATACGTCGTATGATTTTTTATATACATGGTCCATAAATGGAATAGCAAACCCAGGGGTAAGATCAATAAGATTAATAGATTGTGTAGCCATGAGATGGTAGACCTTATCAAAATCTAACCGTGTACCATCCGGACATAAAACTAATTTTCCCCCAAAAAGGATACTTCTACACATGTCTGCAATAAATACATCAAAGGCAAAGCTTGCCACTTGTAGTAAATTAGTAGTATGGTCCAATTCAAATTCTTTTTGCCAGCACGTAACTACACTAAGCAGGCTTCTGTGGTTGACTTTTACACCTTTGGGCTTACCTGTAGATCCCGAAGTATAAATGATATAAGCACCGTTGGAAGGGGAAACTTTAGGCCATGCTTTATCAATAATTTTATCAGCAATGCTATTATAAGTTTCTTTTAGGTGTAAGACCTTTGTACCACTCATATCATTAATTAACTGATCCGTAATTATCATATCTAATTGACTATCTGTTATGATATGATCAATTCTTTCAGGAGGATAACTAGGATCTATGGGCACATAGGCTGCTCCTGCCTTTAATACCGCTAAAATGGTCACTACCATATCTAGAGACTTTGGTAAACAAATACCAATGGTACCATTGGTTATCATATCTGAATGGATCAAATAACGACACAGTTGGGTAGATTTAAGGTCTAGACCTTGGTATGATAAAGATTCATCGCCACATACAACTGCAGTTTTGTGAGGGTGTAACAGGACTTGTTGCTCAAACAAGTCTATAATTGTTATATTTTCTGGAATTTTTTCTAAATCAACAGGTGTAAATTCCTTTAATATCCGCGCCTCTTCTACAGGATTAACAACTTTTATTTCTGAAATTTTTTGCTCAGGATTAATTATAATTAATTGAGTAATTGCCATCAGGCTATCGGCAATCCTCTTGATACTTTCTTTTTTAAATAAATCACTACGGTACTCAATATCTACTGATAGTGAATTATTAATTTTTTCGGTAAAATCGATTGATATATCGTATGCGGCATGAGTGGTTTTATGATTTTCTTGTAATAACTCTTGATTTTCCAAAATAATTGCATCTTGATGATCTTTCACAAGATTAATCATGGTTTGAAATAGAGGTGTAGTACTAAAATTTCTATCATGATCTACTGCATTTAGTACCTTTTCAAAGGGTGCATCTTGATACTTGTAAGCTTCTAATGTATTAGATTTTACAATATTTAAGAATTCTACAAATGGCTGATCCTTAATTTGATTACGTAATACAATAGTATTAACAAAAAAGCCTATTAGGCTTTTAACCTGACTTATAGGCCTATTGGCAACAGGTGTACCTATAGCAATGTCTGATTGTCCTGAATATTTATATAATAAGACTCTGTAAATACTCAATAAGGTCATAAATAGCGTGCCTTTATATCGCTTACTAATTTCTCTTAGCTGGTCAGTAATTATTTTAGGGATTTCAAAAGTATACTTTTCACCTAGAGTACTTCGCACTAATGGTCTTTGAAAATCTGTAGGCAACTTCAATGTGGGTATGCCTGTTAATTTATTTTTCCAGTATATTAATTTTTCTTCTAAAAGATCATCTTTTAATATATTTCTTTGCCAAATACTATAATCTTTGTATTGAACTTCGGGAGCAGGAATATCTATTTTTAAATCATTATAGAATAAAGTTAATTCATTAATGAAGATCGGAATAGACCATCCGTCTGACGCAATATGATGCATCACGAAAATAATAATTTGATCACCAGATTCTAAGTTAATAATTTTAGTACGGATCATATAATCTGTACTCAAATCGAAAGCTTTATTTATAAATTCCAAAACCTCTGATTCTAAATTTTCTTCTCGTACACTTCTTACGGAGACTTTAAAATTAGCTTCTTCTTGTACGCTTTGATAACCAATACCAAATTGAGAATTGATTGTTGTACGTAATACCTCATGTCTTTTCAGGATTTTTTGTATAGCAAGGGTGAATTTATTAATATTAATAGCGCCTTTTTTTATTCTGAAAACTCCTGGAATATGATATTCAAGACTTCCATTTAACTGATCGATAGCCCATAATCTTTCTTGTGAAAATGATAGTGGAATTTTCTTTAAGCCATGATCTTCTACATCTATCTTTACAAGGGACTTATTTGTTGTGTTTGATAATACACCTGACACCGTTTTGTGTATTAATATGTCCGATGCCTTAATTTCAATATCAAGTGATGTAGAAATTAAGTGGGCTATTTGAACCGCTAAAATACTATCCCCTCCAATTATGAAGAAGTCGTCTTGAACACCTACGTTTTCTATGTTTAATACTTCTGCAATAATATTACAGATCGCGATTTCTTCCGGAGTAGATGGAGCTATATATCCTATACCCTCCTTTGATGTTTCAAAATCTGGTATGGGTAATGCTTTTCTATCAATTTTACCATTGGTTGTTAAAGGGAGTTCCTCTATTTCAACCCAAAACTCAGGGACCATATAATCAGGTAAGAGTTTTTTTGAATATTCTAAAAGATCTCCGTTACTCGTATTACCTTTATCCGTATCTACAACAGTATAAGCTACCAATCTTTTGTTTTTTGTGCGAGGGTCTTCTAAAGCAGCTACACAACACTCTTTTAACAACTTGCTTTTAATTAAACTGTTTTCTATTTCTCCCAATTCAATACGGTACCCTCTAATTTTAACTTGATCATCACTTCTTCCCAATATGGAAACATTACCATCAGGTAACCAACTAGCAAGATCCCCTGTTTGATATAATAGCTCAGAAGGCTCAAAAGGGTTAGGTATAAATTTAGATGTTGTAAGTGTTTTGTTATTTAAATATCCTTCCGATAGGCTGTGCCCTCCGATGTACAATTCACCGGTAACACCTATTGGCACTAATTTTTGTTGTTTATCTAAAATGTAGAACCTCGAATTTTTTAGCGGCTTACCAATGGGGACTGCAAATAAATTATCTAAATCTTCAACACTCTTGGCTTCATAAAATGAGTTGTCAATGGTGGTTTCTGTAGTACCGTAACAATTAAGAATACGCATATCATCTCCAAAACGCTCTAATAGGGATTTAAAGTCAGAGGCTTTACATAGGTCAGAACCTAAAATCAATAGTCTTAAAAATGATACGTCGTATGATTTTTTATATACATGGTCCATAAATGGAATGGCAAACCCAGGGGTAAGATCAATAAGATTAATAGATTGTGTAGCCATGAGATGGTAGACCTTATCAAAATCTAACCGTGTACCATCCGGACATAAAACTAATTTCCCCCCAAAAAGGATACTTCTACACATGTCTGCAATAAATACATCAAAGGCAAAACTTGCCACTTGTAGTAAATTAGTAGTATGGTCCAATTCAAATTCTTTTTGCCAGCACGTAACTACACTAAGCAGGCTTCTGTGGTTGACTTTTACACCTTTGGGCTTACCTGTAGATCCCGAAGTATAAATGATATAAGCACCGTTGGAAGGGGAAACTTTAGGCCATGCTTTATCAATAATTTTATCAGCAATGCTATTATAAGTTTCTTTTAGGTGTAAGACCTTTGTACCACTCATATCATTAATTAACTGATCCGTAATTATCATATCTAATTGACTATCTGTTATGATATGATCAATTCTTTCAGGAGGATAACTAGGATCTATGGGCACATAGGCTGCTCCTGCCTTTAATACCGCTAAAATGGTCACTACCATATCTAGAGACTTTGGTAAACAAATACCAACGGTACCATTGGTTATCATATCTGAATGGATCAAATAACGACACAGTTCGGTAGATTTAAGGTCTAGACCTTGGTATGATAAAGATTCATCGCCACATACAACTGCAGTTTTGTGAGGGTGTAACAGGACTTGTTGCTCAAACAAGTCTATAATTGTTATATTTTCTGGAATTTTTTCTAAATCAACAGGTGTAAATTCCTTTAATATCCGCACCTCTTCTACAGGATTAACAACTTTTATTTCTGAAATTTTTTGCTCAGGATTTTCAACAAGGTTTTTTAAATAATCCTTAGTATATTGAAGGATGCGTAAAGCATTTTTTTTACTAATGAAATTATTTTTTCCAGAAAAATCCAACTGGAAGTTTTCTAAATTCCTTTGGACGTTTAGCGTGCCAGGAATGTTTGTTTTTTCATGAATTAATTTTACATTGACAAAATCATTTGAATGTTGTTCCTGTAGTTTATAAAAATGAATGTAGTTGAAGGCATACTGATAAATATCATCTACTAAATTCAAAGAAGATTTAATCTTTCCATAAGGATACCCCTTATAAGGTTCTATAGCCTTTTTTTTCTCAAAAATATCTAAAATATATTCGGATACCTTTTCGTCATTATCAAATGTAAATCTAAAAGGAATAGTATTAAGGTGTAATCCGAATATGTGTTCTCCTCCATCTTCTATTAAGCGATTGTTTTCAACTTTACCAATTACTAAATCATTTTTAGTTCGAAATTTAGAAAGAACTAAACCATATATAGACAAGAAAATAATATCACTTGGAACTCCCAGTTTTACACTTAAATCAAGTATTTGCCTACTTAAGTTTGGCGATAATGTATAGTCGACTTTTAATTCATCACTAGAAAAAGAAGCTTCCTCTTTTTTATAGGTATGTAAATCAGCTTGATAGTTGTCTAAATATTTTTTCCAAAATTCTTTGGTATCATTACAGTTAATGATCTCTATTTCAGACTGAATAAACTTAGCATACGAAACTTTATTCTTAATTTCACCAGAGGCTTGATCAAAATAAGATTCCACAAATTCAGAAATTAATGAAGCAATGCTCCACCCATCTGTTATTGAATGATGAAATGAAAAGATTAGAACGAATTTCTGTTGTTTACGATCTGGAACAATGAATAATTTAAATAAACCTGAAATATCTATTTCAAAGTCATTACTTTTTTCCATTTTCACAAATTCTTCAATATCAATCTCAGCCTCTAAAATTTTAATTTTTGAACTTACTAAATACGATTTACTAATTATATTGACATAACCTGTATTGTGAACTTCAAAAGAAGCTCGAAGTTGTTCGTGTTGATTAATAAATTTTTGCCAGATAGTTGAAAATTTTTCTAAATCAAACTCCTTGAAAAATTCATAAACAAAAACATCGTGATATACATCTTTATTTATGTTCTTAAACGACTCTATCAACATTCCTGTTTGTAAATAACTTGCAGGATAAATATCTTCTACATCATAATTTCTAGACGCTATAATATTTTGTTTAATCTCAGGATCAATTAATGAAAAGGGGATATATTCTATGTTGTGAACAACGGAATTATAGGTAGTATTTTTTAATATGTTTTGGATGTTTTTATATTCAAGAATATCTTTTACCGTAACATCAAATCCTTTCTTTCTCATTTGTGAAACCAGACGAATGCTTAATATTGAATCTCCTCCAACCGAATAAAAATCGTCAGTTACACCTATTTTATTTACTCCTAAAATATCTGTCCATAGCTCGCACAACTGGATTTCTTGAACTGTTGATGGTGCTACATATTTATTAGCTAATTTCAAGTCAGGTTTTGGAAGCGACTTTCTGTCCAATTTTCCATTATTGGTTGTAGGTAATTCCTCTAAGGGAATTAGAAATTTAGGAAGCATATAACCAGGTAGCGTGGTTGATAATTTGTTCAATATTTCATTCCTAGAATTTAAATAGAATTTAGTGTCCGGCACATAATAAGCAAGTATATATTGACTTAATTTTGAACTATTATCACGTTTACTTACAATTACACAACTTTGTTTAACACCGTCAATTTTGTTTAGAGATTCTTGTATTTCTTTTAGTTCTATTCTATAACCGTTAATTTTGATTTGATGATCATTTCTTCCTATAAATTCGATATTACCATTTTTGGTATAACGAGCTATATCGCCTGTTTTATATAGCCTATTGTAATCTTTTGAAGAATCAAAAGGGTTTTTTATAAAATTTTTCCGGGTTAACTCAGATTTGTTATGATATCCTTTTGCTAGACCAACTCCACTAATAAATAGTTCTCCTTTTACTCCAATAGGGACAGGTTGATAGTCTTTATCTAATATATATGTTTTAATATTTTGAATAGGCCTACCGATATATACTTTAGAATTTGGTTTTGTTTCATAATAAGTAACATCAATTGATGCTTCTGTAGGACCATAAAGATTATGTAACTTAAAATTTGAATTTGATGCATTTTTGTAGGATTCATTTACAATACTTTTCAAAAGTTCCTCGCCACTACAAAATATTTGAGTAACCGAATTATGAAAAAATTGATTAGTATCCGTTAAGTAGTTATTGTAAGCATCAAGCATACTAGGAACAAAGTGAAGAGTGGTTATTTTTTCCCTTTCAATTAATTCTTGCAAATAAATATTGTCTTTATGTCCTTCAGGCTTAGCAATTATTATTTTAGCACCATACCAAATACCCCATAATAATTCCCAAACAGAAACATCAAATACATACGGTGTCTTTTGTAATACAGCATCTCTTTTATCTAAAGAATACATCGATTGCATCCATTCGATTCTGTTAATAATACCTGAATGATTCAGCATAACCCCTTTTGGAAAACCTGTTGTTCCTGACGTATATATGATGTAGGCAAGATCATCTGATTTGGAAAAATTTGGAAGATCAGAGGTGTCATTATGTATATAAAAATCTGCATCTAAATCTATTAAAAGTAATTCTGCATTTGTAGATGTTATATGTTTTTGATTTATATGTTTTAAGCTACAAATTAATTTAGCATTGGTGTCATTTAATATATAGTCTACTCTTTCTTTTGGATAAGAAGGGTCTACAGGTACATAAGCACCTCCGGATTTTAAGATAGCTAACACAGCTACGATCATTTCGAAGCTTCTATCTAGATATAATGCCACTAAAGTATTCGATTGAAAGGGCTCTCCGGTTGATTTTTGATAGGATGATTTTATATACCGAGCAAGTTGATTACTTTTTTCATTTAATTCTCGGTATGACATTTCTTTTCCTTCAAAAACTAATGCTGTGGCATCTGGACTTTTATATACCTGATTGTAAAACTTTTCTGGTATAGTTAATTTGTTTGAGAACCTTACTTCAGTAGAATTCCATTTATGGATGATTTTATTGTAATCTGAAGCATTTAAGATGGCGTTTTTAAAGAAGAGTTTATTTTCTGATAATATCAGATCAATCGTATTTTTAAAAGAATCAATAAATGCTGATATCAAATCATCATCAAAGAGAAATTTTCGATACTCGAATCTAAACTTTATATCTTTAGATGAATATTCATCAAAAAGTAAGGTAAATTCACTAATTATATCCTCTCCCCAAGGAATGTTGATAGATTCTGTTTCTAGTCCTTTTAGTTTAAAAGAGGTCTCATTTAGAGTTGTTTGAGATATACCTACATTAAGCGGATTAGAAATATCATTACCAGCTTTTCTCTGATCATTAATAATATTAGAAGTAGGATATACTTGAAAAGGTTTTACAGCTTTACGTTGTTCATTCAAACAAGTAATTAAATCGTAAATATTATCGACCTCTTCGAAATCAAATAATAAGGGAATATTATTAACAAAACAACCTTCAACATTTTTAAAGCCTCTGGGCCTTGCATCAACAGGGTAGCTTATCGCAAACTTTGTTTGATTACAATACTTATATAAAACATAGCCATAAACTGCTGAAATAATGATAAAATTAGTTGTTCTATTTTCCTTAGCAAATTTTCTTAGAAGTTTTGACTTACTTGAAGGCAAATCAAAATAAATAGAGTCCCCCTTTTTGTTATTCAATATTTCTGCAGAAATATTATTATTTATTTTGTAGGGAAAATCTATTTGTACACGCCTTTTATTGATATAATTTATCCAGAATTCTCTGGCCGTATCATTAAATTCTTTATTTAATGATTGTTTTTCTTTTTCTACAGCTTGTTTAAAATATTTACTTACTATAATTTCATCTTCTATTCTATTATTACATATAGCATTATAATCATGATTGATTTGTTTTAAAATCTCTAAGCCAAAAATTCCATCAGAAATTATGTGGTGAACTTGTAGAATAAAAACATAATCATTTGGTTTGTCAGTAGTAATTAGAACAATCCTGAGGCATTTTTTTGTGATGTCAAAAGGAAGGTTTACTATTTGTTTTATTTGTTGATCTATAGACTGTTGTGAATTAAAAATAGTTTCTTCATAAAAATCATCTACAATAAAATTACCTTTATAACATTGTAAAAAATTTTTATCAAATACCGCTTTAAAAACATCGTGCCTAGTAATAAAACGATTACATGCTAATTTTAAAGCTTGTTTATCTAAAAGGCCGCGCAATCTGTAAATGAATGAAACATTATATGAGCTCTGGGTTGGGTTTAAACTCCATTCGTAAAAAAATTTTCTTTGATACCTAGATATTGGAAGATGGTTGGTCATGAACTACTTAAGTATTTTCTGTCTTAGTTTTGTCTCTCTAATAAAAAACCCCTTACATCAGATTAACCTTAAAAGTGGCGATTTAAGGTATGATCTTAAAGTTTTGCTAAAAAAATTAGATTGGGCTTTAAAGAACCGCTAGCTTGCTTTTTACCTAATGCAATTCTAGAATATTTTGAAATTAAAAATAGCCAAAGAATCTGACGGCAAATTGATCCTTTTTTTAGAAGAAAAACCTCGTGGCATTTGTATCTTTATTTAAACACCAAAATTTAGGGGTTCTAAGACAATCCTATCCTAAATAAATTTAGGGTACGGTAAATCTGACCATTTTACTGGTCTAAAATTACTTTTATGTTAGATTTCAGAAAAGAACCCTTGCATACATATAGCTAAATCAACATAAAATAACATGAATCTTCATATAAAAACTTGAATCTCTACGCTAAAAAGCCTCATTTTAGCTATGACCTTTAAATGAAATAAAATGAAGGCAGAGACTTGCAAGTATAGAACGGTAAATAAAATCGAAGAAACTTTATGGCTTGAACTCAACACCTTGTTGATTCGAGTTAGCTCGTTTTTGTGGAGTTCTGATGCTGTATTTTGTAACAGTTCGGTTTCAATCAACGATTTGTTTACTTGAAATATATATGCATAACCACCAATGGCGAAAAACATTCCTGCTACAAAAATGGCGTACATTAACCCTTTTTGCAAAGGAAGTTCTCTAAATTTCCAAAAAAGTATGGAACCTGCAACGATAAATGAAAACCCGATGAGCATAGCTATTATTGCTGTATGCTTTTCAATTTGATAGTAGTTTAAAATTATTTCTTTCATAATCTTAATTAATTGACCAATCAGTCGTTTTAGTTTATAATTTTATTTAAGACAGCATTTTCCATAAAAGCTCAAAACCCTTTTCGATTGTTTCATGCTGTTCTTCTTTCGTATGTTTTCGTAGACAAATGAATTGATAAAGCCCATATGTATGGCTGCTTATTAAGCTATAGATAAGATCATTCGGTAATTGTTGTATTAGTTTTCCATTTTTTGCTTGTTGAATGATTTGCAAATGTGGTTCCACGTATTTTTCAAAATTTGAACTCTCGACTTTGTTTTGATAAGGTGAAGTATGAAACTATTGCAAAAAATCAAATTTCGTCCTATGTTCTAGCGCCCGTGCAAGTAAAATAACGATTTGAAATTTTATCGATTGCTTTGCATCTAAACTTTCAACCAAATGCTTTTCGAAATATTCTCTAAGCTCCTCCTTTATCCATATTAATGCGGGCAATATTAGCTTTTCTTTGGTTGGGAAATATTGGAATAATGTACCGTTTACAACACCAGCGGTTTTAGCAATCCTGCTAGTCAATGCTCCATGGAAGCCGCGCGTTTCCATTAAAAAGTATAACGGCAGTTTCAATAAGTTTTTCCTGTTTGTTCATATATGATTGACTAACCAGTCACAATTATAAAAATTAATTTTGATTCGACAAACGGTTGTTTTTGAGTTGTAGATAATGCTAAGTTTATGAATTGGAGAGAGGCAAACAAACCTGAATAATTTGAAAATAAAGATTATAAGTCTTTCATGAGCAACGCTTTTATTAAAGAAAATAGTATATATGAAAATTATTTAAAAGGAAAGTGCTTTGTAATAACAAATAGAGAAGTAGGAATTCCTGAGAGTGTCCCTAATCTATTGAAAGGTTATTTAATACATAAATTAATAGATAGTTTTGAATTGTTTTTAACAGAAATAAATTCATCAACTGTTAAAGATATGTTTCGACATGATTCTACTTTTAAAAATGAAAACTTTTTTAAAATTGATATTCAAGGTTTTGATAAATTCCTGAATTACTTAGAGAGTAATATACCAGAATTTAAAAAATTATAAAATTTTTTAGGACAAACTATGCCATTAATATCAATTGTAGAAACTACTATCTCAGTAAATATGAACGTTATCAAAAAATTAATACTTTCTTCAAAAAAGGATTATAATTTCACAAATCTTGAGTTGAGTTAAGTTAAACGTATAGTCATTTATATCTTTCCATTGTTTTATAGTTTATGGACTAAATATGGACTAACCTATTTCAAATGAAAATGCAACAATCTAATTTTTAGATTGTTGCATTTTTTAATAGTGACCTCGACAGGATTCAAACCTGTAACCTCTTGAGCCGTAATCAAGTGCGCTATTCAGTTGCGCCACGAGGCCTTTTAAATTTCCATCAAAGTGGAAATCTCTAAATTTTTCAACTTATAAAAAATAACATATCATTTTATATAAGCGGGTGCAAATATAAAAAAAATCATGTCCGATGTACAATGTTTTTGCTATTTTTCGGTAATTTACCGGTATGAATCTTCAACCTTATATTCAGGATATACCTGATTTTCCAAAAAAGGATATTATCTTTAAGGATATCACTCCGCTTTTTAAAAATCAACAAGCGTTCCAATCAGCTGTTGAACAGTTAATTGCTATTTGTCCGGAACCTGGTAGCATCGACAAAGTAATAGGCATAGAATCCCGGGGTTTTATTATGGGATCTATCATCGCAAACCGATTAAACGCTGGTTTTGTTCCGGTACGTAAACAAGGAAAACTACCTGCTGAGGTAATTTCGCAAAAGTATGACCTGGAGTACGGTTCGGCTATTTTAGAAATACATAAAGACGCTATTCAGGAAGGCGAACGTGTACTTATTCATGATGATGTTTTAGCTACAGGAGGTACGGCAAAAGCAACCCAAGCTTTAATCGAAAAATTAGGGGGAACCGTGGTTCAGTTTAATTTCTTGATAGAATTGGTATTTTTAAAAGGAAGGGAAGGATTAAACGCACCTGTAGGAACGTTGTTAACGTATTAATTCTATAAATCACCCTAGTACATTTAAAAAGTGTTAAACCACCTTGACCGAATGGATTTTATAAGAATTATTATCTAAATGCATCAGAGGTAATAGTAAATAAAAAAAGTCCGGGTTTATCTAAAGACTTTTACTGTTTACAAAAAACTTTAGATGAACTCGGACTATCTGTAATCCTTTTTAAAATTCCAAGAAGATTATTTTTTAGTAGTCGCAATAACAGCACCATCTTTTGCTTTGTCACCATAAATACTAATAGCCGTAGCTGACTTTAAAAAATCTACGCTATCTATTTGATCATCTTTTGCTAATTGATCCAAGGTATCAAAATCACTTTCTTCACCGTCAATAATAATTAACTTATCCAGGTTTGGATCATTTTTAAATTGGAATTTTTTAGTAGTTCCTCTGGCATCATTAAAAAAATCTTGTAAAGAACTCATACCATTCATATCCTGCATATTTTCAAACATACTCATAGAATTCATAATTTGATCTTTAAAATCCGCCATATCCATCGCTAATCCGCCATTCTTCATAATACTATCCAGAGATTTGAAAGAAGGATGAGTAAAATTAGATTGGTTTTGCCAGGAAGCAATATCAAACATCCCGGAATTCGAAATAAATAAATTATTGTCTTTATACCCTAATTCCAAGTCTTCAATAGGTCGATTGGAGTTGGCCGTATAATTACTTTGAGAATTCCCTTTTTTTAGGACAATACTTAAACCTGTAATTTCCTTTTGATCATTAAATTCTATTTTTTTAATGATCAACTCTATATCATTTTCAGCAAAAAAATCCTGTAGATCTTCCAGTTCTTTTTCCGTCGTACTTTTACTAATCGTTGCAGTAATGGCATCAGATACTTGAACCTTTTCAGTATAAGGCTGATGAGTAATGGCATTTGTTACTATTGGAGAAAGCATACCTAGTACACAAGCTCCTATGATCATTGTTTTTTTCATACTAGTTATATTTATTTTATTTACGATTTTCAGATTCCGGTGTTGCAAAATACATACCAAAATAGATACGATGCTAAGCCAACGAAAAATTGACATCTACACTTACCTTATCACCTAATGGCAGTACAAAAAAAGGATACTTTATAAGAAATAGAACTTCTTTTATTATTTGTAAACATTAGTTTTCGGTTGAAACAAGTAAAAGTTTAGAAGGCATAGTAAGATAAGGTAATTCTAAATTTTGAACTGTTTGGAGGTTGCTTTTTCACTTCTTTAAAAGTAATTTGTTCTTTAACGTTAATATTTATTACAATATTGAATTTCAATACTATAATGATTAGTCTTGATTCTTGTTTCTAGAAGCGATAGCGACCTGCCCGTCCGCAGGCGGGTCTTGAAGCTTTACCAGACACTTAGGATACCAAAAGAGTCTACATTCCTAACAGATGCATCTTTGCAACTTATCAAGTTGTAGTATATTCGCATGGATTAACAATTGCATATGTGGATTAATATCGGTCTGGTAATTTTAGGTTTTTTCCTTTTAGTACTAGGAGGGGAGTATCTTGTAAGAGCTTCCGTAGCCCTTTCGTTTAAATTGAACCTTTCTAAAATGGTCATCGGCCTGACCGTAGTTTCATTTGCTACCTCAGCACCCGAATTATTGGTAAGTTTACAAGCGGCACTAGATGGGTCGGCTGACCTTTCTTTAAGTAATGTTATCGGTTCTAATATTGCAAATATTGGATTGGTATTGGGGATTACCGCTATGATTTCGACCCTTGCCATAGACCGGGATTTCTTTAGGTACAATTGGCCCGTCATGGTAGGCTTATCTATAATATTATATATATTTCTGATCATAAACGGAGTACTAGATCGATGGGAAGGATTTATTTTATTATTATTATTGGCGGTATACCTGTTTTTTCTAATTAGGCGCGCAAAAAAAGAAGAATTACCAATTGATGATGAAGTGGATACTACCTTACAACAAGTATCAAATTTTAAAATGTACCTCTGGTTGCTAATTGGCGGCGTAGCCCTTTATTTTGGATCTGAATTTCTAGTACAAGGTGCAAAAGAAATTGCCTTATCCCTGGGAGTAACTGAAGCAGTTATTGGTCTCACCATGGTAGCCGTAGGAACCAGTGTGCCTGAGCTAGCTGCTTCAATAATTGCGGCACTTAAAAAGGAAAAGGCGCTGTCTTTAGGAAATTTAATTGGTTCCAACATTTTTAATATTGCTTCTGTCTTGGGAATTACTGCCGTTATTCAACCTATCCGTGTGGCAGACGAACGATTAATTAACGTCGATATTTTCTGGATGTTAGGATTTGCATTGTGTCTTTTGCCTTTAGCTTTACTACCTCAGCGAATGCAAATCGGTAAGTTAAAAGGACTGGTAATCTTCGTATGCTATGCTGGTTTTGTAGTAATGGCTTTTTTATAGCTAAAATAGTATCAAATAACACCAAAATTTAAGGTATTCATTATTAGTGTCCGTTTAAAACAAATAAAAGTTTATAAAGTACATCCTACATTAAGTTAAAGTGATTCCAAATTTCTAAAGGTTTGAAGATTGCTTTTTTACTTATTTAAAAATAATTTGCTTTCCTTAAAGTGAATGATTTTATGATATTAGTTTCTAGAATTTTAATAAGTAGTCTTGATTCTAGAAGCGATGGCGATCTTGAATCTTTACCAGAAACTATCAATCTTTAGTATTAATTAAGCCATAACAAACCGTTTACACCTTTAAATCAACCGTTGCACATATTCTAAAATACTTTATATACTTAAATATTACTTTTATAGAAGAAGTTAAATCACTTGGAAATATAAAAGCATCATCATGATCAAAATTCAATTATTCTTACATTTTATTTTTACCCTTGTTATTACTCATACAATATCCTCACAAAGTATGATAGGGGTATGGAAAGGAAATTTAAAAACACCTGCGGGAGAATTACCTTTAATCTTAAAAGTCACCGAAGAAGGTAACGAAACTAAAACCGTCTTGATTAGTCCGAAACAATCCCCTGCTGAAATACCCACATTACTTAAACAACATAAATCAGACTCTGTCACTATCACAGTAAGATCACTAAATATTATATATAAAGGAAGACTACAAAACGACCGGATGGAAGGTGTTTTTAAACAGTCCGAGTATACCACTCCATTAACTTTTATAAAAACGAATGCTCAAATTGCTAAACCGTCACCGCGAAAGCAAGATCCGAAGCCTCCGTATCCTTATATTTCAGAACAAATAACGTTTACCAATAAAAATGCAGGAAATATCGAACTTTCAGGTACGTTGACACTCCCTAAAGAAGTTAAAAATCCACCGGTAGTGATATTAATTTCCGGTTCCGGACCTCAAGATAGAAATGAAGAGATTCTGAATCATCGCCCCTTTCTGATACTTGCTGATCATTTGACCCGTCGCGGAATTGCAGTTTTACGCTATGACGATAGGGGTACTGCAAAAAGTGAAGGTGTTTTTAAAGGAGCAATTACTTCGGATTTTGCTAGTGATGTAGAAGCTGCCGTCAGTTTTCTTACAAACAGAAAAGACCTGTCCGTCAGTAAGATCGGTTTGATTGGACATAGCGAAGGGGGGCTAATTGCTCCTATGGTAGCTTCGACAAACAAAGAAATTAAATTTATAGTACTATTAGCAGGTCCCGGAGTCAATGGAAAAGAAATCATAAAATCCCAAACCCGGAAGTCACAGGAATTGGCTGGCACCCCTGAATCTTTTATCAGTACTAATGATCAGTTTATGGAAATTGTATTATCTGAAATTATAGCAGAAGAAGATCCTGTGCAAACAGTTCAACGTATTAAAAATAGAACCGAAGCATATCACGCTACCTTAGATACGGTTCTGCAAAGTCAAATACCCTTACAACTCATTGAGAAACAAGCAAAACAATTAGCAAATGATCCCTGGATGCGAAATTTTTTAAAATCCGAACCAAAAAACTATTTATCTCAAATAAAAATACCGGTGCTAGTATTAAATGGTTCTAAGGATATTCAAGTCATTCCTGAACTAAATCTACCTGCAATTAAGAATATCTTAGAAAGTTCAGGTAATACGGATCATACCATAAAAGAGTTAGAAGGTCTTAATCATTTGTTTCAAAAATCAGAAACCGGAGCTACCAGTGAATACGGTACTAATGAAGAAACTTTTAATAAAGAAGCACTTCAACTTATCTCTGATTGGGTGTTAGAAAAATCAAGATAGTTTTTTCTAGGTCACCCCATGGTTCGACGGCAAGTTACAAGTTATCTTGACAAATCAACAGGTTATAGAAGTATCCAGACGGCAATCCCTAAAATTTAAAAAACAACTGGAACTATAAAAAAACACCTCTAAGTATAAAAATATACAAAGAGGTGTCTTACGTTTAACAAAATAGACAAATTTTAACTGTCAGAATTATACATCTGCAGACTTTACTGTTTTTACAATTCTAGCAGCAATTTTATAAGGATCACCATTAGATGCGGGTCTACGGTCTTCTAACCAACCTTTCCAACCTTTTTCTACGGTAATAATCGGGATTCGGATAGAAGCACCTCGATCCGATACACCATAAGAAAACTCATGTATAGATTGCGTCTCGTGTTCACCCGTTAATCGTTGGTCATTAAACTCACCGTATACTTCAATATGCTCTTTAGTTACTGGTCTAAAGGCTTCACAAATCTTTTCATAAACCTCTTTTGACCCGCAAGTTCTCAAGATAGAATTTGAGAAATTTGCATGCATTCCGGAACCATTCCAGTCTCCCTTGATAGGCTTAGGATGGTATTCAATATAATATCCGTATTTCTCCGTAAGACGGTCTAATAAATATCGGGCAACCCAGATTTCATCACCGGCTTCTTTAGCACCTTTAGAAAATAATTGAAATTCCCACTGTCCACTGGCAACTTCCTGGTTAATTCCTTCAAAATTTAAACCTGCATTAATACATAAATTAGCATGTTCTTCAACAAAAGCTCGTCCGTGAGTATTTAACCCACCTACGGAACAGTAATACATTCCCTGAGGACCAGGATAACCCCCTACCGGAAATCCTAGTGGTAATTGCGTCTTTTTATCCATGATAAAGTATTCCTGCTCAAAACCGAACCAAAAGTCTCCATCATCATCAATAGTAGCCCTGGAATTAGATTCATGTGGAGTACCATCCGCATTTAAAACTTCGGTCATCACTAAATAACCGTCTCTTCTTGCCGGATCCGGATAAATAGCAACAGGTTTTAATAGGCAATCAGATGAACCACCCTCTGCCTGTTTGGTAGAACTTCCGTCAAAAGACCATATCGGGCAGTCTTCTAACTTACCACTAAAATCATCTTCAACTTTAGTTTTACTTCTTAAGTTGGCAGTAGGCTTATACCCATCCAACCAAATGTATTCCAATTTTGACTTACTCATAATAAAAGACGTTGTAATTTAATTCTTAAAGAATTCAAAAATAAACTGTCTTTTAGAATAACCAAAAAAAATAAGGGGTTAAAATATAAAATTTCATTAATTTTTGTCAACTACCCATAATTTTTCAGGGTATTTTATAAATATTTCAATTTGAAACGTGAGAAAATAGAATTTTAATAATTTAACATATAGTATCTTTGTGTTAAAATTTATAGTGAATATGGCTACTTTACGATTTCAGGCGTTACACGAAACTTTACATCGAAAACCTATATTAGTAATAGAAAAAGAGAAAAGATCCGGGATTTTCGGGACGCAGGTTTTTAATAAAAAACAAATGCGCCAGCATCTCACTACCGAAGCTTTAAAGAGTGTAAAGGATGCTATCGAACAAGGTAGTAAGATCAATCGTAAAATAGCCGATCAGATCGCCATGGCCATGAAAGAATGGGCGTTATCCAAAGGGGCAACACATTATACCCATTGGTTTCAACCTTTAACTGGGGTAACTGCCGAAAAACACGATGCTTTTTTTCATACGATTAATGAAAATGAGGGGATGGAACGCTTCGGTGGAAACCAACTGGTACAGCAAGAGCCGGATGCTTCTTCTTTTCCTAGCGGCGGTATTAGAAATACCTTTGAAGCTCGTGGGTATACCGCCTGGGATCCTACCTCACCTGCATTTGTCTATGGGACAACACTTTGTATCCCGACCGTTTTTGTGGCATATACTGGAGAAGCCCTGGATAATAAAACCCCGTTGTTACGAGCGCTTCAAGCGGTAGATACTGCCGCCACTGCTATTGCAAAATATTTTGATAAAAATGTAAAAAAAGTAAATGCTTCCCTGGGTTGGGAACAAGAATATTTTTTAATTGACCGGGCTTTGGTAAATTCCCGTCCGGATTTGGTTATGACGGGTCGTACTTTATTGGGTCATTCTTCGGCCAAAGGGCAACAACTAGAAGACCATTATTTTGGTAGTATTCCTACCCGGGCATTGTCTTTTATGCGCGAGTTAGAACAAGAATGCTTAGTATTAGGTATCCCTATAAAAACGCGTCATAATGAAGTCGCACCTAATCAGTTTGAAATTGCACCTATTCATGAAGAAACCAATTTGGCAGTAGACCACAATTCGCTGATCATGGATTTAATGGATAAAATTGCCCTAAAGCACCAGTTTAAAGTATTATTACATGAAAAACCTTTTGCCGGCGTAAATGGTTCCGGAAAACATAACAACTGGTCTTTAAAAACCAATCTGGGGGTCAACTTATTAAGTCCTGGTAAAACCCCTATGAGTAACTTGCAGTTTCTTACCTTTTTTGTTAATACGATCAAAGCAATTAATGATTATGAAGAATTGATGCGTGCCGGGGTTGCCTCTGCCGGAAATGACCATCGTTTAGGTTCTAATGAAGCACCGCCGGCGATTATCTCCGTATTTATAGGGAAGCAACTGACCGAAGTTTTAAAGGAACTAGAAGGGGTGACTACTGGTAAATTATCCCCAAAAGAAAAAACCGAACTTAAATTAAACGTAGTAGGTAAAATACCGGAAATACTGCTGGATAATACCGATCGTAACCGGACATCCCCCTTCGCCTTTACTGGAAATAAATTTGAATTTAGGGCGGTAGGGTCCAATGCAAATTGTGCTAATCCTATGACGATCTTAAATACTATTGTTGCCAAGCAGCTTAAGGAATTTAAAATTGAAGTGGATATATTGATTGATACAAAAAACTTAAAAAAAGACGAAGCGGTTTTTAATGTCTTACGGGAATATATTAAAAAGTCCAAAAATATTCTCTTTGAAGGAAACGGCTACGGTGAGGAATGGATTGCCGAAGCTTCTAAAAGAAAATTAAGTAATAACCGTTCTACCCCGGAAGCCTTAAAAGCAAAAATATCAAAGAAATCTTTGGACTTGTTTCAGGAAATGAAAGTAATGAATGAGGTAGAAAGTAAGGCCCGCTACGAAATCGAAATTGAAGAATACGTCATGCGTATTCGTATTGAAGGTAGGGTACTTGGTGATATTGCCAGAAATCATGTGATTCCAACCGCCATACGATACCAGAATTTATTAATCAAAAATGTTGCCGGGTTAAAAGACCTTTATGGAAAAGAATTCAAAAATTACGCTAAAGAGCAACTCGGCATTATTGAAAAAATTTCAGGGCATATAGAGGCCATAAACAGTAAAGTAAATGCAATGACTTCAGAAAGAAAAATAGCAAATAGTACAACGGATCTTGATCATAAAGCCTCCGCTTATTGCAATCAAGTATTACCTTTATTTGAAGAAATACGCTACCATTGTGATAAATTGGAATTAGTAGTGGATAACGAACTTTGGCCCTTAACAAAATACCGGGAGTTGCTATTTACTTTATAGAAACTCAAAGAAAACTTTAGAAATACAGTAGATTTGCATCTGCAATAATAAAACGATAATAATGAGCCGGGAGGTAAGCAATCGATACGCGGGGCGGGGTGTTTCCGCTTCTAAAGAAGATGTTCACAATGCTATTAAAAACATTGATAAAGGTTTGTTTCCCAAAGCGTTTTGTAAAATTGTTCCGGACTATTTGACCGGAAGCCAGGAGCATTGCCTGGTCATGCACGCAGATGGTGCCGGAACTAAGTCGTCACTGGCTTATATGTACTGGAAGGAAACGGGTGATCTAACTGTATGGAAAGGAATCGCACAAGATGCCCTTATTATGAATATCGACGACCTTTTATGCGTAGGTGCCACAGATAACATTATGCTGTCTTCAACTATCGGTCGGAATAAAAATGTAATTCCTGGGGAAGTCATTTCAGCAATTATTAACGGTACCGAAGAATTACTGGAAGATTTACGAAAATTTGGTGTCAATATTCATGCTACCGGGGGAGAAACGGCAGACGTGGGGGATTTGGTGAGAACCCTGATTGTTGATTCCACGGTTACTGCTCGTATAAAACGTTCGCAGGTGATTGACAATGCAAATATACAGGAAGGCGATGTAATTATAGGCTTGGCTTCTTTCGGTCAGGCATCCTATGAATCCGAATATAACGGAGGTATGGGAAGCAACGGATTAACTTCAGCCCGGCATGATGTTTTTTCTAAAGAGTTAGCCAAAAAATATCCGGAAAGTTACGACCACCAGATGCCTGAACAATTAGTATATTCCGGTACAGCAAAATTAACTGATCCGGTTAAGAATACACCACTAGATGCCGGGAAATTGGTATTGTCCCCTACACGAACTTATGCACCGATTATACAAGAAATCCTAAAAAATACAGATCGTAGTAAAATTCATGGGATGGTACATTGCAGTGGTGGCGCACAAACTAAGATCTTACACTTTATAGACCAGTTTCATATTATAAAAGATAATTTATTTTCCACTCCACCTTTATTTCAATTAATTCAGAAAAATTCAGGTACCGATTGGAAAGAAATGTACCAGGTATTCAACATGGGGCATCGTATGGAATTATACGTAACTCCTGAAATCGCCGAAGATATTATTGCCTTTAGTAATAGCTTTTCAGTAGAAGCAAAAATAATAGGTAGGGTAGAAGCCTCAACTTCTAAAAAACTAACCATTAAAAGCGAACATGGCACTTTTACGTATACATAATAGATAAAATGAAATACCATCAATAAAACTCCCTTCCTTCGAAGGAAGGGTCGGGGATGGATGTATCGTTATACCATTTAAAGTCTCAAATTTTTAATCCTAAACTTTACGTTTTCTCTATAAATTTTGTAGCATAGTATTTGTTTGGCATTATTTTACATCGAATTCACATTTTCAACTCCCTTCCTTCGAAGGAAGGGCCGGGGATGGATGTATCGTTATACCATTTAAAGTCCCAAATTTTTAACCTTAAACTTTACTTTTTCTCTATAAATTTTGTAGTATAATGTTAGTTTAGCAATATCTCAAATCGAACCCACATTTTCAACTCCCTTCCTTCGAAGGAAGGGCAGGGGATGGATGTTTTACTTTGCAATGTATCTACAGTGTAAAATTAAAACTCGTTTTTAACTAAATGTGTAAATTCCGCTTTCATCATCGCTATTTTAGGATCGATATAACGGGTACAGAAAGGTTTATTCCGATCTTTTTGATAATAATTTTGAATCTTTATACGCGAAGCTTTAAACTCTTTAAAAGCTAAAACTTCCGTAATAAAGCTTATGGAAAATTCTTGTTCCAGGGTTTTCAAAATTTCTTGGCATTGTATTTTTTGCTGATCAGAAGTTACATAGATTGCACTTCGATATTTTTTGCGAAAACTATGATTTTTAGTACTTTTATGAGTACATACATGTACTTTAATCAAATCCTTTAAACAGACACTTTCCGGTTGAAAATGAACAATAACCCCTTCGGAAAAATTTTTGTTCGGAGGAATACTTCGGATATATCCTTGTTCTACTTTAATAACTCCATTTAAAGCCTGGAATACAGCTTCGGTACACCAGTGACAACCACCTCCTAAACCTATCTTTTCCGGTTCCATAAGTCTAAAATACTACATTCGGTAGAATATTGAAATTCTAGGTGTGAGTAGTTTATAATCACTTCGTTAAAGTTGTAACCATCTTTGTATAAACGTAAAAAAAGGAGCGCGTCTGTAAATATCAGACACGCCCTGCAATTATAGAATAGAGTTGTCAGTCTATTTAATAATTATTTTTTCAGTAATTTCTTTTCCGTTTAAAAGAATACGGGCAAAGTATATTCCTCCAGACAAGTGATTTACACTCATGTTTCTAGTAACTTCCTTTATAGCAAATTTCTCTATAATAGTTCCCAAGTTATTGTAAATAGTAACCTGGCTATTTTCCGGATAATTTATAGTTAACATTTCTGATACCGGATTTGGATATATAGAATTACCTTCTGTTCGATTGTTTAAAGATCGATTTCTCTGCGATGGAGGTGCATCCCTCTCGCAAGCTACCTTTTTTAAGTCAGATTTATACAATATATTTTTTGTACAGGATTCAAATCCTTCTAATCTGGTAGACCTAATATCAGCACCACCCAGGAATACCCTATATTGTCCTTCGCTAGCGACAGGCGTACGACCCCTATCCGCAGCAGAATAGAGAATATTTACAATAGAAGGGGTGTTTGATCTTGCTTCAATAGTAGAGGAAAATGGCGAAGCAAAACGTCTCGCTGCAAATTTTTCGGCATAAGAAGCACCATCCCTAAATTCTTTTGAATAGTAATTATAAAGTTTAGCTTCATTTTGAGCTTTATTCCCAAACTTATGAGAAATGACCCCTTGTAAGGTCACCCTTTCAAATGTACCTCTTTTAAATTTACAGGTATTACATCCAAATTCCCTATCGGGTAAACCTGCTAAAGCACGGTCTCTAAAACCGGGAGATATATCAATATTAGAAGCGGAACTTTCTGATCTGATATTTTTTAAAACTACCGTTCCTTGTTTGGCCCCATGAGGTTGTAATAAGATAGCAGCAAACCCCTTTTTATTTTTAATCTCAAAACCATCAATTCTATCCAGTCTAGCTTTTCGGCCCTCATTAGTTGGTACAAAGGCAATAACACTTCCGGATTCAATTCTAAGGGTTACACCTCCAACACCACTTAAATAGTGAAAGTTAACGTTCATAGCAGCCTGGGTTTGAACTAAACCGTAACCGCTATGTCCTTTATTGACATGACAATAGGTAATGTCTCCATCCCTGGGTCCACCTTGTACATCCAGATTTTTACGAAACCTTGGAATATCTCGATCTCCGGGAGGGGTTACTACTACGGCCGCACATACAATCGCATTAATCTTGGTGTAATTATCCCTGGCATAAAGATGAGATATGCTAAAGTTTCTAACATTACCAAGGCTGATAGCATTTGCTTTTGTGTTTGGTCTCCTTGCGCTGAGATCAATTACATACCGTTTACCAGGCGCATCATTACTTGCAAATTTATTATCGCAATTACTACATCCTATTTTAATATTACTAATTTGAGGACCCCCTTCTTTCCTGTTATTTACAGAAAATACAGTCGAAGCTCCTCCGGCAATTTTAATGGTAGTACCACGTTTGATGTCAATATGGATGTTATTTTTGTTAATCTGAATATTCCCAAGGGTAATTTCACCGGAAATTTCAATTCTTCCTCCACGATTACCAAATCCATCAATAATCCGTTGAAGTTGTGCGGTTCTGTTAACAAAAAGGGAATCTTTAATGACTTTTACCGGGCCTGGTGGAGTTCTTCCGGTAAATCGGTTACTTCTCTGAGCGTTTGCAGTAAGTGTAAATAGTAATCCAAAGAGGATCAGGAACATTGTATTTTTCATTGTGAGTTGTTTTAGTTAGGATAAAAATACAATTTCCCCTTTATAAATTATAGAAAAAGCAATAATTATGATTAATTTATAAAAAATTACAAAAATATTATGTTAAGGACATCATATGGATTAAAAGATTGTAAAAACAATGTTATTTGATTCCAAGTTTCATTGACATTGCTACTCCATCAGCTTTTTAGATTTCAGGGGTATTAATTTTTTGAACGCTCCAGCAGTTCTAAGGAAAAGCGTATTTTTGTATTCTAAGAAAGGATATATTCAAACATGTTAGATAAATTAAATATAGTAAAACAACGTTTTGATGAGGTAAATGATTTGATCATTCAACCTGATATTATTGCAGATCAAAAGCGATACATACAACTTAACAAAGAATATAAAGATTTAAAATTGTTGATGGATGAGCGGGAACGTTACATCGAACTTACTGACAATTTAAAAGAAGCCGAAGAAATTATTGCAGATGGCAGTGATGAAGAAATGACGGAAATGGCAAAATTGCAATTAGAAGAGGCCAAAGAATCCTTACCGGAACTCGAAGAGAAAATCCGGTTTATGCTGGTGCCTAAAGATCCGGAAGATGCTAAAAATTGTGTGGTTGAAATAAGAGCTGGAACGGGAGGGGATGAAGCTAGTATCTTTGCCGGGGATTTATACCGTATGTATACCAAATATTGCGAGGGGAAGGGCTGGAGTACCAGTACAGTAGACCTGAATGAAGGAACCAGTGGTGGTTTTAAAGAAATTATTTTTGAAGTAAATGGGGAAGATGTATACGGAACTTTAAAATTTGAAGCCGGAGTACACCGGGTACAACGCGTACCCCAAACCGAAACCCAGGGGAGGGTACACACCAGTGCGGCAACGGTAATGGTACTTCCTGAGGCCGAAGAATTTGATGTGGAACTGGATATGACTGAAGTACGTATTGAAAGGACTACATCTACCGGGCCGGGAGGGCAATCCGTAAATACCACCTATTCTGCAATTAAATTACATCATGAACCTACCGGAATGATTGTAAGTTGCCAGGATCAGAAATCGTCTCATAAAAACCTGGAAAAAGCGCTAAAAGTATTACGATCCCGATTATATGAACTAGAACTGGCTAAAAAACAAGCTGCCGATTCAGAAAAGCGAAAAAGTATGGTCTCTTCCGGGGACCGCTCTGCAAAAATTAGGACTTACAACTATCCGCAAGGTAGGGTAACTGATCACCGTATCAATTTAACCCTCTACGACCTGGGGAATATTATTAACGGAGATATCCAAAAAATTATCGATGAGTTACAACTAGTAGCTAATACCGAAAAGCTTAAAGAATCTAACGAAGTTTTTTAAAGCAGATAAGATTGTTGCCTTAAGATTAGTACCAGTAATAAAGGTATATTAGTTACACTTTTTTAGTTCCCTTCCCTTGAGGAAAGGGTAAGTTATGGGTGTTTTAGACTCCATAGAAATTACTCTCTATATCTTCAAAGGTAGGATGTTTATACGGTTTAAAGTGGAACGGTAAAATTTGTCTTACATCCGTTTGCAAAGTGAAAATCTCCTTTAAATGTTATTTTTATAAATGTATGATAGCATAAGCCTTGTTTAACGACCTACTATAAGATTTGTATTAAACTAAGCTAATTAAGTAAGAATTTAATAATTTCTATAATAATTAGTTATAAAGTACTTACATTAGCGCGGTATTTTTTGATTTAATCATAAAATTACTAAAACGCTTTGATCTTTGCACTAACAATAAAAACGCTATCTTGTGGGAATATTATCTTTTTTAGGCTTTACTATTCTGGTTGCCGTCATTACTTATTTTGCTTCTCGTAAATATAAAGGTGACATTATAGTTAAGGATCTGACAGCACTTACTATTGCCGGCTCTTTATTATTAACCAATTTATCCACCGAACAAATTGTTGGTTTAAACGGGCAAGCATTTACGGAAGGTATTTTAGTAATGGCATGGGAAACTTTAGCAGCTATTGCTATGGTGGTTACAGCTATATTTTTATTACCCCGTTATATGAAAGGAAAAATTATAACTATCCCTCAATTTTTAGAGCAACGTTATGATTTAAACACAAAGTATATAACTTCCGGATTATTTCTTACCGGGTATGCCGTTGTATTTTTACCTATTGTTTTATATACCGGATCTATAGCTATTAATACCATGTTTGACGTACCCCAACTTTTGGGGGTTTCGGATAATATAGCTTTATGGATTTGTGTTTTTAGTATTGGGATCATAGGTTCAATTTACGGTGTTTTTGGCGGATTAAAAGCCGTAGTGATTTCAGATACCATAAATGCCGTAGGATTATTAATAGGAGGTGTTATGATCCCCGTTTTTGGTTTTATCGCAATAGGAGATGGTAGTATGATGGATGGAATGAATATTTTATTTGAAGAAAATGCAGATAAGTTCGATGCTATTGGTGATAGTGAAAGTTCCATTCCTTTTGCCACTATTTTTACAGGGATGATGTTGGTACAGTTGTTCTATTGGGGAACGAACCAGGCTATTGTACAACGAGCCTTAGCGGCAAAAAACTTAGAAGAAGGACAAAAAGGAATTTTATTAGCTTCCTTTATTAAAATATTAGGTCCTATCATAGTAGTTTTACCCGGTATTATAGCTTTTCACATGTTTGGGGATACTTTAGAAAAGGCAGATGAAGCGTATCCGATGTTAGTGAATAAAGTACTTCCCACGTCTTTGGTGGGATTCTTTGCTGCGGTACTTTTTGGGGCGATTTTAAGTTCGTTTAATAGTGCTATAAATAGTTCGGTAGCGCTATTTGCACTGGATATTTACAAACCTTATATTAACAAAGAAGCTTCCGAACAGAAAGTTGAACGTTCCGGAAAACTATTTGGAATCGGATTGGCTTTATTTGCCATGTTTATTGCTCCTTTATTACAATATACCGAAAGTATATTTAGTTACCTGCAACAAGTAAACGGATGTTATAGTGTTCCTATTTTAACCATAGTCGTATTGGGTATTTTATCCAAACGTATTCCGGCAATTGCTGCTAAAGTTGCAATTTTTGCCGGTGCGGGATTGTACCTTGCTTATATTATACTAGATGCAACGATCCTTGAAGGATTTTTTCCTCATTTTTTACATATGATGGCAATTCTAACTGTACTTATTATATTATTAATGATCATTATTGGTAAATTATACCCCAGAGAAACCCCATTTGAGCAAAAATATACCGGGGAACCAGAATATATTGAACCCTGGAAGTACACTAAAATAGTTGGTGTTGTTATTTGTTTACTTGTAGTAGGGGTTTATATTGTTTTTGCTTAATTTCTGTGGGGAAGTTTATACTATCATTTACTTAATGCCTTTACAATTCGGTCTTCATTAATAACTATATCTCTAAACAGAACGTGAGGAAACTCTGTGTATTTTGATGTTTTAAAAGCTTCTGAAATATTTGCTAAGGTAGATGCAGTTATAAGCGATAAATTCATTTCTGTATCCATTTCGCAATCCGTAACAAAATCATCACTAAACTCAGGGGCAACCAATAATATTTTCAAAATACGCAGATCATTTTTAAGTGCTAAATTTTGATAAGATTTTAATTGTCTTGAAACAGTACTAAACTTATTATAACCTCTTTCTTTACTCGTTTTACATTCTACTATTATAATTTCATTATTACCTAAATGTAACAGAATATCAATCATATCTTTTTTTGTATTCAAGCTATTTTTTAACGTGTCATCTACGTTAAACCCCAAACCTTTAAAAATAATTTTAGTAAGATCTTCGAATTTTATTCCAAGTTCGCTTTCTTTAACAGTAATTCCGTTGTCCTTTAATAAATTGAGGTTTCTATAGGCTACATTTTCATAATTTTCTAAATATAAATTCTCTACATCCTTATAATGTTCAAGAATATTTAAAGTATTATCTCCCCGTTGTTTGATACCGTTGTCTTTTATAAATTTAATTATGTCAGATTTTACTATTAAATCCAGAATATCTCTGGGTTTAATATTATAATCAAGCAGAAAATCTGCTTTTAAAACAAACTCGTCTTGCAGCTCAAATTGGTCTTTAATCTGCTTATTTAATTTAGGAATGGATTGATTTAAATCTGTAAGTAGTTTATCAAAGCCATCTATGGAAATCCCAACTTTTTCATCACGCTCAACATTCTCAAAATGATTAATTAGACTACTGATTTTGTCGTCTAAAGTACTTCCTTTTAGGTTTGAAATATTTAAACCTTTTTCACAAAGTTCATTTAATGTCTTTTTTCTTTCTGTTAAGGTGCTTCCTTGTTTATAGATATCATCTAAGAGTAGGTTAGTAAAAGAAACACCTTCTTTTATTATCTCCTCTATTTTTTGTGAATAAGATAATTTTCTATCAATATTATGTTCTTTACTAATTTGATTAATAATAGGTTCACGCAATAGCTTTAAAGTTCTACGATAAAACTTTTCAGCCACTTCTTTTTCTCTTACATTACGTAAAATTCTTACCATTTCGTCTGCAACGTAAATGGTATTTTCTTTATTTGAAAAAAAGATGACTCCAATGTTCTTTAAACCTTTAATGACTTCTTGAATGTCTAATTTTTTAATCGGTAAAATTGAATAATTGATTAATTTTACTTCTTCTTGAGATAGACCTAATTGCTTTGAAAGCGTAAGAATTATAGATAACTCGTCAGAAGTTATTTTTGCATCTCTATTATTTACAGTATCATTATGATAGGCCGTATGTAGACATGCCTTATAAATTTTGTAGTCTCTCTTCCGCGTCACACTCAATTCTGATTTATCGTTTTCAAAGTCGGCGTTTAGCGCTTTAATTTTGACCTTTAGTTGTTTAATTTCAGATTCGTACAATCTCGAAAACCAATCCTGCTTCATTATACAATTTCCATCACGAATGATAATATCGATAAGAATATCTAATTGTGATGTGATTTCCTGGAATTCGCATTTGATATGTTCTTGAAATTCGTGGGATGTTAGAGCAAATATATTTGAGATATTTTGATTATCAACAGATTTTAATCCCTTATCTGATGAACTTAGAATGTTGTCTATCTGTTTCGAGTTTTTTGGATTTTTCGATATTATATTGTCTATAATTTTAATAAAGGAATTCTTCTCTATTGAACCAAGTTTGTCTAAAATTTTCTCTAATTTCATATATATTGATGTTAGTACTAGAATTTCATGATTTTTAACTAATATATTCGTGCCTGATTTAGTTCGATTTCGGTCAGTAATTCATTTCGTTCATTATTACTACTTCTAAAATAATAAAAATATTAACATACTCTTTTTTCCCTAAAATTTTTATCGGATTTTTACTACAAATCATTTTTGTATTACAATCATCACTCTTAGATGATATTTTTAGAAAGAATATTGTTATTATTGAATCTACACCCAGTAACTTTAAAAGAAGAAAATATGGTTTTATTTCAAACTTCACCTGAACAGTTAAACTCATAGATAAAAATTATAGTACCATTTTCCTTTTTGCCGTTTATTACCTTAGAAGAGTATTTAGAAATAGATTGCCAGTAGTTTCAGAATAAAAACTATACAAGGGTAAAAAAACTAAACATTTCGTTTTATCATGATCTGACAATTCAGCTTTTGTTATGGGAAAGTAGCAAATAGTAAAAATGCTTCGGAATTTTTAAAGAAATCAAAAGGCTACTTTACTTACTTAAGAAATAAATAAAACGTGATTGCTAAGATTGCCATCAAGTATTCACTTTTTTCGCTGTAAAAACAAAATATAAACCAATTACAATAAAAGGGATACTTAACCATTGACCGGTAGACAATGCATGGCCTAGGGCATCTTCAAAACCACCCTGGCTTTGTTTTACATATTCTACTAAAAATCGGACTACCCAAATTAGAATTAGGTACATTCCAAATAAAAATCCACGTTGGTTTCTTTTCTCCGTTTTCCAATAAAAAAAGTATAAAATAAAAGATACAAATACATACCCAAAAGCTTCGTATAACTGTGCCGGATGCCTAAAGGGAATAGCTTCTAGAAGGGTAGCGAACTTCGGGTTATCTACAATTGCTGCATAAGCTTCGTTAAGATTGTTAATTCCGGTTTCTTTAACCACTTCACGTTTGCTAATGCCATCTCTTACAAATTTTACACCTAATGGAAAATTACCAGAAGGTTCGCCAATAATTTCAGAATTAAAGAAATTACCCAAACGAACAAAAATACCCCCAAAAGCAGCTGGGATGGTTACCCGGTCCATAATCCATAACGGATGTTTATAGAGTACCTTTTTAGCATAATAATACATGGCAATAATAAAAGCAATAGCCGCTCCATGACTTGCAAGTCCCTGAAAACCGATAAATTCAAATTCCGGGTTAAAGCGTACCGGTAGAAAAATCTCTAGTAAATGATTTTTATAATAATCCCAATCATAAAATAAAACATGACCCAAGCGTGCACCTACCAAAGTGCCGATAACCGCATACATAAAAACGGAATCCAACTTTTCTAAAGATACATTCTCACGAATATAGATTTTTTTCATTAAGTAGTACCCCAATGAAAAGGCGACCACAAACATTAAGCTATAAAACCGAATCATAAAAAATCCAAGGTCAATGCCTTGTATCGGATTCCAGACAAATTTTAGAAATATCATACGATGCTATAAAGTCAGGGATAAATATAGGAATTTATAAGAGAGTGGTGTAAAGAGCCTTCTAATAATACTAAATTTAATAAGTTCAAGTCCGGAATCCAGAATCCCACGTCCTACGTTCAAAAGGGTAGCGATCCTTATTCCTGTTTCCTAAATCCCAAAGTGCTACCAATCCTGATTCCTAATTCTTAAAGCGTAGCGATCCTGCTTCTTGTCTCTTGCTTCCTATTTCTATTCACCCAAGTCCTACTATCGAATTAGAGTTTTAAACAAGCACACAAAAGTAAGATAAATTAAGGTACCGGATCATGACCATGACCTCCCCAAGGCATACAACTTGCAATCCGTTTGATACTCAGCCAACCACCTTTAAATAACCCATGTTTTTGCAAAGCTTCCAGAGTATACTGCGAACAGGTAGGTTGATACCGACAAGAGGGTGGGAGTAGAGGAGATAAAAAACGCTGATACCCTCGGATTAAAGTGATAAATGTAAATAGTATTATTTTTTTAAAAGTGGGCAAGGTGAAATACAGTTATTTAGATGTTAGGCATTAGGCATAAGCCAAAAGCTTTTTAGTTATCTACAATTTTATATATAAGTATACTAGATGACAATATAATACATTACTTTAAGTTTCTACCGGAAAATAAAATGTAACGAGTGATAATCTATAACACTGAAATTTTAAATATCGCTAATTCTAATCTTATATTTCAAATCATTAGTGTCCGGTAAGGATTCAAGATCGCTATCGCTTCTAGAATCAGGAATCAAGACTAATCCTTATAGTATTAAAAATCAATATTGTAATAAACATTTAAGCTCTAGTTTATAATAGCGTTGATGTATCAAATTGACTCAACTATTTTATTTACAGATATTTACCCTATCCTAAATCCTTTCCAAAGGAAAGGACTTTTAGCTACTTTCCCTTTGGTAAGGGCTGGGAATGGGATTTACATGAATTGGAATTATCTACGCTATCCTAAATTAGAGCCAACATTTACATTACAGAACAAACTACTTTTTAAAAAGTGAAAAAGCAACCTCTAAACAGTTCAAAGTTTGGAATTATTTTATTTTACTATACTTTGTAAACTGTTATATATTTTAACCGGACATTAATAATTTCAAATCCAAATATAGCAAAGGTACTTTATACTAAAACCGTCAAATTGAGTAATTTCTCGTAGTAAAATAAAGAAAAATAACCTGTTCTGAATTTGATTGAGAATATCGACTCCCATCAATTTAATTCAGGTTTATAGTTTTTAACCAAAAATTATCTTGTCTTCGATACTATTTTCTATCCAAAACCACTCAGACTGACGCTAATTTTCTAACCCAAGGTTTGAATTTAAATAACCAAAGTTCAAACTACTTTAAAGACTAAAACAACCCAAAAGATCGAAAACCGCGGGCTGAGGTCACTAAAAGCCAAAAGCCTGCAAAACGAGGGCTGAGGCCACTCGAAGCCCTACCAACTATACGTAGTTCCTTCTCGACTATCCTTTAATTGAATACCAATCGCTTCCAGTTCATCCCGGATTTTATCGCTGGTGGCAAAATCCTTATTAATTCTGGCCTCATTTCGTAATTTTATCAATAACTCCATGGCTCCGCTAAGTTTGTCATCCTGTAAATTGCTTTGAGTATCAACAGGTACTAACCCCAGGACATCCGTAACAAAAGCATTCATTTTTTTACTAAGCAGTACTAAATCTTCCTGGGTAATACTAGCCTTTTGTTCTTTAACCAGGTTAACAAATTTTACTGCTTCAAAGAGTTTAGCAATTAAAATCGGACTATTAAAATCATCGTTCATTGCCTGATAACAAGCTTCAATCCAGCCTTCTACCTGCAAACCTTCCGTTTTTGCACTGGTTTCCAATTGATCCAGGTGTTGTAGCGATTCCATCAACTTATAAAAACCTTTTTCAGAAGCCTCTAAAGCACTATTAGAAAAATCCAAAATACTACGGTAATGCGCCTGCAACATAAAAAAACGAGCCACGGCAGGAGCATAGGCTTTATCTAACTTATCACTGGTTCCCGTAAAAATTTCAGCCGGAGATAAAATATTTCCAGTGGATTTTGACATTTTTTTACCGTCAAGGGTAAGCATATTGGCATGCATCCAGTAATTTACCGGTTTTTTTCCGGTTGCCGCTTCCCCCTGGGCAATCTCACATTCGTGGTGCGGAAACTTTAAATCCATTCCCCCGCCATGAATATCAAATTGTTCTCCCAGGTATTTGGTACTCATTACGGTACATTCCAGGTGCCAACCGGGAAAACCATCACTCCACGGAGAAGGCCATCTCATAATATGTTGAGGTTCTGCTCTTTTCCAAAGCGCAAAATCCTGCGGGTTCCTTTTATCACTTTGCGCAGCAAGTTCACGGGTATTCGCAATCATATCTTCAAGATTACGTTTGCTTAAAATACCATACTCGTAAAATTCATTGTACTTAAGGACGTCAAAATATACTGAACCATTAGCAATATAGGCAAAACCCTTATCGATAATAGTCTTAATAATTTCGATTTGCTCTACAATATGTCCGGTAGCAGTAGGTTCTATACTAGGAGGGATGTTATTAAACTTTTCCAGGATATGATGAAAGTCCAGGGTGTACCGCTGAACGATTTCCATGGGTTCCAACTCCTCAATACGTGCCTTTTTAGCAACTTTATCTTCTCCATCATCCCCATCGTTTTCTAGGTGTCCCGCATCCGTAATATTACGAACATAACGGACTTTATAGCCCAAATGACGTAAATACCTAAAAACAAGGTCAAAAGAAATAAAAGTACGACAATTACCTAAATGTACGTTGCTGTACACCGTAGGTCCGCACACATACATACCTACATTACCGGAGGTAATAGGTGTAAAATCTTCTTTTTGCCCGTTGAGCGAATTATATATTTTAAGTTGCTGTGAAGTGTACAACATAATAGCTTAGAATCTGTAGGTTTTAATTGGAAAATAATAAAAAACAACAAGTAGTATATTTAAAGAAAAAAGCGTCAATTCGAGTGTTTTTTCGAAATGAAATGAAGAAAAATTATATCGAGAATAGCTTTTTTGACTAAAATCCATGTTCTCGATAGCTCTGCTGAACTTAGATGAAGTACACTTCTTCCTTTGGTCGAAGCACTCGAACTGACGGGTTTTATAATTATAATTATTCAAATGCACCACGGGTTAAGTATTACTAAAAATTAGTTTCCAGTTTAATATAATCAAGGAATTCCCGTTTTACCGCTTTATCTTTAAAAACACCGCCAAATTCACTGGTGACCGTACTGCTTTCTATATCCCGAATCCCCCTGGAGTTTACACATAAATGTTTAGCATCAATAATACAGGCAACATTCTCGGTTCCTAAACTCTTTTGCAATTCCTGTACAATCTGCATGGTCATCCGTTCCTGTACCTGTGGCCTTTTAGCATAATAATCCACAATCCGGTTCATTTTGGATAAACCAATCACATTTCCGTTAGAAATATAAGCCACGTGCGCTCGGCCTACAATGGGTAACAGATGATGTTCGCAGGTGGAGTAAACAGTTATATTTTTTTCAACTAACATTTCACCGTACTGGTATTGGTTCTCAAATACCGAAGCTTTTGGCTTGCGATCCGGATGCAAACCGGCAAAAATCTCATTAACAAACATTTTTGCCACCCGGTGCGGAGTACCTTTTAAGCTATCATCAGTTAAATCTAGTCCAAGGGTCTCCATAATATGAAAAACATCCTTAGTAATACTCCTTATTTTATCTTCGTCGGATGTATCAAAAGCATCTTCACGAATCGGGTTTACTGCACTGGTAGCAATATGATTATCTCCCATCGCCTCCAGAGCTTCCAGGGCTTTATCTATTTTCACTCAATTATATTTTAAATCTGTAGGTACTTTTTCTAATTTTCGACGAATGTCATAAAAAAATCGTTTAAAAGTAACTTTTTTTCAAGAATTAGCTTGTTTTTTGTATCTTTCGTCACCGAAAAATTTTTTCGGCCCCGGATAATTATTGTGTGAAAGCAAAGATACGATTTTGAACGTATAGTTAATTATTGCTATAAGGAAAAGCTAAATAATCTTTGCTATTTGCAATATAAGCGTAACCTACTATGACCAAATCATTCCCCTCTTTTGTATTATATGTAATCATATTTTTATGCGGATTGTTTCATATAAGTGCCCAGGATGACTTTGATACTGCCTGTCAATTAGCACAACCTTTTTGTTCTGATGAGTCTGAACGCCTTACGTTTCCTAATAAAATCGGAGATTTAGATGGGTTTGGCGAAATAGGTTGCTTAAATACAACCCCGAACCCTTCCTGGTATTTTTTACGAATTGAAGAATCCGGTAGGCTTATCTTTGATATCCGTCAATGGGTGGATACGGATGATGACCAACGTCTGGATCGTAACGAACGGCAACTAGATGTGGATTTTATTGCATGGGGTCCGTTTGAAACTTCGTTTGTCGTTTGTGATGTATTAGCCAAAGGTTGTGACCTGAACAACGATGGGGAGAATATACAACCGGCAGAGTGTGTAAACAATGCCGATGAACCCGATTTTTATATTAACAACTTAGATAATACAAATATTATAGATTGCAGCTACGCCCGTCAACCTGAAGAACGGATATTTGTTGAAAATTTTACCATAGAAAATGCACAGCAAGGTGAATATTACCTGGTACTAATCACCAATTTTGCCGATGAATCCGGTGTTATTCAGTTAGAGCAAACCAATGTAGACGAAGAAGAAGCCGGAAGTACGGATTGTAGTATTCTGGAACCAGGAATTGCACAAGAAACCATAACCACTTGCGGAGCATATCCTATTACCATAGAAGGAAGGTTTCCGGGAGATGCGGAGCAAAATATTTTACCAGCGGTTACCTATCAATGGTCAAATGCCCCTATCGGAAGTGATACGTTTACTAATATTGCCGGAGCAACCTTACCCTTTCTGGAAGTAAACGCTAATGGTATTTACAGGTTGCAAGGCTTTGATAGTACGGGTAGTGAAGTCGCGAATTCTCCGGATCAGGTAGCCGTATTAGACGTATTATCCCTGGATTTTGAAGTTGGCTTACGTGTAGCCGAAGAATCTTTTTCCGGTTTATATACTATTACAGCAGAGATACTTGTTGACCCTGTAATTACGGATGCAGGTTTTGAAGATTTTGAATATCTGTTAGAAAAAGAAGGCAACGTAAGAGGGGAGATATCTTTTACCACCCTTCGGGAATTTCAATCTTCTCCGGTTTTTGAAAATGTACCTCCCGGGGATTATAAAGTTCGGGCACGATACAGGGGATGTCCTGATAATGAAGTCGTTTCTGCCGAAACGCTGATGATACTAGGGTATCCTAAATATTTTACACCTAATGGAGATGGATTCCACGAAACCTGGAACCTGATTAATCCGGAAGGTCAGGTGACCGCTTTACTCTATATTTTTGATCGAAACGGAAAGCTATTAAAACAAATAGATCCTTTATCTTCCGGATGGGATGGTACCTATAACGGCAGTTTAATGCCCTCCGCTCAATATTGGTTTAAAGTGGAGTTTAACGAACCTACGGATCCCAACCGAAGGCGAAGAACTTTTTCAGGAAGTTTCTCTTTAATTCGGTAAGTTTGGTTGGTCTTAACTATACTTAACCCATGGCGTATCTAGGGAAAAAGCGTCAATTCAAGTGTTTTTTCGTAATGAAATAAAGAAAAAATAGCCTGACCTTGATTTAATCGAGGATATCGAGTCCTTCGGTTTAACTCAGGATTACATAGCTTTTTTGACTAAAATTCTTATCGTCTTGAGCCTGGTCGAAAAGCTCAATAGTTCTGCTGAATGTAGATGAAGTTCACTTCTTCCTTTGGACGAAGCACTCGAACCAGCTGATTTCGAAATGATTATTGTACAAATGCACCTCGGGTTATACTTCTACAAGGTGAAAACACGTATAATCCTCTCATCATAAAGTAGAAAATTAAGTATTTATGATTCTAACGAGCTACGAGTTATATATCTATAACAATTAGTATCTTATACCCACTTTAACAACTATCAATCTAAAAAAACAAAATGATCATTTCTAAAAATACCAGCGAAACCTACGAATGGGGATCAACCTGTCAGGGATGGCATTTAGTAAACAATAAAAAGCTTAGTATAATTCAGGAGATAATGCCTCCGGGAACTAGTGAAGTAATACACAAACATACAGAAAGTCAACAATTTTTCTTTGTTCTAAAAGGAAAAGCAATATTTATCATCGAAAATAAAAGATTTGAAGTAAGCATTAATGAAGGTATATACATCAGACCCAATTATTTTCACCAGATTAAAAACGAAACAAAAGAACCTTTAGAATTCCTGGTTATTTCACAACCACACGCGCATGGTGATAGAATTATATAAGGTTTTAGTTTAAAATTGCGTAGATAATTCTAATTTATATAAACTAATCCCGTTCTTAGGCGCTTTCTTCAGGGAAGATAGCTAAAAGTTCTTTCCTTTGGAAAGGATTTAAGATAGGATATATAGTTGTAAATAAAATAGTTAGGTTGATTTTGATATACTAATACTATTATAAACTAGAGCCCTTTATAATTATAAATGAAGCCCTAGCGTAAAAATCCAGGACGTATTATAATTTTCTATGATAGCCGAATTGTTAAAGCCGGAGTTAGGAAAAAATTGTTCTCTTCTATCCTGGAAAAAAGTATCATAAGCCATATCAAAGCGCCACTTTCCGTAAGAATAACCTAGTCCCATGGCTAAACCCGTAGTATTTCCAATGATCACCGCATCCTGATATGGGCTTTCACTAAAGCTATAACCAGCACGATAACTCCAATTTCCTAATCGGTACTCCCCACCAATTTTAAATGTACTTACCTCTTTAAATTCACGTTCGATCTGAGTATTTAGATCAGAAAAATCAACTCCTTCATCTGAAGAAAATTCCAGGGTGCTAAAATCCCTATAGGAGTAATCCAGACTAATCAAACCGGACTGTCCAAATAGAAAAGCGAGACTACCTGTAATCTTTCCGGGAGTTGTTATTTGATATTCCGGAAAGGTGTTAATTACATCCGGTGCTACCCGTATGTCGCCTACATCATCACTAAAGGCATCAATGGATTGCACCAATTCTTCCTGAATAAACAGGATAGTGGGCGTATCAAAGCTTAGTCCCAACCGAATATTTCCGGATTTATAAATTCCACCGATTTGTGCCGAAACCCCAGAACCTGTAGTGCTAATATTGTTTCTAAAATCAATATCTCTAATAGGTACTCCCGGATTAGTATTGGTTTCTAAAAACGAAGTGGATCGATTATATTCAATAAAATGAGAATTTAAATTAACTCCCAGGTATAAAGAATTATAAAACTCTCCGCTAATATTGAAAGACATAATACCATTTATACCAGAACTGTTAAATAGATAATCCTGGTCAAAATTTCCGGAACCGGTATTAGATACATAAGAAGTGTTATTTGGGTCATCCGGATCAACCGCATCAATAAGTAAGGCTTCGTAACCTAACAGCGCTTGCTGAAAACCAAAACCCTGTCGTTCTCCCGCTTCAGCATACGCCCGATCAAAACTTTGTCCGTTTTGTAAATCGAGTTGACTCAAAGTAATTCCCTCTGCTTCATTCAGAAAATACTGATTGATTGAGGTATTAGACCTTCCCAAAATATTATAGTTATTTCGATTATCAGCAGTCTGATGGTAGGATAGGGCAGTAGCAATCTTATTTAACCCTTTTCTTTCTCCGTCTCTACGATATACCAATACAGCACCAAACTGATTTAAATTCCAATCTACAGCTTCATTCACTGTTAGGTCATTGCTGTACAATATATCATTTTGTTTATTTACAGATCCCAGGGTAAAAGATCCGAAACTATTTGTAAAAACTGCGGCACCTGCCGGATTATTATGGATAGCAGATAAATCACCTCCCAAAGCCCCAAAAGCTCCTGCCATACCTCTATAACGAGCAGTTCCTAAAATCTCCGTATTTCCATATCGAAAAGCATCTGACAAATCCTGAGCATAGAATAGCTGTATAAAACATATACTTAGAATTAAAAGTATATTTTTCATGTAGTAAAAAGTTTTTATAAAAGAAATTAATTCTCTGAGCTTAAGAAAGAAAAACGATAATTATCTTACCGATTAACGTCTGCCACCCCCACGACTACTGCGAGATGAAGATCGACTACCACCAGAGTAGGATCGGCTACCACTCGACCTGCTTCCTCCCGAGTAAGACCTACTACCGCTGGATCTACTTCCTCGAGAATAAGATCGATTCCCGCTACTTCTGCTAGGTGAGTAGCTACGACTACGGCTTGTACTATTACTTTTAGAATACCCCTGCGAACTTCTGCTTCGGCTACTATTCGAATAATTTCTGTTTGTACTACCTGCTGAACGTGTTTGAACACCCGAGTTTGAAGAACTACGGTAGCTTCTGTTTCCGGAACCGTCTGCTGACACCCTGTTACGGCTATAAGTATTGCTAGAAGAACCTCTGGATCTGCTTGAAGTATAGCTTCGTGATCCTCTGGAGTTTACATTATAGCGTCCGTTATTAACACCTCTGGTTCTGGAACTAGTAGCATATCCGGTTCTGTATCCAACACCACCCCGACGATTGGTGGTATACGCCCGGTTATATCGGTTGTGATATGCCTGATAATAAGGTGGACACCAGAAACCTCCGTTCCAGGCATAACCGCCACCACCGTAGAAACCATTCCAGCCCCAACCACGGTTCCAACCCCAACCACGATTCCATCCGAAATTACCGTAAAAGCCATTCCAACCAAAACCGTTGTTCCAGTAAGGATCATAAAATCCACCCCAACCAAAACCGCCGCCCCAGCCAAAACCACCTCCTATAAAAGGCTGGTTCCATCCGGTATTGTAAACGTTTACTGAAATATCATCGTACTGACTTCCCCAGGAAGGACGTCCGTTACTATAATTTAATTCGTTTAGTGCAGCATTATCCTCATAGGCGTTACTGGAATATTGATCAACATCCGTAAATATTTCATCATCCTGAGAAAGGGCATTATCAATAATAGCAGACTTGTTAGCAAAATAGTCCGTATAATAATTTCCATCTTCTGTTTGAGCAGGAGCAGGAGTTCTTTGGTCAATCGTTTGTACATTACGTGAATCACCATAAATACCATCTTCATATGATACATATTCATAACCGCCACAAGAGGTCAACAATAAAATACATACTATCATTAAAACTCCAAAATTGTGTTGCTTCCCAAAATAATTTTTAACCCTCATATCTCCTTATTTTATTGTTGAACTATACAAATTTAACTAGTTTTGCCCAAATTAAATTTCACTTTAACATAGTCACAAGATTTGTGCCAAATAAGCAGATATGGGTAAAAACCTAACTAAGCGGGAAGAAGATTATTCAAAATGGTATAATGAACTGGTAGTCAAGGCGGATTTAGCAGAGAATTCGGCGGTTCGAGGATGTATGGTGATCAAACCTTATGGATATGCCATCTGGGAGAAAATGCAGGCCGAACTGGATAAAAAATTTAAGAAAACCGGTCATCAAAATGCTTATTTTCCTTTGTTTGTTCCGAAAAGTTTATTTGAAGCTGAAGAAAAAAACGCAGAAGGTTTTGCTAAAGAATGTGCGGTGGTTACGCATTACCGTTTAAAAACCGATCCGGAAGATGCTTCAAAGCTAGTTGTAGACCCTAATGCAAAACTGGAAGAGGAATTGATTGTAAGACCTACCTCAGAAGCTATTATCTGGAATACCTATAAAGGTTGGATTCAATCCTACCGGGATCTTCCTTTATTAATTAACCAATGGGCCAATGTGGTACGCTGGGAAATGCGCACCCGCCTATTTTTAAGGACTGCCGAATTTTTATGGCAGGAAGGTCATACTGCACATGCTACCAAACAGGAAGCTATAGAAGAAACCACGCAGATGAATAATATCTATGCGGATTTTGTTGAGAATTTTATGGCCATTCCGGTTATTAAAGGTCGCAAAACAGAAAGTGAACGTTTTGCCGGTGCCGAAGATACGTACTGTATTGAAGCTTTAATGCAGGATGGAAAAGCGTTACAAGCCGGAACCTCTCACTTTTTAGGACAGAACTTTGCCAAAGCCTTTGATGTAAAGTTTACGTCAAAAGAAGGAAAACAAGAATACGTATGGGCTACGTCCTGGGGGGTTTCTACTCGTCTAATGGGCGCGCTTATTATGACCCATAGCGATGATCAGGGATTGGTTTTACCACCTAACCTGGCACCCATACAGGTTGTGATAGTTCCTATTTATAAAGGGGAAGAACAACTAAAGGAAATTTCTAAAGTTGCTCAAAGCATTGTAGATGAATTAACAGATCATCATATTTCTGTAAAATTTGACGATCGAGATACCTTTAGGCCCGGAGCCAAATTTGCTCAATATGAATTGCAGGGAGTACCTATCCGGATTGCCATAGGACCAAAAGATCTGGAAAAAGGAACCGTTGAGCTAGCTAGAAGAGATACCTTGACCAAACAATACGAAAAACAGGAAACCCTGGTGTCAACGATTACAAAGTTGTTAAAAACCATGCAGGAAGAAATGTTTAAAAAAGCATTACAGTTTCGGGATGACCATATTACTGCAGTAAGTTCTTACGAAGAGTTTAAAGAAGTCCTGGAAACCAAAGGAGGTTTTATAGCTGCCCATTGGGACGGGACTATAGCTACCGAACAGCGTATTAAAGAAGAAACTAAAGCTACGATACGATGTATCCCTTTTGATCAGGTAACAGAAGAAGGTACGTGTATAGTAACCGGACAGGCCTCACAAGGCAGGGTACTATTTGCAAAAGCCTATTAAACGAGTTAAAATTTAAATTTGTACGTAAAAAAATAAAAAAGACTTGTTGCATTCAAAAATAGTTGTATTTTTGCACCCGCCTGAGCAACATTTTTTAATGCTTGTTTAGCGTATATTAGTAAGATAATATATGGCCCGTTCGTCTATCGGCTAGGACGCCAGGTTTTCATCCTGGTAAGAGGGGTTCGATTCCCCTACGGGCTACTTTTTACTTTTGAGTTTAAGGTGTTGATCACCTGAATGAAGAAGAAAAAAGGCCCGTTCGTCTATCGGCTAGGACGCCAGGTTTTCATCCTGGTAAGAGGGGTTCGATTCCCCTACGGGCTACGAGAAATGTAGAAGATAATATTTAATAAAACAAAAATGGCAAACCATAAGTCATCATTAAAAAGAATTAGAAGCAACGAAACCAAAAGGCTTCGTAATAAATATCAGCATAAGACTACCCGTAATGCAATTAAAAAGCTAAAGGAAGCAGATAAAAAAGATGCTGAGACTTTATTCCCTTCCGTGGTGTCTATGATTGATAAACTTGCAAAAAATAACGTGATCCACGACAATAAAGCGGCAAATCTAAAGTCTAAATTAGCAAAGCACGTAGCTGCGCTATAAATAAAGATATTTTTTATTTAGAAAGACTGTTTACTCTGGTAAACGGTCTTTTCTTTTATAACCACTTCTTCAAAAGAATTATAATATTTAGTTATTCTTATTCTTTTCTTCAATCCATCTTGACATAAACATGGTACTTCGTAAAGTATGATAGTGAAGCATCGCACCTGTAAAATTTTGATTGCGATGTGCTTTTAAGTTGGTTACTACTTTATGTAACCTATCTTTTAAAATTGTAAAATAAGGTGCTTTATTAAATTGCGTTCGTATGGTTTCCAATCCGTTCTGCTGGCATTGTAACCAGAGTTGCTTGTTTTGATACACCTTTATGGCAGCTTTGGCAAAATTCTCAGGGGTATCGGTAATAAAACCGTTCCAGTCCCCATCCTCAGAGAGCATTCCTTCAGCACCGATACTGGTGGTGATACTTGGAGTGCCATTACGCATTGCATCCAGGAGTTTTCCTTTGATACCTGCCCCAAAACGAAGTGGCGCCAGGCAAACTTTTGCCTTAGTAAAAACTTCATCTTTATTTACAACCCAGCCTTGAATATAAAAACCTTCTTTTGGATTGTGCAACTGATTTACTTTTTCCGGCAAATAAGCTCCGTACACGTTGCAAGCTGCCTTAGGGAGTTGTTTCCTAACCAAAGGCCAGATTTTTTCTTTGAGATACAGAACACTATCTGAATTAGGGGTATGCCTGCCGTTACCTATAGTCATAAAACCGGTTCGATCCTCAAAAGTTTTCCAGTGATCTTTTAGATGATCCAATGAATGTTCTACGAACAGGGGGAGGTAAATTAATTGTTGAGGCGGTATTCGAAAGGTATTGTCTAGAACTTCAATTTCTTTTAAAGAAATGATAAGAGAAAGGTCGCATCGATAGATACTGGCGATTTCCCTTTTGGTAATTTCCTGTTCAAGTAACAAGGAAGTAGTGTAGGGTAGGTTCTTTTTAACTGCAAATTCCCGTGTGTTCCGGAGGCAGTGAAGGTCTTCTGTGTTTAAAATACTTATTGCCTGCGGACAGAATTCTTTAACCCGCCACCCAAATTGTTCTTCGATAACAAAACGGTCATAGATGACAATATGTGGTTGCAAATTTTGAATTTGTTGATCAAACTGATCATTGTTTAAATGAACCGGTACGAATTGAATATCCTGGTCTTTAAAATCGGTTGAATACTTAGAGGTTTGAGCCGGACTACCAAAATAAATAATATACTGAAGCTCTTTAAAAATGCTAATTAACTGTAACATTCTTATACCGGCGGCAGTGGTAGTAGGTTCCGGCCATACCTGACCTATAACTAATATTTTTCTCAAGGTTCTGTTATAAAAAAGTATTGGAACAAAATAAAAATAAAATAGGCCATCTAAAAAAGACAGCCTATTAAATGTATGGTAAGAAACCTTGCTTTTAAAGCTTGGAAAATAAGGTTGCCATTTTTTCACGTTCTTCTTTTGCTAGCACCTCATCTACTAATATCCGTCCGCTATGTTCATCGGTAATTATTTTTTTTCGGGAAGCAATTTCCATTTGTACCTGCGGAGGAATAGTAAAAAATGATCCACCGGACGCACCTCTTTCGATAGGTACTACTGCCAAACCATTTTTTACATTAGTTCGGATTCTGGTATAAGCAGCCACCAGGCGTTCTTCAATTTGCTTTTTAAAATCTTCTGATTTTTCAATTAATGCCTGCTCTTCTTTTTCAGTTTCAGAAAGAATGTCATTCAATTCATCTTTCTTATGTTTTAAATGCGCTTTTCTTTGATCAATCTTTTCTTTAGTTTGATCAATGATTTCATTTTTTTGAGCAATCTGAGCTTTAAATTCCTTAATATTTTTCTCAGCAAGTTCGACTTCTAAACCTTGAAATTCAATTTCTTTGCTTAAAGAGTTGTACTCTCTGTTATTACGAACATTTTTCTGCTGTTCTTCATATTTTTTCATTAAAGATTTTGACTCTTCAATCTGATTCTTTTTCTCTTTAATGTTTTCATCAATACTTTCAAGATCCGTATGTAACTTTTCCAACCTCTTATTTAAACCAGCTACCTCATCTTCAAGATCTTCTACCTCCAGAGGTAGTTCTCCACGTACATTTCTGATCTCGTCGACTCTTGAATCAATTAGTTGCAAATCAAACAGTGCTCTTAACTTTTGCTCGACTGTAACTTCTTTCTTTGCCATAATTATAAATATTGAATTGGATTGGTATTTATTTCGGATAAAATGATGGCAAAATTACTGATTTTTTTTTGAAGATTGCTAACAATTAGGTTTTTTGTATACTGTTCGCTTTCATAATGCCCAATATCCAGGATGACTATTTTATTTTCGGCTTCGTAAAATTGATGGTATTTGATATCCGCGGTAATAAATACATTCGCCTGTTGTTGCTTTGCGTTCTTAATGGCAAAACTACCGCTTCCACCTAAAACCGCTACCTTCTGAACCGGTTTATTAAGTAGTGCAGAATACCGAATACCTTGTGCGTCAAATTGTTTTTTTACGAATTGTAAAAAATCTGCTTCGGACATGGGTTCCTCCAGGTCACCAATCATCCCCATCCCTATTTGTTGATTATTATTTTTAAGGGCTATGATCTCGTAAGCAATTTCTTCAAAGGGATGATGTTGCCATAAAGTATTGACCATAGTTTCTTTTAAGTAAGAAGGAAAGATACATTGTAGTTGAACTTCTTCAAGGGTTTCTATCTTATTTATCTTTCCTATTGCTGGGTTAGCATCTTCTTTAGGTGTAAAAGTTCCGGTACCAGTCACAGTAAAGCTACAATCCTGGTAGTTGCCGATATTGCCGGCACCTGCACTAAATAAGGCTTGTTTTAGTTCGGTTTCATTCTGTTTTGGAACGTTTACGGATAATTTATATATCGTATTTGCTTTAGGTATTAAAATTTGAGGTTTTGCAATTCCCAGGCGCTTGCAAATTTCAAAATTAACCCCCTGATGATGGTTATCCATTGCCGTATGTATACTAACGATAGCAATTTGATTTTGAATGGCTTTGATCACCACCCGCTCCACGTAGGTTTTCCCGGTGATTTTCTTCAAACCGGAAAAAATAATCGGATGAAAACTGACAATAAGGTTACATTTTTTTTGGATAGCTTCATCGACTACACTTTCTAAAGTATCTAATGTTACCAGAATTCCGGTGATGGGCTGTAACGGATTGCCTACAAGCAATCCAACATTATCAAAATCTTCGGCGTAAGCTAACGGAGCAATTTCCTGCAATTTTTGAACAACTTCCTGAACGGTCATAAATTAAAATAAGTTTTAGGGTGAATGTAAGTAAAGTTTAAGATTTATCCATGACTGCTTAGTACATTTGTACATCGAGGTTATCCATTTATGCTAAAGTTAATAAGAATCATATTATTTCCAATTATTCCTGTGTATTATACAATCACCTGGGTACGAAACTTTTTATATGATAAAGGGATTTTGAAACAAACCAGTTTTAACCTTCCGGTAATTGCCGTAGGAAATTTAAGTACAGGAGGTACCGGAAAATCTCCGATGGTAGAATATTTAATTGACCTTTTAAGAAAAACTAACAAAATTGCTGTTTTAAGTAGGGGATACGGTCGAAAAACTAAAGGATTTTATCAGGTAGAGGTAGAAAGCAATGCACATGAAGTCGGAGACGAGCCTTTGCAAATAAAGAAGAAATTTCCTTATGTAAAAGTTGCCGTGGCCGAAAATAGGGTTCAGGGTATTCAAAAGTTATTAGAAGAAGAACCATGGGATGCCATTTTGCTTGACGATGCTTTCCAACATAGGAAAGTAAAAGCTTCTGGGTATATATTATTGACTACCTACGATCAATTATATGTTGATGATATGGTTTTACCTACCGGAAATTTAAGAGAACCCAAATCCGGAGCAAAACGTGGGGATATTATTGTAGTAACTAAATGTCCTAAAAACCTGACTCAAAAAGATGCTGTTTTAATTACAGATAAATTAAAACTTGCCTCTGGTCAACATTTATTTTTCTCAACAATTATATATGATCGACAAGTTAAAAATAAAAACAGCCAAATACCTTTAAGCAATTTAAAACGAAATTCATTTCTTTTAGTAACCGGTATTGCCAATCCGGATACCCTAATATCTTATCTAAATGAACAACAATTACAATTTACTCATTTAAACTTTCCGGATCATTATCATTTTAATGACAAAGACATAGCTAAGTTTAATACATATGATAAGGTGTTGTGTACGGAAAAGGATTACGTTCGGTTGTCAGGTCATTTACCAGAAGAAAAACTCTGGTACCAACCTATTAAAACTACCTTCTTGTTTGATCAGGAAGATAAATTTGACTCAGAGATACTTAAGAGGGTAGAAGGATAAGTATTTTATGTTGCTTCAATTCTATAATTAAGAAGCCGTTTTTTTTGTAGTAAAAGCTTTATGTAATTTGGTAAAAAATTCCTCGGTTTTATAGGGTTTTGGGATGATGTCGTTAAATCCGTTGTCGTAGAACTCATCCAGGTTATCGTCCAGCGTTACCGCAGTTAAAGCTACGATGGGTATGCTTGTATTAAATTCCCGTATCTGCTTGGTTGCTTCAATCCCGCTAATACCTGGCATATGAATGTCCATCAGGATTAGGTCAAAATCAAATTCTTTTACCTTATTAATCGCTATGGAACCATTATCCGCAACATCACAGATCATTTTATTCTTTTCCAGAATTTTACGGGTAATTAACTGGTTTATCTTGTTGTCTTCTACGATCAATACGTTCTTACCAACAAAAGCCGAATAATCTATTTTTTTCGCTTCCTCCTGGTAGTTCGCAGATTCATCCTCATAAATTTCAAATTTTATTTCAAAATAAAATTTAGAACCCTTGTTAAGTTCGCTTTCCAGGTGAATCTCACTATTCATCAAAGCCAATAAATTTTTGACAATAGAAAGCCCTAGACCGGTTCCCCCAAATTTTCGATTGATTTGTACGGAACCCTGGGTGAAATTTTCAAAAATACTCTGCTGTTTCTTTTCAGAAATGCCAACTCCGTTATCTTTTATTTCAAACCTTAGATATACCGTTTTATCTAAACGACGTATTTGATTTACTGCAATCCAGATATTACCGTTGTTTGTAAACTTAATAGAGTTTCCAATCAGGTTAATTAAAATTTGGGATATTTTTAATGGGTCACCTTTTAACTTTTGGGGAATTTCGTTATCAAAATCAAAAATAATTTTATTGTTACGGTCCTTTGCAGATTTGTTAAGTGCAATTAATACGTCATTGATACGCTTTTTTAAGTTAAATGAGGTATGCTCTAATTCTACTTTATTAGCTTCCAGTTTATTAAGGTCTAAGATGTTATTAATAAGCGAAAGTAAGTATTCCCCGGAAAATTTTAAGGAGTTAAGATGTTCTTTTTGGTTAGGAGTAGGACTTTCTTCCAGTAGCAAATGCGTTAACCCGGTAACTGCATAAAGAGGGGTACGTAATTCATGGGTAATGGTGGATAAAAACTGAACTTTTGCTTCACTAGCACGTTCTGCATTTTCTTTAGCTATAATTAGTTCTGTATTTTTTTCCTGTAACAATTCGTTTGCCCTGGCCCTGAGATTGTTATTTTTATAGAGGGATAGGGTTAATAGCGATAGAATTGTAATCAAAGCAATACTAAGGATAGTAGTTAATCTTCCTAATTTAAGCGAAGCTTGTTGTTGGCTATTTTCTTCAGTCAATTCTTCGATAATAATAGTGCTTTCATCCAGGTTAAGTTTTGAACGAGTTTCTTCGGCAATAATCGCTTTTGATATGACAAATAAGGAATCCTTTATTTTTTGGTATGCCTTTAAGTTTTCTAAAGCCAAACCTGCTTCCTCTTTCATTTCATAAATAATACTACATAATTTAAAACTTTCTGATTTTATTTCTTCAAAGGCATAGGTTGATGCTATGGCCATAGCGGAATCATTACTAATAAGAGCAACATCTAATTCTTTTAATTCAAGTTCTGCCTTTGTTTTGTTTAAATAAAGCTGTGCTTTTTCGTAAGGATATTTTGAAGTATTGATTACCGGAAGAAGAGCGGTAAATTCCTGAAGCGCTTCTTTAAAATGATTTTGTTTTAAATCCAATAAGCCATATTGCGATCTGATTAACATTTTTAATTTTTCGTCAGCTTGCTTTTCTAAAATTTCTGTTGCTTTCTCCAGGTAGCCTGAGGCCAAATCAAATTCTGATAATTCTGTTAAAATAGTGGCATATGTATAATAGGTATCAGCAAGATCATCACTGTCTTTTTCTTCTTTCTGTATATCCAGTGCTTTTTTAATTTGAAATTCGGCATTTTTATAATCTCCTAACTGAAAATATAATTTGGCCAGAATACTATTGGTTTTTGCACGATAGGTTTTATTATTACTTTTAAGGGATAATTCTTTAGAAATAGTAATATTATGTAAAGCTTCTTCCAGATGGATCATATTCATCGCCTCAGAAGCTTTTAATAAATGAAACTCTATTGAGTCCTTTACGGAAGCCAAGGTGTCAGTTTCCTTTTGCTGAGCAAAAAATAAAAAATGGGAAAAGTAAAATACTACTAATATCCTTTTTAAAAACTTGTTTGGCATGTTCACTAAATAACAACTCTAAGATAGTTATTTCTTACAAATCATAAGGATTAAATCAATTAATCTATGACTATACCCGGTTTCATTGTCATACCAACCGATGATTTTTACCATATTTCCTATAGAAGAAGTCATTAAAGAATCAAAAATACAGGAATGGGTATTTCCCCTTATATCTATGGATACAATAGGGTCTTCGGTATAACTCAGGATGTTTTTAAGTTGGTGTTGTGATGCCTGAAGAAAAGCATTGTTAATCGTTTCAATCGTAGCTGGGTTTTTTACGTTAAAAGTAATATCGGTCAACGAACCGTTAGGAACCGGTACCCGAATTCCACAACCCCCGATTACCTCTTTAAATTCAGGAAAAATTTTAGTCAATGCTTTGGCAGCTCCGGTGGTGGTAGGGATAATGGACTGTCCGGCAGCTCTTGCCCGGCGTAAATCCCTGTGAGGTTGGTCATGCAAACTCTGATCGGTAGTATAACTATGAATCGTAGTAATATAAGCTTGTTCAATACCACATAGGTCGTTGATCACCTGGATCATGGGGGCGGCATTATTAGTGGTACAAGAGGCATTAGATATAATACGGTCAGTAGGAGCGATAATAGCTTCATTTACTCCAAGAACCACGGTTTTTATACTATCGTCCGGTGGAGGGGCAGAAAGGATTACTTTTTGAACCCCGGTTTTTAAATGACCTTCCAGCTCTGCAAGGTTTTTAAATTTTCCGGTAGATTCGACAACTACTTGTACGTTATATTTGTCCCAAGGACAATCCGAAGGTTGTTTGACCGCCAATACCGGAATATATTGATCATTTACAATAATATGTTGATCGTCAAAGGATACATTTTTAGATGAAACCCCGTGAATACTATCATATTTTAAGAGATGTGCAAGTGTTTTAGCATCCGCCAGGTCATTAATTACCACCAGGTTTAATAAAGGATGATCCAGTAAAATTCTGCATAGATTTCGACCAATACGACCAAATCCATTAATGGCAACATTAATTTTTGAAGACATATGTGTTGTAGAAAGAAGTAATTAGGTTAAATGCTTCTGTGCTTTATAAGAGGATCGAACCAGGGCACTACTTTCTACATGTCTGAATCCCATTTGTAAGCCCACCTCTTCATACTTTTTAAATTGATCCGGTGTGATAAATTCTTTTACCGGAAGGTGTTTTTTACTAGGTTGTAAATACTGCCCGATCGTTACTACATCCAGGTCAATTTTCCGAAGGTCTTCCAGCGTCTGAAAGACTTCTTCTTCTTTTTCACCTAGACCAAGCATAATACCACTTTTAGTACGGTTAATACCGTTCTTTTTTAAATAGTTGAGTACTTCCAGGCTCTGTTCGTATTTCGCTTGAATCCGTACTTCACGGGTTAGTCGTTTTACGGTTTCCATATTATGAGAAACCACTTCGGGATTTGCGGCGATAATTCGATCAATATTTTTTGTTTTCCCCTGAAAATCCGGAATTAAGGTTTCTAAGGTAGTAGTAGGGTTCATTCTACGGATGGCCTTTATCGTTTCTGACCAGATAATAGAACCACCATCCGCCAGGTCATCCCGGTCTACCGAGGTAATCACCGCATGTTTGATTTTCATCAATTTGATGGAACGCGCTACTTTTTCCGGTTCCTGCCAATCGATAGTCTCCGGCCTTCCGGTTTTTACTCCACAAAATCCACAGGAACGGGTACAAATATTTCCTAAAATCATAAAAGTTGCAGTACCTTCACTCCAGCACTCTCCCATATTAGGGCAACTTCCCGAAGTACAGATCGTGTGTAAATCATACTTATCTACTAATCCGCGAAGTTCCGTATATTTCTTACCCGTAGGTAATTTTACCCGTAACCATTTCGGTTTTGGATTCGTTTTAACTTTGGTTTCAACCGTTACATCCATTCGTCTGCAATTTTATACAAAAATACAAAGAAAGCAACGATTTATAAGAGGGTAGGTTCAATATTGTAAATCATTGATGTTCGGTAAAGATCCAAGACCCGCCTGCGGACGGGCAGGTCGCTGTCGCTTCTGGAATTAAGACTCAAGACTAATTATTATAATATTGAAAATCAATATTATGAAATAATCTATATCAAAAAAATAAATTACTTCTAAAAAGGTAAAAAAGCAACCTTTACATACTTTTAAGTTTGGAATCTCTTTATTTTACTATACTTTATAAACTACTATTTATTCTAACCGGACACTAATAATTGTAAATCTTAAAAATTCATTTAAAAGGGAATTCTACCTTTCTTATAAATTTAAAAATATAATAACAACCCTTATGATAATAAATATAAAAATTATAGTAAGTCTCTTTAAGTTCGTTATGTAATCAGAGAATAACTCTTTATATTCACAAAAAAAATAATATGTTTTATAGTGAGTCCGACCGCACTATTAAAATAATAATAGAAAATCAGCTCTCACATGAGGTGAAGGACTGGCTACATTTGAAATTAAAGAAATGTAACGAACAACCTTCTCAAAGAGAACTGTATCTTACCTATTCTTTAATTGCTAGTAAGGTTCCTGCTTTCACTATTGATTTTAAAAATCCGGAAAAAGATACGCTAGAGGTTTATTTAAAACAACAAAACGCTAATTTACCGGAACTTACCCGTATCCATTTCCTTACCGAACTTTTAAAAAACAATTCTGATTTTTATACCCCGCTGGTTAAAAATATTATCCAGGTGGCAGATAAAACCGAACTTGCCACCTTTTTAAAATTTTTATTGCTGTTACCGGAACCTGGAAATTATAAAGAAGTAGCGGTGGATGCCTTAAGAACCAATATCACTTCGGTTTTTGATGCTATTGCCCTGGATAATCCGTATCCTTCGGTCTATTTTACTAAAGAACAATGGAATCAATTATTTTTAAAAGCGGCTTTTATGGAAAGGGATTTACGTCGTATCGTACATATTGATAAGATGGCTAACCCGGAATTAAGCCGAATTATTTCTGACTATGCCCATGAACGCTGGAAAGCTTCAAGAACCGTAAACCCTTATTTCTGGAGACCAGTTACCAGTTTTATGGATACGGTTATTTTAGAAGATATGAAAAACCTTTTTGAGAGTAGCAATCCCATAGAAAATAAAGCAGCTACCCTCTGTTGTTACCATTCTGGTGATGGAAAAGCTAAACAATTACTACTAACACATGCTACCTGGGTGAACGCTGTTGAAAATGGCACTTTAACCTGGAACACCTTAACAAACAAAGTATGAAAGATTCTTTACTATTTATTGATCCGCACATTCATATGACTTCAAGGACTACCGATGATTATGAAGCCATGCGTGATGCTGGTATCGTTGCCATTATCGAACCTTCTTTCTGGTTAGGACAACCCCGTACGCAAGTGGGGTCTTTTCAGGATTACTTTAGTAGCCTGGTAGGCTGGGAACCTTTTAGGGCCAGTCAGTTCGGGATACAACATTACTGTACGATCGGGTTAAATTCTAAAGAAGCAAATAATGAGGCTCTCGCCGAACAAGTAGTGGATTTATTACCACTGTATTTACATAAGGAAAATGTTGTGGCTATCGGAGAAATCGGGTATGATGATCAGACTAAAGCCGAAGATAAATACTTCCGAATGCAACTGGAAATGGCCAAAGAACTAGATATGACAGTACAGGTACATACACCACATAGAGATAAAAAATCCGGAACCATTCGTAGTATGGAGGTATGTCTTGAACATGGATTGGATCCTTCTAATGTAATTATCGATCATAACAATGAGGAAACGGTGCAGGATGTGCTAGATAGAGGATTTTGGGCGGCATTTACCATTTACCCAAAAACGAAGATGGGTAATGAACGTATGGTTGCGGTTATAAAAAAATACGGAAGTAAGCAGATTATCGTCAATAGTTCTGCAGATTGGGGGGTAAGTGATCCTTTGGCGGTTCCTAAAACGGCTTCGTTGATGCTTAAAAGCGGAGTTGACCGACAGGAAATTATTAATTCCTGTTATCAAAATGCCCTGGACGCTTTTGGTAAAAATGGAAAAATGAATCCTTCGGCATGGCTAGAAAATAAAGGTGTGGATCAGAGTCAATTATTTCTGGATAATAGTGTTTTACGCGGACAAAAGCCTAAAATTGATACTGATAAAATCGTATAAATGAATAAAAAGGTAGTAAAAGGGTATCTGAGGTTAATGAGACCACCAAATTTGCCTACCGCAGTTGCAGACATTTTAGCAGGAGCTGCTATTTCGGGTTTGGTACAGCAGATAGCCATTACTACTTCAGGTTACGGTTCGTTACTATTTCTAGTTGGAGCTACTATTTGTTTGTATGCCGGGGGGGTTGTATTAAATGATGTATTTGATTATAAAATTGATATAAAGGAACGACCGGAACGAGCATTACCCAGTGGTTTAATTTCTTTAAAAAACGCGGCGATCTTTGGTAGCTTACTATTATTTACAGGAGTGATCTTTGCTTTTATGGCTAGTACAACTTCCGGAGGAATAGCCATTATATTAGCTTTTGCGATCATACTTTATGACAGTGTTTCTAAACATAATAGTTTCCTGGGTCCGATTAATATGGGTGTTTGCAGAGGTTTAAATCTGGTATTAGGGATGTCCGGAACTTTACTAACCGGGGATTGGCTATGGTTAAGCCTAATTCCGGTAGTCTATATTGCAGCGGTTACTTTAATCAGTAGAGGAGAAGTACATGGTGGTAATAAACGAAATATTGTATTCTCCGGAGCATTGTACTTAGCGGTTATTCTTACAGTTTCTTATTTAATTTTTAGTTTAGAAGATGTACAGGTTATTGCGTCCCTTCTATTTTTACTTTTGTTTTCGTTAAGTATTTATATTCCGTTGTTTAAAGCTTATAAAAATAATATCCCAGGTACCATTAAAAAAGCAGTTATTGCAGGTGTTTTATCCATCGTGTTACTGGATGCTGCTATAGCGGTTAATTTTACTTTTTGGTGGTACGGTTTACTGATAGTTTGCCTTTTACCTGTATCTATGGGACTGGCTAAACTTTTTGCTGTTACTTAACGCTGTACATGATCTGTTTTTAACCTATAAAAACCTATGCTAATAGCTGATACATTTCAAGTTACTTATTGTACCAATATTCATCCGGGAGAATCCTGGCAGACTACCTTTAAAAGTTTGGAATCCTATGTGGTACCCATTAAAAAGAGCATTTGTGACCAGGAACCTTTTGGAATTGGATTGCGTTTATCGAATGAAGCCAGTAAAGAATTAGGAACTGGGAATCATCTGGAAGTTTTTAAAAAGTGGTTGGCTAGCCAGAACCTATACGTGGTTACGATTAATGGGTTTCCTTACGGTAATTTTCACGGTGAACGGGTTAAAGATCAGGTACATCAACCTAATTGGACTACCAGAGAACGGGTTGATTATACAATAAGGCTTAGTCAACAGCTTGCAGAATTGACCTTACCGGGCGGTTCGGCAGGTATTTCTACGTCTCCGGTTAGTTATAAACATTGGCATACCTCTCAGGAAGATAAAGAAAGAGTATTAATCGCTGGGGCAAAGCATCTAATTGAAGTAGTCGCGTACCTGTATGATGTAGAAAAAAGATTTAAAAAATACATCCACCTGGATATTGAACCGGAACCGGATGGTATGTTAGAAAATACAAAAGATGTATTGTTGTTTTTTAAAGATTACCTTTTACCTCTGGGTTATGAACAACTAAAAGAGCAATGGAAGATGAATCGATCCGATATTTATCGATGGATTCACCGGTACCTCACTGTTTGTTATGATGTATGTCATTTTGCTTTAGCTTATGAACTGCCAGAATATACTTTTAATACACTATCAGAAGCCGGGATCAAAATTGGTAAAATACAAGTAAGCGCTGCATTAAAAGTACTTTTTGATAAGCGTAAAGAGCAAGAAATTAAAGATGCATTATGTTTGTTTGATGAAGATATCTATTTACATCAGGTAACTAGTTTAACTAATGATAGAGTCATTACTTTTAATGATTTACCAGAATTTTTAAAAGATACACACTACTATGAAGAGGCCCGGGTTCATTTTCATGTTCCTATTTTTACTGAACAGTTTGGTATTTTATCTTCTACTCAAGGACACATATTAAAAGTATTAGAATATTTGGTTTCTAATCCAATAAGTACTTGTCTGGAAATTGAAACCTATACCTGGGAAGTTTTACCGGCAGATTTAAAATATAATTTAACAGATAGTATTGTGAGGGAAATCAAATGGCTCACCAATAGATTACTTCAAGAATGAAAAAAACCGTAGTTATCAATATTGTCGGATTAACCGAAAGACTGATAGGAACTCACACACCTAATATCGTAACTTTTCTTAATCAAGGACAGCTTACTTATATAAAACCGGTAGTTCCGGCAGTAACTTGTACGGCTCAATCCACTTATTTAACTGGAAAGTGGCCAAGTGAACACGGTATAGTAGGTAACGGATGGTATTTTAAAGAAGAATGCGAAGTCAAATTCTGGCGACAATCTAATAAACTGGTTCAATCTGAAAAGATTTGGGATGAGCTAAAAGCATTGGATAAAGATTTTACCTGTGCAAACCTTTTTTGGTGGTACAACATGTACAGTTCAGCAGATTATGGGGTAACTCCCCGACCTAATTACCTGGCTGACGGTAGAAAGATACCGGATATTTACTCATATCCTGCTAATTTGCGTAATCACTTGCAAGAAGAGTTAGGTACGTTTCCACTATTTAAATTTTGGGGACCTATGACCTCTATTGCGTCGAGTAAATGGATTGCAGATGCTGCGGTATTGACAGATCAAAAATATGATCCGACTTTATCACTGATCTATTTACCACACCTGGATTATAATTTACAACGCTACGGTAATGATTTAAAGATTATAGACAAAGACTTAAAAGAAATAGATACAGTAGTGGGGGAGTTGATCACCTATTATAAAAATAAAGACTCTAATATTATACTGCTTTCAGAATACGGGATTACGGATGTCGATTTACCTATACATATCAATCGCATTTTACGGAAAGAAGGCTATCTTGCCATTCGGGAAGAGAGAGGTCTGGAGTTACTGGATGCAGGGATGAGTACTGCCTTTGGAGTAGCAGATCATCAGATTGCTCATATCTATCTAAACGACCCGTCGGTTCAGAATAAAATTAAAAATTTGTTTCTTAACACTAAAGGAGTTCAGGCAGTATTAACAGGTGAAGAAATTAAAACCTATCATCTGGACCATGATCGATGTGGTGATTTGGTTGTCATTGCAGCGCAGAACGCCTGGTTTACGTATTATTTCTGGGAAGATGATAAAAAGGCACCGGACTTTGCTCGTATGGTTGATATTCACAAAAAACCAGGATATGATCCGGTAGAAATGCTTCTTAATGCAAACGACCTCTTTGTAAAACCTAAAATTCTTTTAAAACTACTTAAGAAAAAGCTAGGGTTCAGAACAGTAATGAATGTGATTCCCCTTGATGCCAACTTAATTAAGGGCTCTCATGGAACTGTACCTACAAGCCCCTTAGACTATCCTGTTTTAATTTCAGATCATCTCACAATAAAAGATGCTAAAAATACAGTTGAGGCAATTGAGGTATATCGAATTATAAAAGATCAGGTGATTTCTTCTTAACTATATATAGACATCGGAGAATCTTGATAAAATTAAAATTAAGAAAAAAATAATTGTTTTAATACAATCATAATTACACCAATTTACGGGTAAAAAATAACTAAGCCGCCTTTACAGCATGTATCTTAATAAGCAATTTAAATGTCGTTCTATTGACAAAATAAAGCGTAGAATTAGTGTGTTTAAAATGCACTTTTCTACATGTTTTTTTTAGATATTGATTAAATTTTTTACTTGATTATTAAGGTAAAATTATTAAAAGTGTATATCTATGTTTCGTTTTGACTCAATATTTTTCATACATTATTTAATTTTGCTGTTAAATCTAGCACTATTTTGTAAATACACTAAAGAATTCTCAAAAATTGCAGGGTGTATTCTTTAAAAAAGATGCAAACTCTATATTTATATTGATAATAAATAAATAGAAATACCTCAAATATGTGATAATTCCGCAATAAAAATGAAATAAACGAGGGAATTATACGTTAAAAGCTTATAATTTTTCATAATTTACTAATACTACGGTAAAACCGCAAATTATATATGGTAATTTATTATTTTTTATTATTTTTGTAGTGTGAATAGATTATTAACACATACTTTAAGGTAAGTTTTAACAAACCCCTATTACAAAAGTTAAAAATAAAACCAAAACGTAATGACACAAGATCAGTCAGCTGAAGAAAAGCAATTAGCAAAAAGCAGAAAAAAAGTAGAAAAATGGTTAATTAGTAACAAACGTTTTATTAATATAACCGGTATTGAAAAGGATATTTCTGCACCTAAAGGTTTAATCCAAAAGTACATTAAATACGATAAAAAAATTAATGATAAATGGATTGAACCTATACATGGCGTTATCAAAAAAATAACTTCATTTAGTGTGAGATAATTAACACTTACATCATTGTAATTAAGAAGGATTGGAAGTAGTTTTCAATCCTTTTTTATTTATGATAATGGTCGCCAGTAATTTTTTTGCTCTTAGCAATTTTACTTTTATATTATTAATAGGTTCTTCCAGAACATCCGCAATTTCCTGATAACTTAATTCCTGAAAATACCTTAAATTAATAACTTCCTGGTAATTAGGTTTTAAAAGTTTGATAAATTGTAATAATTCGGCTAAGTTCTGCTCCGTGATAATTTTATCTTCCGCACTAGGGGTATTATCCGCAATATTGTACACTTGTTGCTCTTCATCCTTAGTAGTATTCGATCGAATGGAAGCATTTTTCTTTCTTATCAGGTCAATATGAATATTTTTTGATATTTGAATCAACCATGTTTTAAAGCTATATTTTTCATCAAAACTTGCAATCTTATCAAAGGCTTTTGAGAAACTTTGAATACTAATATCTTCAGCTTCATATTCATTTTGAGTCCTTTTTAATTGAAAATGATATACATCGTTCCAAAAGGTATCTAAAAGATAATTAAAAGATGCCTGGACTCCGGCTTTTGCACTTATAATATGTTGCTGAAGATTGAGGGTTTTATCTTCTGACACTTCTAAGAAAGCTTACTGGTGGTTTGTACATTGCCATCATTACAGTCAGCGTACTGATCCGGTGTTTTACCACACATAGAACAGGATTCTCCTTCTTTGTTTAAGAAAGGACTTTGACTTGCACAAGTACCGGAAAAGGTACCGTCTTTTTTTGCCCATAGCTTAATAGCAATACCTGCAAAGGCAAACAATAATAAACCTATACTTAGTAATATCAATTTCATCCTTCCTTTTTTACAAAGTTACAAATAAATTAAAAAGACAAAGCCGGATTTATATAATGTTAACTTCGGTTTGTAAAGATATGTTGAATTGTTTTTTTACTTGTTGCTGAATCTTCTGCGCAATAGCAAGGATTTCATTACCGGTAGCATTGCCATAGTTCACCAGTACCAAGGCCTGATTTTTATGGACTCCCGCATCTTTCCACCGCTTTCCTTTAAAACCGGCTTTTTCAATTAACCATCCTGCAGGTAGTTTAACCATGTTCTCATCAAGTTCATAAAAAGGAACTTCTTCGTATTTTTCTTGAATAGCCGATAGAACTGTTTTTGAGACTACCGGATTTTTAAAAAAACTTCCGCCATTACCAATCTGTTTAGGATCAGGTAATTTACTTTTTCGGATGGCAATGACGGCATCTGCTATTTGCTTAATGGTAGGGGTAGTTATAGCGCCTAACTCTTTCTGTATAGCTCCGTAAGTGGTATGAAGTTGATGCATGTGGGTAGTTAATAAAAAGGATACTTCTGTAATGATATACCTCCCTTTAGCAATACCTTTAAATATAGATTCCCGATACCCGAATTCACATTCTTCTTTATTAAATTTTCTTTCTTTTCCGGTAGTAATATCTAGTGCAGTACAGGAATGAAAAGTATCTTTTAACTCCACCCCATAGGCACCAATATTTTGAATGGGGGCACTTCCAACATTACCTGGAATTAAAGCTAAATTTTCTAGTCCTCCATAGTTCTTAGAAATACAGTATAGTACAAATTTATGCCAGTTTTCACCGGCACCGGCAGAAACCAGAATGGTGTTATCATCAACTTTTTTTTCGGTGATTCCGCAAATAGCAATATGGATGACTAAAGCATCGATATCAGCGGTTAGTAACATGTTACTTCCGCCGTTTAAGATAAAAATATTTTGGTCTTTATAAGCTTTTACCACTTCTTCAAGTTGTTTGCTATCCGTAACCCGAATATAAGAAGATGCGGTCACGTCAATACCAAAAGTATTGTAGGCTTGTAAGGATTTTTGATGTTCTATATGCATAAAAACATGGGTACTTATCTTATTTTACTCCTGATATGGATTATTATTCTATTACATTAGTGACCAGTAAAGATTCAAGACCCGCCTGCAGACGGGCAGGTCGCTATCGCTTCTAGAATCAAGACTAGTTTACTATAACATTAAAAATATATATTATAAAATTATCCCTGTCAAAAAAGCATCCTTCAAATATTTTAAGGTTTGGAATCACCTTATTTTACGATGTTTGATAAACTTTTAGTTATTTTAACCGGAAACTAATAATTCTATTATAATAGTATGAAAATACCACTTTTTAAAATAATATCCTTGTTTTAAATCGAAGTGGTTTAAACTTTTCTGATTGAAGCGAAAAATAGGTATTTTTTGCTTAATTGAAATTATTTTTCAGTTGCATAGCCGTAGCTACGGAACTTAAAAATGATAAAAAGTAAGTGAAAAAGAACATTTTGCAGCCAATTATGGAAAGTTCAAACAACTTCATAATATAGATACTATGAAAAGTTGCGTTACTCCTAACTATTTTTTGTATAATAAAGCATACACGACCTTTACACTGTTTCTGATAAGGCTTTATTCGGGAACTTTGCTAGATAAACGCTCAATGCGGATTTTAAAATACGTACGGCTTCAATAAGTGATGCTTCTTCCAGAACGTAAGCGATTCTCACCTGGTTTAAACCTTCGTTAGGACTGGAATAAAATCCGGCGGCAGGAGCAATCATAACCGTTTTTTGATTAAGTTCATAAGCATCTAATAGCCAGATGGCAAAATCATTAGCATCTTGTACGGGTAAAGCTGCAATACAGTAAAAAGCCCCCTTAGGGATTGCTACCTGACATCCGGGAATAAATTGTAATTCTCTAACTAACGTATCTCTTCGGGTTTTATAAATAGCTACTGTATCCGTATAATAGGATTGCGGAGCATCCAGTGCGGCTTCACTGGCTATCTGAGCAAAGGTTGGCGGACTTAAACGAGCTTGCGCAAATTTCATTGCTGTTTGCATGACCTCCTTATTTTTACTCACCATACAACCGATTCTTGCGCCACACATACTATAGCGCTTAGAAAAGGAATCCACGACGATGGCGTGTTGATCCAGGCCAGGTTCCTGTAAAATCGAATGATGAACCTCGTTTTGATCATAAATAAATTCCCGATATACCTCATCTGAGATTAAAAAGAGATCATATTTAATTGCTAATTCTGCCAGTGCTTTAATTTCGCTTTTACTGTATAAATAACCAGTAGGATTTCCCGGATTACAAATGAGTATAGCCTTGGTATTTGCATTGATTAGTTTTTCAAAATTTTCAATAGGTGGTAGTGCAAAATCATCTTCTATCTTTGAAATAACCGGAACCACCGTAATTGTTGATTGTGTGGAAAAACTATAATAATTCGCATAGAAAGGTTCAGGTACAATAATTTCATCCCCCGGATCCGTAATACTACCCATCGTAAAAATTAAGGCTTCACTCCCCCCGGTTGTCACTAAAATATCATCTGCAGTAACTTTAATGTTAAATTTATCGTAGTAAACTGCCAGTTTTTTACGTAAACTTTCAAATCCTGCCGAATGACTGTAGGCAAGTATCTCCAGGTTATGATTGCTTACGGCATCCATAGCAATGGCAGGGGTTTTTACATCCGGTTGACCAATATTAAGGTGATATACCTGTATTCCTTTTTTCTTAGCTTTTTCAGCATAAGGAACCAGTCGGCGGATAGGTGATTCGGGCATTGCTTTTCCCTTTTGGGAGACAACAGGCATAGGTTTGATTTTTACGCTGCTAATTTCCGAAATAAATAGCAGGTATTGTTAATGAAATCTAAATTAATTTAAGGTGAATATATTTCATTTTATGCAATTTTTATTATTGATGTCTGGTAAAGATTCAAGATCCGCCTGCGAACGGGCGGGTCGCTATCTCTTCTAGAATCAAGAATTAAGAATCAAGGCTAATTATTAAAACATTGAAAATCAATATTTTAAAATAATTCATAAAAAACAAATTACTTCAAAAAAATAAAAAGCAACCTATAAATACTTTTAAGTTTGGAATCACTTTATTTTACTATGCCTCATAAACTATTGTTTATTTTAACCGGACACTGATAAATTTTTATCAGAAAATATAAAAGATATGCTAAATACAACATCTGCAAAACAAAAAAGCCGTCGGTAAAGACGGCTTTTATAACTTTATATCTACTATATTATTTTTTTTCCAACACACTTTTTGAATTATCCTGGATGGTACCTTTAATTTTAATAGGTGTAGGCATTTCGGATGCATTGGAATATACCGAGATCGTTTTTCTAAAAGGTCCGATACGCTTGGTATCATATTTTACTTCAATGACCCCTGATTCACCGGGAGCGATAGGATCTTTCGGTTTTTTAGGTATGGTACATCCGCAACTGGACTGTACCCTGGAAATTACTAATGGTGCTTTTCCGGTATTCGTAAATTCAAATTGCCGAACTCCGTCCGCACCTTTAGCGATTTCACCGTAGTCAATAACATCTGTTTTAAATTCAATTTTTGCTTGTGCCTCCTGGGCGTTAACAGCAACTCCCATTACAGCTACACATAAGATTAACATCAATTTTTTCATAATGTAAATTTTTATAAGGTGCTAAAATACTATTTTTTTATAACTTCAAAATTCCCCAACATTTTTAAGTATTCCTAGTTACATATTTAATTATTAGTGTCTGGTAAAGATTCAAGACCCGCCTGCGGACGGGCAGGTCGCTATCGCTTCTAGAATCAGGACCAATTATTACAATATTAACTATGTCAAATAAACAGATTACTTTTAAGTAGTAAAAAAGCAACCTTTACATACTTTAAAGTGGAATCACCTTATTTTACTATGCATTATAAACCAAGCCTTAAGAACGTATTAAGCACGAAATCTACCCTTCATAGTAACTACTTTTTAAAGATTAAGATAGTTGCTTAACACGAGGTGGCTTACATTTCTACTCCAGTTGATAGTATCCCTGATGTTATTATTTTTTCACAAACTTTCTATGGAAGGTTAAATTCTCAGTGCCTATACTGATAAAATAGATACCTGTTTGAAAAGCACTAACGTTTAACTTTATCTGGTTAATATTCGCCTTGCTTGTTTGAAGTACGAGCTTACCAACAGAATTGAATATTCTTATTTTTACGTTAGGGTTTTTTTCAACCATTGATATAATTAACTCATTATCGGTAGGGTTGGGTGAAATGTGAATTTTAGCTTCCTCATAGCTAACGTTACCAATGCCTAGAGTACCATTACCTACATTTACTTTAATACGCTGAGAAGCTGTACCATCTGTCGTGCTCACCACTATATACGTGCTGCCCTCCGATTTAGCTTCTACATCAGCTGTTTGTTCAACCTCTACAATTTCAGGATCTTCAGAGTACCAATACAAGCCTTCTAAACTTGCACTTAAGGGCATAATAGTGGCATTGATACGGGTTTCTTCATCGACCCCGAGGTTTATAACAGCAGGCACATCAATATTTGTGGCAGCCACATAAGCGCCACAGGTGATCCCTTCGACCCTTAACTGGTCTCTGATAAATCTATTTTGCTGGCGTATAAATTCTTTTATGCCAGGATAGTAGATCGGATGACCATTACGTAAAGTGAAATAAATTAATCTCGTAAACCCGTGGTTGCTTTCAAAATCCTGCTCTGAATGTAGTTTATAAGGATCCGCTTGTACGTAAGGTCTAATAAGAGCACTCAATTCATCCACACGTTTAAATAACCTTTCTTCATTAAAAAGTTGAATAATTTGACAAGCCGATTTACTGTATTGTTCGCGTATGGCTGCATTAGTTAGCAGGCGCTCCAATACACCGGTAAATGGCACCTTCCTTCCCTTTTCTACTTGTATATAAATGTTGTGTGCAGCTACAACATCCACTTCGTCATTAGGAGCTTGATCAAAAGTCCAGTTATAATCCCAAGGGATCCATTCAATTTTACCCGTGTTTGGGTTAGCATACACATAAAAATTGCCGTTTAAACCATAACCTGCATCGTGGGTTTGCGAGATGCGGTTGAAAGCCATTACTTTAAGCGCCCTGTCTACATCAAATTTTGTTTCCAGTAATGCTTTGTAAGTAGTAGCCGTAGCATCGGTAGAAAGTAATTTTTCAAAGGCAATCAAATCACTCCAATCGTCTTCTTTCTCGTTGGTCTTTTTTTCCCAAGCACTTTTATTTATTGGGCGATCATTGGGGTAGTCAATCCAATAGTCGGGAAACGTAATAGGATCTGGTTGGTAACGACCCGTAGTATCGCGGTTAACTTTAAACGATGCGCCATGATCGGCTTTGTATAAGTTGCCTTTTTTGGTGCCATGGTTGTATTCTAAATAGGTTTTATCGATTTGCTCTACAATATTGTATAAGCCTCTAAGCTCGCCATTTATCCATAGTTCCGTATAAGCTACACGAACGCTATTTAAACCTAAATCGCGCATTAAATCGTAGGCCAACTTTTCGCGCAAGCGAGAAGGGTCTCTCAAATAGTTATGCAAGTTGAACTTTTTAAGTCCATCGTACTTTTTGCCCTTTACAAACTCATTAAGGTCAACTTTAAAGGCACCTTTACCACCCTTAATTCCTTCCAAAGAGGACGCACCTTTAAACCTTATGCCCACTGAATCAACCGTAGTTCCATCAATGGTGATGTTTGATAAAGCATACACAAAGCCTTTTTGAATATTTTCTAGTAAGCTATCGTTCCATTTTACATAGGGAAACTCAATTTCGATTTTATGCACATAGCTGTCGTCGTATAAACTACGTCCTGGTTGCGCATGCAGTACTTGTCCGAACACGTTAATTATCAGTAGTAAAATAATAGAGTTTAATAGTTGGTTACTTTTCATCAGAGTTGAGTTTTATAGTTAAATCAATAGTGTTAAATATATGTATATAAGGATATTAATCCGGCATCATAAAAAAAATGTATTTCTTAAAAATTGGCTATTTCGGTCTGACCTTGTCGCTAGTTCTCAGTAACTATGCCACTTTAAATGATACTACAATTATACGAAAAAAGTTAGATATTTATTTTTTAAATTCTCTTTTAGGAAGGATGTATCTTTTAGGTCTATTCTTTGTAATAGACTACCTGTAAAGCCGTTATCATTTTTTATGCAACTTTATAGTGGTTGTTTATTTAATTTTTAATGCTATGTCGAGCTATGTAAGTATGAACTGTCTGACCTCTCGTTGGAATATTTCTATTGAGCTTACAACTAATAGTACTCTTGTTGACACCTAACTCTGTGACGACTTGTGACTGCGTAAATCCAACTTGTAAAAGACTTTGAATTTGATATCTCTACGATAAGGTCAAATGTTTATAATGCTTTATTCAAAACGAATATAATTATAAAAACAGATGGGACTAGCCTCGAAAAGTCAGATATACAAAAAGCCAGTAAAGTACGGTCTACAAAAGGTGTAAACCTTCCTATCTACGGAAGGTTAGCCGCTATTTTGATAACCTTGAATTTTAACTCTTGATTTGCATTATTATTTATTTTAACCAGACACTAATAATATTTAATAAGTATTTTTGCAAACTATATTCAAAAATCAGACCAACCAGAAAATGGCTACAAATACATACGATTCAAAGGCAGTAGAGGCGAAGTGGTATCAATATTGGACGGACCAGAATTACTTTCACTCTGAGGTAGACGACCGGGAAGCTTACACCATTGTTATACCACCGCCTAACGTGACGGGCGTATTACATATGGGGCATATGCTGAACAACACCATTCAGGACGTATTGATTAGAAGAGCCCGGCTAAAAGGATACAACGCTTGTTGGGTTCCTGGTACGGATCATGCTTCTATTGCTACCGAGGCTAAAGTCGTAGCCAAACTCAAATCCGAAGGTATTGATAAAAATGACCTTACCCGAGAACAGTTCCTGGAACATGCCTGGGAATGGACGCATAAGCACGGCGGTATCATTTTAGAACAGTTAAAAAAACTGGGGGCTTCCTGCGACTGGGAACGTACGGCATTTACCATGGATGAGAACTTGTCTAAATCAGTACTAAAGGTTTTTGTGGATTTATATAAGAAAGGACTTATTTATCGTGGCTACCGAATGGTGAACTGGGATCCCGAAGCCAGAACTACCTTGTCTGATGAAGAAGTGATTTATGAAGAAAAAGAAGGAAAACTCTATTTTATAGCGTATCAAATTGAAGGCGAAGATGAAACCTTAACCATTGCAACAACACGCCCGGAGACCATTATGGGTGACACCGCCATATGTATTAACCCAAATGACGAACGTTTTCAACATTTAAAAGGTAAAAAAGCCATAGTTCCTATCGTAAACCGAAGCATACCTATTATTGAAGATGAATATGTAGATATGGAATTTGGAACCGGATGCCTTAAAGTAACTCCCGCGCACGACCCGAACGATAAAATACTAGGCGATAAACATCACCTGGAAATCATTGATATCTTTAATGAAGACGCTACTTTAAACCAATATGGGCTTCATTATAAGGGAAAAGATCGTTTTGTCGTAAGAAAAGAAATTGAAAAAGAACTTTCAGAATCAGGGATATTACTAAGAACCGAAATTCATATAAATAAAGTAGGAACCAGCGAACGGACCAAAGCGGTTATAGAACCACGATTGAGTGATCAATGGTTTTTAAAAATGAAAGAGCTTGCAGCACCTGCTCTAGAAGCGGTTTTAGAAAAAGAGGTACAATTAGTTCCTGAAAAATTTATCAACACGTACAAATACTGGATGGAAAATGTACGGGATTGGAATATCTCCCGGCAGCTATGGTGGGGGCACCAAATTCCTGCTTATTACTACGGAGAACATAAAACGAATTTTGTAGTTGCAGAAAACGTTGAAGAAGCTTTACAGTTGGCTATTAAAGAATCCGGTAATAAGAATTTAACCGTTACGGATTTAGTACAGGATGCAGATGCGTTAGATACCTGGTTTTCTTCCTGGTTATGGCCGATGAGTGTATTTAACGGTATTTTGGAACCTGATAATAAAGAGATCAACTATTACTACCCAACAAACGACCTGGTTACTGCACCCGAAATCTTGTTTTTCTGGGTAGCACGAATGATTATTGCCGGATATGAATACAGAGATCAAAAACCTTTCTCTAATGTATACTTAACCGGGATTGTAAGAGACAAACAACGACGTAAAATGTCAAAATCCCTGGGTAACTCTCCGGATCCTTTGGTTTTAATTGATAAGTATGGAGCAGATGGCGTTCGGGTAGGGATGTTGTTAAGTTCACCTGCGGGTAACGACCTTATGTTTGACGAAGATCTTTGTCACCAGGGGAGCGCTTTTGTCAATAAAATTTTCAATGCCTTTCGTTTAGTACAGAGGTGGAAGGTAGATCGTGACATTAGTCAACCTGCCTCTTCACAATTGGCTATTCAATGGTACACAGCAAAGTTTCAGCAAACTTTAGTGGTTCTGGAAGATCATTACGCAAAATATCGGATAAACGATGCTTTAATGGCAACGTACAAATTGGTCTGGGATGACTTTTGCAGTTGGCTATTAGAGATGGTAAAACCAGGATATCAGGAACCTATCGATGCAGAAACTTATAAATCGGTAATTCATCTTTTTGAAGAAAATTTAAAAGTGCTTCATCCGTTTGTACCTTTTATTTCTGAAGAAATCTGGCAGTCTATCACTAAGCGAAGTAAGGAAGAAGCACTTATTATATCCACATGGCCTTTACAGCAATCCTTTGATACAAATTTGATTAAACAGTTTGAAAGTACAGCCGAAGTAATTACGGGAATACGTAATATCCGAAAGCAAAATAATATCTCTTTTAAAGAAAAGTTATCGCTATCTGTTTTAAATAATGCGAACCAAGAGATTACATTCGATCCGTTAATTTTAAAAATGGGAAATATAGAAGCTATTACCTATGTAAAAGATTCTATAACCGGGGCTTTGTCTTATCGCGTAGGAGCAAATGAGTATTTTGTTCCTGTCCAGGGAACTATTGATATAGAAAGTGAGATTAAAAAACTTACCGAAGAACTTTCTTATACCCAAGGCTTTTTAAAAAGTGTTCAGAAAAAATTGCAAAATGAACGTTTTGTGAATAATGCTCCTGAAAAGGTAATTGCTAACGAACGAAAAAAAGAGCAAGACGCCGAAGGGAAAATTGCAACGTTAAAGGCAAGTTTGAAAAATTTAAAATGAATATAGAACGTTGTAATTATTTTAAAATACCTTGAATTTTAGAAAAATGAACGTATTGTTCAATAATTTCTTGTTGTAATATTTTGGAGGATATTTTATTGACTAAGATATCCTTCTTTATTTTTAATAATTCATTTAAATCCATACTCGTGGTATTGATTTTTGTCAATAATTCTTCAAGGAATTTTTCAGTTTGATTTGTAAACATTTGTATTTGATCATAGGTATCTATTTTAAAAACTAAATCGTCTTTTATATTATATAGCGCTTGTGTTTTAAGTAAACTATCTGCTTTTCTTTCTTGAATACGATCTATTTTTTTGTATTCTAATTCCTTTATTTTTAAATAATTTCTTTTTTCGATAGGTATGGTTAAGGAAGCACCTACGGCAATACGGTTTTGCCAACTATTAGAGTGAGGCCCTTGATATTCGAATTGTAGAAAATTAAAAAAAGGACGATTCTCATTCTTTTCCAGAAAGATTTCTTGATCTATGATTTTATTCTTCAGGTTTGTTTTTCTTATCAACAGCTCATTTTCTAAGGGATTTTTTTTGATCAAAGATTCTTTTATCGAAAAAACCGAAGGTAATCCTTCAAAATTTAGCTGGGAATTATTACTTAAATTGTATTTTTTTAGAATATTGCTGGCTTTAAATTTTAAGCTCTTTGACTTAGTCCGGACTTTAAATAATTCACTTTTGATTTTCAGTATTGATAAATAATTTGTGGAACCGTTCTCCAACTCTCTAGTTACAAATAGTTTTTGATCATTTAATACATCTTGGAGAGAATCATGTAATCTTATGAGTTTTTCAGAAAATTTTAAAAAAATCCAGTCTTTTAAAGCACTGCTTAGACTTTCTTGTTGGTGCAAGTCATTATCCGTTATTGCTTCATCCTGATAAAGGGAAATTAATTTATTCTCAATTTTTATTTTTTTAAAAGAAACCGGTTCTAACCGAAGCTGGTATTCTTGTCTGTTCCAGTTAAACTCGTCTGTTGAACTCCTAAATTCTACCCTGGATAGAATAGGATTATTTTTGGTCATAGCAGGTTCGATAACATCCTGGGATATACTATCTTTAAACCGTTGTAAGAATATTTCAGTGGTAATTAGATCTTGACTATAACTTTTATTAAACAAAAAACAACATAAGATTCCGAAAGTTATATTACGGATGTTAAAAAGGTTTCCGGAATTACGCATAGACTTTTTTATAAAATCAGATGCGATCATTTCTTCTTCCTCACTAACTTCCTCTTCTGCTTTTTTAACTTCATCATCTTGTTTACAACTTACTACAGCTACGGAAGCAACATATAAAATAGCTGGAAATTTTAGTTTGATTATATTTTTTAAGGATCTCATAGTATTCCTTTAAATGAAGGTGTTAATTTAATACTGCCGGTACCCTATTTAAATCCTTATCGTTATTTTCTAAATGTGTTAGTAAAACTTTCTCCTTCTGAAGAAGGCTATTGGTTTGGGTTTCGATTAAAACATTTATTTCACGACCATATATCTTTATTTGTGAAATTTTTCGAAGTCGTTCAGGAATGGTAACAATTCGTGACCCTAAGCCGGTAACTGTACCTTCGTAAACTTTGGTATCATTTGTACTGGAACTTACTAAGACCTTATCACCAATATTAATTTTACTATGTGCATTTTCATGAATATAACCTTTTATAATGTTAGGATGAGACTCATAAAAAGATAATAGTTTTTCAAAAGGTTTTACATATGTATTTGTTTTACAGAGAAGGTCACCGACAACACCATCATCCGGAGCATTGATTATAATAAGGTCATTTTTCTCGTGATTTCCAAGATTTACCTCAGCGGCAATTTTTTCCATTTCTTTAAATAGTGGTTGACTTCCTATTTCTTTCTCATTCTCTAAAGCATTTAGGGTAAAACTATATTTTTTCAAAAGGTCTGCTCGACGTTTCTTGAGCATATTTAGTTCATCCTCTGTTGTTGTGGTTGTCGCATTAGGAACTAGTTTTAAACTTTTCATTTCTTTTAGAATAGAAGTGTTTTGATCGCTAATTTTTTTTAACTGGTCTATGGTATAGTTAATTTTATTTAACTCTTCTTTTTGGATCAATAACGTGTTTTGAATTTCATGAGTTTTTTTAGTTTTCCAAAACTCTTTTTCAGCTTGTAGTTGCTCGATTTCTAAAGGAAGGGTCTTTAACGAAGTATTGGTTGGTGCTAGCTTTATGCCTAAAAGCGGCGTTCCTTTTTTTACCGGACTACCTGGAGATACGTAGATTTTTTCAATAAAAACTGGAAAATTATAGTTGATCACTGTTTCTTTACTATCTGCTATTCCATAAAATTGAACCCTTTCTTTTGAAGATACAAATAGTAAAAAAAGGAGAATAAAGCCAGTAATAGCAATGACAATGTAATGTATGTTTTTTTTCGTCATAAATTCATGCTTTTGAGTTTGCAAACCTATAAAGGGAAAGATAGGAAATTTATAATTTACCGATATTTACATTATTTATAAATTTATATTGAACGATACCCGGAGTACTCTTTAATTTAAGTAAAAGCTCTTGTAAATGCTCAATAGTTGATATCTCTATAAAAAGAACAACTTCCTCATTACGAAAGACCTTTTTGTTTTTTTGATTTCTTGTTTTACGGAATGTATTTATCTCAATAATGCTATTCGTGCTTGTGTATGGAATAATCAATTTTTGAATCTTACCTGAAGAAAATTGTTTGGTTTGATATCTTACATGAAGATTCCCTGAAATTTTATTTTTAGCTTCCCAGGGGGTGTAACGAAAGAATATTGCTATTAAACAAAAGAATAAGGTGCCAATTATTGCTACATTAAATGCTAGTACCCCGCAAGAAATCCCTATTCCTAAAGAAGCAAATATAAAGGTTATATTTCTAGGGTCACTGACCGCAGTTCTAAATCGTATGATAGAAAGTGCTCCTAACATACCGAGTCCTACTGCCAGGCTATCTCCGATAGCAAGCATAATTGCACTAGCAACCATTGAAATTAGAACCAGGGTTTGTAATAAATGATTTCGTTTTTCAAAAGAACTATTAGTGAACTTATAGGTTATTGCAATCATAGAGGATAAAAAAAACGAAAGTAATATAGTGACCATCGAAGTAATGAGTGCTGGGGTATCTTCGTTAGTTTGAAATAAGTCAAAATCAAGCATGAGTATTTTTTAGAAGTTTGACAAGGTTGTAGGAACCTCAAAATGTGAAATTAGTTTTTTTCCATTAATTAGATTGACCACTTTTAATTTGAATACTACCAACTATCATGATATTACCTTACCGTTTATTATTTAATATACTTTTCCACGAGAGCGATATATTCACGCTTAGCTTCTTGTGTGGTAAGGTCTTTAATTTGAAAGAGGGCATTTAATTTAAAAGCGTTTCGCAGTTCACTTTGTCCGGAGGGTGTATGAAACTGGTTGTAGTCATTGATGGTAGCCTGCTTGTAATAAGCATAAAAGTGAAGCATAATATCCGGTGGCAATTTAATTTTCGTTTTACTGGCCTTTTCAAAAGCCTCTCGGAATCGTATGTTTAATTCTTCGTCTTTCATTTTTCAATACGGGCAATCACACTTTCTCCGCCTCTTACCTTTTGATTTAAAGATACTGCGATATCTGTACCTAAAGGTAAAAAAACATCAACCCGGGAACCAAATTTAATAAACCCACTATCACTTCCCTGAGCGACACTTTCATTAGGTTTTGCGTAATTGACAATTCTTTTTGCCAGAGCACCGGCAATTTGACGGTATAAAATGGTAATAAAATCATTAGCGACCACCACGGTTGTTCTTTCATTTTCTTCAGAAGCCTTTGGATGCCAGGCTACCAGGTATTTACCGGCATGATATTTACTGTATTGTATAATACCTCCGATCGGATGACGGGTGACATGAACATTTAAGGGTGACATAAAAATCGAGACCTGAATCCTGTTATCTTTAAAATATTCTTTTTCAAAAACTTCTTCAATAACCACTACTTTTCCATCTACCGGTGAGACCAGGGTCAAGTCATCTGCTACCGTTAAACGCTTGGGATTTCTGAAGAATTGCAGGATTAAAATAGCAAATACCAGACTTATAAAGAAAATTAGAGATATCCAAAGCTTATCCTGAACAGCAATGTAGGCTGCTACATTAATTCCTAAAAATAAAATAAGAACAACAGCAATAATTTTATAACCTTCTTTATGAAACATAATCTAAGATTTGTAAGAAAACATATAAAAACGGACTTGCAAAAATAATACTATCTAAACGGTCAAAAATGCCTCCATGCCCCGGCATGATGGTACCGCTATCCTTAACTCCTGCCTGCCTTTTAAACTTGGACTGTATCAAATCACCTAGGGTTCCAAAGATACTCATTATTATACTTATAATTAACCAGACCCATAAGGTTAGGGAATTTGAATAAAGTCCAATAATCAAACCGGCAATAATACTAAAAAACAAGCCTCCCAGGAATCCTTCTATGGTTTTTTTTGGTGAAATACGTTCTAGTAGTTTTCTTTTTCCAAAGTTTTTTCCTATTAAATAAGCAAAGGAATCGTTAGTCCATATTAAAAATAAGGGTCCTGTAATTAATATAGGGTCGTAATCTTTTCCCGTAAACGGAAGTAAGCTTAGAAATACAAAAGAAGTAATGAGAAAGAAAATAGTGGTCATGTATTTTCTTTTTTCATACATAGGTATGATCCTGATCGTAACCAGGTCTTTGAGTAAAAATAATTGTGTGGTAATGGTTATAATTAAAATCAGAAGTTTTACATAGATTGGTATAGTGAATAGGTGAAAAGCTATTAATAGCAATACAAAAACGGCATAATTAACATAACTCTTTAAGTGTATCAACTTTTGAAATTCCCAGATACTGATAATACCCAACAGAAAATAAAGGCCAATAAAGGTGTAGGGGGATAAAAATATAGCAGTTAAAACCAAAGAAACATACAGTACTCCTGATAAAAATCGAATATGTATTTCCTTCATACTATAGGTCTTCCAACAATAGCAAATATAAATTTTTTGAACTACTTCCGTAGCTCATAAAGTCTTTTTCTTTTTGAGGTTCAAAGTTTTTTATGGTAGTAATATTAGAAGGAATGGATTCTTTATTCTTTTCCTTAATTCCTTTCAATCCCTCGCCAATAGTAGTAACTAACTGACTGGTACCTGCCATAATTACAAAATTATCTGGGAGTTCTGTAAGCTTTTTTTCCCGCAATTGATTGGAGGATACCAGAATAGAACCACTATCGGCAATCAGGTATTCACAGGTTGCAAAAAAAAAGGAACCTTTACTTTTAACGAATTGTAAGTTAAATCCTGAAAATTTATGTTCAAGGGCAATATCAAAACAACAGCACTGCGATTCGTACCAATCGTTTTCTAACAAAATTTTATCAAAAGAATCTAATAATTCTTCCTGTGTATCACAATATAAGAATTTACCACCATTTCTTTTAAAATTAATCATAAAGCTTTCGTCTACCGGTAAATTGATTTCCGGCATATATTTACTTCGGCCTTCTCCCTGAATTACAATATCTTTAGCCTTAGATTTAGATTTTCGAAAAAATAATTTTCTAAATAGGCTCATATATATACATTATAATAAGGAAGTAGGTTAGTATTGACCAATGCTATATTTATGATGGCTTTTATGTTTTAATTCAAAGATAAAAAATCTTACCTAAAGTTAAATTTAGCGTAAGATTCTTTATCAATCTGAAGTTCCTAATTTTATAAGGCTTCTTCTAACTTATCAAAAGGCCTTTTACCAAAGATTTTTTCCAGATTATCTTTAAAAATTACTTCTTTTTCCAATAAAACTTCCGCCAGTTCGGTTAATTTGTCTTTATGTTTTTCTAGTAAATCAATCGCCCGTTTATACTGATCTTCAATAATATTAGAGATTTCTTTATCAATCAATTCACTAGTTTGTTCACTGTAAGGCTTAGAAAAATTATATTCATTTTGCCCTGAGGAATCATAATAAGTAAGATTTCCTATTTTATCATTTAACCCATAAATAGTCACCATAGCTCTCGCTTGTTTGGTTACTTTTTCCAGGTCACTCAAAGCTCCGGTTGAAATTTCATTAAAAATTACCTTTTCTGCCGCTCGACCGCCCAATGCCGCACACATTTCATCCAGCATTTGGTTCGGTCTTACGATCAAACGTTCTTCAGGTAAATACCAGGCTGCCCCTAAAGATTGCCCTCTGGGAACAATAGTTACTTTTACCAGGGGAGCTGCATGTTCTAACATCCAACTTACCGTTGCGTGCCCTGCTTCATGAAAAGCAATGGCTCTCTTTTCAGCTGGGGTAATGATCTTATTTTTCTTCTCTAATCCACCTACAATACGATCAACAGCATCCAGAAAATCCTGTTTACCCACTGCTTTTCGCTCATTACGTGCAGCAATCAATGCCGCTTCATTACAAACATTTGCGATATCCGCACCGGAAAATCCGGGGGTTTGCTTGGCTAAAAAGTCGGTATCTAATTTAGTATCCTTTTTAAGAGGTTTTAAGTGAACTTCGAAAATCTCTTTACGTTCGCGGACATCCGGTAGATCTACGTAAATCTGTCGGTCAAAACGGCCAGCTCTCATCAATGCTTTATCCAGTACATCTGCCCGGTTAGTAGCAGCGATGACAATCACATTAGTATTAGTACCAAAGCCATCCATCTCCGTTAATAACTGGTTCAATGTATTTTCTCTTTCGTCATTAGAACCGGAAAAGTTACTTTTTCCACGAGCTCGTCCGATCGCATCAATCTCATCGATAAAAATAATAGCCGGAGATTTTTCTTTGGCTTGCTTAAATAAATCCCGAACCCTGGAAGCACCTACCCCCACAAACATTTCTACAAAATCAGAACCTGACAACGAGAAAAAAGGGACTTTTGCTTCACCTGCAACTGCTTTAGCCAACAAAGTCTTACCCGTTCCCGGAGGGCCTACTAACAATGCCCCTTTTGGGATTTTACCACCTAGTGAGGTATATTTTTCAGGATTTTTAAGAAAATCTACAATTTCCTGTACTTCTTCTTTAGCACCTTCTAATCCGGCAACATTCTCAAAAGAAACCTTTACATCCGTATTTTGATCAAATAATTTGGCTTTGGACTTTCCGATATTAAAAATCTGGCCACCAGCTCCACCACCAGCTCCGCCACTCATTCTTCGCATGATAAAAATCCACACTCCGATAATAAGGGCAAAGGGTAGTAGGGTAATTAATAGATCGCCCCATACGTTGGTTTCCGTATCGTAGCTCACTTCGGTTTGAATACCGTTTTCAGCTTTGATTCTGGCAATTTCATTTTCAAAATTCTGAAGGTCTCCGAATTCAAATTGATAATCCGGATCACTAGGTCCGGAAGGTAAAATGGATTTATTCTTTTTACGTTGGTGTTTTTCTTCCGCTTTTGCTTCCGGTTTCAGATATACCTTTGCCTCTCTTCGGTTTAATATTACCACTTTCTGGACTTCTCCGTTACTTAAGTATGAAGTAAATTCAGAAGGGCTGATTTCAGGAGCAGTTCCAATACTACTACTTCCAAAATAGTTTAAAGCCAAAAACCCCACAATGATAATCGCATAAATCCAATACGTATTAAATTTTGGTTTTTTTGACGGATCTGTCTTTTTCTTGCCTTTAGCCATTTAGTTTTTTTTAATAATTTGAATTAATTGTAGTAGTTTTTGCATCTCCCCATAATCCTTCTATATCATAGAACTCTCTAATATGTTTCTGAAAAACATGAACCACTACATGAACATAATCGATAAGTACCCATTCTGCATTTTCACTTCCTTCGACATGCCAGGGTTTATCTTTTAATGATTTACTAACAATTTTTTGAATAGAATTTACAATCGCATTAACTTGAGTGTTTGAAGTTCCATTACAGATCACAAAATAATTGCATACTGTATTATCAATATCCCTAAGGTCTAAAATACTGATATCATCTCCCTTAACTTCTTCAATCCCCCTAATAATTTCTGCAATCAATTGATCAGTGTCAATTTCTTTTTGAATCATGCACTTTTTTAATTTCCGTAAAGTTATTACTTTTTATGATTTTAACGTTTGTATTTAAATACATTTATACAACTTAACCTCTTTTTATGCGTATAATCAAAGTTGATGCCATCGAATCAACAAATTTGTTTTTAAGAAATCTTTATAGGTCACAGGTAGTTCATGAGCTTACGGGAGTATCTGCCAGACATCAAATTGCCGGAAGGGGACAAAAAGGAACTACCTGGCAGTCTGATGCCGGGAAGAATGTAACTTGCAGTATATTAGTGCCTAAACTAGAATTGCCGGTGCAAGATCAGTTTATGATTTCTATGGTAACCTCTTTACTTTTACTTGAAATTCTAGAAGCAGAACAGCTCCCGAACCTGGCAGTTAAATGGCCAAACGACATTCTGTCAGATACTTTTAAAATAGCCGGAATTTTAATTGAAAACGTAGTGATTAAAAATACAATAACGGCCACTATAATCGGTATAGGATTAAATGTAAATCAAAATACGTTTAACCATTTACCCAAAGCGAGTTCGTTACATATAATTACAGGTCAGAAATATGATCCGGAACAACTATTTTTAGCAATTGCTGATGCTTTTCAAACGAAATTCTTAGCTTACTTAAATGATTCGTTTCAACATGTTAAGAATATGTATGAAAACTATCTTTTCAAAAAAGATAAAGCTGCAACCTTTAAAAAAGAAGAAAATATTCTTTTTTCCGGAATAATTCAAGGGGTAAATAGAGCCGGACAAGTGGAAATATTAACTGAAAATGACGCTATCGAGCGTTTTGATTTAAAGGAAGTCACCTTACTTTATTAGTAATAAACCTTTTCTGTATAACTAAATATAGAAGTCTGCTTATCATTAGTAAAGGCTTTTATGGCTTTACCTATTATAATTTGCTAATATTTTCTCCCAGGGTATTGATAAAATTCTGAATAGGACTTTTGATCATCATTCCCATCATGGCATTAAATTGCCCTTCAAAATTCAATTTTGTTGTACTGGAAGTCGGACTATCTTCTTTAATATCCGCAGTGAGCGTAAACGGAAGTTTTTCGCTGGCGGCACCTAGTACGATTTTATTGGGAGCATGACTTTCTTTTTTTTCCAAAACAATTTCCGGCATGCCCTTTAACTGAAAAAGAAAACGTACGTCTGATATTTTTTCAAACTTTTGAATGCTGGAAGGCATTAGCTGTTCGAAGTTTTCTACATTATTCAAAAAGTCAAAAACTTCTTGTTGGGACTTTTGGGTTGTCGCTTGATTACTCTCTAATTGCATACGTTATATATTCCAGGTAGATGGTGCTTTACGCCATTCATCTAATAATTGTTTTTGCTCTTTAGTAATATAATTAGTTTCTTCTGTCTGTGCTAATAAATTCGTGTAATCACTAAGTGAATATAAGGAAATTTCCGCTTTGTCAAAATTTTCTTTGGAAATATCAAAACCGTAATCAAAAATAGAAACCATTCCTTTAATAACAGCTTCTGCTTTCTGTAAAGCCTCAACCGCATGTAAACTACTATTCCCTGTACTGATTAAATCTTCTATCACTACTACCGACTTATCTTTGGGTACTATTCCTTCAATTTGGTTCTTACGTCCGTGCGATTTAGCTTCCGGCCTTACGTAGATAAATGGCAAATCAAGGTAATCTGCTACTAACATCCCGATGCCAATTGCTCCGGTAGCTACCCCTGCGATAAAATCAGGTCTGCCATAAGTAACTTTAATAATCTCCGATAAGTGTTCTTTAATATAGTTTCTTACTTCCGGATAGGACAATGCAATACGATTGTCACAATAGATAGGGGATTTCCATCCTGAAGCCCAGGTAAAGGGTTCTTGCGGTTGTAATTTTATTGCCTTAATTTGCAGCAGCAATTCGGCAGTTTTTTTTGCCGTCTCTATATTAAAAATCATAGCTGCAAATGTATAAAGTTTTTGTTAATAATACGCCCATTATTCTTTCTACCAAAAAAGAAATAGAAGGCTACAAAACCTTACTTGTTAAAGAAGTTGATTTTGAAAAAATTATAAAAAAAATTGAAAAAGGTGAAGCTGCGGGGAAACTGGTAAAATATCATTTTTATCACAAAAATGAAGAAAAACTAATGGAACATTTGTACTCCAAATTACCTGTAGTTATTGCAGGGGGAGGTAAAGTGTACAATAAGGAACATGAAGTTTTATTTATCAAGCGTAATGGTAAATGGGACCTTCCTAAAGGAAAAGCTGAAAAAAAGGAAGATATTGAAACTACGGCGATACGGGAGGTAGAAGAAGAAACAGGAGTGCAAAATTTAGAAATTACCAAGTTTTTATATCATACCTATCATATTTTTAAGCGTAATGGAGAATACCGCCTTAAGGTTACTTATTGGTTTGAAATGACTACGGATTACGATAAAAAATTGATACCTCAAGAGGATGAAGGTATTACCAAGGTCAAATGGAAGAACCCTGAACAAACAAAAAAGGCCCTACAAAAGTCTTACGCCAATATTCAGGATCTTTTTTCTCAGAAATATAAGAGTTAGACCTATTTTATAATTCTATAGATAGGATATTGTAAATGCGCTTTTTCATAATAATCAGAATTTTTATGAATCCAATCCAGTTGATAGTTAGAGTTCGAATTAAAAATAGTATCTTTTTTCATATTTAAAAACCTGTCTTTTAAGTCCAAATCTTTTTTTAATAGTTCTGCTGCTTTATCCTCCCATACATAGGGAGAAAAATTTTCTTTTTGTTGTAAAATAGTATCAAAAAAATTCCAATTAAAGAAGGAGTCTATAGCCTCAGGTTCCAGGGTTTCTAATAGATACCGAATACTGTTTTGATCTGTGTATACTATAATATCCCCTTTATTAAATGCTTTTTTTAACGTTTTCCGACTTACTTTTGTATCTTCATGTAAATAATGCCCTTCATAAGCTTCTTTTCGAGTTTTGTAATCAGAAATGCGGTAAGACTCAACTTCTATCACTGTATCCTTCTTTAAAAGTTGGTACTCCACTTCATTAATTTTTAATCGTTCTAAAACGCTCCACCATCCTTGCGGAATTACATAAGCTTTAGGTACATTAATTGATAATGTGGGTTTAAAGGTATCCTGGTAGGCAACTTCTTTAGTATAGGGCAAAGACTGATCATATTGTAATCGAGGTAATGTGGTAATGGCACTAGGTATTGTTTTTCCTTCATATCCTTTAAAAGTAATTATCCTGTTCTTTGTGGAATCTACCTTCCAGTTAGTTAAATAAACTTTTTGTTTTTGATAAAACTCAAAAGCTTCTTTTCTTAAAGATCTAATTTCACTTCCTTTTTCCTCTGCGATTTCAATCATGATTTTTAGGAGTTCATAGGTACCTTCTACTCGTTGTTTATAAGGTTTTAACATGTGAGTTTCAACCATCATTCCTAAGGTATTCCAAAGACTGGTATATCCGGTAGAGTATCTGGGATAATCCATAAACTGCGCCCATCCCTTATCCGGAGTGGTACCCCAGACGTTTACGTACGGAGTAATATCCCAGTTTTTAACTTTTAATTTACGTTCGAGAGAAGGTCTAACCTCAGTATGTAGATACTTACCTAAAGCACCACCCAAGGCATTGTGTTGCGTAAATAAATGGGTTAGGGTATACTGGTAGTCAGCTCCGTTACTTACATGGTTATCAATAAAGATATCAGGTTGTACTTTGTGAAAAATTTCTGCAAACGCAAGGGCATTTCTAGTATCGTTTTTAATAAAATCCCTGTTCAGGTCATAATTGCGAGCATTTCCTCTAAAACCGTACGCTTTTGGGCCATTCTGGTTGGTACGGGTAGTAGTATTTCTGTTTAAGGCACCTCCAATATTGTATATAGGAATAGTTATCACTACGGTATTAGCCGGAATTTTAATGTTGCGTTGTACTAAATCTTTAAATAATAATTGGGTAGCATCGATTCCGTCACTTTCCCCTGGATGAATACCATTATTTATAAGTAATATGGTTTTGTCTTTTCTAATATCTTTAAAGTCGAAGGTTTTATCCGAATTGTACATAGCGATATGTAAAAGTTCACCACTATCCGTTTTCCCCATTTCCTGAAGGTCTACGAATTCGGATTGGGTAGCTAATTTTTTATAAAATGAAACGACTTCCGGGTATGTTGCTGTTTCAGTTCCGTTGCTTTTTTCAAAAACTGTTTTAAAATCATTTTGCGAAAAAGTAGCATGCAAAAAATTAAATAGGAATAAGTAAAGTAAGATGCTTTTATTCATGTGAAAACCTTTTTTGCTACCAAAGATACTTATTTACAGAGGTACGACAAATTTCCTTATTCAGCTGTAAATGCATTTGCTATCTCCTTCAGAATAGAAGGTTAACAAAGGATTCTGCTGAAGCTAAAACATTTCTCTTTGATACTTAAAGGAAAGGTACGGGAAGAAAAATAAAGTTTAGCGTATGCCAAGTTTTCTAAAAACTAATACGTAATAAAAGATTAGGGGTAAAACCAACAGAAATACGATCTATAGTCTTTAGTACCGGGCGTGTAGCTTCAGACCCTCCCTGGGATTCGTTTGTCTCAATAGTTCTAAAATCTCGAGAAAGTATATTTCTTTCATTTGTGATATTTTGAAGAGTAAACCCTAATTGTGATTTAATGTTTTGTGTTTTATCCCAATAGAAGGTATAGTTGGCTGTAAAGTCCAAACGATGATAATCCGGTAATCGGTTACCATTAAATTCTTCAAAAACAATAAAATTACTTTGCGGATTATCTAGGTCTAATGATTTTTCCGTATAAGGAATTCCGCTTCGATATCGATAACCCAGTGAGAAGGAAAGATTGTCAAATGTTAATGAATGTGCCCAAACCAGGCTATGAGGAATATTAAAAGATCCCTGAAAAGGGATATTGTTATTTATTTCTTCAAATTGATAAGTGCTTTCTGAATAGGAATAGCTCAACCAGGTGTTGTAGTTATTCCATTTTTTTTTGAGAAGCAGATCCATTCCTTTGATGCTATTAGTTCCGGAAACATTTCTGGGTTCGAAGATGTTATCAGTCAGTAAAATCCCAATACCTTCTAATTTTTTAGTATAAAATTCTATATCTACCGTCCAATTGTTTTTCTTAAAATCCATTCCTACAACGGTTTGGTTATTTCTTATGACCGGAATATCTTCTTGCGTAGATACTACCCATAAGCGGTTGAATAAGTTCCCTAATCCGTCATTTCTCAAATCTGTGATTTGGCTTATGGATTGATGTTTTACCTCATGTGATGTTTTTATCCATAAACCGGGATATAATTTATAATTTAAAAATGCACGAGGTTCCCAATAAGCTCTATGAAACCGGTTAAAATATTGACGTCTGCCTCCCAGGTTGAGATGTAGTCTTTTATTCCTAAATTTAAAGTCCGAAGAAAATGATTGTGAAGTCTCGCTTCCTGCAAAAGATTCTCTGAATGTTCTTAAATTTAATCCGTAACTATCGGCACTGTACCCTAACTCAGACCTTGTTCTCTGGTATCCAATCTGTAGTAAACCATTTTTAAAAATTTCTTTTTCTCCATGATAAACGATGCCGGTTTCTCTGACAAAATTTTCTTTCTGGAAGGTAACCTCAAGAAGAGTAGGGGGTTGCGCTGTAACATCAAACTCATTAAGTCCATTAAACCTTTTATCAAGTGCAGTCGTACTCAGTTGAAATTTATGTAAACCCAGTACCTTATTTTTATAAGAAATACTTTCATATAAGGTTTGACTTTTAACGTTCAGGTTGTCGTTTGTAGCACTTTCAAAAAACGGATTTAGGCCTTTAAACGACAATCTATTTTGATTTTGCAAAAAACCAAAATTAAACTGTAAAGATGAATAAGGTTTAAATATTAATTTGGCGTAATAATCTTCGTAAGCAAATTGAAGGTCTGATGAAGTGAGGTTTCTATCAAATTCATCAAAAGAACTGGAGATATTGGTATTTTGAAAAGCAACTTCTGCAAATTTTTCATAAGTAATGGTTCTGGCAAAATCAGTAATTCCCCTTCTCACCGAAGCAAATAAAGCCATTTTATCCTTAAATATGGGAATTTTAGCATCGATGGTCGCATGGGTTAAGGTAGTGCTGATACCTGTTGTTATTTTTTTTGGTAACTCATTATCTACACCTATAGAAATAACTCCTCCTGCATGTCCGCCGTACCTAGCTTTTGTAGCTGATCTGTATAATTGTATGTTGTCAATTACATAAGGATTAAAAGCAGATAATAATCCGAAAAAATGAGCATCTTGATATACTTTAACGCCATCATAAAGAATTAAGTTCTGATCGGGCGTGCTTCCTCTAATATGCAATCCGGTTACAGTTTCATCCGGACTCTGTAGCCCTGGAATGAATTGTAGGGTCTGGATGGCATCCGGTTCAATAATACCTGGTAAAATTCCGGTTTTTCTCATATTTACCGTAATACTACCATTTTCATTTTTGGTTAGCCCGGGAACGATATAATTTTTAATCACTACTTCGTCCATTTGTATGACTTCATTTTGTAAAACTATAGTACTAGGAGAAGCGTTAAATGAAGATACCGGTAGAAATTGCGTTGTATAGCCAGTTAAACTTATGGCTACAAATGCATTCTTATTGGATACTTCTATACAAAAATTTCCTTCTTGATCTGTTTTTGTATACTGATTACCAACACTTACAGTTGCCTTAGAAATACTACTGAAGTTTGTATCCACAACCTTACCACAAATAGGATTTATTCCTTTACCAATGGGTTTAAAAACTATATAGTTGAATGCATCGACCTTTTCAAATTGTAACCCTGTTTGAGTTTTAAGTTGGTTGACTACTTCCTTTAGCGTGTTTGATTCATTATTAATATTTACTGTAATATTTTCAATTTCAGAAGAATTGTATGAGAAAGTAATATTGTGTAATTCAGATAGATTTTTAAGTATTTGTTTTAATTCATATTGCTGTTGGGCAGATAGTGATTGTACTAAAAATAAAAGAATTAGTAACCAAAATTTGTGCATTCTATAAAGGGGTTATGATAATATTGTCTTTTGATAATGTATAAGTAAGATGCATAGGTTTACAAATAATATTTAATGCCTTATAGAGATCGTCCGTAACTAATTGCCCGGTAAATTCGAGTGCTAAATCGGTTGTGGTAGGTTTTAAATTAGTTATATGATAAATATTTTGTAAATCCCTAAATACTACAGATAAAGGTATTTTATCATAGGTGTAGTTTTTACTTTTCCAATTAGGATAAGTATGTTCTACACTTAAATTATGTTGATTACCATATTTATAATAAAAACCTTTTCCGCTACTTAATAAAAGGGTAGTAGTATCTTTTTTAACCTGTACTTTTCCTTCGTAACATTCGACTGCATAAAAATCAGGTAAGGTTTTTACATTAAACTGCGTACCTACTACACTCACCCTTCCTTCATTACTCATTACAGTAAATGTTGATCCTTTTTTAACTTTAAAAAAACCTTCACCCTCTAAAAAAAGTGTCCTTTTATTATTTTCCCAGTCTTTCTTTTTATAAGTAAGTAATGATTTTCCGTTTAATTCTGCAACAGAACCATCCGGCAACGTTACTGTTCTTAATTCTCCTATATGAGTAGTAATCGTGGTCTTTAAAGAACTGAAATAACTAATTCCTGCTATAGTACAGAGTAGGGCAATGGAAGCAGCAATACCTATTTTATAATAAAGCGATAGTACTTTTGGCTTTTTATTATAAATAGATTTTTGAATTTCTAATTTAACATTGTTCATGTTAAAAACAGGACTTTTAAACTCCGTACTTTTTTGAGCAATTTTAGATAATAATTCAAAATCATCAGATTTTTGGAATTCCTTCAACTCTTTATCCGTTAAATTACCACTTAGCCATCTTCCTAAAAAAGTATCGTCGTCTTTATAATTTATCATAATATTTTCCTTTTGTGAATGCTTTAAGAGCTAGGTAGCTACATCAACATTAAATAACACGAATCTTGGCATTAAAATGTCTCGTTTTAGCTATTGCTATGCTTGCGTTTTTTGCCTCCATCTTCAATTTTTTCTTTACAAGTCTTTTATGCCGTTTTATATTCATTAAGCTATAATTTCCTTCCTAACTCATCCTTTAAAGTTAACAAAGCACCGTGCATACGTTTTTCTACTGCTTTAATAGAAATTGCCAGTATTTCTGCTATCTCCCTATATTTTTTCTTTTCAATTCTATTTAATAGAAAAACTTCCCTTTGAGCAATGGTAAGTTTTGAAATCGCATTTTCCAGTTTTACCATAAATTCTTTTTCTTCTAATACAAATTCCGGACTTTCCGAATTAAATGCATTCTGATTCAATCCGTTTTTATAAGTAAGGGTTACTTTATGATGTTTTTCCTCAGTTAAAAATTGATTGTTAGCAACCGTGTATAAGTACGACTTAGACTTTTCAAAAAATACTTTTTTACAATTCTTCCATAGCTTGATATAGGCTTCCTGGACTAAATCGGAAGCTCGATCACTGTCCCCGCATTTAAAATATAAAAAACTATACAAGGACTTACTATAAGCTTCATAAATAGTTTCAAAATTTTTCTTTTCACAAACCGAAGGTATATTACTCATTTTTATTGCGGGGTTGTTAAATTTTTGAATCTTATAAAGGTTTACTTACTAACTATAACTATCTCAACTTAAAATACCCTACCTATCTCTTCACTTTTTTTGTTTTCAATGATATTTATTAGTAATAGGTATTTTATTTTGTATTGTTGCTTGCATATAATTTTATACCACTTACCTTTATATTACAATTATATTCTATTTTATAGCATAACCAAGAATTTTCTATTGAAATTTTTTTATGTTTATATTAAGCTGTTTTTCAACATATTAATAAATTTATTTTTTGAAATTATAAAAGGTCGGGTAGGGTAAGTGTCACTGAGTTAGTTTCAGTAGTATAATCCGAAATTTAAAAACATGGAACTTAAAAACATTGTATTAAAAATATTAGTAAGTATTTTTTTATTTACTTCTTGTGAAACTCCGGAGGAAGATATAGAAACAATAGGAAGAGAAGACATCACAAATCAGGAATTTTTGCAAATAGAAGAAAAACAGCAGTTTATCAATGCTTTAACGGATAGTTCTATAACAAATTATTGGGCATTAACAAAACTTCAAAAGGGAGCAGATGATTTTGCAGAAAGATTTGAAGGAGTAAGATTTGTATTTAGCAACCCTACTATTCCCACTGGTGAAGTTCTTGAAGACGAGATAGAAGGAGCTGTTTTTGAGCCAGGCAACCTATCGCTGGATAATAGCGACAATACTATAGCACCTACAAGTTTGTTCAAGTCTGAACTCAATAATGATGCTTTATTACCTTTTGTTCTGCTTGTAGGATCCGAAGAAGTAGCGGACGATATTATCGATAAAGAGAAATACGATATATTACAATCCTTAAATCCAATAGATAATGAAGGAATAGGATTTAAAATCTTAAAAGACTTTACCAGTTCTAAAGTAGTTTTAACCCGTATAATTGACGGAGAAGAGAGAACTTTAATTTTTGAAAAAAGAATGGCACCTGCTATTACTGAATTTTTACAAATAGAAGAAATACAGCAGTTTATTAATACTTTAACGGATAGTACTATATCAGATTTTTGGACATTAACAAAACTTCAAAAGGGAGCAGATGATTTTGCAGATAGATTTGAAGGAGTAAGATTTGTATTTAGCAACCCTACTATTCCCACTGGTGAAGTTCTTGAAGACGAGATAGAAGGGGCTGTTTTTGAGCCAGGTAACCTATCGTTGGATAATAGCGACAATACTATAGCACCTACAAGTTTGTTCAAGTCTGAACTCAATAATGATGCTTTATTACCTTTTGTTCTGCTTGTAGGATCCGAAGAAGTAGCGGACAATATTATCGATAAAGAAAAATACGATATATTACAATCCTTAAATCCAATAGATAATGAAGGTATAGGGTTTAAAATTCTAAAAGACTTTACCAGTTCTAAAGTAGTTTTAACCCGTATAATTGACGGAGAAGAGAGAACTTTAATTTTTGAAAAGGGATAAATACCAATAGGTTAAACCTGTAGTTGATTTACTACTACAGGTTTACCTGTATTTATAGAGTAGTACTTTATTTAAAAGGATTGAAATATCATTTTGAGAAGTATGTAAATAATGAACCCAGGGCCATGCCCCCGGGTTTTTTGTTTACACACATTATAAGGTAATCCTTCAATCTACTTACAATAATCACTATTTACATTATATAGAAGATTTAAACTATAAAATTATAAACTCAATGAACTTTTAAATTGTATATATCTATCTTTTTTTATTAATAATCGTTTAACTTTCTACTAAAAGCTTTAATCAATATGGGGAATATTTAAATTTTCAAAATGTTTCTTTAGAAACCATGAATAGTCCTACAGCAATAATTTCCCTTGTTTTGAAAATTATAATCTCAGTTTCTTATATAAAAGAGAGAATTTTCCAAAACAATTTTACTGATATAATTATCAGATAAACAAACTTTTACAAAACGATTTATTAATTTTTACACGTACTTACCATGAAAAACTCTAATTTAAATTTTTTAATCTTCTTATTTTGTATTACCGTTTTTATTTCTTGTGAGAAAGAAGAAAACGATATTATTATCAATCCTAAAGAGGCTATTACCGTACAGGATGGAGAGTTGCATTTTTCTTCTATAGAAGCCTATGAAAACATGATTGAACATAATCTGTTAACCAAAGAAAATTTGGAAAATAGCTTAGGAGATTCTTACCAAAAGTTTACAAGTCTAGATAACAAACTTAAGAGGGTAACTAAGAATAAGGAAGAAAAACACAGTTTATACGGATTCGATAGTGATCAAGAATCTCCGATTTTTAATATTTTAAATCAAAACGACATGATTACTATTGGAGAATGGACTTTTATGATTGATTTTGCTAATGAAGTAGTCGGAGTGATTGATGCTAGAAAAACTTTTCTAAAATCAGCTTTAAAAAATAAGGATTATAATAGTGATAGCGTATTATGGTTCAGTACAGAAGACGATGTGTTACTACTATTAGAAGCAGGAAATAGGGGTACCTTAACTTCTGTAGGCGTAAAGAAAAAGGTTGCTAACCATAAAGCAGCACTTGAAGAAAATATGACAAAGATGTCCGCAATCTGTAATTTGAATACAGACATAGATAGTAGTACAAATGCTTTAAAAGATAAAAAAACTGTTTTTTCTGAAGCTCAATGTGGTTCGGGAACAGTTACAACTGTACAAATACCAATTTTTGATCAGGATGGTAACATTACAGGTTATCGAACTGAGACTATCGTAGATTGCAAAAGATGGTTGGCAGACGCTAAACATGTCTATCAAAAAGCAGGAATATACTTTTCTTTACAATCAAAAATTAAATATAGAGGAAATGTTAGCTGTTTTAGTAATGCTCCTAGTGCAATAAATACACAATTAACTGCTAGAGTTAATTACACTTATAAGAGAAGAAAAAGATTTAGGAGAAAAAAAGAAGAGAAAAGTGGTAGTAAAAGTGATGCAAGTTTTAACAATGAACTTAGTATTCGCTCATATGAGGGGTCACGGTCTCTTAAAACATATACATTAAATACCACTTTTACCTATGAGAGAAAAGATAATTGTAGCGATTTCTGTACGGTTTCTAATAATGTAGTAACCATTGTTATGCCGGAGATCGCAGACTAATATTTTTGTTTTTAAGTAGTTACTAATTTGTGTGTAGTTGAAACAGGATATTGAATATCTAATATCCTGTTTTTTAATGGAGTAAGGTAATCAATTTTTCTTTTCTATCTTTAGATATAGAAGCGGTCAAATCATTTTCTAAAATTAGGTACCCTCCATCTTTCTTCACAAATTGTTTAATAAATTTTAAATTAATAATAAAAGAACGGTGAGATCGAAAGAAAGTAGTATGCTTTTTTAAAATTTGGTCAAAATATTTTAAGGGTTTACTAATCAAAAAAAATTCTTTACTTATGGTAAACACCTTAGTATACATACCATCAGCTTTACAACAAACGATTTCATCTATAGCGAGAAATTGAATTCCGTCACTTATAGGTAGAGCAATTCTAGAAGTATTTGCACTTTTAAGGGAATCAGACAAAATGTGCAATCGATGATGTAGTGAATTATTCTTTGTTTTTTTTTCAAAACGTGCTACAACATCCTGAATTTGTTTGGGCCGTATAGGTTTTAATATGTAATCCATAGCAGAGCACTGAAATGCTTTTATCGCATATTCACTGTAGGCTGTGGTAAATATGATCTCGAAGTGAAAGGCTTCTTTATCTACAAATTCCAAAATATCTAATCCTGAATATTCGGGCATTTCAATATCTAAAAATACCAAGTCGGGATGATGCTTTTTAATCAAACTAGCACCCGACGGTAAATCTTTAGCTTCTTGAATAGTTGTAATTTGCGGACAATATTCTTCTAGTATAATTCGTAATAATTGTCGTGCTTTATTTTCATCGTCAATAATTAAAACTTTCATAACTAATTTTTTGTATATGGTATTTTTAAGATAACTCTAGTTCCCAGCACCTGACCATTACTCAGTATATCGTTTATTTTTACACCAATTTGCTGGTCATTCGTACGGTTTAAAAGGGCTAATCGTGTTTTACCTGCATTGGATGCAAAAGATTTGTAATGTTTTGGGCGGTTTTGATTGATCTTTTTGGACTTAATTCTTCCTATTCCGTTATCTTCAATAGTACAATGGATTAGCTTTTCCTGATCTATCGGTGAAGAAAAAATAATTTTTAAACTACGGTTGGTTTTTTTGTGTAGCAATCCATGTTTAATAGCATTTTCTACATAGGGTTGAATTAATAAAGATGGAATTTTAATGGAATACGTAGATAAATTCAAGGCTTGACAATCTATCTTAAATTGCAAGGAATCTTCAAATCTATTTTTCTCCAGTTCTAAATATAAGGTTAAAGCTTTAATTTCTTCGGCCAGAGTTATTTCATTTAACTGGCTATGATTAAGATATATTCGCATAAGGTCAGCAAATTTCCCTAGATAGTCAGAGGCAAGGCCTTTTTGATTTGTAATAATATATTCTTGAATTGAATTAAGGGCATTAAATATAAAATGAGGGTTCATCTGTGCCCTAAGTGCCACGAGCTTTGAATTGATAAGATCTATCTCCATACTTTTTTTTTGTCTAACTAATTCATTCTGTTTTTGAACTTGTTGTAACCTAAGGCTAAAGACTAAGATTATAATACTTAATAATATAAAGGATATAAGCATGTAGAACCACCAGGTATACCAGAAAGGAGGAATGACCTCTAAAGGAAATACGGCTATAGTAGTACTTTCAACTTTATCTTCGTTGATAGATTTGACTTCAAATGTGTAACTGCCTCCCGGTATTGATGAATATCGGGCCTGATTTGTATGTGTAGTTTTCCATTGCTCTTCTAAACCCCTTAAGCGATACTTATAAGCTTTTGTAGTAGGGGGTAGGTTAAAGGCATTAGCGTTAAAATAAAAAGTAACATCCTGGTTATAATACATCGCTAGATTTTCAGCCATATTTGTGACAAGATCATTAATCCTAATTTCTGAAATATAGATATCCGGTGCTTTTGCGTTGTAATACTCCTTATCCTTATAAAAACTGAACAACCCTTTTTGAGTAGCAATATATACCTTATCTTCTAGCAGTTCTATATCTGATATTCTAGATACTGGCAAACCATCGTTTTTATCAATAGTTATAATATTATAAACCTTCTTATTGGTTCTCTTTAAACATTGTACTCCCTTGTTTGTAACTACCCATATATGATTATGATCAGCCTTTAATTTTATAATTTCGTTAGAAAGTAATCCGGAACTTTTAGTATATCGTTCTGTGATCACATCACCTGTAAAACCTAATAATCCAAAATTAAAAGAAGAAACCCAAACAGTTCCATCTGTAGTCTCTGTTATATCTGTAGAAAAAATAGGATTTCCTCGGAATCGTACCGGATAACTATCAATAGTATCTTTATAGATATATAGGTCGTCAACATATCCAATGTAGGATATGCCCGTTCTAGAATTGTGATGGGTAGTATAGGATCTTTTAGGCCTTAATTCTTTAATAGTTTCCTTTTTGTTGACTTTTTTATCTCCTACGTAGTTAAGTTTTTTATACAGGGTATTTTGAAAGAAGTTATGCATAATACCCGAAGTATAGATTGATGAATATAAAATAGAATTATTAGGTAAATAGCAAAAATCTTTCCATTGAAGGCCATTAAAATTGGTAACATTATGTTGATCCCATCGTACTACATTAGTTCCAACCATAATAGCTGCATTTTCTTGATAAGAAAATTGTAATGAAGTTAACGGCATGGTTTCTAATCTCATTCTAGGATTGTATTGAAGGTAGCATTGGTTATCTTTTTTAGACAATTTTCCTAATACTTTATTAGTTGAGGCATAGTATAAATCTTTACGAATGGTATCGGCAGCTATTGTTCTAATACTATTCAACCCAATAGTAGAATTTTTTATATTATAACTAATCATTTCCAGATCAGGAACGACTAACATTCCGCTTTGTACGGTAGAAAACCAATACCGATCCTGTTGATCCTGCAAAACACGACTTATAAATTTATTGGGGAAATAAGTTTTAATTTCGGTCATTGTATGATCCACAAGTTTAAAACGTATGACTCCTGCTGTCCCACAAAGCCAGTAGTAGTTTTGATGATCGTTATAGATATAAACGGTTCTGGAGTTTTCAATAGACTTAGGAACATTTTTGATGGCAATTAATTGTTTAGAACTTGGTTCCCAAAACGTTAAATTAGTGCGAAATAGGTTGTTATTGGTATTAAAAAAGATACCGTTTGATGTATTGTAAATATTGGCAATATTTTGTTGGTCGTAAAGAGATTGACTATCATTATTAGTATGATATCTAACAATATCCTTATCTATGCCACTTTCAATATACCAAACATTTGAATCTACAATTCTGGTTGCACCGGTCTTACATTTTACACTATTGCAATTTTTGGACTTTAAAATGCTAAGATGCTTGGTACTTTGATTAATTTTTATAAGCCCGTTGTCTGATGTTACAAACACATGGTCTTTTAAAACTTTAAAATCTTGTAGTTGTTGAGAACCCGTATACTTATTAACATTAATAAAAGTTCGTAGCGAATCGCCCTCTACGTAAAATAATTGTCCATATAGGTTATTACACCAGATTTTGCCATTGCTATCTTCCTGAAGTCCAAATACAGATAATCCTGTCTTGCTTTTATTAGTATAGTTTTTAAACTCATTACCATCATACCGATATAAACCGTTATTTGCAGCAAGCCAAATAAATCCTTTTTGATCGATAATCATATCATAGAGTTCATAGTCCGGTAAGCCGTCTTTATCTGTAAATTGATAATATACAGGATGTTGAGCAGTAACTTTAAATCCAATTATTACGGATAACAGAAGTAACCTAAAAATATTCAATCTAAAATTATTTATAACTAATGATCTCCCTAAAGATACTATTAATAGGGAAAAATCACTTATACTTCTCAAATAATAAAGTCTAAATAATCGGCTTCTTACAGGAAGAAGTTTTCTACGTTATTCGTATATCATTTCACTTATGTCATAAAATAGCTTCTAAACTAAAGTTGATAACTAGTAAAATTCCCTTAATAATTACAAATCAATGTGACAAAAACTGAAAATTAGACTTCTTAACTAATTTATTCCCTAACCTTGCCAGTGAAACCATTAATTCACCGCCTCAAACAACACACTCTCATAAATAAGCGTATTTTTGCAGCTTAAATTTAAAAAAATGACAGAGTTTGTACGCAAACGAGTGGCTAATGCAAAAAATGATATCTTATCCGGCTTAACGGTAGCTTTGGCTTTGGTGCCCGAAGCCGTTGCTTTTGCTTTTGTAGCAGGAGTAGATCCCCTGGTAGGTCTATACGCCGCGTTTATGATCGGTTTAATTACCTCTATCTTTGGCGGTAGACCGGGAATGATCTCCGGAGCTACCGGGGCTTTAGCGGTTGTTATGGTATCTCTGGTAGCTGAAGGTAATGCTTTGGGTGCTCCCGGTGAACAACTGGGTTTATACTACCTATTTGCAACGGTCATTTTAATGGGAGGAATTCAAATGTTGGCCGGAGTTTTTAAGCTAGGTAAATTTGTACGTTTGATACCACATCCGGTAATGATGGGCTTTGTCAACGGATTGGCTATTGTGATCTTCCTTTCACAATTAGGGATGTTTAAAGAATTTAAAAATGGCACTAAAGAATTTATGCAAGGTGCTGACTTATTTTTAATGATTGGTTTAGTGGGCTTAACCATGTTAATCATGTGGGGATTACCTAAATTAAAAGCTACCGCAAAATTACCCGAAGCCCTTATTGCTATTCTTGTCGTTTCTTCTATAGTTATTTTAGCCAACCTGGATGTTGCTACTGTAGGAAGTTTTATTAAAGACGGAGGGGGAGAAGGTTTAAAAGGCGGACTTCCCAAATTTCAAACTGCCATTTTTGATAAAATTCCTTTCACCTGGGAAACCTTACGATTTATTGGACCATACGCAATTATTTTAGCTGCCATCGGACTGATAGAATCCTTAATGACTTTAAATTTAATAGATGAACTAACAGAAACCCGTGGAAATTCGAACCGGGAATGCCTGGCGCAGGGTGGAGCTAATATTATTACCGGACTTTTTGGAGGTATGGGTGGTTGTGCGATGATCGGACAATCCATAATTAATATTAAAAGTGGTGGTCGTACTCGATTATCCGGGATTGTAGCTGCGGTGACCTTGCTGATGTTTATACTGTTTGCCTCCGGGTTAATTGAACAGGTACCTATTGCCGCCTTAGTTGGGGTGATGTTTATGGTAGTCATTGGTACCTTTGCCTGGTCTAGTTTTAGGATTTTAAATAAAATTCCACTTACTGATGCCATCGTACTCATATCCGTATCCCTACTTACCGTATTTTTTGACCTGGCAGTTGCGGTAATTGCCGGGGTTATTATGTCTGCCCTTGCTTTCTCCTGGGAAAATGCAAAACGAATACGAGCCCGAAAACATGTAAAAGATAACGGAACTAAAGTATACGAAATTTGGGGTCCGCTTTTTTTCGGTAGTATCCAGGCTTTTAACAGTAAGTTTGATGTCGTGAATGATCCGGAAAACGTAGAAATAGATTTTATGGAATCCAGGGTTAGTGATCACTCCGCTTTAGAAGCTATTTTTAATCTGGTAGGTAAGTATGAAGAAGCTGGTAAAAAAGTTCGGGTAAAACATTTAAGTGAAGAATGTCAGGAACTTATGATCAAAGCCTCCCCCCGGTTAGAAAGCGTAATACAACATGATGTAGATGATCCCCGTTACCATGTAATGGCTGAAGTTTTAAAATAAAACAAACCTATTAATAAGTGCTATTTGTTAGTGAATATGTACACTTAAAATTTGCTCCCTCCCTTTGAATGGGGGATTGGAGATGGGATGTTTACTCCAAGTTGACTAAACAAGCCTTCCTTTAAAAAGGGAAGTAAAGGGAACTAAGAATTTAAAGTTTAGCATTCCTCATAGTTGCTAGTACTACCTTGTATTTCCTTTCACCTGTTATTCTACCTCAGAAATAACCTTTGCTTTTTTTAATAAATGCTACCTTTTTACCATTACCGTTTCCGGGACCAATCCTGAAAAATCTCCTTTATTTCGGATAACATCCCTTACAATAGAAGAAGAAATAAAACTTTTTCCGGAGGAAGTTAGCAAAAAAACAGTTTCAATTTCAGAAAGTTTACGGTTGGTATGTGCAATCGCCTTTTCAAACTCAAAGTCAGCTGGGTTCCGAAGTCCCCGTAGAATAAAATGTGCGTTTTGTTGTTTACAAAAATCAACGGTTAAGCCTTTGTAGGTCATTACTTTAATTTTCGGTTCGTTGACAAAGGCATTTTTAATAAACTGGGTTCGATCTTCTAAAGAAAACATATATTTCTTTTCAGCATTCACCCCGATTGCCAGAATTATTTCGTCAAAAAGCGTAAGTCCCCGTTCTATAATATCATAATGTCCTAAAGTAATCGGATCAAAAGACCCGGGAAATACCGCTCTTCTCATAATGTAAATGTCTTGCAAATCAAATGTATGAATTTTATACGGGTCGGCAAGTATAGTTTTCCGGATCGTATAATAGCTTTAAAAGCATAAGCATATTATTTTAATAAGGCATACAAATATCATTTATATAACCTTTATCTTTTAAACAAAGCAAGTTTGATTCCTAGTAAAATAAAGATACCTCCGGTAATTTTGTCCAGCCATTTTTTGATCTTATAATTTTTCCGAATTTGACCGGATAATTTTGAAGAAAATATAGCAAGTAGTAGGCACCAAAGGGTTCCGGTAATCAGAAAAGTAATGCCTAAAATTAGAAATGATAATGAATTTTGCGAATAGCTCGGATCTATAAACTGTGGTAGAAAGGCTAGGAAAAATAAAGCCACTTTAGGATTAAGAAGATTGGTTAGCACACCGGAAAGATAGATCTTTCTGTAATTCGTAGTGGTACTTAATTTATCAATTTCAAAGGCACCTTCTGATTTTTTTAAAATCATTTTCAATCCTAAAAACACAAGGTATACAGCACCCACATATTTGACCAGTTCAAAAGCAAGAGCTGATTTAGCCAGAATTACGGATAAACCTAAAGTTGCAAAAATGACATGGAAAATTGCCCCGGTAGATATTCCTAAAGCCGATAGAATTCCGGCTTTTTTGCCTTGAGAGATACTTCTGCCCAAGATATACATGGTGTCTGCTCCAGGCGTTATATTTAAAATAAGACCTGCTAATAAAAACGCTTCAAAATTTACAATTCCAAACATGATAAAATTTAAAAAAACTTAATAACCCAATAACTAAATAACTCAGTAATTCAATAACTTAATAACCCAATAACCCAATAACCCAATAACTCCTACAAACACTCTTCAATCGTATTAGTAACTAATTCTTTTAAAGAGATCCCAGCGGCTAAGGCTTGTTGTGGTAAAATACTGGCTTCGCTAAAACCGGGATTCGTATTCATCTCCACAAAATGCGGTTTACCCTTATGAAAAATAAATTCACTTCGGGAAAAACCTTTCATCTTTAAAATCTGATAAATAGATAAAGCTAATTCACGTACCTGGTTTTCCTGTTCTTTAGTCAAACGCGCCGGAGTAATTTCTTCTGATTTCCCTTCGTATTTAGCTTCATAATCAAAAAATTCATTTTCCGAAACAATTTCGGTAATCGGTAATACCGTAGGCTTCCCCTGATACGTAATCACCCCAACGGATACTTCGGTTCCGTCCAAAAAGGATTCGATAATAATTTCGTTATCTTCCTTGTAGGCAGTATCAATTGCCGGAACTATTTCGGCTTTACTTTTTACTTTAGAAACTCCGTAACTACTTCCCGCTTTATTAGCTTTGACAAAACAAGGTAGGCCAACACGTGCTACAATCTCATCTACATCAATTCGATCACCTTTATTTAAAAAGTAATTGGTAGCACAAGGCACCCCGTAGGGTTTTAAAATACGAATGCAATCCCTTTTATTAAACGTAAGGGCAGCCTGGTAAAAGTCACAAGCGGTTTGGGGAATACCTAATAATTCAAAATAAGCTTGTAGAAGTCCATCTTCACCGGGAGAACCATGGACAATATTAAAAGCTGCATCAAAATTTATTTTTTTTTGAGCAATGGTAATGGAGAAATCATTTTTATCAACATGATGTATTCCTCCTTTTTCATCCAAATGATACCAGGATTCCCGGGTAATGATAATTTTATAAGGATTGTATTTTTCAGTATCCGTATGTTGAAATACGACATTGCCACTATTAATTGAAATATCTTTTTCGCTGGAATAACCACCCATTAATATGGCAATATTTTTTTTCATAGGTTTACTACTTTCAAAACAAAAATATCATTTATCTTATAACAAAAGATAAAAACAAGTCGTTATTTATATATTTGCCCAAAGCATGACTGCTATATGAAATTTCTGAAAAATCTGTTTCAATTTTTAAAGAGCAAAACCTTCTTAATTCAGCTTATCATTGCTGTTGCCCTCTTTGTCATTATTTGTTTTGTTGCGTTAGAATGGTTGGAAAGTTCTACCAATCATAACCAACAAATCGTGGTGCCTAGCTTAAGTAAAAGAACTTTAGATGAAGTAGAAGAAGTATTGACAGCAAAAAACCTTCGGTATGAAGTACAGGACTCTACTAATTATAACCCTGACTATCCGAAGTATTCCGTAATTGACCAGAACCCACCTCCGGGTAATACGGTTAAGGAAAACCGAAAAATATACGTAACCTTAAACCCTTCCGGATATCGTAAAATTGAAGTTCCTTCTGTAACTCAGCAAACCCGAAGACAGGTAGAACCTAAGTTAATTGCACTAGGCTTTAAAATCGGAAAAATTACTTATCAACCGCATATGTCCGATCAGGTTTTAGAATTAAGGTATAAAGGAAAAAAAATAAAACCCGGGGATAAATTAATGAAAACCGCCACCATAGACCTGGTAGTTGGAGATCAGAGCGGGAAGTCCTTAAACCTTTCCGGGGATAGTAATTAATTTAAAATACTGTTATAAACATATGTCAACCGTAGGTAAGGAAGAAGGTCCGGAAGAAGAAGAATTATACGAACACCATCGGTTTGTAGCAGGAGCAGGACAAGAACCTTTACGGGTAGATAAATTTCTGATGAATTTTGTAGAAAATGCTACCCGTAACAAAATTCAGCAGGCGGCAAAAGAAGGGAGCGTATATGTAAATGATATCCCGGTAAAATCTAACCATAAAGTAAAACCAAATGACGTTGTTCGCGTATTGTTTTCACATCCGCCTTATGAAAATTTGTTAACGCCTGAAGATATTCCACTAGACATTGTTTATGAAGATGACACCTTACTAGTTTTAAACAAACCCCCAGGAATGGTGGTACATCCGGGTCATGGTAATTATTCCGGTACGCTGATTAACGCATTGATCTATCATTTTAAAAACTTACCTAATAATAGTAGTGATCGTCCTGGATTAGTACACCGGATCGATAAAGATACCAGCGGACTTCTGGTTATTGCAAAAACCGAAGAAGCAATGACACATCTAGCCAAGCAGTTTTTTGATAAAACCTCAAAGCGAGAATACGTGGCTTTAGTTTGGGGTCATATCACAGAAGATGAAGGTACTATTGAAGGCAATATCGGACGACATCCTAAAAATCGGTTGCAAAATACGGTTTTTGAAGGCGAAGAAGCCGATAAGGGCAAACCGGCCATTACCCACTTTAAAGTTTTAGAACGCTTAGGGTACGTGACCTTAGTTTCCTGTCGTCTTGAAACCGGCCGTACGCATCAAATACGGGTACATATGAAACATATCGGTCATACCTTGTTTAACGATGAACGTTATGGCGGTGACAAAATCTTAAAAGGAACCACTTTTACCAAGTACCGACAGTTTGTTGAAAATTGTTTTAAGATTTTACCCCGTCAGGCACTACACGCACAAACCCTGGGCTTTATTCATCCGGTAACCGGTAAAGAAATGTATTTTGAAACTGAAATACCTCAAGATTTGCAAGAATGTATTGATAAATGGAGAAATTATACAGTACACCAATCTGCCATATAATATTAATAATTCTCCGAAAAATATGTAGCTAAAACTCCATTTTTATACTTTTCCATTGTTAATTTTATATTTTATTCCTAAACATACCACCTGATTGTAATGTAAGTAGCAATAAAGCATCTAAAATTGTAAATAGAACATTTATAAATAGTTAAACCTAGGTTAAAAGTAAAAAAAAATGGTAATATTTTTAAAAACGTGGAAATAGCCATTTAAATAATCCTATCTTCGCACTTTAATTAAATATAATGAATACAGGAACAGTAAAATTTTTTAATGACTCCAAAGGATTTGGATTCATCACAGAAGAAGGCTCTAACAAAGACCATTTCGTACACATCTCAGGATTAATTGATGAGGTGAGAGAAGGTGACCAAGTTGAGTTTGAACTTAAAGAAGGTAAAAAAGGATTGAACGCGGTAAACGTGAGAGTATTATAATATACATTTTTGATTTTTTTAGTACACAATCCCGCTGCAAAGCGGGATTTTTTGTTCGGATAGGATACACTGTTATAATTGACCTGATTGGACTAACATCTTTTATGGTGGAACGGATACTGTAAAACAAAGGACAAAATTGTATTTTTGAAGAAAAGAACCTAAAATGAAAATTGTAGTTTCCCCCGCTAAGTCCTTAAATCTAGACGCTAAACTCCCAACAGATAGAAATACTCAACCTCAATTTCTAGAAACTACCTTACAGCTTAACCGTGAACTTGTAAAAATGTCCGGAAAGAAAATAGGGGAGTTGATGAATATTAGTGATAAACTAGCGGATTTAAATTATACCCGTTTTCAAGAGTTTAGTAAAGAACATTCTAATAAAAATTCGCGTCCTGCCGTTTATACTTTTGATGGGGATGTGTATACAGGATTAGATGTATACACGCTTCCAACGGAAAAACTAGATCAACTACAAAATTCGTTACGGATTCTATCTGGGATGTACGGTATACTGCGCCCCTTGGATTTAATACAACCATATCGATTGGAAATGGGAACTAAACTCGCAATTAAAAAAAGTAAAAACCTGTATGAAGTATGGAAAACACAGGTTACGGATTTTTTAAATAACGAATTAAAGGAAGACGAACTTTTTATAAACCTGGCAAGTAATGAATATTTTAAAGCTGTAGATACTAAAAAATTAAAAGTACCGGTAATCACACCGGTTTTTAAAGATTGGAAAAACGATCAATTAAAGATAATCAGCTTTTATGCTAAAAAAGCCAGAGGTTTAATGTTGAGGTACATTATGGATACCAATAGTACAACGATCGAAGATTTAAAAGGATTTAACTATGAAGGATACGGCTTTAGTGAACAATACACCGAAAAAGAAAACGAACTGGTATTTGTACGCTAGTTAAGGATTAATGAATAATATAAAATAACGTGAAGTTTTTTCAAAAAAAGAATATTTCAAACCTCTTATTTGCTATTTTTCTACTATTATTTCTAATACCTAATACTCGGGGAATGATGCAGATAGTTATAACTCGCATTTTTTCCTTTAGCCCAGGTGTCATTGAGCAGAAAGATCAAAAAAAGGTAACTGACTATCAATGGGAATTGCAAGGAATTAATACGGACTCATATAATCTACAAAACGCTGAAGGGAAAGTGGTATTAGTCAATTATTGGGCAACTTGGTGCCCTCCTTGTATTGCAGAAATGCCATCCTTACAGGATTTATACGATGCTTATAAAGATAAGGTAGTTTTTCTTTTTGTTACCAATGAAGTTAATGAAGATGTAGATAAGTTTATGAATGCAAAAAGGTATACCTATCCGGTATATCGATCCCGGTCAGAAGACCCAAAACCATTTGTAAAAAGCCCGATTCCACAAACCTATGTCCTGGATAAAAAGGGGCATATTGTTATGGATAAATCCGGAGCTGCAGATTGGAATACTACAAAGGTAAAAGAAACCCTAGATCAATTGATAGCCGCTCCCTGATGAGTTCGCAAGTCACCACATTAACTTTTTTTCGATATAAAAGTTTCCTTGGCAAAAGTTGGGCTTTTATGATGATGCAGTTTATGCACACCCACCTTAAAAATAGTTCGGGGCAGGAGTTTTATAAGTTATTAGGAAGTGGTAAACAAGGTTTTAACCCGTTACCGGATTGGGAAGTTTATGGTTTATTGCAAGTATGGGAAAACGAAGCAAAAGCAACTGATTTTTTTTTAAATTCAAAAGCTATGCATAGGTACCGCTCCCATGCTGACCATATTTGGACTTTGTACCTAAAAAACATAAAAGCAAAGGGAGAATGGGACGGGCAACAACCTTTCAAGGAAAATATGGATATACCGGAGAAAACCTTACCTATTGCGGTAATAACCCGGGCAACTATTAAAATAAAAAAACTTCGTTCTTTCTGGAAATACGTACCTACCTCCCAATCTTATCTGGAAAATAACCCGGATTTACTTTTCACTAAAGGAGTAGGGGAAGTACCTTTTACACAGATGGCGACTTTTAGTATTTGGAAAAATGAAGAAGCACTAAAACAATTTGCTTATCGCCATAAAAACCACCGGGATGCCATCAAAATGACACATCAGCAACAATGGTATAAAGAAGAGTTGTTTTCTCGTTTTCAACTATATAAATTCGAAGGTGATTGGGGTGGAGAAGAAGTTTTAAAGGAGTTTTTAATGGACGGTTAGTAGTTGATGGTAAAGGTAGTGTCCATTTTAGTGTGTCTAGGGTTTTTTAGAAAAAGTTTTCAATCAAATTAACAATCACGTTTTTTTTAGTTTCTTCTCAAATTTAAAATTATATATGGGATAGGCATACTTTTTATTGCCTTTTTCTATAGCGACACTGGTAATTAAGGTCAATACTGATTCTTCGCTAGGGAGTCCGGACCTTACTTTAAGGGTCCTTCTTGCGCTTCTGTTAAAGCGTTCTATCCAGTTGGTAGTATAGAGCATTCTTTGTACCCTATGGTCAAAATCCAGGTAAGTAAAGTAATCTTCCCATGGCACTTTGTCTATATGAGAGGTTAGTTTTGGGTAGTCTTTCCATTTGACCTTGATCTGGCCTATCTTTTTCATTGCCTTTTCCCGGGTATGACCTACTACACCTGGCGAGAGTACTTCCCTTAGGTCTTTTGCCAATTCCGCTTTATCCTGATGGCGTACCCTTGCCTGCAAGTTTCGCTGCAAGTGTACGCAGCATAACTGATGCGGGGTAGCTTTCCACACGCTGGCTACAGCTGAGGTAATACCACTCAAGTTATCCGAGGCTACCAGTCCAACTGTTTGTAACCCCCGTTCTTTAAGTCCCTGTAGCACCAACCTCCAACCTGTAGCTGATTCATTGGGCAGGGTTTCTATAGCAATGACCTCCCGGGTATAATCTTCTTTTAAGGCTAGTATAATATAATAGCATTCGTTCTGGTATTTACCGTTGCGCCTGACCTTTACCTGCAACCCATCTATAAAGATGGCAAGGTAGTGGGACTCCAGGGTACGCTCTCGCCATAGGCGCATCTGATCATAAAAGCTTTGGGTGAAATTACTAATGCTACTTTTACTATAGTGACGCCCATAGAGAGTTTGCATTACTTCACCGATATCCCGGGTAGTAAGCCCTTTACCGTAGAGCTGAAAACTTACCTCTCGAAGGTAATCTTCCTGCTCCCTAAATAGGGCTAGAAGTACTGGGCTAAACATACTCTGACGGTCCCGGGGGATGCGCAGTTCCAACTGGCAACCCTGACCAAAGACCTTCCCCAAACGGTAGCCATTGGCTTTATTACCTTCAATAGCATTTGTAGCCAAAAATTCGCTGCGCTCGTTGTAAAGCATTGCGTTAAGTACCATTTCCAGGACATCGTTGAGTCCGGTTGGCTTTTCTAAAAATTAGCTCAGTACAAATTCTGTTTGTTTCTTTGTAAGATTCATGGTTTCCTTCAATTTTTAAAATTTTACAGTGATGTTGATTTTGTAAAATTGTTAAATTGTTGGAAACTTTTTCAGTAAACAGACACACTTTTTTGGACGGGTATCCTGGCCTATCTTTTTCATTGCCTTTTCCCGGGTATGACCTGCTACACCTGGCGAGAGTACTTCCCTTAGGTCTTTTGCCAGTTCTGCTTTATCCTGATGGCGTACCCTTGCCTGCAAGTTTCGCTGCAAGTGTACGCAGCACAACTGATGCGGGGTAGCTTTCCATACGCTGGCTACAGCTGAGGTAATACCACTCAGGTTATCCGAGGCTACCAGCCCAACTGTTTGTAACCCCCGTTCTTTAAGTCCCTGTAGCACTAACCTCCAACCTGTAGCTGATTCATTGGGCAGGGTTTCTATAGCAATGACCTCCCGGGTATAATCTTCCTTTAAGGCCAGTATAATATAATAGCATTCGTTCTGGTATTTACCGTTGCGTCTAACCTTTACTTGCAACCCATCTATAAAGATGGCAAGGTAGTGGGACTCCAGGGTACGCTCTCGCCATAGGCGCATCTGATCATAAAAGCTTTGGGTGAAATTACTAATGCTACTTTTACTATAGTGACGCCCATAAAGGGTTTGCATTACTTCACCGATATCCCGGGTAGTAAGCCCTTTACCGTAGAGCTGAAAACTTACCTCGCGAAGGTAATCTTCTTGCTCCCTGAACAGGGCCAGAAGTACAGGGCTAAACATACTCTGACGGTCCCGGGGGATGCGCAGTTCCAACTGGCAACCCTGACCAAAGACCTTCCCCAAACGGTAGCCATTGGCTTTATTACCTTCAATAGCATTTGTAGCCAAAAATTCGCTGCGCTCGTTGTAAAACATTGCGTTAAGTACCATTTCCAGGACATCGTTGAGTCCGGTTGACTTTTCTAAAAATTTGCTCAGTACAAATTCAGTTTGTTTCTTTGTAAGATTCATGGTTTCCTTCAATTTTTAAAATTTTACAGTGATGTTGATTTTGTAAAATTGTTAAATTGTTGGAAACTTTTTCAGTCAACAGACACACTTTTTTGGACGGGTATCATGGTAAATAGCTGTTGGTTATCGGTTGTCGGTATTTTGTTATTTGTATTTTAAGAGAGGTTGATATCTAGTAGTTGTCAGATTTTCTGTAACCAAGTTTAAGAGATATATTTCTACCTGGTAACTTATACTTTTGGTTAGTGGCTAGTAGCTAGTAACTTTTGGCTAAAATACTACCTCTTAAAATACTTAAAAGGAACAAACAACATCCCAAAGCATTCCCCTTTTTCTTTACCTAAATGTTTGTGGTGAATTTTATGAGCCCGCCGAACTCCTTTAGCATACCAGTTATTTGCGTTTCTAAAAAGTTTAAAGCGCTGATGGATAAAAATATCATGTACTAAAAAATAGGCAATTCCATAGGCTAAAATTCCAAAACCGATGGGTTTTCCAATCCCGAAGGTATAGGAAGGAGGGAGCATGATACATGCCATGCTCACTACTGCATAAAAAACAAAGAAAAAGTCGTTACGCTCCCACCAGCTACCATGATGCTTATGATGGTGGTCCTGATGTAAAGACCATAAAAAGCCATGCATTACATATTTATGGGTAAACCACGCCATAAATTCCATAATACAAAATGTAGTAAAAAATATAAAAAGCCAAAGAAAAATTTTCATATAAGCTAAATTACATCAAGTTAAGACGATAATCAAAATAAGATTTGGCCAGTAACCCAAATTTCTGGTAATTCGGTACTCGGATTCGTGTATTTTTAATTTCTACGGAAGGCGTATTTTTTAACTTGGTCAATAGTTTTTTATAATAAATATAAGCGGTATACACTCCAAATTTAGCTTCAGCTGGGAGTCTGGTAATCCCTTCAAAACCGATATTAAAATCGTTTTCAATTTCTTCAATAATCTTAATTTTAGAAGATTCATCAAGTCGGGTTAAATCTGTTTCCGGAAAATAAGTTCGGCTTAAATCTTCAAAATCTGCTTTTAAATCCCTTAAAAAGTTTACCTTTTGAAAAGCAGAACCCAGGTGCATGGCACTCTCCTTTAAATCATCATAGCGTTGCTGGTCTCCTTTTACAAAAACCTTTAAACACATAAGTCCCACTACATCAGCAGAACCATAAATATACTCTTTATACTCCACATCAGTTAAATACTCTTTTTTATGTAAATCCAGACGCATACTTTTCATAAAAGATTCGTACAAATCTGCTTCTATTTGATACTTATGTACCGTTTCCTGAAAGGAATTAAGAATAGGATTTAAACTTATTTTATTAGCAATAGCTGCATACATCTCTTCTTCGAATTTATCAAAAAGAATAGCCTTATCGTAGTCATGAAAAGTATCTACAATTTCATCAGCAAAGCGAACAAAGCCATAAATATTATAGATATCCTGTCGAATAGTATCCCCTAACATTTTAGAAGCCAAAGAAAAAGAAGTACTGTAAGAAGTGGTAACTATTTTACTACAGGAATAAGATACTTCGTCAAAAATAGATTTCATACGTGAATTGTTTTTAAACCGTTGCCAGCGTGGGGTTCATATCTTTTATTGCAGATTCAATCAATCCGGAAACCAGTTTTCCTGAAATAAGAGAGGGTGGTACACCTGGGCCAGGTACTGTAAGTTGACCAGTAAAAAACAGGTTCCTTACTTTCTTACTTTTTAATTTTGGCCTAAGAAAAGCAGTCTGTAATAATGTGTTTGCCATTCCGTATGCATTTCCCTTATAAGAATTGTATTGTTCTACAAAATCTTTTACACAAAAAGACTCTTTAAAGATAATATTATTTTGAACGCTTTGTTCGGTTTGAGACTCAAACCTGGTTATTATTTTGTTAAAGTATTGTGCTCTTAAGTCAGGTGTATCCTGCAATCCCGGAGCAAGGGGTATTAAGAAGAAGCCGTTTTCACATCCTTCCGGTGCTGTATTTAAATCTGTTAACGAAGTAAAATTTGCGTAGAAAAGTGGATCCTCCGGCCATTTGGGATTGTCATAAATATCTTTAGCATGTGCATCAAAATCCGTGTCAAAAAAGAGATTATGATGATCTACGTTTTTTAGTTTTTTATTAAACCCAACGTAGAACAATAAAGAAGACGGAGCAAAAGTTTTACGTTCCCAATACGTATCGCTGTATTGTCGATCTTCGGGTTTTAATAAGGACTCTCCATGATGATAATCCGCCCCACATAATACGATATCTGCCTTTATTTCTTTGCCGTCTACCATAATTCCGGTAGCAAGACCGCTTTGAGAGGTTATTTTTGATACCGTAGCATTTGTTTTAATTTGAACCCCAAGTGATTCGGCTAATGTTTTTATAGCGAGAATCACCTGGTACATACCCCCTTTAGGGTGCCAGGTACCTAAACCGAAATCCGCATAATTCATAAAACTATAAAAAGCCGGAGTATCACTAGGCTTAGCCCCTAGAAATAGCACCGGAAATTCTAGTATTTTAATGAGCTTTTCATTTTTAAATTCCTTTTTAACTTCCCTGGAGATAGTACTAAAAAATTGTCCTACCTTTTTGATGGTATCCGGAGTTACTAATTCTAACGGGGATACTCCCGGACGATACACCAGATTTTCAATGGCTATGTTATAATTGGATTTGGCTTCAGCTATAAAAGCCTTTAGTTTTGTAGCACTGCCTTTTTCTTCTTTTTCAAAAGCAGCGTATATTTTTTCAAGCGTATCTTCGATAGTTATTTTATACCTATTTTCAAAAAAAACAGTATATGCAGGGTTTAATTTTTCCAATTGATAATAGTCCGAAACTTTCTTATCAAAATCACCAAAAAATTTTTCAAATACATCCGGCATCCAGTACCATGATGGTCCAATATCAAAGGTAAACCCCTCTTTATGTAATTGCCGGGCGCGACCACCTACCGTAGCATTTTTTTCATAAATGGTTACCTTATTACCAGCTTGAGCCAGATAACAAGCAGCTGACAATGACGAGAAACCAGAACCTATGATGACAATGTTTTGGGACATACGGAATATAAAATTGAAATTTAATTTAAAGTTTTCGCAAAAGATCCTCTACGGAATGAAAATAGCTATGTAACGAATCATTTTCAGAAGAAAGATTCATCACCTGTCTTCCTAGCAGCCATAATTTACTTTTTCTTTTATCACCTACAATCCTATCAAAATCACTGATATATTCTTTGATCTTATGTTTTTCAGGCTTGATGGTAAAATAAGAGACAAAAATTGTGTTTTCATGAAAAGAAAGCATATTTGGTAAACTTTCTAAATCTATACTAGGACCCAGGTATATAGCTTTATAGCCATGATGAACTATTTCGTAATTCACGTATAATAAACCTAACTCATGTATTTCGTTAGAAGGTAGATATAGGATAAAAGCCTTATCTTCTTTTACCGGCTTTTCATATTGTAACTTTTCAGTATTGACCAATAATTTTTGCTTAATCAAATGAGTTATAAAATGTTCATGAGAAGCACTGATTGTATCTGTTTGCCATAAAAGCCCTATTTCTGTAAGTAGAGGCATAAAGATATCAATAAATATCTGTCGAAAAGATCTTCGCTCAGTCAGCTTATCATAGGTAGTTAAAAATAGCTGAAGGTCATAATTTAACATGGCAATTTTAAAGGAATTTATTGCCTGGTTTTTTGAATTATTATCCGAAACGATTCGGCGGACATATTCATTAATTTCTTCTTCATTTAATTTGGATACCCTGGATATTTTATAACCACTGTTCACCAGATAAGTCACATTAAGCAACTTCTGAAGGCTATGCAAACTGTAGGAACGAATATTACTTTCCGTCCGGTCAGGCGTTAGCAAATTATAGCGTTTCTCCCAAATTCGGATGGTATGAGCTTTTACTCCACAAAGATTTTCTAAATCTTTAATACTAAAATGTTGTTTAATATTGTTCATAGATGATGTAAAAAGCTTAAACAAATTTAAATAAAAAGTTTAAGCTTTACCGGGCAAGTCTGTTAAAAATGATAGTTATTTTGTTAAATGAGTACGGAAATTAACAGATAAAGCACATTCCAGCTTAATCTCTATAATGATATCTCAGGTGTGTTCCACCTGAAAGTAGTCTATGGAATATGGGGAAATATACCTTATCAATTTGATGCATCAGCAATCTAGAACCATAGGTTAGATCCAACTACTGTCTATTTTACAAATGAAATGCTTTAGCGATAGTAGCAGGTCATAATCATTATCTCACTAGGTTACTACATTCCAGATAATGATACGATAGTTTAAAATGACTTTATTTATAACGTACGGATCTTTATCAACAAAATTTTGTACGGCAGTTTCTGTAGTAAAAATAAGTAGTGCGGCCTGATCAAAATCTTCAAAAGCTCCTGCCATATGTAATAAGCCTTTTTTATAAAAACTAGTTACCAGTTGTAAATGTTCCTGCCGGAATACTTTTCTTTTTTCTATATAGTCCGGAACTTTTTCATAAAACAAAGCGTAGTAAGGTGTCATCAAGTGGGTCGATTAGTAAGTAAAAATAAAAGTACCCGGAATGGGAATCGAACCCACACGTCCTAATGAACACATGGCCCTCAACCATGCCTGTCTACCAGTTCCAGCACCCGGGTATAGCAACCTTGTAAACGTTGTAAAAAGAATGGCAAAGATAAGAGGTATTCTACGTTTATACAGGCAAATTTATACTAAATAATAAAAACGTCGTATAGACGAACTTTAAACTTCTATATTAAAGATATGTTTTAGTACTTAAATAGTTCCTTTACATTTTAAAGAAAATACCACATAGTTACCTAATGGCTCTAGTTTACAACAGCCTTGGTATATCAAAATTGATCAAGCTATTTTATTTATAGCTATCTATCCTATCTTAATTTTTTTCAAAGGAAAGAAATTTTAGCTGCCTTCGTTTCCGGAAGGGCTGGGGATAGGTTTAATTTATATGAACTAGAATTATCTATGCTATTTTAAATTAGAGCCTATCTAATATATAATTGGCTTCAAATCATAGCCAAAACTTATGATTTTCTTTTACCGAAAATGGCATCCATAATTGTTCTGATTCCTTTAAAACCCATATAAATAGCAAGTATTGCAAGGATCACACCTACACCTAAAACGATATAATATAAAAAGTGATCTTTATTATTAAAAGCAGAATGTATGACAACCGGACCTGCAAACATTAGGATAAGGGCAATAGCCATTCGTTGAACCCCTTTACCCAGTAATTCTTTATCCGTGTGTTTTTCCATAAGAAGTGATTGCGCTGCGAACATTTCCGTATTGTTCAAGTAAAGTTTTTGCTTCTTCTTGGGTAATAGTCAGTTCCTCCATTAACATCCGGATTCCTCGTTCTACCAGTTTATCGTTACTTAATTGCATATCCACCATACGATTGCCTTTTACTTTACCTAGCTGAATCATCACCGTAGTAGAAATCATATTTAAAACTAATTTCTGGGCGGTACCGGCTTTCATACGCGAACTACCAGTCACAAATTCAGGTCCCACAACTACTTCTATTGGATATTGAGCGGTACTTGCCAACGGACTACCTTCATTACAAGTAATACAACCCGTTACAATGTCGTTTTTATTACACAATTGTAATGCTTCTACTACATAAGGGGTAGTACCGGAAGCTGCTATGCCTACCACTACATCTTTTGGTGAAACCGCGTGTTCTTGTAAATCTTTCCAACCTTGTGATCTATCATCTTCGGCATTTTCTACTGCTTTCCGGATGGCTTGATCCCCTCCTGCAATAAGTCCAATCACTACATCGTGAGAAACACCAAAGGTGGGTGGGCATTCACTAGCATCTACAATACCGAGACGCCCGCTGGTTCCGGAACCTATATAGAACAGACGTCCGCCACTTTTTAGTTTATTGGTAACGGCAAGTATTAACTTTTCAATTTGCGGTAATGCTTTTTCTACGGCAAAAGGAACGGATTTATCCTCAGTATTGATTCCGCGCAGTAATTCGCCAACACTTTTTTTATCAAGATCGGTATAATAAGAAGACTGCTCGGTGGTTTTTATAAATGCCATCCTTTAAAAATAAGATTTATATGGGTTTTTTTATTCAAACAAATTAAATTTTTCAATAAAGGTTTCTGAAATGCTAAAATAGCCCAAGGCAATATTATCCGGATTAGTTGTATTTACAATATTGCCACGTAAGGTGGCTGGTGGTGCCTGAAAAGGACCACCCGCGTTCTGACCACTTTGTTCTAAAAGTAAATTCATATAATTAAAATGTTCCCGGTCAATTCCCAAAAGTCTGATTTCCAACTCGCGGTCTTCTTCAATCATTTCGTAAAAATAAGAAAATGGAAAGGTTTCCCCTTGAAAAAACCGGTCTTCGCTAGGTAGAAATAAGTTAAGATCCAAATCAAATAGATAATAATTGTCCTGATCAGGATTATCAGTAATAGTAATAATTACTTCTACTTCATCTCCTTGAAAAAGGCTGGAATTACCTTTCACAACGCTATCAATGGGTACGGAAGGTTGCATGGATGTAACAGCTTTATAAACCTCTTCGTTATAAATGATAGTAAGCTCATATTCAGTGTCAAACCTGGGAACAAAATTAGATGAGGAAAAATCAGGAAAGTAAGTTCCTTCATTTCCCGGTCCTCCGAACTCCAGGTAATTAAAAACTTCAGAAGTAGTAAGGTCAGTGATAAAAACAGTTGCACCTTCTACTCTTGTATCCTTATTTTCAAAAAAAGGAGAACTTAAAGATAAAGTAATTGCAAGTTCTGAAAAGATTTCCGGATTATTTGGAAAGAGTTTAATAGCTGCATTTACTACTAACTTAGGTTCGGCAGTTGGTACTTCTACCTCAATAACATCTTCGCAACTACTATATAAAATTACTAATAAAATATATAAAATCTTTTTCATTCCTTTAAAATTTAAAGTTATATGTAACAGCTGGAACAATGCCAAAGATTGCGGTTCTTACAGCTTCATTTTGCCGGGTTTCCGTATTTTGTCCAAAAGTAAAAGAAGCTGCATTTTTACGGTTATATATGTTATAAACGCTAAAAACCCATTCGCTATTCCATTTCCTGGTTTTATTCCTTTTAGGCGTTAAGGTTAAGGATAAATCCAGGCGATGATAGTTAGGTAATCGTTCGCTATTACGAGTATCTCCGTCATATAAAGGTACTACCACTCCTTCATACGTATACTGTCCTATCGGAAAGTTAGTAGGTTGTCCGGTTTGAAGCACAAAATTGGTATTTATTTTTAACTGATCATTAAATTTATAACTACCGGTAAAAGAAATGTCATGGGTTTTATCAAAGGGAGTGTTGTACCATTTTCCCTTATTAATACCGGTTTCTATCGGAGTCCTGCCCGGGGTTCGTTGTTCTGACCGTGAAAGGGTATAGGCTAACCAACCGGTAAAGTTCCCTTCGTTTTTACGGACTAATACTTCAGCACCATAAGCACGGGCTTCTCCGCTCAAGATAACACGCTCAATTGCGTCATTAGCAATCAGGTCTGCTCCGTTAATATAATCAATACGGTTCTCTATATCCTTATAAAATACTTCGGTTTCAAAGGAGTACATACCTTCTTTAATATCTTTAAAATAGCCTAAGGCATATTGGTTTAAAAGCTGTGGCTGTACGTATTTTCCACTTGGTGTCCATACATCCAGCGGAGTAGGGGAGTTTGTATTAGATAACAGGTGTAAATATTGTGCCATCCGGTTATAACTCATTTTAACCGAACTGGAGTTACCAATAAGATAAGACAGAGCAAACCTGGGTTCTAGATTTGTAAAGGTTTTGATTGATTCGCTCCGGCTAAAGGATTCGGTGGCTATAGGTTCTGCACCACTGTAAATTTGGGTTTGAGCATCATAAAGCAACGGATTATCATTTTCGTACACGTTAAGTTCATCCTGACCTAGTCGGATAAAATTACTTAGGCGTAATCCGTATTGCAATTTTAAACGATTGCTCACATCATGTTCTACATCCAGATAAAGTCCAAGTTCATTTGCATACTTGTCTATAAGTTTATCCGCAACGATTCCGGAAGTTTCCGTATTAGGTTCTATTTCACCCGGGTTAAATCTGTAGTAAATATTGTTAATTCCATAGCGTAGTCTAAAGCTATCTCCCAGATAATGGGTAAAGTCATATTTAAAATTAAAATTACGAATACCTGAATTCCATTCAAATCCAACAAAATTAAGATCCAACCCGTAAAAGTAATCGGAATAAATTAAAGATACATTAGAAAATAACTGATCCGAAAATAAATGGTTCCAGCGAAGGTTTACTACTGTATTACCGTAAGTATTTTTAAATACTTCTGAAAAACTAAGTACATCCCTCCCAAAATACCCGGATATAAAAATATTATTCTTTTCATTGATCCGGTAGTTTAACTTTGTATTCAAGTCGTAAAAAAAAGCGGTATTATCCAGGTCAAATAGTGGAAAAAATAAATGTGCATACGTACCCCGACCACCTACCAAAAATGCGCCCTTGTCTTTTACAAGAGGCCCTTCGATTAACAAGCGACTGGCTACTAATCCTATGCCCCCGTTAGCTTTTATTTTTTTGCTATTTCCTTCTCGTTGGTAAATATCCAGTACGGATGAAACCCTTCCGCCATATCGGGCGGGAATACCTCCTTTATATAATTTTAAATCTTTAATAGCATCCGGGTTAAAAACTGAAAAGAAGCCAAAAAGGTGGGATGAGTTAAATATGGTCGCTTCATCCAATAGAATTAAATTTTGGTCGGCTGCACCCCCGCGGACGTTAAATCCGGAAGATCCTTCTCCCGCATTAGTTACCCCAGGGAGTAGGATGATGGATTTTATAACATCTGCTTCTCCCAGCACCACCGGGATTTGTTTAATAGTTCCGGCAGTTAACCTGTTTACACTCATTTGAGGATCCCTAATATCCGTTTTTTCTACGTTTTCAGTAATGACCACTTCATCCAGCGTTTCAGATGCTTCTACCAGTTCAAAGTTTATTTTTGTGTCTGCTTTTAATACAACTTCTCGAACTATATCATTAAAACCCAGATAGCTTATTTGTAATTTGTAAGTTCCCTCCGGAAGGGTAATTGAATAGAACCCGTATTCATTTGAGACTACTCCCTTATTAATCTCAGGGATCAAAATATTTACACCTATCAGCGTTTCGTTACTGGATTTTTCGGTAATAATCCCACTCAGCGTAAATTTATCCTGGCTAAATAGAGTAGTTGTTATTAATAAAAAGATAATACAACAATGTATAGTATTTTTCAAAAGAGATCAATTTAACTATTAAATAGACGCAAATGCAACATATTCGTTACAGCCTACGAAGTTGCAAAACTACTTTTATCCTGATATATAAAAGTTATCTTTTTATTAAATCCTTAATGGTTATACGCTTATACCCATTTCGTACTTAAAAAATACGACAACTACTCAATCATATAGGCAAAACTGAGTATTTCTTAGAATAAATAAAAAAACAGCAGCCTGCCCTGAACTTATTGCTTTTATATTAAAACCTTTACTTAATAGCTTATAACTACACTGCTTTTCTACCTAAGATTTGGCTATTATAAATTTATTAAAAGACCTTATAGATTACTAATTGATAATTGCATTGAAGGTAGTACTCGGACGCATGGCTTTTTCCACTTTTTCTACCTCCGGGATATAATATCCGCCAATGTCTACCGGGCTTCCTTGTGCGTCAATCAACTCCTGTAATATTTGTTCTTCCTTTTGGTCCAGTTCCTTTGCTATTTGACTGAATTGTTCTTTTAGTTCCTGGTCTTTGTCTTGATCTGCTAAAGCTTGTGCCCAGTATAATGCCAGGTAAAAATGACTTCCCCGGTTATCCAATTCATTCACTTCACGAGAAGGGGATTTCTTATTTTCCAGAAATTCTTCAGTTGCTTTGTCTAACGCATTTGCAATCACCAGAGCTTTATCATTATTATCTTTGTCTGCAATATGTTCCAGTGAAACTGCCAGTGCCAGAAATTCACCAAGAGAATCCCAACGTAAATGTCCTTCTTCTATAAATTGTTGTACGTGCTTAGGTGCAGAACCACCGGCTCCGGTTTCAAATAAACCACCACCGTTCATTAAAGGAACGATAGAAAGCATTTTTGCACTGGTTCCTAATTCTAATATAGGAAAAAGATCCGTATTATAATCTCGTAATACGTTTCCGGTAACCGATATGGTATCTTTACCGTCTTTAGTACGCTTAAGAGTATACTTGGTTGCCTCTATCGGAGACATAATTTCGATGGTTAATCCTTCGGTATCATGTTCAGGTAAATAGGTTTTTACCTTTTTAATTAATTCCGCATCGTGGGCTCTTTCTTCATCCAACCAAAAAATAGCAGGAACTTGTGTAGCTTTTGCCCGGTTTACGGCTAATTTTACCCAATCTTTTACTGGGGCATCTTTAGTTTGACACATTCTCCAGATGTCTCCTTTATTTACTTCGTGTTCCGTTAATACCTTTCCATCCGTATCAATTACCTGTACGGTACCACGATCTTGAATTTCAAAAGTTTTATCATGCGAACCGTATTCTTCGGCTTTTTGAGCCATTAGACCCACATTAGGAACGGTTCCCATCGTAGTTGGGTCAAATGCACCGTGTTCTTTACAAAAATCAATGGTTTCTTGAAAAATTCCTGCATAACTACTATCCGGAATGATAGCTTTAGTATCCTGTAATTGACCTTCGGCATTATACATTTTACCGGAGTTACGGATCATTGCCGGCATAGAAGCATCTATAATAATATCACTGGGAATGTGAAGGTTGGTAATTCCTTTATCAGAATCTACCATCGCGATTTTCGGACGCTTTGCATACGCTTTTTGGATATCGTCTAAAATTTCGTTCTTTTGGTTTGACGGTAATTTTTCTATTTTTGACAATAAGTCACCAAACCCGTTATTAACTTCAACTCCTATTTCTTCAAAAGTATCTTTGTGTTTTTCAAAAACATCTTTAAAATAGATCATAACCACATGTCCGAAGATAATTGGATCGGACACTTTCATCATGGTAGCTTTCATATGTAAGGAAAGTAGTAAATCCTGTTCCTTAGCATCTTGAATTTCTTCCGTTAAAAATTGCAATAAAGCCTTTTTACTCATTACAGTAGCGTCGATCACCTCACCTTCTTGTAGGGACAAGCCTTTCTTTAAAGTATTTTTTGTACCATCTTCTCTGGTAAAAATAATGTCTACGCTTGTTGCTTTATCAAGCGTCACTGACTTTTCATTATGTCTAAAATCTCCGTGAGACATGGTAGCTACGTGTGTTTTAGAATCAGCACTCCAGGCACCCATCGTATGAGGGTTTTTTCTTGCATATTGTTTTACGGGCTTAGGCGCTCTTCGATCCGAGTTTCCTTCTCGTAAAACAGGGTTTACCGCACTACCTTTAATTTTATCGTATGTAGCTTTAACTTCTTTATCCTCTTCGCTATTAGGTTCTTCAGGATAATCCGGTAATTTATATCCTTTTTCCTGCAATTCCTTAATAGCCTCCTTTAATTGAGGAACCGAAGCGCTAATATTAGGTAATTTTATAATATTGGCTTCCGGTTGTTTTGCTAAGCTTCCTAATTGCGAGAGTGCATCATTTCGCTTTTGATCTTCTGCTAGATATTCCGGAAAAACAGCCAGGATTCTGGCAGCTAAAGAAATATCTTTTGTTTCTACACTGATATCAGCGGCATCCACAAATTTTTTAATAATTGGTAAAAAAGAATAAGTGGCTAAAGCCGGTGCTTCATCTGTTTTTGTATAAACAATTTTTGAAGAGCTCATAGGTATGTTATTAGATTTTGATGCGGTTCCGGTCGTTAACCTCCCCGTATCAGCAAATTTTAAATGTTTGATGAGAGTATTATCCGGTAGCCATTTTAGTGGAGCTTACCGTAATTCCGAGCGCGAAGATACAAAAAGTTACGTTTTGTTAAACAGGAATACTGGTGAAAGCTCCTATTTTACAAATTCATAAGTTTATCTTTAATTTAAAAAGGTTTTTTTAAATTTCTTTAAAACTAAAGCCTATTTATTTTTGAATCATTGGTGAATTAGCGTTCGCTAATAGGATTTTATATTTTGATTTCTATTGAAAACAAAAAAACCACATTTTCATGTGGCTTTTTGTTTTATAGTAAAACGCTGCTTTATAAAGATAGGCTAGCTATATTCGATAAGAAATATAAAGGATTATCCTCTTTTTTCTTTAATACGCGCTTTTTTACCGGTAAGTTCTCTAAAGTAGAATATTCTGGCTCTACGTACTTTACCTTTCTTATTAATTTCAATTTTTTGAATAGCCGGAAGGTTAATAGGGAAGATACGTTCTACACCTACGGTTCCTGACATTTTTCGGATCGTAAAAGTTTCAGAAGAACCGGATCCTCTTCGTTGAATAACCACTCCTCTAAAAAACTGGGTTCTGGTTTTATTTCCTTCTTTGATTTCGTAAAATACGGTGATGGTATCACCTGCAGAAAACTTCGGGAATTCATTTTTTGTTACAAATTCGTTTTGTACGTACGCTACTAAATCTTCCATTTTAAGATTTTTTAAACTTATCATTAAATAACATTAACGGATTTCGCCAGAGGTTTCTTTAATTTGGCTGCAAAAATATAAATTTAATCAGGGTATACAAAGGTTTTTATAAAAAAGTGAGATTTTTTGTGCATCTGCTTTAGGTTTAAAGAGCTACTCTAAAATGTGTAGGATACTAAAAATCTGAATTCAAATTTAGGGAATAAATAAATCATTTTATATACCTCGGTAATTTGTATAAACTGATTAGAATTGTATGAAGTTAGTCAACTTGATTAATAATTACGAAACCTTTAAAATAAACACAGATATTTTGGTACGTATTGAAGTTGTTTTAACAACTTGATTATACAAATTTTTGTTCTTCTCCGCAATATGGACAAAAAGCAAAACCTTCGTCTAATCGGTTGCTACAATTTGAACACATTATTATTTCCTCAATCACTGATTTAAAAGGAATACTTGTCTTAAAGGTGAAATCATCCGGAATTTCTTTTAGGAAACTTGATTCGTTTCCTTTTTCAGTAATCAGGAACAAGTCATCTTTTGCTCTCGTAATCGCAACATAAAAAAGTCGCCGTTCTTCTTCAAGTAGTAAATCATGATTGGATTTTTTAATAATTTGATAGATTCGGTCCTCCATCCAAATATCAGGAAATCCACCACTACCTTCTGTTAACCCTATGATGAAAACAGCTTTTGCTTCAAGTCCTTTTGAGGCGTGAATAGTTTTACCTGAAACAAATATCCGCTCTTGTTTAAATCGTTCAAAATATGGATCAAACATTTTATTTCTACGATACAAAAATAGTATATCCTCTTTTTTGTAACCTTTATCTTTTAATTTCATTACTTGCTCCAGTACGTATTCAATATTTTTTGCTTCATCTTTACCTGCATAGATATGAATTTTGCTACTTGACTTTTTATTGGAACGAACATCTTTATCGACCTTAAATTTATTATGTTTAATTACTTCATTACTAGCCCCGACAATATGTTCGGTACTTCTGTAATTCATACTTAACTTTATAATTTCCGATTTGTCAAAATGTTCCTTGAAGTTGACAATATAATCTACATTTGACCCCCTAAAACCATAAATACTTTGCCAATCATCTCCAACACAAAAAAGTTGGTTATTATCAGTTAGCAGAAGTTTTATTAACCCAACTTGCAAATTATTTACGTCTTGGAATTCGTCTACAAGAATATACTCAAATTTTTCTCTAAACTTATCTGCAATTTCATTATGATTTTTAAATAGTGAGATAGTTCTTGTAATCATATCATTAAAATCAAGATACGATCTATTAGTACAATAGGATTGATACTGCTCAATTATCGGAATGGCTAGTTTGTAGTAATCCCTAACTCTTTCATGTTGATCTTCTTGAGATTGTTCCAGAACAGATGTAGGTAGTTGATTTTCCACTTTTACCATATCAATCACCCGTATTGTTTGGCGTAAAAAATCTTTTACTTCTTTATGATAAGTTTTAAATTCTTCTTCAAATGATAAAGCCGTAGCAAAGTGATAATCCGAAGGAAGACGATTTTTTATAATTCGTTCTAAAGCTACATTAAATAGGGCAGTATCTTTTGTTTGATGTTCAAAGGTCTTTACAAGCAATTTATTTACTTTGTAGAACTGTTCCTCTTTTCCCTCCGTAGGAAAACTTTTATTACTTACGTGTTCCAAATACAAATTTGCTTCCGGAATATAAAAGTCCGGTCTGAATGTAAAATCCCTAAAGTTTACATTTGGTTCATATTCGAACTTAATACTGTGTCGATAAAGCCAATCGGCGATATATTGCTCTGATTTTGAACGAACTTTTGTTCCGTTAAGGGTGGTATAAAACTTACCGTTTTTTGGTAGAGAAAAACGTGTATCATTTTCAATATGAATCTTGTCAATCATATAATCCAAAATATACTTTTTTAGATTGAGTAGATACTCGTTGGATTCACAATGCTCAATTAGAATTTTATGAATGACTTCAAAAGCAGTTTCAGTTGCCGCATATTTTGCAAATTCATTATTAGTTGCTTTTGTGTCCCCAATAATTTTGAATTTGTTGTCAAATTCATTTACTCCAAAATTTCTAATAATACTATAACAAAGGCTATGAAAAGTCCTTAAAGTTAGATTATCAATCCATTTAAATTTTTTAGTAAAAAAATAACGTTCTGTTTCTTTCTCTTTAGTACTTCGATATTTATCGGCAAGAATTTCAGCATATTCTTCGGTGTCATCTGCCGAAAGAATCAACCTGTCAAGCATTTCATTAGCTGCGTTTTTAGTAAAAGTAATTGCTAAAATATTACTTGGATTAACACCTTTTTCCTCAATTAAATAAATAAGCTTTTGAAGAAGTGTTTTAGTTTTTCCCGAACCAGCACCTGCAAGAACAAGCAATCTTTTACACTCAGAAACAACTGCCTGCTTTTGTTTTTCATTTAATCCACTTAAATTGGTTTTATTATCTTGCATAATTTACTTTCTTCCGAAATAAATGAAATTTCTCCTATTGGAATAGTTTCTTTAAGTGTAAATCCAATTTTACTTTTCTTCCGAACGTTTACTTCGTAATCTCCCGTTCTATCCGAAATATTTCCAATTTATTTTGCATCCTAACATACTTTAATTACCACTTACCTGTATTGCTAAATATACTTTGACGGTAATTGAAATAAATGTTTAGATATTACAAATATAAAGGGAATAAAATGTTTATTGATTTTAAATATTCTTCCACTTAATAGCAATTATGTATGATCCAAGAGTTACAATTACTTTCCATGTATGACATTCCTAAATATAAAGTAAATTTTGAAGATTTAAAGGGTTTAAATTTTACTAAAGCAATTATTGCTTCATATAATTTAATAAATTAGAAAACTAACTAAAGTATGTAGTAGGGTTGACTAATGACTCTAAGACAAGATTAAATTAAACTACAAAATTGGTTTAAAAAAACTGTTCATATTTAGTGATTCGAAATTACGTATAAGGTAAGGATGAGTAAGAAGTTGCTTTATAAACTAGTAAAGAATTATTTTCTAAAATAATGAAGTTTATGTGATTATATAATTTTTAAATTTAAAAAATCTTTAAACAATTACAATTATAAAAAAGGCAAATGGTTTAACCTAACTAAATAAGTTGTTCCAAAGAGTTTCAATCCTCTGTGAAGTGTACTGGATTCGAACCAGTGACCCCCACCCTGTCAAGGTGGTGCTCTGAACCAACTGAGCTAACACTCCTTTTATAATTTTTTTTCAAATATCTATAAATATCCGTAGACATCCTTAAATTTCTGCAAGATATTCATGAACAAATTTTATCGCCATGGCGCCTTCACCTACGGCAGATGCTACGCGGTTCATCGCCCCGGCACGTACATCTCCGGAAGCAAAAATTCCAGGGCTACAAGTCTCTAGTAAAAAAGGTTCTCTATCTTTTTTCCAGATATGTTTAAAGTCTTGATAGCGAACAAGATCCCGTCCGGTTTCAATAAAACCTCGTTTGTCTTTTATAATATCCATCTGAACCCAGTCCGTATAAGGCCGGGATCCGATAAAAATAAAGAGCGCATCGGCTGCTACTGTTTTAGTTTCACCAGAGGTGTCAAGTTCTAATTGGGTTAATCGCTCATCTTCTCCTATTGCCTTCCTGATTTCCGTATTCCCTAAAACTTTGATGTTTTCAATAACATTGATCTGGTCAATCAGATAACTTGACATACTACTGGTCAGGTCCTCTTTTCGAATCACAATATATACATTTTTTGCAAAGTTACTTAGGTATACGGCAGATTGTCCGGCAGAATTTCCACCACCTACAATATATACTTCTTTATTTTTACAGGCCTGTGCTTCGGTCATAGAAGAGCCGTAGTAAATCCCGGCACCTGTATACTCTTCAATACCTTCGGCCTCTAATTTTCTGTAATTTACTCCTGTAGTAATAATAACACTTTTGGTTCGGATGCATTCCCCGTTATCCAGGCTTAAACTTTTGTAACCATCCTTTTCAGTAATCGAATTCACTTCGCGGGGAGACAAAAATTCAATCCCAAAGCGTTTTGCCTGGCTGATAGCCCGGTGTGTTAGTTCTTGTCCGCTTAATCCATTAGGAAATCCTAGGTAATTTTCAATCCTGGAACTGGTTCCTGCCTGCCCTCCGGGAGCATGTTTTTCAATTAATAATGTTTTTAAACCTTCAGAACCCCCATAAACCGCAGCGGCTAATCCGGCAGGTCCGGCACCAATAATTACCACATCGTACATATCTTCACTAGGTTCTACGTTTAATCCCAGGGTTTTAGCCAATACAGTTCGCTCCGGATTCCGGATGCATTCCCCTCCGGGAAAAGAAACTACGGGCATGTCTCCCGGGCTTAGATCATGGAGTTTAATAATCTCCTGAGCTTTTTCGCTATGTTCGGCATCCAACCATTGGAACGGAAATAGATTAGCCGACAAAAAATCTTTAATATCATGAGAACGGGGTGAGTATTGATAACCTAATACCTGAATACCTTCAAATTCAGGTTGGTAATCCAACTGCCAAACATCTAATAAATCGTCTAGGGTAGGGTACAGTTTTTCTTCCGGTGGGTCCCAGGGTTTAGTTAAATAATAATCCAGTTGAACCTCATTAATCGCTTTGATAGCTGCCTCCGTATCTGAATAGGCGGTGAGCAATACCTTCTTTGCTTTTGGATAAAACTCCCTGGCTTTACTTAAAAATTCAACTCCTAGCATTTCAGGCATACGCTGATCCACCAGAAATAATGCAACTACTTCGTTTTTTTTCTTTAGGTCTTCTACGGCTTCTATAGCATCGTTAGCGGAATCCGTACTTAAAATTTTATAGTCTTTTCTATAATTGGCTTTAAGGTCTCTTGCTACCGCCCGGATCACTTGTGGATCATCGTCAACGGCAAATATGATTGGTTTTTTCATAACTTTATATCGGTAAACAAACGGTAAATACGGTATGTCCTGGTTTGCTGACTACCTCAATGGTGCCCTGATGTTGCTGTACAATACGTTGTACTACTTCCAGGCCCATTCCGGTTCCGGCTCCAATAGGTTTGGTAGTAAAAAAAGGATCAAAGATGCGGTCTATATTTTCTTCTGAAATTCCTTTACCGTTGTCTATAATTTCAGTTTTTATAGTATTATTTTCTTCACTAGTCTTAATTGTTAATACTCCGGAAGGTTCGAGCGCATCAATGGCGTTGTCTATCAAGTTTGTCCATACCTGATTAATTTCACTGACCAGTATTTTAGGTTCAGGAAGATTCTCTGCAAATTCCGTTTTTAATTCAATATTCTTTTTCTTTAACTTATGGTTAAGCATGGTAAGCGTACTACTTAAACCTTTGTGGATGTCTGTAGCCACCTTTTCAGGTGATTGATCCATATGCGTATAAGTTTTTATGGAGTTAACCAGATTTGAAATTCTATCTGAAGCTTCTTTAATTTCATCCACAATCTTTTCAGTGGTTAACACATTTTCAACCCACTCGATCGCACTTGAAAAATTACCAGGTCCGGAAGAATCGTACATTTTTTGCAAATCATCTTTGTCTACCTGAAAATCAAGTAGGGTTTCCGTAAGCTCAAAAGCATCTTCTACCCCGTGTTCTTCTAACCAGAATTCCAACTCATCTTCTTTAATGCTGCGCTCGGATAACTTTAATTGTTTATGGTTGCGGGTTTTAATATGATCAAAAACGATGGTATTAATCACATCAATTTCTTCTTCACTTGCTCTAAGGGAAGCCAATCGTTTAAATTTTTCCGGTACATTGGCCAGATGTGCTTTTAATAACTTGGCACTTCGTAATATGGCAGAAGCCGGATTATTCAATTCATGAGCCAGGCCAGCAGAAAGCTTTCCTAAAGCCATCATCTTTTCTGCTTGTACGTTACTTTTAGTAAATTCCCGAACCCGTGAAGTCATTTTATGAACAAAACTCTCGGTTAGTTCATAGTGATGCGCAACCATTTCCCTAAAATATTTTTCTTCAAGAATTAACACGTCAGATTTTTTGACTACTTCACCGAATCCAATAGCAACGCTAGCCCTAGAAAAGGGGAGGAGTCCGCCAATATGATGATCGGTCATTTTAGTAACCAATTTGTAATTTCCGTTTTGTTCTAATTTGATCTCAATATGTCCCTTTAGGATAATAAATAACGAATCAATAGGATCACCTTTGGTAAAAATATATTCACCTTTTACATAAGAAGTACAACTGGATTTATCGATCAGCCATTGTAATTGCTGATCCGGAACTCCGTCAAATTGCGGAATTTTTTGCAGGGTTTCTACAGATAACGGCATATGTAAAAATAGAAGTTTTAAAATAGGAAAACAACCTTGGTACTTCGGGATATTCTTAAGGTTTTGATAAATTTAGTGGGTTTATATAGCTAATTCAACATAAAAGAATAGGATTCTTCTATGCCATTTTATATTCCTTTCATTATAGATCATCAGAATTTGAGGATATATCGTTAGAAATAACAGAAGAAAAGGCCACCCAAAAATAGGTGGCCTTAATCCGTTTTACTATAATTATAATCTTCTAAATATACTATCTTAGGGTAGGTGCCTATACGATACTTTACTTTAATTCCCTTATTTAAAGGAGGAGTTATTCCAACTGTTTAAGACATTTCTCCCTTCGGGGGGAAGGAGTAAATGCGTTTTAAATATTGAAATACTTCGTATACCTAAGCAATATAAAAGATTAAATCTTAAAATATACTTCTATTTTACAACCAATTTTTTTACCAAACTGTTAGAAGTACGTGCTATATATATTCCGCCAGCTAATTGTGATACATCTATGGCATTATCTGTATGGGTATAAATATTATCTTTTAGTACCGGTATACCTGCTGCGTTGTAAAGAGTTACCTGAACCATAGGAGTGCTTTCATCTTCAAAATATAAAGAAGCAATATCACTAGTCAAATCAAGTGTTACTAATAAGCCTTCCGTACCACTTTCCTCCAGGTTATCCGCGCTTCTTGACACAGATGAAGGTAAAATCCACCATCGCCCGAAATTATTAGGTTCCTGAATAGAACGAGAACCTTCCGGATTAAATTTCTTATGCATTTTTAGTACCGGAGTAACTCCTGTCATGGCAAGAACGGACTGCTTTTCATTTCCTGCCGGTAAAATTTTAAATAAACCGTTACGTCCTCCTTTTCTTAATATCCACCTTGGAAATCTTGCACCTTTAAAGGCTAAAAACGGATACACATTTTCAGGAAGGTTATCTAATATTTCTTTTTCCGTATAGCCTTTATGGGTTTCTAAAAGCCTGTTGTTCCCTACGTTTCTAATATAATAGTAATACGGATCAATCCAGGTTAACCGCCATTTTACACTATTATCATCTACACTGGCATCCTTAGTATACAAAGCAACATTGTTACCATCTGATGCCAACTTTCTCTTAGTATTACCTGCATTTACAATCTCATAGATACCGTTACCTCTTAATGCTACGGGATTATCAAGTTTAGTCATAGTCACTTTTCCAGGCGCAAATTGTGATAAGTCGACCTTATTACCTCCACCATTCTTTGGTACGTTTATTTGACAACCTCTGCTTCCTTTTTCAAAACCGGTGTTTCCTCTGATCACAATATTTCTGGAAACAAACTCCTGATTAGCTGCCATGCCTTCTCCGGTTTTATCTCTATTTTCATAATACTTTAAATTGATGATATCAAGGTTAAATGGTTCCGACTGAAGGAGGTTGTTGTTGATAATACTTACATTATTTGGAGCATACCCACTAATAAAAAAGTTATACTGTCCGGTTACCGTATTATTTTTAATGGAAATACCAGTTACTATTTGTAATTCGGAATCTAGGGTAATAATCCTACTTCGTTCAAAATCCCTTCGAGTAGTTTGAGCACTACAATCAAAACGGTTGTTATCAATAGTAATATTATTAGAAAATTCTTCTACATGAATCATATCAACATAAGCATTATCATCAAAGAAAGTATTTCCTTGAATACTAACGCTTCTAACCCTTGAAATGGCAATTCCGGTATTCTCAAAACGGCATTCGCGGATACTGGTGTTTTCTGCATTCCATACTACGGGGAATGAAGTATTACCTGCATCTAGTGAAATTCCTCTACTATCAAAGCTAAATTGTCCGTTAGGTGATGCAGGTCTAAATCTACATCTTAAGAATGTAGCTTGCCTCATTTTACTTACTCGTGTTCTACGATCGTTAATATATCCTATTCTCCCAAAATCCAAAAAAGATACATTTCTAAATTCTACCTGCATCCCATTACCGGCAAAACAGCTATAAAATCCTCCGGACAATTCAACGTTGTTAAAACCAATCCCTGAATACTGATCATCGGCAACATACCCCGGCGACCTAAAATTAGTATTATATTTCTGAGAACGACCGTCTATTAAGACCACGTTATTATTTGTTGCTTCAATTTTTAAGTTTACAAATCTTATGTTATTTGACCGAATTGCAAAAGACATTACATTAGTAAGTACGGTTCTAATACCGGAACTACCTCTTGTATTTACATTATAATCAGTTTCAGGACTAGCTCCTCTAAAGATTATTGCTTTGTTTACGGTAATCACTTTACCGCTCAAATCATAATTACCGGCATCGGTAAATCTAATGATATCCCCAGGGGCCGCCCGGTCAATTAAACTTTGTAATTGAATCCCATTTTGATTTTTACTAAAGGGCCAGGTTTTTGCTAATGCCTGTTCCAACGATAAGAAGGAACATAAAAGAAAGCAATAGATCATGGACTTTTTAAGGTTAAGTCCTTGAGAGATAATAGTTGAGTTCATGTTTTTAGTTATAGTTTGTAAGTTAATAGTGTAGTCTTTTTCTTATTAAATTTTAAAAAAGAGTGTGATAAAATAGCTGTTTCTTGTTTTTAATTTGAAAGTGATGTATGTTTAAAACCATACGTGTTAGTTTTTTTATTTAATTTTCTATAGCATTATTTAAATTTTAAGAATTAGACGATGAACACGGGTTCAAAATTATTAATTAAAAATTGTTATTTGCCTATATTATTAGAAAATTAACAGCTATTTTTTATTAAATAATTAGTAAAATGGACTTTTTGATAAAGATAATTTAGAAAAAGCTCAAATGGAACCTTAGGAAAAATATGCTCTCTTATGAAGTTATTTACGGTAATTGCGTATCTTACCGATACAATTAGTGGTTTTATCTATTTGACATAGGGAGATTGTCGTTAAAATATTGCTTAAAATTCAATAAAAGTAAGATTTAAGGAAAAAGTCAAAATCGCAAGATTATTCCGCTCCATATCTTAATTCTACTTTGTCATCTTAGAAAAAAAGGGGCAAAACATTTTGTGAATGATAATAAACACATTATTTTGCCCCTGCAAAAATTTATGTTTCACAAAGTAAACAAAAGTGGGCTACAATAGATAGTATCCACCAAAAAAAATGATTCCAGGAATTCAGAATTTCTGGGGTTTATTGAATCGAACCTTAACTCCTTCTTTTTAAATTTCAGCACCCATTTTAAGATTGTCAAGTTCTCTTACGGGCAACATGCATTCGATTATTTTCAATCACTTTTTAAATTAGAGAAGAAGACAGCTAACTGTCAGAATATTGCAGACCACTTGTCGTGTTTGGATCAGCAAAGTATCAATCATTTTATCAATAGTGGTCATTGGTCGTATGAGGGCTTAATGGATCAAGTAGCTATGGAGGCCTCACAGCTCTTTGCCAAGGGCAAACAACCAACTGCGCTACTGATAGACGAGGTAGGTTTTCGTAAAAAAGGTAAAATGTCAGCTTGTGTTTCTAGACAATATTTAGGCTGTATTGGTAAGACAGATAATGGACAAGTAGCCGTCGCAGCAGGCCTTTCGCAAGGCATAAATTACGCCCCTATTGATATGCGCCTATTTATGCCAAAGGAATGGGATTGTGATAGTTTGAGAAGAGACAAATGCAATATCCCTAAGGATCAAAAACATTGTAGCAAGCCAGAGATAGCATGGCAGATCATAGAACAGGCAAAGATCAAAGGGGTTGCCTTCGATTACGTGAACTTCGATGCGTTGTATGGCAATGCTACTTTTTTGTTAGACTATTTGATAGGTGCCCGTATTGATTTTATAGGGGATATCCGCAGTGACCATTTGATCTATTTCAATTACGATCCAAATGAAAAATGCAGGGTAGACAAATACACCGCCAACTTATTGGAAGATGATTTTGAACACATCACAATTCGAGAATCAACCAAAGGAACTCTCAAAGCAAAGTTCCACTATGCCAAAGTGCAAATTCTTACCCGTGAAAACAAGTGGTTAGATTTGGTACTACTGGTTCGAAAAGATACCGATGGAAAAACTAAATATTCCTTGACAAATATGGAAAACGACCACATCAAAGAGCTAGCGCAAAAGCAAGGACAAAGAATATTTATCGAGCAAATTTTTAAAGAAGGGAAAAACCTAGTGGGAATGGGAGACTATCAAATTAGGGGATGGCATGGTTTTCATAACCACATGGCAATTTGTATGATGGCAATGCTGTTGATTGCTAAACTAAAAATAGAAACTAAAGATCAAAAGTATACAGCACCAACCCTAAGAAAAATCGTGTGCCTATGTATAAAAACAAAAATAGAAAAACCTCAAGTAGCTATAAACATTATTCTAAAACAGCATAAAAGATACATCAACCAACTTCTAAGAGATCAAAATAAAAACTATAAAACATAAGATGACAAAGTAGGATTAAAATAAAGATAAGAGAGTATAGTATTAATATATAAAACTAATGCTGTAGTGTAATCAAGTGGTAAAACACCATACACGCTGTCCTAAGTGTTACTTACTTTTAGTGTTTTTACCTTATATGCTAGCTAAATTTTCTGTACGGGTTCTTCTGGCTTTGCATAACTAAACCGGGCAAGAAGTTCCGGCAGGGCATACCCGTCTAATCCAATACAAGCAGCCGTTTCTGCTTGGGTAAGGTCTACCCAACCATCTTTTGTTATTATAGTTTCATCTATGTAAAGTTCTTCGATACCACCTATAATTAATAAAGTATTATTTTCTTTAATGACACATTCATTAAGATAACGACACCCTAGTTTGATCGGACTGGAACTTACATAAGGCGCTTTAAAATTATTAAGATATTCTTCTTTTAACCCGGTTGCTTTAAATTCTGAAGCTCCTTCCTTATACTTTGCTGCGGTCTGATGTGCCTTTTCAATTTGATTATGAGGCACTTGATTTACGGTAAAATACTCATTTTCCTTAAAATTAGCATAGGTATGTCTGGGTACGCTTAACGGTCGTAAAATAAAACCTAACATCGGCGGATTACTGCCTATATGGATAACAGAATTAAAAATAGCAACATTGGTAATACCCTTTTGATTTTGCGTTGCAATTAGATTACAGGATTTATATCCGGTACAACTATTAATAAGGTTCGCCCTATAGCGAGATGGGGCTGTTAGTAATTCTTCTTGGGAAAAATGTTTCATATTCAAATATAAAGTTTCTTATTTAGGTATACTCTTTACATTAGTACGGTACCATAGTAATAAATAGTTAATTCTTTTAGCCAAAATATCCTGTCGCTGCGAAAGCTTTTCAAGGATTATTCTTTGTTTTAAATTTTTAGATTTCATTTCTGCTTTAATTATTTTAATTCTTGTTATTACCTTTCAGAATATTCCATATATTTTACTTTTAAGTGTATATCTATAGCTTTTGAACTTTAAGGCTTACTAGGTAATATGTTATTTGGTAAGTTTAATTGGGATAATGAATGGTCTGTATTTTGTCATCAACTTTGATGATTATTATTGAAGTTGTTTAAACTTTCCTTAATTGGCTGCAAAATGTTCTTTTTCACTTACTTTTTATCATTTTTAAGTTCCGTAGCTACGGCTATGCAACTGAAAAATGATTTCAATTAAGCTAAAAATACCTATTTTTCGCTTCAATCAGAAAAATTTTAAACCACTTCATTTCTAAAATATTTTGAATACCTTTTATGGTATAGGTAAGTTCTAATTTGCGCTTATCCATTTAATTTTCTTTAAAACTACCGGAAGTTGCTGATATTTGCTGTTAAAAGCCTGATAAATGAAAAAATACAATCGTTATTTTAATGTTAACCAAAAGTCATGGGATGCTAGAGTTCCAATGCACCTAGAAAGTGAGTTTTATAACGTTAAAGGTTTTAATAAGGGAGAAAGTACTTTACAAGCTTTTGAACTACAAGCATTAGGAGAAGTTAGAGGTGAAAAATTACTGCATTTGCAATGTCATTTTGGGTTAGATACTCTAAGTTGGAGTAGGAAGGGAGCAATATGTACCGGGATTGACCTTTCGGAAACTGCGATACAAACAGCGCGGAAATTAGCTGAAACAAATGCTTTACAAGCAGATTTTGTATGTGGAAACGTATTGGATACTCCAAAGTTAGTCGAAGATACCTTTGATATTGTTTTTACTAGTTACGGAGTAATCAACTGGTTACCGGACCTTACCGAATGGGGACAAATTATTGCAGCCAAACTAAGGCACGGAGGTATTTTTTATATGGTAGAGTTTCATCCGATATGCTGGATGTTTGACCATGAGAGTTCAATAATGTCGCCAGTACATACATATAGCAGTAGCGATGTTATAGAAGAAGTAGTAAAGGGGTCTTATGCGGATAAAACCGCTAACCTTACCGGAAGTGAATGTACCTGGAACCACGGTCTGGGAGACGTAGTCAATGCGCTAATTGATGCCGGCTTACAACTTAGTTTTCTGAATGAACATTATGAAACGCCTTATCCTATCTTTTCTGATTTGACTCAAATTAGTAATGGCCTTTTTATTCAAAAGCCGTCTTTATATCCTTTATTATTTGAAATTAAAGCTATTAAACAGTAGTTTGTACAGGTGATCATAGGTCCGGATAGGTAATCAACCGGCAACTGTATAATTTTTCTTATTTTTGCCGAAGGTTTTAATGTATGCCATTTTTCCGGTTTTCCCTTTTTATTTAAAGACAAAGGTAATTCCCGATCAATAATTAATCGAAGGCATTAAAACTCGGGGGTTCTTCTTAATTTCCTGAATGCTTCGGTTACTCTTAACATACTTTATGCAAACACGTAATATTGCCATTGTAGGTAGCGGGCTGGTTGGTTCTCTGCTTGCCATGTACCTAAAAAAAAGAAATCATACGGTTAGCGTTTTTGACCGAAGGCCCGATATTAGAGAAATTAACTTTAGCGGTAGGTCTATTAATTTAGCCATGTCCGCAAGAGGTTGGAAAACCCTGGATCGAATTGGCATTGGGGAAGAAGTCCGGAAGTTGGGAATCCCTATGGATAAACGAGCTATTCACGTCAACGGGCAGGATGAGTATTACCAGTATTACGGAAAAGAAGGAGAAGCCATATTTTCTATCTCCCGGGGGGTGCTTAATAAACAAATGATTAATCTGGCCGAACAACAAGGGGTTACATTTAAATTTAACGAAAAAGTCTGGGATGTTAACCTTCCGGAAGCAAAATTATATACAGGGGAATCCGAAAAGAGCGAGTGGCAAGAGTATCAATACGATATGATTTTTGGTTGTGACGGTGCATTTTCACGGGTTCGCCATAAAATGCAACGCCGTAGCCGGTTTGATTATTCACAGGATTTTCTAGATGCCGGGTATAAGGAATTACATATTCCACCGGCAGCTGACGGAAGCCATCGTTTGAATAAAAACTCCTTACATATCTGGCCCAGAGGTAAATTTATGTTAATCGCATTACCTAACCTGGATGGAAGTTTTACCTGTACTTTGTTTATGCCTCATGAAGGTCATAATTCTTTTGAACAACTAACAAGTAGAGATAAGGTTCAAAGGTTCTGGGAAAAACATTTTCCGGATACGCTGGATTTCATGCCTACTTTATTAGAAGATTTTAATAAAAATCCAACTAGTGCACTGGTTACTATGAAATGCTATCCTTGGACTTACTGGGATAAGGTGGCTTTAGTAGGAGATTCGGCACATGCGGTAGTTCCTTTTTATGGACAGGGGATGAATGCCGGTTTTGAAGATATTCTGGTACTAGATGATTTGATCGAAGCACATAGTGATAATAATTGGCAAGCTATATTTGAAGCATATCAAGAATCCCGTAAGCCTAATGCTGATGCAATTGCAGAGTTATCTTATCGTAATTTTATGGAGATGAGTAGCAAAACCGCAGATCTTAACTTTTTGTTACAAAAAAAGATTGAAAAGCATATGGCTACAAAATATCCGGAACAATGGACACCTTTATATTCCAGGGTTACGTTCTCTACAGAACCTTATGCTGAAGCACTTTCTATAGGCGATCAGCAAAATAAAATTATGCAAAAAATTCTTCAAACCCCGGACATAGAAAATATTTGGAATTCCGAACAAATCGAACATAAGATATTATCCTTGCTATCAGAACCTAAAAATACCTTATCCTAAACTATAAAAAAAGCCATCCCAATTTTGGGATGGCGTCTTATCTATTATATTCTTAAAAATTTACTGAAGTCTTTAAGACTTTAAATCTTGTTATATAGTATTTTATCTAACAATGATCCTTTTAACCAGATTGTTAGAAGTACGTGCTATGTAAACTCCGCTAGCTAGTTGAGATACATCAATAGCATTACTAATACGTGAGTGTATTTCTTCCTGCATTACGGGTTGTCCGGCAGCATTGTAAAGAGTCATTTTTATCTTTGGATTGCCATCATCCTCAAAATATACGGATGCAATATCATCTACAATATTAGGTACTATCCGTAAACCTTCAGTAAGTGTTTCTTCAATAGCAGTATCAGCACTTTTTCTTGCGAAGGAGGGATTAATTCTCCATCTCCCGAAGTTATTAGGTTCTCTAATTGAACGAGAACCACTAGGATTAAATTTCTTATGAAAAATCAGTTTAGGAGTAGTTCCTGCCATTGCCAGAACGGATTGCTTTTCATTTCCTGCCGGTAAAATTTTATATACACCGTTACTTCCACCATTTCTTAAGATCCATTTTGGATTAGTGGAACCTTGAAAGGCTAAAAATGGATATACATTTTGTGGTAAATTATCTAAAATTTCTTTTTCAGTATATCCTTTATGAGTCTCCAAAAATCGGTTATTACCTACATTTTTAATAGTATAGTAATAAGGGGGTACCCAGGTAATTTGCCATTTTACACTATTATCTCTGACATTTGCAGCCTTTGTCATTAAGGTAAAGTTATTACCATTTCCTGCTAATTTTCTACTGGTGTTACCTACATTTACGATTTCATAAACTCCGTTACCTCTTAAGGGTGCTGGGTTATTCATTCTTGTTAGAGTTGTCTTACCCGGAGCAAACTGTAACCTATCTACATTATTGTTTCCACCGCTCATAGGTACATTAATCTGACATCCTCTCCCTCCGTTTCTTAAACCTTTATTTCCTGTAATTACCATGTTTCTGGAAATAAACTCTTGATTAGCAGCAATTCCCTCTCCGGTTTTATACCTGTTTTCGTAATACTTAAAGTTGATTACATTAGGATTAAAAGGAGTAGACTGAAGTAGGTTATTACCAGTAATACGTATATTGGTAGGGGCATATCCATTAATAAAGAAGTTATACTGTCCGGTTACCGTATTGTTTTTTACCGTAATATCCGTCACACATTGTAATTCGGAATCAAGGGTGATGATTCTACTTCTTTCAAAATCCGATCGGGTAGTATTAGCAGCACAATCAAACCGATTGGAAATGATATTAACGTTGCTGGAAAACTCTTCCACATGAATCATATCAACAAAAGCGTTGTTGTCATAAAAAAAGTTTCCGGTGATATTTACATTTTTAACTCTGGAAATAGCTACTCCTGTATTTTCAAAACGACATTCGCGAATAGTGGTACCCTCTGCATTCCATACAATTGGATAAGAAGTATTACCAGCATCCAGCGAAATTCCTCTACTGTCAAAACTAAACTGTCCATTAGGTGAAGCAGGTCTGAATAAACATCTGAAAAAAGATGCTTTCTTCATATTGTTGACGCGGGTTCTACGATCGTTGATGTATCCTATTCTTCCAAAATTCACAAAAGATACATTCTTAAATTCTACTTGCATACCGTTACCAGCAAAACAGCTATAAAATCCTCCGGATAACTCCACGTTAGTTAGACCAATACCTGAATATTGATCATCTGCAACATAACCAGGATTTCTAAAATTGCTATTATATCTTTGAGAACGGCCGTCAATTAGAACAACATTGTTGTTTACTGCATTAATCTTAAGGTTAAAGAACCTGACTCTACTGGATCGAATAGCAAATGAAGTTACATTAGATAGAACAGTCCTAATACCTGAACTACCTCTTGTATTAGCATTATAACCAAAAGGATTTACTCCTTGAAAGATAATAGCCTTATTTACGTTGATGACCTTATTACTTAAATTATAAGTACCGGCATCAGTAAATTGAATAATATCTCCGGAAGATGCCCGGTCGATTAGACTTTGTAATTGATTTCCATTTTGAGCCTTACTAAAATTCCAGGTTCTTGCTAATAAACTGCCCATTGATAAGTAGGAACATATAATTAGACAGCATAAAATTGATTTCTTGAGACTGCGTCTCTGACGAGTAATATTTGTATTCATAATTTTGGGTTTTTTCATTCACAGTGACAATGTAGTACTTTTCTTATTAAAAAAAAAGAAAATTACGGTAAAACAATAATATTTATACCTTTTAATTATAAATATGATAAGTTTTAGCAGTAAAATCTACAGATTTAGTTGTCATTTCGTGAAGCAACTTTTCCTTTTTTTATTAAAATTTTAATTACAATCACCTTGTAATTATCAATTATACATAAATGTAGAATAAATTTTATGTATTTTAAAATTTTAAATCTATATTTTTGTTAAAATAATAAGTACGCATAGTTTAATTAACATTTTATTAAGTAAAAAAGTATTTTTAGAAATTGTTAACACTTACTTTGATTGCATATGACTTAATTATGCTGTTAATCGAGATAGTACGGTTATCGTCTAATAAGTCATGAGAATCTTAAGTTTAATTATGGGAAGGTGTTGGAAGTTATTACCTCTAAATAGGATGTTGTAGGATTCACGTATTATTAAACCCTGGTATTCGGTTGAGTATCAATATCGCTATCACTTCAGAAATAGAGAATTATGACTACTTTTTATAGTATTGATTTTCAATATCATAAAACTATTTACATTAAAAACAAATTACTTTTAAAAGAGTAAAAGGAGTAGTTTCCAAATACTCTAAAGTTTAGAATTACTTTACAATAGCAAATCAAATAGCAGATTAATAGAGATGAAAATTAAAGATTAAGGTCTGGAACAAGGTGTAGCTTTAGCCAGGATGAGGCTTTTTAACGCAGAGATGTAAGTTTTTTATATGCAGGTTTATATTACTACCTGCTACTTCAGCTATAAATAATAAGTAGTGTTGACTACTTTAATATAGAGTGGTTAGGTGATGCGAATTCTAAGAGAAGAGGTAAATTGTATCGCACTTTATTATTTACAAATAAAGAATACCCTATAATATTAGCTTAGTTATTTGGGTCTTGAGATATCTGATTTTTAAATATGAAAAAGCTCTTATCAATTAGATGCAATCAGATTACTTCTCTTATTTACCTCCCGGCCTTTTAAGTTGGCTTTTAATTTATCTTCTTTTAAAGCGCGTTGCATCTGCTTTACCGTCATAGTACTGTCATCATGGCTCCATCCCGGAGGTCCGAAGATATACATGAACTTATGGTACCAATTATTAGATTTTTTTGTATCCTGCCAGATATCTTTATATTCATGAGTTAAAATGACCCAGGGATTGTAAGAATCAGGGGCGTGTGTAACTCCGTACTCCACCTTAATATTTTCATCCAGTTCTTTCCACGTTCCGAAAATTTTATCAAAAATATTTAAAAATCCTCCATGGTTTTTATCCATATATTCTACATTCTTAGCATGGTGTACCTGGTGCATAGTATGCGTATTAAATACTTTTTCTATAATTCCCATCTTAGGTACGTACTGCGAGTGTAATTGAAATTGCCATAAAGCTTCAATACCCAGGCAAACAATTACCATTTCTACCGGAAATCCGATTGCCGGCATCCACATATAAAAGAAGGGTTTATATAATAAGGTAAACCATCCATTACGTACGGCAGTTCCTAAATTAAAATTATCCGAAGAATGATGAACAATATGTGCTGCCCATAATACCCGGACCATATGATTCTGACGGTGAAACCAGTAATAAGTAAAATCATCGGCTAGCTGACAAAGTATCCATACGTACCAGGCATATCCAAAAGATTTCCATCCAAATATATTAGTACGAACTCCATCTACTTCGGGGTTAAATACATCGTATACAAAAACAAAAAGAAGTACGGTAAAGGCAGTTTTGATCAGCGGACCCAAGATTGCAGAACCCACCCCCATAAAAAGACTGGAACCTAAATCCTTCCAATCATATAAACTTTTATGGTCATCATGTGATTTACTATAGGTAAGTTCTAATAAAATAAGCCCTAAAAAACAAGGGACACCATATACTAATGGGTTTGTAAGATCCATGTAGGTTTTAGATTAAAATTTAGTAGGGTACAAGATAGAAATAAAATTTAGAGATATTTAACAAGGTCAGTATTATATGAGTCAAATACTTTACATTTAACGCTTGTTTACCTTAAAAAATGTGATGTATTCGTATTTATTTAGGTGCCACCTAAAATAGTGTATACGTTAAGTACATTCTTAATAGCCTCTTTTTCGGCAGGAGTCATAATTCTTTTTTCAGATACTTCGCTCCCAATGAGGGTTAAAGTAACCTGTTCACTAGTAGTAATTTTTTTAATCAGTTCAAATTCTTGTTCACCTACAACGCGATCAATCCATTCTCTATATCCGTCTGATTCCTTACGTTCCTTAAAGTCATCCGGTACTTCTTCATTTATATTGTAAATCGTTCCGTCTACGTTGAACATTACTTTTTGGGTATGTAACCAATTATCCTTAGAAAAACGATTGATGGCGAGACCTAACCAGGGCTTTGATCTTTTTTTGCTTCCGGCATAAAGGTATACCGAGTTAGCTTTACCATTTCCGGCAAAAGCTTTATCTGTATAGAAGGTAGCTCCGCTGGCTTCATCAATTCTTTTGTTCATTTCACCCAATAATAGGTTACTCTCTTCAATCAGCTTGTCTTTTTCCAAGGCTCTTTGTGTAGCTGCCAGATCTTTTTCGACTTTTTTAAGTAATACTGCAGACTGATCTGCTTCTTTGCTATTTGGATATTTAGCAATGATTAACTCTAAAAGTTGACTACTTTTTTTGTATTCCAAACGTTCGTAGCTAATCTTGGCCAGGGATAACATTTCTGATACTTCCAGATTACACTCTTCAATTTGATTTTTTAATAATTCATTCTCTTTTTTTAGTTTTTCATACTCTTCTTGTGACACTCCACAACTTGACACAACAATAAATACACTTATGGGGATAAGTAGCATTTGTTTCATTTCGTTCCTTACTTTTTACGTTTCGTTTCCTCTTTTGAGTACTTCTAAATTACTAAAAATTTACTTTTTAGGCAAGATATTTTCAACCACATATTTTTTACTTGGCAAATATCCTTGACATATCTTTAAATGTTTTAAACTCCAAAGCGTTTCCGCAAGGATCGTAAAAAAATAAAGTTCCTTGTTCCCCGACTTCTCCTTTAAAACGAACGTAAGGGGCAATTTCAAACTCCACATTTTTAGCAGTTAAGCGTTCTGCCAGCTTCTCCCATTCGCTCCATTCCAGTAATACTCCAAAGTGGGGGATAGGAACCGATTTTCCGTCTACTTCATTATGTGCCGAAATCTTAGCACTATGTTCATGATAATGTATGACTAGTTGATGGCCAAAACAATTGAAATCTACCCAGTGTTCACTACTTCGACCTTCTTCAAAACCCATAACTTCTCCATAAAAAGTTCGAGCGACAGATAGGTTGTCTACAGGTATGGCAAGATGGAATGGGGACAAGCTGCTTTGACTCATATGCAATTTATTTTCTTCTTTTTTTAACTACTCGATTTGTTTCTTTTCTGTTATTATAATTTTTAGAAATTTTTTGTTCATCTACAGAAGCTTCTTTTGTTTTAACTGAATTGACCGTTACTTGATTGATCTCATTAAGTTCCTTTTCGGTAAGATATCGCCATTTACCTGGTAAAACGTCCAGCAGTACATTCATAATACGAACCCTCTTTAATTTAACTACTTCATAATCCAGATATTCGCACATACGCCGAATTTGTCGGTTTAATCCTTGGGTAAGTATAATCTTAAAAGTGTATTTATTAATAGCTTCTACCTGACAAGGCCGGGTTACGGTGTCTAAAATAGGTATACCTTGTCCCATTTGTTTTATAAACCGGGGCGTTATCAATTTATTGACTGTTACCACATATTCTTTTTCATGATTATTTCTAGCCCTTAAGACTTTATTTACAATATCTCCATCGCTGGTTAAAAAGATCAAACCTTCACTAGGCTTATCCAACCTACCAATAGGAAAAATTCTCTTAGGGTAATTAATGTAGTCTATGATATTGTCTTTTTCTTTATCTGAAGTAGTACATACAATACCAACCGGTTTATTAAATGCAAGGTACACGTGTTTTTCTTTTGGTTTTGTGATAAGTGTGCCCTCTACCTCAATCCGGTCATCAGGAGAAACACGTAAACCCATTTCAGCAACTTTTCCGTTGACCGTAATTTTTTTTTGATCAATATATTTATCTGCCTGTCGCCGTGAACAGTAGCCTACTTCGCTAAGATATTTATTAAGCCGAACGCTTTGTGTAGAATCCATATACAAAGTTCATCATTTATAAGCTGGTATCAAAAATATAGTGAGACAACCAGGATAAAATAACAAAAATTAATGGATTGTAACCTTATAGGTTCATTAGAAATCAATAATCAACCAGGATATAGTCGTTTGATTTGAGTTCACTATTTAATATTCTTAATTTCAACTTTAAGTATATCATCTATGACTTGTGGTCTTACCTAAAGAGGAAAGTTAAATACGTAACGATAATCTAAATAGTACCCATCTGTATAAATTTAATAATTGCATCGTCAACTTCGTCAAAATACAGGGAGTGTCCGAAATTTTCCGTTTCCATCAGTTGTAACTTATTCCAATGTTCAAGAAGTTGACTACTTTCACTAAACGGAGCAATATCATCGTATTTATCGTGGACCAGCAAACCGGGGAGTTGCATAGTATTAGCAAAGCGTAAAAGGGAAAATTCTATAAAATAAAAGTCAAAAGTTCTTTTAAAATAGCTATCTAAAATGGTCATAAAGCGATCTGACAATTTTAAGATATTTTGAAAATTTTTCATAATAGTTTCCAACTTGGTAGGAGGGGCAAGCAGTACCATCTTTTTTATTTCAGGATTTTGAAATTTATACTGGTAAAATACGCTTGTCATGGCACCGATGGAATGCCCAATAATATAATCCGGGCGGTACATGGTTATAATTCTTTCCATACAATTGGCGTATAAAGGTACGTTTAAAAAAGTTCCGGTAGAATGACCATGTGCGGGAGCATCAAAAGCTACTATATCATAACGCAATTGCTGTAATTTTTCTATTAATATCTTCCAGCGGTGGGTATTGCTTTCCCATCCATGCACCAGGAGAATGGTTTCTTTTTCTCCCTTCCATCGGTAGGTTTGTAATAGGAGGTTTTCAAAAGGAACTACATCATCTTCGGCTTCTTCTAAAAAAAACTCCTGATCCGGTGTTACCTTTCCTTTTTTTGGGGTACTAAAAAAATAAACAGCTTTCTTAATTGCCTTTTCCGGCTTGACTACTAGTAAAAATTCGAGGTATTTGCCCAGGGCAGGAGGTAAGTACTTTTTAAAGAAAGGTTTCATACTTCCCGGTTAGCCAGGTTAATGTCAAAAGCAGGCGTACAGATAGCGATATATTCACATTCGTCGTCAGACGGATTACTGTATTGTACCCGTACATCACGTGTTACCTTTATGGATTCACCTGCCTGGACCAGAATGGTTTCCTGATCAATCAAACATTGCATTTGTCCTCGAATCACATAGGTATATTCGTCAAATGCAGGCTTTTGAAAAGGCTCACTCCATTGCGGGGGTGCAATCATTCGGGCAATACTAATATCTTTATTTTGATCTGTAGCTATCCCAAAATGTTCTTCTATCACTTTATGATCTGTAGTAGGAACTACAAACGGCTTTTTTTGAACTAAGAATTTTTTAGTCATTATTACTTACTTATTTTAGAAATTTATTCAGAATACCTAAAGCTCCCCTGATAAAAGTAGCACTGGTCAACACTTTAACTACGGCTTTCTCGGTTGAAGAAGTGGTACTCTTTTTTGCTCTTGTATTTTTCTCTATTTTTTCCCTTTCCTTTTGAGCTGCGATCTTAGCCTCTTCAGCTTCTGCTTTTTCAATCTTTTCATTTAATAATTCATAGGCGCTTTCCCGATCAATGGTTTCATTATACTTTTTGATCAAACTGGATTCATCAAGTACTTCTTTTATCTCACTATCAGTCAAAATATCCATTCGGCTCATGGGGGCACGTAATAATGTCATTGCAAGGGGGGTGGGTCTTCCTTTTTCGTTTAATACCGAGATAAGTGCTTCACCGATTCCCAGAGAAGTCAAAGCTTCCTTAGTATCATAATATTCCGAATCAGGATAATTTTCTGCGGTTAACTTGATAGCTTTCCGATCTTTTGCTGTAAAAGCCCGTAGCGCATGCTGAATTTTTAAGCCTAACTGTCCTAGAATACCTTCCGGGACATCCGTAGGATTTTGAGTAACAAAGTATAATCCTACTCCTTTTGATCGGATTAATTTTACCATACTTTCAATCTGATCCATTAAGGCATTAGAAGCTTCTTTAAAGATAAGATGCGCTTCGTCCAGAAAGATGACAAGCTCCGGACGATCACTGTCTCCCTGCTCCGGAAAGGTGTTGTATACTTCTGCCAGCAGGCTCAACATAAATGTTGAGAATAGTTTAGGCTTATCCTGTATATCTGTTAAACGGATAATATTAATAAAACCTTCACCATCTTCGGTAATGCGTCGTAAATCATCAACATCAAATGATCTCTCTCCAAAAAAAAGGTCAGCACCCTGCTGTTCCAGAGCAACTATCTTACGAAGGATCGAACCGGTAGAAGCAGAAGAAATACGTCCGTAGTCTTTTTCAATCTCTTTACGCCCTTCGTTTGTGACGAATTGAAGTACCTTTTTAAGATCTTTTAAATCCAGTAATGGTAGTTGATGATCATCGCAATATTTAAAAATAATAGCAATGATCCCCGCCTGCGTTTCCGTAACATCCAGAATTCTTGAGAATAACACAGGTCCGAATTCGCTAACGGTAGCCCGTAACCTAACACCATCCTGATCAGATAAAGAAAGGAGTTCCACTGGAAATTTATGGGCTTCAAAAGGAATTCCGATTTCTGCGTGTCTTTCATCAATTTTTTTATGGCCCGGACTTGCGGCTGCTAATCCGCTTAGGTCTCCTTTAATATCCATCAGTAGAACAGGTACACCGTTCTTACTTAGATTTTCTGCCAGTACCTGTAGGGTTTTGGTCTTTCCGGTTCCGGTAGCACCTGCAATTAAACCATGTCGATTCATGGTTTTTAAAGGGACTTTTACAAAAGTATTGGTCAGCGTTTTACCTTCAAGCATGGCAGCTCCCAGGGTAATAGCTTCTCCTTGTGTTGCATATCCCGTTTCTATAGTATCAAAAAATTCCTGTGTTTTAGACATTTCTTATGTGAATTAACCTCATTCCTTTTATAAAATTACCAAACAGGTAAAATTTCAAAAGCTTAAAAGTACTAATTGTATTCAATCGACAAAAATACTAAGTTGTAGTTTTGTACATTTATCTTTACATAACTTTTGAATGTATTAAACAAGATGAAAGCACTTATACTACTTTTTTGCCTGAGTATTACCCTATCTATAACGGCTCAAGAAACCAAGAAAGATACTTTAATTTTTCACCCCAGTCATGAAGTGTCAAAATCACATACCCCTTTTTCGGATGTTGTGGAAGCAGGTAATTTATATTTTCTATCCGGACAAATTGGTATGGATCATAGGACGAGAACCTTAGTACCAGGAGGCATTGAAGCAGAGACTAAACAAGCATTGGATAATATTAAAGACGTTTTAGAACATCACAATTTAAGCTTGCAGAATGTAGTAAAGTGTACGGTAATATTATCAAACATTAAAGACTTTAAAAAGTTTAATACCATATATACAAAGTACTTCCCACAAAAGCCGGCGCGGACTACCTTTGCCGCTCAAGACCTTGCCCGGGGGGCTAAAATAGAAATTGACTGTATCGCTGTAAAATAGCTTATTTTTTAAAGAACATCAACTATCTTTGATCCCTTATGCTGAAAAAGGAAGAAGAATTAGTGAATCAAGGTAAAATGTTGCCTTTAATGGAAGCATTTTATACTATACAGGGAGAAGGTTATCATAAAGGTACAGCCGCTTATTTTATTCGGATAGGTGGGTGTGACGTAGGTTGTCATTGGTGCGATGTAAAAGAAAGCTGGAATGCGGAGACACATCCGCCTACTTCTACCGATACCATTGTAAGCCAGGCATTAACTTATAGTAAGACTATTGTAGTTACCGGGGGGGAACCCCTTACCTGGAATATGCAACCTCTGACTAAACAAATAAAAGAAGGTGGTGGTATTACTCATATTGAAACATCCGGAGCTTATCCGCTAACCGGATTATGGGACTGGATTTGCTTATCACCAAAAAAGGTAAAAAAACCATTACCTGGAATCTACCAAAAAGCTAACGAACTCAAATGTATTATCTACAATAAGAATGATTTTCAATTTGCAGAAGAAGAAGCAGAAAAGGTAAACCCCACTTGTATTCTTTACTTACAACCGGAATGGAGCGTACGTGAAAAAATGATTCCGTTGATTGTAGCGTATGTAATGAACAAGCCTAAATGGAAAGTTTCTCTACAAACGCATAAATACCTTAATATACCTTAAACGAAAGAAGTAAGCGTTTTATCGAAATACCGTATGTTTTGTAAAATTCTGAAAATCAATATTTAAAATATTTTTTAATTTATTTTGGTAAGAAATAACTGATTTTAAAAGTTTTTCCAGATAATTATTCATCTTAAAAATTTGTTAAATGCGTATTTTATCGATAAAATTATAATTTATGACGGATAAAGAACTAATGTCAAGTTAAAAGTATTGTAGTAACCTCTTGATTGGGTTATATTTGAGTATAATTAAAAATTTATATCATGGGGCAATTTTACACTAAGTTCAAGTTAACTTTTAAAATCATTATGGATTTTCTTGGAGAACTTCCAGGTGCAAGTAGTTATGTTATGAGAAGATAATAATAACTACCCGTTTAAAAGTCGAAAAGGGATTTTACAGAAGTAAAATCCCTTTTTTGTATAAAAGAGTCTGTAAGTATTGCTACTAAAAGTAAAATGGTATTTCAACTAAAGTATCATCCCAACCCATAAACATATGGTAACCTTTATCTACATCTTTAAAAGCAACTGAAAATGCTTCTAACGAACTTTTAGATTCCTGTACCGGAACTTTTATAGTAGCTACATTTTTACTTTCGTCATAAGTATAAGCTCCCCACGAATCCAAGTCAGAATTTAAAATAACCGTCCATTCTTTTTCTCCGGGAATAGTAAAGAGGGAGTACGTTCCGGCTTTTACCGTAGTATCTCCCAGTTTTACATCTTTAAAAAGTTTAATTTCAGTAGCTTCATCCGCACCGGTTCGCCATACTTTTCCGTAAGGCACTAATTTCCCAAAAACCTCCCGATCTTTTTTCTGCGGTCGGCTGTAAATTACTTTAATATCCGGTTTAGCATCACGGCTTTTTTTAGCATAAGCAATGTCTGTAGGGCTTTTTTGCATATCTGCAAATTTCTGTGCCTGTACATTCGTAATTAAGGTCATGCAAAAGATAGCAATACAAGCGATCAATTTTTTCATAAGTCTATAAATTTATTTAGTGTATGACGTAAAGGTATTTACCCCCTTACTTTAATAGTGTTAATTAGTTCTTTATGCTTTGTTAATATTTCTAAAACGTTCATTAGGATACTAATGTGTTTATAACAGATTTTCTTATTTAAGTAAGATTATATTAGCTCCTTTTTTTGGAAGGCGAACACTATATTTTTAATACTTATTTTCGTTTTTTAATCATGGGAAACATACTTATAACAAGATCATAGTTGTTCTGTTTTTGACCTAATACGCTCCACACGCTTTTTATGAATGTTGCTATTTAAAGATTTTATGTTTAAAATTTGAATTAAATATTTAATTTTGGTTATAAAATGAAACCAATTAATTAATTTATGTTTATAAATTGAAATAAATAATTCATTTTTGAACTTTATTAAAATAGAATACCATGTGTGGAATTGCTTGTGCATTTGAATTAAAAGAATCATCTGAGGTATTAAGACCTCAATTATTAGAAATGTCTAAAACCATTAGGCATCGCGGACCAGACTGGAGCGGAATATATGCAGAAAATAATGCAGTAATGGCTCACGAACGTTTAGCTATCGTGGACCCGGTTTCCGGAAAACAACCTTTATTTAGTGAAGATAAAAAATTAGTACTTGCTGCTAATGGAGAGATATATAACCATCAGGAATTAAGAAAGCAATTTCAAGGAAAATATAACTTTCAAACGGATTCTGATTGTGAAATCATTTTAGCGCTCTATCAGGAAAAGGGCCCGGACTTTCTGGATGATTTAAATGGTATTTTTGCTTTTGCTCTATATGATGTTGATAAAGATATTTACCTTATTGCCCGTGATCATATGGGAATTATTCCATTGTATATGGGGTGGGATCAAAATGGTACTTTTTATGTTGCTTCAGAATTGAAGGCGCTAGAAGGTGTTTGTTCTAAAATTGAACTATTTCCACCGGGTCATTATAAATATGGTGCAGATAGTGAATTGGTTAAGTGGTACGAGAGAGACTGGGCAGACTTTAATGCAGTAAAAGACAATCAAACTAGTATTGATGAATTAAGAGAAGCACTGGAAGCAGCGGTTCACCGTCAATTAATGTCTGACGTGCCATACGGGGTATTATTATCAGGTGGATTGGATTCTTCGGTAACCTCTGCCATTGCTAAGAAATATGCTGAAAAACGGATTGAATCCGGTGATACGAAAGCAGCCTGGTGGCCTCAATTGCATTCTTTTTCGGTAGGATTAGAAGGATCACCGGATCTGGCTGCTGCTCAAAAAGTAGCAGATCATATTGGTACGGTACATCATGAAATTAAGTTTACCATTCAGGAAGGCCTGGATGCTATTAAAGATGTGATCTATAACCTGGAAACCTACGATATAACTACTATTCGTGCCAGTACGCCTATGTATTTAATGGCAAGAGTTATTAAATCTATGGGAGTTAAAATGGTATTATCCGGTGAAGGAGCTGATGAATTGTTCGGAGGATATCTGTATTTCCATAAGGCACCAAACGCACAGGAATTTCATGAAGAAACGGTTCGAAAATTAAGTAAACTTCATATGTACGATTGTTTACGGGCAAATAAATCCTTGGCCGCCTGGGGGATTGAAGGTAGGGTTCCGTTTTTGGATAAAGAATTTATGGATGTAGCCATGCGTATCAATCCGCAGGATAAAATGATTAACGGAGAACGTATGGAAAAATGGGTTATCCGGAAAGCTTTTGAATCTTATTTACCAGAGAGCGTTGTCTGGAGACAAAAAGAACAGTTTTCAGATGGTGTAGGCTATAGTTGGATCGATACCTTAAAAGAAGTGGTTGATAAAGAAGTAACAGAAGAACAAATGGCAAATGCACAATACCGTTTTCCATTACAAACCCCTCAAAATAAAGAAGAATTCTATTACCGTTCCATCTTTGAAAGCCACTTTCCCAGTGATGCGGCAGCATTAAGTGTGCCTCAGGAACCTTCAGTAGCTTGTAGTACTAAAATTGCATTAGAATGGGATGAAGCCTTTAAAAATATGAATGACCCTAGCGGAAGAGCAGTTGCTAATGTTCATGATGAAGCTTATGAATAAGTCATAAAATATGAATCCTTTGTTTAAAAGCCTTTCCCAACCGGAAAGGCTTTTTCTATGATTTTTAAACAAATTATTTACGCTCTAGTTTAAATAAGCGTTGTTAGTATAAGTTAGCGATATTAATATTATTACATAAAATACTGATAATCAGATTTTAAAATTAGCATCATTAAAAACATCCTTCCCCAACCCTTCCTTTGAAGGAAGGGAGCAAAAAAGTCTCCCTTTGAAGGGAGATTTAGAGGGATGTTCAGCATATTTTAATAACAACGCTAATTTAAACTAGAGCCATTATTTATTCTATATATCAACTGCATAATACGCATTAATCTAAAGCGTAAATATCTATTCAAAGTCATATCATCAATAAATGGATATTAAGAGTTTAACTATTAAAATTAAAATTCTATTGAAGTTAAACGATATTTCAACTACCACAAACGACATCTCAACAAAAGAGTGTTGAATTATTTTTTTGATAGTTCCATTTTTGACTTATGAAAAAAGAGATGGTTTACTAGTTATAACCTTTCAACTTTTCTTCAAAATCATTAAAAAGGTCTCTATTTAGAGTCAAACGAGTACTTAAATATTACATTATGGCACTATTTTCAACAATCAAAACAGTAAAGAATACTAATTCTTTCTTATACAAAGTAGTTTTATTTCATGTACTTTGCGCAGCTTTTTGTACGCTAGCTATATTTGTGGATGACCGCACCTTAACAGGGGTCAACGTATGGATCAAACCCTTAAAATTTGCGGTATCCGGGGCAGTTTATATATTTACCGTAGGATATTTTAGTATATTTTATCCTTTTTCAAATAAATGGCGAAATCTATTACTTTATACGGTTGCATTTACATTATTACTGGAATATTTAATTATTCTTTTTCAGGCTGGTAGGGGAGTTCAATCTCATTACAACATTTCTAATCCTTTAGACGGACTATTATTTGCCTCTATGGGTATTTTGATTGCAATTAATGTGCTTATCATGTTTTATTTTCTGTTAGAGACTATTCGATTACGTATGAAAGTAGCTACTGTCGTGCAATTAGCAATAGGTTTTGGTTGGTTAATAATTTTAGTTGGCAGTTGGGTAGGCGGTCAGATGATCAGTCAGATGGCACATAATGTGGGTGTTGTCGATGGAGGAGAAGGTATCGCTATTCTCAACTGGAGTACGGTTGCCGGAGATATACGTATTGCTCATTTTTTTGGAGTCCACGGGTTACAAATTATTCCCTTATTTGCGGTTTGGTTACGTTCCATATCTATTAAAAAATCAAGAAATCAGTTAATTCTTGTACTTTTATTCGCGTTATTATACGCAATTTGGTTAGGTTGGGTTTTTTATCGTGCTAAACAAGGACTTACCACTTTTTAATTCTATGTTACTAAATAAAGATAAGCGAATAAAATATTTAGGCTTTAATGATTTTTGGTTTGTAGCTATCGGAATAGTTGTTCTTTCCTTCGTTACTGACTTTTTATTCAACCATAATTCTTTTAAGCGTCTACCATTGGTGCAAGCTTTACTTAATTGGGGTATCTCTTTATTCATTACATCCTGTAACTGGTTTTTTATGCGCTATGTAATTATACGATTAAGACAACGCTTTTCAGCTTTTGAAGAGACTTTTAAACGTTTTTTTATACTCTTGATAATACTTCTGTGTTCTATTATTACTATCGATTTTACGACTTCCTTAATACTAAATTTCATTTTTAATAATCATTATAGATATGAGCAAAGACACGAGGTACTAGTATCCGTATTCATAATTAGTGTTATGGTACAGGGGATTTATGAAGTTATTTATTATCATGTGCGTTTAAAAGAATATATTAGAAAGGAAGAACAAGTAAAACAGTTCAGAATACAGGCGCAACTAGATACGTTACGCAATCAATCACAACCCCATTTTCTGTTTAATACCCTAAACACACTTCGAGATATTATTGACCAGGAGTCTAAAGAGACTACTAAAAAGTTTGTTGATCAACTTTCTGAAATTTACAGGTTTATTCTGGAATCCAAACACCAGGATTTGGTATCGCTTTCTGAAGAGCTGAAATTTGCCAAAGCGTATTTGCATATTCAACAAGAAAGATTTGGTGATAATTTACAGGTAGTATGGCAAATCGCACAAAGTGGTAATAACCATAAAATAGTGCCTATGAGTATTCAACTATTAATTGAAAATGTGATCAAACACAATATTATTTCTAAATCAAAACCACTTCAAATACGTATTGAAATGGCTACAGAACAACTAATCGTATCTAATACACTTCAACCTAAATCTTCTATTGTTCCTTCAACAAAAAAAGGCTTAGAAAATATATGTAAACGCTACCAGCTTATAGCCAAAAGGTTACCTTCAATTAAACAAACAGAAGATCAATTTATTGTTTCACTTCCGTTACTGACTTAAAGTTTACTTATGAATGTATTAATCATTGAAGATGAATTCCGGGCGGTTAATCAATTAAGAAAATTACTAACTCAAATTGATGTTGAATGTACTATTTTGGAAGTTTTGGATTCGGTAGAAGCTTCTGTATTTTGGTTAAAGAATAACAAGATGCCAGATTTAGTATTTATGGATATTCAGTTGGCCGATGGTTTGAGTTTTGAAATTTTCCAAAAAGTCAAGGTAGAAACACCCATAATATTTACAACAGCATTTGATCAATATGCAATTCAGGCCTTTAAAGTAAACAGTATTGATTATCTTTTAAAACCAATACGCTTGGAAGACTTACAAGTTGCATTATCTAAATTTAAAGAAACAGTTCGCCCTAAGGGATTGTCTCCTGAAACCTTAAGTCAATTAGTAAAACAAATGCTTCCGGAACCAGTGCAAAATTTTCGGGAGAGTATTCTTATTAAACAAGGTGATACATTGCTTCTGTTAAAAGTTGAAGATCTGTTGTTTTGTTATTCAGAAAATAGTGTGACTTTTGGGGTGACTAAAAGTAAGCGATTTATTATCGATGAAACTTTAGACCAATTATTTAATTCTTTTTCTCCAAAACAATTTTTTAAAATTAATCGTGGTCAGATTGTCGCTAAGCATGCAGTACTTCAGATAAAACCTTATTTTAATCATCGCTTAAAGTTAAAAATAGAAGGCGGAGATAATTATGATTTTACAGTGAGTCGACAAAAAACGGGAGATTTTAAAAATTGGTTAAATCAATAATCTTTTAGAATTTTTATAAGATTATTAATAATAAACTTCGAGACTACCATAAACCTTTATAAAAATGAGTAGCTACATAACATTAAAGGATATAGATTTTTCTCTTATAGCCTTATAATTTTTAACTTGTGGCATATTTGAGTAATAATGATTATAAGATCTATTGGTTTGAATGCTTCGACTAAAGGAAGAAGTTTACTTTATCTACAATCAGTAGAACTATAGAGTCTTTCGACCCAACTCAAGATCATAAGGATTTTAGTCAAAAAAATTATGTAATCCTGAGTTAAACCGAAGGTTTCGATATCCTCAATTAAGATAAGGACAGGCTATTTTTTCTTTATTTTATTGCAAAAAAAACATTCAAATTGACGCTTTTTTCCCAAATGTACTAGCGGTATTGTTTAAGGCGGATTTAAACTTACTTTCCTGAAGATTTCATCATAGTACTAACTAAGCCTATACATACTTTCAAAAATCCATTATAAATACAATTATGGATCAAGTAGAATTATTATTTCACTAAGAAAATTGGTCAAATTTATAATAGCAATTCAAATTTACCTTTGTTCATAGATTAACATCAAACACTCCTTTGTAATCCACGTTAAGGGAGGGTTAAATAATTAATTTTTGTCTATTTGATAAAAATACATGCGTAATAATATTGATTGTGTAAAATAATTTATAAAATATTTGCATATACTTATAAAAATAGTTTATTTTTATCTCGCAATGGGGAAGTTGTATAAAAATAAAGCATATAAAAAGATAAAATTTCTTTCTATTTAACATTAAAATCATTAAAAATTGGGATAAACTACTTTAAGACTAAAATTCAATAAAAACGGTAAAGTAGGGTCTACTGAATAGGTCATATGTTTGCAAATCGGACATGATTCATTACCACAAGCTGTTTTTATCGTTGTTAATTTATTAGTTCATCCTAAAGTGTTATAAATACTTTCTTTCCTTTTATTAATTACGGATTTAATACACTCATTTAACTTAATATATTTAATAACACGATTATGAATTTAAATTATACCAGTAAGATACTTGGGGCAGTCTTTGTACTCCTATGTATCTTCAGCTTTCAAGCACAGACGGTTGTAAACTTCGATGCTGAAAGAGACTCTTCAAAACCTTTAAATACCGAAATCCAACGAGTAATCAGAAGTAATCCCGGAGCTATCATTGAATTTAGGTCATCTACTTATAACTTAGAAAATAGAGGACTATCAATTCCGGAAGGAGTAACTTTAAGAGGAGTAACTACTCGTTCAATTACTCCGAACCTTTCCGGAAGAGGGGCAGATAACAGAAATATCAGAACCCGATTTATTAACTGTGAGAATGTGGTTTTTAGAGCTGATAATATTAAAATGCAAGGTCTGGAATTTGTAAAGACCACCGGTCAACGTTTTAATGTCTTTTTTAACCTGATTCATCCTACCTATACTGATGGTGACCTGGATACAAATGATGAGTATACCGGGATAGAATTAGATAACGTAAAAATTGTAGGAGGAGGTTATGCGGTAGCCGTCGGAAATGGATTTGGCGGAACTTTTAATAATGTTTCTATCGTTAACTTTAATGTGATTGGGGTATGGTTCAATAGAACCGGAAACGTAGATGAACATTCTAGAGTTACTTTTACAAACTGTACTTTTGAACCTAGAAACGAAGCTAATAGTGCCGGTAATGCGGTAGCTCCAGGAAGTAAAATCGAATTTAATGACCGGGGTATTTCAATAGACGGAGGAAATACTTCGTACCCAATCGTATGGGATCATAACGGGACAAGAATTGAAAAGTGCCTATTTATAGATACTGGTATCGGAGCTTCTTCCAGAGGTACCGATGTTATCGTTAATAATAATGAATTTAGAGATTCTGAAGGAGTTGTTGAGCATATTAGAGTAGAAGAGTTTTCCAGTAATTTTAAGATTATTAACAACTTATTTAATTGTAACAACGCCCGAAGTAAAATTATAACTTTTGACAGAGAATTACAGGGGGTGAGCGATATTGACATTTCCGGAAACAAGGTTACCGGATTATATTTATACTTTCTTTCTGCTTATGCTCCAAATAATTTAACGATACGCAATAATGATTTTACTGGTGCCAGGGAGTTTGTAAACTCTGTTGGAAGATCTGTTTGGATAAATCTTACTTTTTATGAGAATGCAGGAAAAGAACCCATATCTCCCAGATCTTCGGACCTTCCGGGAGAGTTTGTAACTAATGGACTTACCGTTTCGGGAAATACCGGGTTAGGTAATAAAATAGGATCTTTAACGGTGAATCTACCCCAAGGAAACAGAGGTTTTAACAGTGATTTTCCTGCTAATAGAACAATCATAAGAAATTTTGCACCTCCTAAGCCTTTACTTAGAGATGGAATTTACGAAATTGTAAATAAAGGTACTACTAAAAAGATGATACCTAACAGCAATAACGATCGATTAAGTACTACAAGTGCCTCAAATAGTGCTACCAGATGGAGGGTAACCTTTATTCCACCATTTTATTATACGATACAAAATGTTGCGACCAACGAATACCTGGAACTGGACATTCCCTTTACAGAGAGTAATATTATAGGTAATCCTAATAATCTACCTAATCTTTTCCCTTTTGCAAAAAATACCTTTAACAACTTTAGATCAAGTTTAGTAAACAGACTACCTTTTTGGTCTTTTCAAAAAAGAGGTAACGATTTTGTGATTTTTCCGGGTGGAAATGAGAAGCAGTCTGCTATTGCTGCTACACCTAATGATGTAGTTAATCTGGTAACCGCAAGACAGAAAGCGCCTAATAGTGGAGCGCGCATACCTAGAGAGCTGGGAGATGATGCAAGATGGTCATTTAGGTCACTTAGCGATAACTTTCTTACATGGAATACAAGCGCACGTGAATTTACAACCGGTCAAAATACCAATCAAAGCATTTCTTATGAGGTTAGAAAAGCAAATGAGGTATTACAATCCGTAGATTTTGGACTGGTGATTATCAATAAAAATACGAATGCCGTAGTCCGGTCAGTATCGTCTGTTACTCCTGTAAATGCACGAGGCTCTAGTTCAAATACTGTTAGATTTAATTATACGATTCCTTCTAATGCAGTAGTCTCTGCAAATTTACCTCAAAATCAGGGGTATGCTATACGCTCCAGGTTAGTTACCAAAGTGAACGGAAGAGGCGCTGACATCATTGAAGAGTTTCAGGTACCGGTAGCTATATTTGGGAATATTACGGCCTCAGAAATTACCTGGGATACGAATTCAGTTACTGAATTTTCTTTAGGAGCTACTACGCAGCAAACGATTACTCATAATACACTACCTTCAGAAACACCTGATTTTACCCAATTTGGATTATTTGTGGTGAGTTCTAACAATAATAGTGTAGTCTCTGCTATTACACCACAGGTTTTTCCATCTGTAGCTAGAAATATAAAACAGCGAGATACCCAGACCTTTAGTTTTACGGTTCCTAATAACATTGTACCTTCAAGTGGTTTACCGGCAGGGCAACGTTATGCCATCAGGGTAATTTTAGGTACTAAAGATGCCGCAGGAAATGATAAATTTACTTCTGAGATTACCCCGGTAACCATATCGGCTGCAAATACTGTAGCCTGGGAAACCAGTAGTTCTAATCTTACTATAGGAGAAAGCAAAAGACAACGAATTTCTTACTCTTTTCAAAATTCACAAAGCCTTAGCTTGCTTCAATTCGGATTAATAGTACGTGACGCTAATACCAATACTTTTATACGAGAAATAGCACCACAAACTAACCTGGAAGTTCCTGCTGGTCCTAATTCCGGTACACAAACTTTTAATTTTACTACTCCGGCAACTCCTCTTAGTAGCGAATTGGCAACAGGTGAAAAATACACGCTTCGTGTCAGATTGCAAACTACAGATACGGCAGGTAATGTGATAACTACATTGAGTTTTACTGATGTAAGCGTAGAATCTTCACCGTCAAGTACTACTAATCCGCCAAGACCATCAGGAAATACTTTTATACGTTGGGAAAACTTTACGAGACAACAACGTATCGGAGCACGTACTACGCAAACGATTTCTTATCGGGTACAAGAAAACCAAATACTTCGATCCGTTCAATTTGGCTTAATAGTTACTACCAGGAATAATAAATTTGTCAGAGTTGCAAGTCGTCAGGTTACCGTAGGAGATAGAACATCACCTAAAGAGGCTGAAAATGTTGACTTTGCTTTTACCATACCTACTAGTACCGAACCATCACGCGCATTACCAAACAATCAAAAATATAGAATGCGTTTACTAATTCGATTTAGGGATAGTGCAGGTAAAACCCGAGAATTCACACGATATATGGATGTGAATGTAGTAAGAGGACAGGTACGTTCTACTGCCTCTTTAAAAAGTGCAGAAGAGACAACTTTATCCGTATATCCTAATCCCGCATCTGATGTATTATTTATTAGTGGTCAGGAAGAAATCGTAAATGCTAATTACAGAATTTATACCATCTCAGGACAACTAATCCTATCAACGCAAGCTAGCGATCGTATAAACGTAAGTAATTTAAGTGCCGGTATGTATTTCTTAAAAACTTCCACTGGTATTGTAAAATTTTTAAAGCAGTAAATTTTAAATAGGTAACACCTACAACACAAACTCGAAAGCCTTGGGAATTTTTTCTCAGGGCTTTTATAATTTTGTCTAATTCTTTAGCTATGTAGCTATAGCTAAATCAACATTAAATAACCTTTGTTCGGTAGCGTAGTAAATATTGTAAGAATACTAAATTATAAGCTAAAAAAACCGTTCTCTAATTCAATAAAGAACGGTTATTGAACAATACAACGTTAATACTAAAAATAATATTAATTCGCTTACATATTACATTATGCGATAAAATATCCCTTCTCTTCGGCAACCTTATCTGCAATTGTGGTACGTAATGCCACTACGTTAGGTTGGTTTGCATACTTGGTAAAGCGTTTTAAACCCATTAACATCATACGTTGTTCATCACCTTCGGCAAAAGAAACAATAGCTTCTTTTCCTTTTTGATTGATAATATCAACTGCGTTGTATAAATATAACTGCGACATAGCAATCTGAGTTTCCTGAGAAGCTTCACCAAAGCGTTTTGCATTTTTCTCAGTACGTAGAATGGCAGATTCCGCCATATAAATTTCGATCAGAATATCTGCTGCTGCTAATAACAATTGTTGGTTTTCTTCTAATTTTGGTCCGAATTTTTGAACCGCTGCACCTGCAACCATTAGGAATACCTTTTTTAATTTTCCCAATAATTCTTTTTCCTCTGCAAATAATTCGGAATAATCCGGCATGTCAAAAGAAGGAATTCCGGTCAATTCATCGGCAACTTTCATAGCTGGGCCTAGTAAATCCACATGGCCTTTCATAGCTTTCTTAACCAGCATACCTACGGCAAGCATTCGGTTGATTTCATTAGTACCTTCATAAATTCTAGCAATACGAGCATCTCTCCAGGCAGACTCCATAGGGGTATCTGCTGAGAATCCCATACCTCCCAAAATTTGAATTCCTTCATCCGTGGTATTTTGAACATCTTCAGAAACTGCTACTTTTAAGATAGAACATTCAATAGCATATTCTTCTACACCTTTTAACTCTGCTTCCTGATGTGAATTTCCTTCGGATTGACGAATTGCAATTCGATCTTCAATATTTTTGGCAGCCCGATAGCTGGCCGCTTCATCAACGTAGGTATTAGTAGCCATTTCTGCAATTTTGGCTTTAATTGCTCCAAAATTGATAATTGGGGTTTTAAATTGAATACGTTCCTGCGCATAAGTTACGGCCTCATTGATCACCCGACGTTGTGCATCTAAACAAGCCGCAGCCAATTTGATTCGGCCAACATTCAAAGCATTCATGGCTATTTTAAAACCGTTTCCGCGCTCAGACAACATATTGTCTACGGATACTTTTGTATTTTCAAAGAACACCTGACGGGTAGAGGAGGAGTGAATCCCTAATTTTTTTTCTTCATCACCCAGGGATATTCCGTTAGAAGGATCATTTTCAACAATAAATCCGGTAATATTTTTATCATCTTCAATTCGGGCAAAAACAATAAACAGGTTACAAAAACCAGCGTTGGATATCCACATTTTCTGTCCGGAAATTAAATAATGTTTCCCATCCTCAGATAAAACAGCTTTGGTTTTCCCTGAATTTGCGTCAGACCCTGCACCGGGCTCTGTCAAACAGTAGGCACCAAACCATTCTCCAGTAGCTAATTTAGGTACGTATTTTTTCTTTTGTTCTTCATTTCCGTATAAGGTGATAGGCATCGTACCAATCCCCGTATGTGCTCCAAAAGCGGTGCTAAAAGAACCCGTGGCTCCGGAGATATAATCACAAACCAGCATCGTCGAGACAAAGCCCATTCCCAGACCATCGTATTCTTCAGGAACTGCGACTCCTAATAAGCCTAGTTCTCCAGCTTTACGCATACATTCTTCGGTGTAAGCGTAATCTTTCTTTTCAAAACGCTCCCAATGCGCCCACAATTCTCTGTCTACAAATTCTTTAGTGCTATCACGCATCATTTTTTGCTCCTCTGTAAAATCTTCGGGTGTAAATACATCTTCTGCCTTCGTTTCTTTTACCAGGAACTGTCCTCCTCTTAAAATCTCTTTATTTATCGTTTCTGTACTCATAACTTTTTTATTAAGAAACTAGACTACTAGAAACTAGAGCCTAGATTTTATTATTTATAATTAACTTATTTTATTAAAAGGTTAAGTCTAGAATCTAGAGTCTACCCATCTAATGTCTAATTTAAAAATTCATAAACCCCAGCGGCGCCTTGTCCGGTACCGACACACATGGTGACTAGTCCGTACTTGCCTTTTAGGTTTCTTTTACGCATCTCATCAAACAACTGGACGGACAGCTTAGCCCCGGTACAACCCAATGGATGTCCTAATGCAATTGCCCCTCCATTTACATTAATGATGTCTTTGTTTAATCCTAGTTCGCGGATTACTGCCAAAGACTGTGAAGCAAAGGCTTCATTTAATTCAATTAGTTCAATATCTTCCTGTTTTAAGCCTGCTTGTTTTAAAGCTTTGGGTACCGCTTTTACCGGTCCGATCCCCATAATTCTAGGTTCTACTCCAGCAGCAGCATAATTAACCAGTCGTGCGATAGGTTCTAGGTTTAATTCTTTGACCATTTCTTCACTCATCACTAATACAAAGGCGGCTCCGTCACTCATTTGCGAAGAATTACCAGCAGTAACACTACCTCCGGCTTCAAAAACCGGACGTAATTTTGCCAGAATTTCCAATCGAGTATCTGCTCGCGGACCTTCATCCTGAGCTACGGTATAATTTTTTGTCGCTTTTTTTCCATTTTCATCTACATACACATGTTCAATATCAATCGGAACAATCTGTTCGTCAAACTTCCCTTCTTTCTGTGCATTTAATGCTTTTTGATGCGAGTTGTATGCAAATTCATCCTGGTCTTCACGAGACACTTTAAACTGGTGTGCTACTGCTTCTGCAGTTAGTCCCATTCCCCAATAATAATCTTCATTACCAGACTTGGCTACCTGGTAGTCGGGGGTAGGTTTATACCCACCCATAGGGATGTAAGACATACTTTCCGCACCTCCCGCAATAATACAATCTGCCATTCCGGATTGAATCTTGGCTGTTGCCATCCCGATCGTTTCTATTCCGGAAGCACAGTATCGATTTACCGTCACTCCGGGTACATCCTCTACTTTTAATCCCATCAGTGAGATCAAACGAGCAACGTTTAATCCCTGTTCTGCCTCTGGCATTGCGTTCCCTACGATCACATCGTCAATACGGGTTTTATCAAAATCCGGCAGTTCTTTCATCATATGTTCGATCGTCTCTGCTGCCAGTTCATCCGGTCTTTTAAATCTAAATACTCCTTTTGGTGCTTTTCCCACCGCGGTTCTATATGCTTTTACTATGTATGCCGTTCTACTCATTCTATAATTGTTATTTTGAAAACGAGAATCTAGAATCTAGAAGCTAGAAACTAGATTTTATTCTTTAAGATTATCTATAAAAGAACCAATCATTTTCTGTATTTGTAAAATTCTATTTTCTAAATATTCAAATTTTTCTTTATCTACATAATTTTCGTTGTAAGAAACAATCAGTTGTGTTTCCCATTCAAAAGCTGATCCCAGACTATTTTCCAGAAATTTTTTAAAATGACGATTTGTGCTTTTACTAGATCCTTCCGAAATATTAGAAGGAATGGAAACGGCACATCTATTCATTTGAGAACACAAATTAAATTTTTCAGAATCAGGAAAAGTTTTAGTTAGTTCATAACTATCGCTAACCAATTTTATACTATCCTGCCAAATCTTTAATTTTTTAAAATTATGTCTCTTCATAAGTCTAGTATCTAGTTGTCTAGCGTCTAGTTTCTTATTAACTATTAACTAATTCCTCAACGGTTTCCCTTTCTTCAGCATATGTTCGATTCGTTCTAAGGATTTGCGTTCTGTGGTTAAGGATAAAAAGGCTTCTCTTTCTAAGTCCAGCAAGTACTGTTCAGATACCATGGTGGCTTCAGATAGGTCACCTCCAGCCATGACATAGGCTAGTTTATTGGCTATCTTTTTGTCATGTTCAGAGATATACTTACCGGCTTCCATGGCATCTGTTCCTACCAGAAACATTCCTAAAGCTTGTTTACCCAAAACTTTTACATCTTTACGTCGGATGGGTTGGGTATAGCCTTGTTCTGCCATTAATTGTGCGTAAGCCTTTGCAGTAGCAATTTGGCGATCTTTGTTGACAACCACAATATCCTTCCCTTGCTGAAGGATATTAGTATCATAAGCTTCGTAAGCCGAAGTGGATACTTTTGCCATTCCAATAGTTAAAAAATGTTCTTGTAATACATTTAATTCCACATCATTTTTTTGAAACATATCCGAAGCACGTAGAGCCATTTCCTTAGATCCGCCACCTCCGGGAATTACGCCGACACCGAATTCAACAAGTCCGATATAGCTCTCTGCCGCAGCAACTACTTTATCTGCATGTAAGGTCATTTCGCAACCGCCACCTAAGGTCATTCCATGGGGAGCTACTACAGTGGGTATCGCCGAATAGCGTAAGCGCATACAGGAATCCTGGAAGTATTTTACAGCCATGTTTAGCTCATCATACTCCTGCTCAACCGCCATCATAAAAATCATTCCGATATTAGCACCAACGGAAAAATTAGCCCCCTGGTTACCGACAACTAATCCCTGAAAATCTTTTTCTGCTATATCAATAGCTTTGTTTAAGCCAGCCAAAACATCCCCGCCAATCGAGTTCATCTTACTTTGAAATTCTACATTCAAAATACCATCACCCAAATCTTCTACTACAACTCCACTATTTTTAAATACCTCTGCGGATTTACGGATGTTATCCAGAATAATAAAAGCATCTTGTCCCGGAACTTTTACCTGTTCCTTTTTTGAAATATCATAATAGTAGGTAGCTCCATCTTTTATAGTATAAAAAGAAGTACTGCCGGAAGCAATCATGTCGTTTACCCAACTTGCAGGTTCATACCCTTCGGCTTTCATTAGTTCTATTGCTTTTTCTACTCCGATGGCATCCCAAATCTGGAAGGGACCGTGTTCCCAACCAAAACCGGCTTTCATCGCATCATCAATCTTATAAAATTCCTCAGTAATTTCAGGAATTCGATTAGAAACGTAGGCAAAAAGGGCAGTAAAGTTTTTTCGGTAAAATTCACCGGCTTTGTCTTTTCCGTTTACCAATACTTTAAAACGATCTACTACTTTGTCAATGGTTTTTGTCATTTCCAGGGTAGGGAAGGAGGCTCTCTTTTTCTCCCGGTAATCCATTGTATTTAGATCTAGCGTCAGAATATCTGAACTTCCGTCTTTTTTTCGTTCTTTTTTATAAAAACCTTGTCCGGTTTTACTTCCCAACCACTTATTTTTCATCAAGGTTGAAATAAAATCCGGGAGTTTAAATAATTCATGACGCTCGTCATCCGGGCAATTTTCAGCAATTCCGTTAGCAACGTGTACTAGGGTGTCTAAACCTACTACATCAACCGTCCGGAAGGTTGCCGATTTTGGTCGACCAATGACCGGGCCGGTTAATTTATCTACCTCTTCTACCGTTAAGTCCATCTCCTTTACCATATGAAAAAGGCTCATAATACTAAAGATTCCGATACGGTTTCCGATAAAAGCAGGTGTATCTTTAGCTACCACTGATGTTTTTCCTAAGAATTTTTCTCCGTAAGTATTGAGAAAACTTAAGACTTCATCCGAAGTCTCAGGTCCCGGAATAATTTCAAATAACTTTAAATAACGGGCAGGATTAAAGAAATGGGTTCCGCAGAAATGCTTCTTAAAATCATCACTTCGCCCTTCACTCATGAATTTTATAGGAATACCTGAAGTATTCGAAGTGATTAGGGTTCCTTCTTTTCTGTACTTTTCTAGGTTTTCAAAAACCTTCTTTTTTATATCCAGGCGTTCTACAACTACCTCAATAATCCAATCAACTTCTTTTATTCCCGCAATATCATCCTCCAGGTTTCCGGTAGTAATCCGACTGGCAAATTTTTGATGATAAATGGGAGAGGGTTTTGATTTTAAAGCGGTAGCCAAAGCTTCGTTTACTAAACGGTTACGTACTACTTTATCCTCAAGGCTAAGCCCTTTGGCTTTTTCTTTATCAGTAAGTTCTCGAGGAACTATATCTAACAATAAAACTTCGACACCGATGTTTGCGAAGTGGCAGGCTATACCGGAACCCATAATTCCGGATCCTATGACAGCTACCTTTTTTATATTTCTCTTCATATAGAACTTATACTTATTTTAAGATTTTATAGATTCGTTGTTTTTGTAAATTTTTTTCATGGCAATCAGGTCATTTATCTTTTGAAATACCTCAAAGAAAATACTTAGTTTTTCCGGTGCTATATTTTCTCTAACTACTTTGTCAAAAGTAAGTACTACCTCTTTAGAAAAATCCCTCATATCCTTACCAAAATCTGTCAGGTATATTAAAACACCCCTCCCGTCCATTGGGTTTTTTTTTCTAAAAATCAAACCTTTTTCTTCCATCATCTTTAAGGTCCTGGATAAACTTGTGGCCTCCATTCCCATTTTAGGACCTAAGGAAGTAGAGGGAGTACCTTTTTCCGGATCTATACTTAACAAGGCAAATCCGGTTGCCATGGTACTGCCTTTTTTTCCAGCTTCTTCATTATACATCTTAGCAACAGCCATCCAGGTTGCTCTTAACGTATAATCAATTGTTTTTTCTTTCATGTAAATACATTACTAAGGTAAAGATAAATAAATTTATTATGCATGCATAATAAATTTATAAAAATTTCCGTATTTCTAAATGAAAGTTGTTAGTTTTTAGGAAGATAATAAAAAAACTCCCCATAGAATGAGAAGTTTTTTATAAAATACTGTTATTTTAAAGGGAATAGTTATACGGAAATGTAAATTTTATCGTATAAATTTTGATATTTTGCTTTGATCACCCTTCTTTTTAGTTTCATGGTAGGAGTAAGGTGCTCTGCTTCTATACTCCATTCATCCGGAGTAAGTTCAAAACGTTTAACCTGTTCCCATTTTCCGAATTTTGCATTATGCTCCGTAACTTCTTCCTGGAAACGGTCTATTACTTTTTGATTAGAAACAATCTCTATATTATTGGTTCCTATCACAATTCCTTTACGCTCCGCCCATTCTTTTACAAATTCAAAGTTAGGTTGAATAAAAGCAGCAGGCATTTTCTCGCCTTCTCCAATTACCATAATTTGTTCGATAAAACGAGATTGTTTCATAGCATTTTCAATGATCTGCGGGGCTACGTATTTACCTCCGGAGGTTTTAAAAATTTCTTTCTTACGATCGGTAATTTTTAAAAAACCTTCACTATCAATCTCTCCGATATCTCCGGTGTGAAAATACCCGTTTTGTAATACTTCGTTTGTTTTAATATCATCTTTGTAGTAGCCCAACATTACCTGAGGGCCTTTTACCAGGATTTCGCCATCATCTGCAATTTTTACTTCTGTGTGCGGTATGGGTTTTCCTACCGTTCCGATTTTAAAACCTTTATCCCGTTTGTCATTTACGGCAATTACCGGAGAGGTTTCGGTCAGACCGTAACCTTCCATGACCCCAATGCCTGCAGCATTAAAAACTTTGGCTAACCGACTTTGTAGTGCTGCACTACCACAAGCAATTAATTGTAGTTCTCCGCCCAAACCTTCATGCCATTTGCTAAATATGATTTTTCTGGCGATGCCTAGTTTTTTTTCGTACCACCAGCCATTAGCTCCGTAAGGTTGATATTCTAACCCCAGCTCTACTGCCCAGAAAAATAGTTTCTTTTTAATTCCGTCCAGATCCGCCCCTTTAGCTATAATTTTATCATATACCTTTTCTAACAACCGCGGTACCGCAGTCATTACATGGGGTTTTACTTCTTTTAAGTTGTCACTAATAGCTTCAATAGATTCGGCAAAATAAATAGAGACCCCCCGGTATTGGTATAGGTACATTAACATACGCTCATAAATATGACATACCGGTAAGAAGCTCAAAGCACGGGTATTCCCATCTATAATAGGAAAGCGGGTAGAACTGTTAAGGGCATTACTTACTACATTCTGATGACTTAACATCACCCCTTTAGGCCTCCCTGTAGTACCCGAAGTATAAATCAAAGTTGCAAGGTCAGTTTCTTTTACATTTGCCATACGTTGTTTGACTTCTTCCTGATTGCTTTCGTCTTTTCCTAAATCCAATACCTCATTCCAGCTTTTACAACCTGCTACCTCATCATAAGAATATACACCCTGAAGTGATGGAACATTAGCCTGTATATTTTTTACCTTTTCAAATACCTCTTTATCGGATACAAAACAATATTTGGATTCCGAGTGATTAAGTACGTATTCGTAATCTTCCTGAGAGATGGTCGGATAAATAGGTACGTCTTGCGCACCTGTCTGGAGTATACCAATATCCGTTATATTCCATTCCGTTCGATTATTAGTAGAGATAATAGCTACTTTATCGTTAGGTTGTATACCCAGGCGTAGTAAGCCTCTACTTAGTTTATTTGCTTTATCCAAATATTCTTTAGTAGATGTTTTTACCCATTCTCCATTGTATTTAGTTACCAGGGCATCAGGTAAATTAAACCTTTCTATCTGGTAGTGCGGAAAATCGAATAGTCTTGTTATCGTATCCATATAATTAGCCTATGATTTATTCTATTTTAAAAAATTATAAATAGGTAAAAGGAAATTTTTCTATTAGGAAAAATTAACTGCTACGCTTTATTGTGAAGTCTAATGCAAAATATAAAAAAAAGTGAAAGTTTTAACTGAAAACGAAAAAAAAGGCTTGTAATTAATTAATTCTTTAATAAAAACGAGTATTTCCTGGTTCACTTTTTATTATAGCGTGTTTAATCGGTTCCTATTAAATTCATTAAGAATATATATTTTATTGAATCAGATAATAAATATGTAAGGCTTAGGCTACTTTTACCGTACTTAAGAGATGGTTGTTATGAGTTATGAAGTAAGTGTGCAAAGTAAAGAAGATCCTATTACCGGAAAAGATAAAAAAGCAATACATGATCTGGTAGAGTTATTTTTTAGAATAGAAAGATCTTATTACAACTCTGCTGAGGATGTGCAAATAGTGCCCCTAAAACGATATTTATACCATCAAAGTTCGATCAGGAATCGATGGACCAACGAGATCTTAACAGCTATTAAAGACTACGATATTCTACTTAGTAAATCCTGGATTGATAAAGGCCATACCTACAGAAGTGCAAAAGAAGACCAGGAATTTTTGGAAAATAGAAATTACACGGTAATTGTTCAATTGTGTTTGGAAAGTGATTTTAAAGTCCTTCCTGAAATTGACAGATTATTATTGGTAAAGGGGATGCCTATTGATATTTTAGAAGCCTTAGTACGTGTTAAAACCGAATTACTTTTTGAAATTTCAGAATCCAAAGAATTGATTGAAGAAATAATGGAAAGGGCGAGTGCATCAAAAGATGCGGTAAAGGGAAAGATTGTATCGCTTTATCAAAAAAGCTAATTTGAAGAAACTATTTTGTTTATTTATAAAAACAAAAAAACCGGAAAGTCTTAATAACTTTCCGGTTTTTATTCTTATTTAGAAGACAGTGCTAGTTAATAATAACCTGTTTGTTAAAACTATCGCTACCGTTCTGATTTGTTAAACTTAAGATATATAAACCACTTGATAGATCGCTTACATCTATGCTAGTTACATTTTCATTAGTAATATCCAGAGCTTTTACTTCCTGACCTACCATATTATACAAAACAACTCGTGTATCATTTGTAACAGTTAAATTCATTTCTAAATTTAATAAGGTAGAGGCAGGTTGCGGATATACGCTAAATGCTGTTTCTCTTGAGAAATCATCCGTAGAAAGTATTTCACAGTCATCACCTGTAAGTCTCTCAACAGTTATCGGATTGGATAAACTAAAGTTTCCGGATAGGTCCCCTGGTGCTACGGCACCAACTTCTGCTCCCTCTAAAGTACCATCGTGGCTGATATGCCAAACCAAACAGTCTCCTTCTCCGGCACCATCAAAATCAACATCAGAGAAAGTAGCGGGTAGTCCAAGAATCTCTCCCTGCGTATCGGTAATTACCCAAGCCATATTAGCACCAACCGCACCTTCTAAAGTAATTGCATCAGGGTCTATGCTATCTGCTTCACCATCACCTACACAAAACGCAAATGGACCACCAGTTAACGTACCTCCTTCAACTTCTTCTTCGCTAGCAGTTCGTATCACCTCAATAGCGTTTGAAAGGTCAAAATTTCCTTGTAGATCTGCTGCATTAGCACCTCTGTCAGCTCCGTATAAACTTCCGTCGTGACTGATATGCCATATTAAACAAACCCCTGCATCTCTAGTATCAAAATTAACACCTACTAATACTTCTCGTATGGAGGTAGGCCCTCGTAAAATATTTCCATCTTCATCAGTAAGTAAATAATCTTGAAAATCACCTTCCGCACCTTCAAGAGTAATATCCCGTATATCAATTTCATCTCGTATTCCATCTCCTACTACAAATTCAAAAGGTCCTCCAGTCAAAGTACCACCATCAACTGTTACTGTAGAAGGTCGGATAACCGTAATAGAATTCGATAGGTCAAAATTACCCATTAATGTACTAGCATCTCCACCTACGGCAGCTCCTTCTAAACTTCCGTCATGACTAATATGCCAAATCAGACATACCCCTGCACCGGCTTCATCAAAGTTTACACCTTCTAAAGCTTCTATTGTAGGAGGTAATCCTAAAATATTTAAATCTGCATCCGTGATAACATAACTCATATTAGGACCAACTGCACCATCTAAAGTAATAGAACCAGCCGGAATCATATCTGCCGTACCATCTACGGTGAATTCAAAAGGTCCGCCGGTAATCGTACCACCATTTACTGTTTTTCTAAATACTCTAACAGGTTCGGATATACTGAAATTTCCTTCCAGATCACCTAATCGTACACCCATTTCAGCATTGTTTAAGGATCCGTCATGACTGATATGAAAAATTAAACAAGTTCCAGTACCAGCATCGTCAAAATTTACACCTTCTAAAGCCTCTATTGTAGGAGGTAATCCTAAAATTTCTGCTCTATCATCAGTAATGATATATCCTGAGAAATCACCTACTGCCCCTTCAAGCGTTAAGCTACCCGCCGGGATCATACTAGGTACACCATCACCCACTACGAATTCATAAGGTCCACCAACTAAGGTGCCTCCAACAACTTCATCGGTAGTAGACCGTACAACGGTAATAGAATTAGAAAGTGCAAAATTTCCGGATAAATTACTAACATTTTCACCCATAGCAGCTCCAGTTAAGGTTCCGTCGTGACTGATATGCCATATTAAACAAACCCCTACACCCGCTTCATCAAAGTTTACACCTTCTAAAGCTTCTATCGTAGGAGGCAATCCTAAAATATTTAAGTCTGCGTCAGTAATTACATAACTCATGTTGTCACCAATAGCTCCTTCTAAAGTAATAGAACCTTCCGGAATCATATCAGCTGTACCATCTACAATAAAATCAAAAGGTCCACCAGTGATTGTACCACCACTAAGTGCAGTAGCCCAAGCTTCTGACGATCCACCTTCTGTAGAAGTGTAAGGAGGTACCCCCATTACAAAATCATTGACATCACCCCATCTTCTGGCAGCAACTGCCTGATCAACTCTGGGTTGATTAGCAGCACCCCATTGAACATAATCAATAAGAATAGTAGGATCTGAAGAACTAAAACTACTTTGACTAAACAAGCTAAGACCATCTGCCTCATCTTCCATGGTGTAAGATAGAACTACATCTTCTCCTGCGGCTAACATAACATCTCCTTCAATAGGAGTTAAAGAACCAATTCTTAAATAAGTACCTGGTCCAAGGCATAATTGATAATTGCTAAGATCAACCGTAGCATTAGTCGGATTAGAGATGGTAAGTACATCTTCTACCGGATCTACGTTTGTGAATAAGACATCTTGAGCGTTTGCGAATGAGATTCCGCATAGCAAACTAAATACGGCTGCCTGCCATACTTTTTTGCTTTCCTTTAGTAAATTTGTTTTCATTGTGTTGTTTCCATTTATATTGAATGGTAAAAGTATAGGCAAACACAATAAGAAAATGTTAGGTGACTAACAATATTTAAGCTAAAAATGCTAAAGTCCTCTTAAATTAATTCGAATTTCTAATAAATGTATGGATACAAGTAGATCATATTTTTTTTATAAAACCGTTTTTAAAGCTATAGTTTAAGTGGTTTCCTTATTAAAATATACCAGGTAATAATACATTTGTTTTTCTTCGTCCCAACCTTTTTCTACAAATTTTTCGGCAGATTCGGGGTTTATAAAATCCATCTTGATTTGAATATTTGTGTCAAGGCTAATTAGATTTTTAATTTTTTTTCTGGCTGCTGTGACAGCCGTATTAGCAATAGGGAAGGAGGTAAGGTCTTCGATATGATATTTTGGCGCTTTTTCGGTTTTATAATGTTTAAATTCCGGAATTAGTTCCGGGTTTTCGATCACTTCATTTAAAAAAGCCGTTTCTTCAAATTCATCATTTTTAGCAAAATGGTTAACTGCACGGTTCATAAACATGACTTCTTCTTTCTTATCTTCCGCCGGACGTACTACGTCTTTGGCAAAGTCCTGGCAAAATTTCATATACTTCTTCGTATAAAAATTTTCATCTTCAAATGCTTCAACTCCCAGGAATTGTTCCAGCCAGTATTTGGTATCATACCGGTTTGAATCTATGGATAAAATTTTATAACCTTCTTCTTTTTTAATATTAAATATTAGGCAACCCTTATCTAATTTGTTTAAGTTAACTCCTTGTTGTAAAAAAATATCAAGGTTGCTACCTTTTTCTTCAAATTGTAAAAAATCGCTTTTTAATTCGGATTTAAAAATACCAATAGCAGCTACCTTTTGATTATCTATCATCACATTCTCCAGGTACGTACTGTAGACTTCTCCCCCTTTGATATGCGGATGTTGTGATTGTTCGTATAATAAAGAAGTAATTTGTTTGGACTTTTCGTGCGCGGTTTCCGGTTGTTCAAAAATTTCAGTAACAATTTTAAATAAGGGATTAAATTCTACATCTACTTCATTGGTAAACTGAAAATAATTTTCTTCTTTTTCCCTAAATGGCTTAAAGAAATATTCTTTTAGTAAAGCTGTAAGTTCATCATTTAATTGGTAAGGAGCTTCAGATAAAAAAATTTTTTCGTTTCTGCTTTTATTTCCAATACGATGGATAGAAAGCGATTCGATTTGGGCGTTATATAAGTTAATCATTAGGTTGTTTATAAGTAAAATTGGTTAGTAATACATGGCTATAGAACTCAATGAAATTCAATACATCTTCCTTAAAAATTAATTCCAATTGCCATCAAAATCAAGGTTATCATAGGAATCAATATCATAGTCTTCTTCATCCGGATTTACATCATCGGCAACAAATTCTTTTTCAGGAGCCTGATCAGGAATTTGTCCGTGTACATACATAATATTCGGATATTCCCTACCACTTTCATAGTCTACAATTTCTGCTAATTCAATCAGAAAAGTCCACATATTTAAGAAGTCGTAGATATAAATTAATTTGGGTGAAACTTCGTTGACCACATCATTTAGCGTAGTTTCATTCATTATACGAATGGACTCATTTCCTTCGCTCATATCAAATTGCGAAATTTCTTCTTTCTGATTCCAGGTTTCATCGCTGATATAAAAAGAAGCCATTTCTAACCCGTCAAAGCCAAAGGATTGATTAATAACATCATGAAATTGTTCTAAAGTAGCTTCTTCCTGAATTTCTATATCTCTAAAAACATCTTCTTCGGTATCGAGTATTACCCGAAAGCGGTAAATCATAGTACTATTTTTATGGAAGCCAAAGATACGATATTGTTTTAGGTTCCTGAACTTTTAAAGAACAGGAAACCTTATTAAAAATGTTACTGCAATATGGATCTAAATTTATTAGTATCCGGTAAAGATTAAAGACCCACCTGCAGACGGGCAGGTCGCTATCGCCTCTGGAATAAAGAATCAAGACTAATCATTATAGTATTAAAATTCAATTTTATAAAGTTATTTACTGGTTTTAGTTTACAATAGTGTTGGTATATTAATCCTACTTTGTCATCTTATGTTTTATAGTTTTTATTTTGATCTCTTAGAAGTTGGTTGATGTATCTTTTATGCTGTTTTAGAATAATGTTTATAGCTACTTGAGGTTTTTCTATTTTTGTTTTTATACATAGGCACACGATTTTTCTTAGGGTTGGTGCTGTATACTTTTGATCTTTAGTTTCTATTTTTAGTTTAGCAATCAACAGCATTGCCATCATACAAATTGCCATGTGGTTATGAAAACCATGCCATCCCCTAATTTGATAGTCTCCCATTCCCACTAGGTTTTTCCCTTCTTTAAAAATTTGCTCGATAAATATTCTTTGTCCTTGCTTTTGCGCTAGCTCTTTGATGTGGTCGTTTTCCATATTTGTCAAGGAATATTTAGTTTTTCCATCGGTATCTTTTCGAACCAGTAGTACCAAATCTAACCACTTGTTTTCACGGGTAAGAATTTGCACTTTGGCATAGTGGAACTTTGCTTTGAGAGTTCCTTTGGTTGATTCTCGAATTGTGATGTGTTCAAAATCATCTTCCAATAAGTTGGCGGTGTATTTGTCTACCCTGCATTTTTCATTTGGATCGTAATTGAAATAGATCAAATGGTCACTGCGGATATCCCCTATAAAATCAATACGGGCACCTATCAAATAGTCTAACAAAAAAGTAGCATTGCCATACAACGCATCGAAGTTCACGTAATCGAAGGCAACCCCTTTGATCTTTGCCTGTTCTATGATCTGCCATGCTATCTCTGGCTTGCTACAATGTTTTTGATCCTTAGGGATATTGCATTTGTCTCTTCTCAAACTATCACAATCCCATTCCTTTGGCATAAATAGGCGCATATCAATAGGGGCGTAATTTATGCCTTGCGAAAGGCCTGCTGCGACGGCTACTTGTCCATTATCTGTCTTACCAATACAGCCTAAATATTGTCTAGAAACACAAGCTGACATTTTACCTTTTTTACGAAAACCTACCTCGTCTATCAGTAGCGCAGTTGGTTGTTTGCCCTTGGCAAAGAGCTGTGAGGCCTCCATAGCTACTTGATCCATTAAGCCCTCATACGACCAATGACCACTATTGATAAAATGATTGATACTTTGCTGATCCAAACACGACAAGTGGTCTGCAATATTCTGACAGTTAGCTGTCTTCTTCTCTAATTTAAAAAGTGATTGAAAATAATCGAATGCATGTTGCCCGTAAGAGAACTTGACAATCTTAAAATGGGTGCTGAAATTTAAAAAGAAGGAGTTAAGGTTCGATTCAATAAACCCCAGAAATTCTGAATTCCTGGAATCATTTTTTTTGGTGGATACTATCTATTGTAGCCCACTTTTGTTTACTTTGTGAAACATAAATTTTTGCAGGGGCAAAATAATGTGTTTATTATCATTCACAAAATGTTTTGCCCCTTTTTTTCTAAGATGACAAAGTAGAATTAAAAAATTGATCCAACTATTTTATTTATAGCTATCCATCTTATCCTAAATCCTTTCCAAAGGAAAGGACCTTTAGCTACCTTCCCCTAGGGACAGGCTGGGGATAGGATTAATTTATATGAGTTAGAATTTTTAAACGTACACTTATTATTCAAAGTTATTTATAGGGGAAATTATCAGCAAATTTAGTGCATTGCAGTAGGCAGCATTATGAAAATAGTCCTACGTGAGTAAAACGCTTTGTTTCCGGTTATAAAATACCTGAAGTAACAGGTAAAACTGAATGCCGAAGAGTAAAGAAGCTATTACCAGGTGTAAAGGCTGGGTAAGGAAGGGGAAGTCCAAATAATACATGGCAATTCCCGTAATGACCTCTAATGCAATTAAAAACATGACCCAATTTAATTTGGTCAACCCCAGGGATAATTTTCTATTTTGTAGAAAAAGCCAGGCATTTACCAGTACAATTAAAACGGAAAAAGAGCGATGTACATAAAAGATAACCGGAGTAGGCGTTAACCATTCTGATTTTGATAGTGCTAACTTAACTTGTTCGTCTACATACTGTCGTACTTGAGTACCCATGGCTACCTGAATAAAGGTTAGAATAATAGAAAATACGAGTATGGACTTAAAAGTTTTACTTACTTCAACTTTTTTACGCTCAGGTTGCTGTTCGTATAACATCATTATCAGAATGGCAGCAATTAAAAAAGCGACCAGCATATGTACCGTAATCCGAACCGGGGCAAGATTAGTATCAACCACTATTTTACCTAACCATGCCTGAAAAGCCATCGCTAATACAGTAATTATGGCAAGTTGGGTAATCCTTTTATTAGTCTTTAGGTATCTAAAGGAAAGTATAAAAAGCAAAAGAATAGGTAATCCTGATAAGACTGTAACGAGTCGATTAATATATTCGATCCAGGTATGCCAAACATTAAATTCAGCATAATCATGTTTGGTATAAGGTAGCCAGTTATCTTCTTGATATTGACTGGTACTGGTAAAATTCTCTTTAGCTAATCGAAGTTCTTCGTTTTTAATGACAATGGTTCCTTGTTTATATAAATGCTCCGGTTTCCATTGAATTTGACTTTCACTAGTTGGGGGAATGTAGTATCCAAAACATTTAGGCCAGTCGGGGCATCCCATTCCAGACCCGGTCATACGTACCACAGCTCCGGCAACAATAATTAAGTAAATTAAAATTATAGAAATTACAGTTAATTTTTTAAATATCGTATCCAATTGCTTTAGTTTAATTTTCTGTTTCTTCTTAAACTTAGTTGGTCAACTTCTCTTTAAAACTAATATCGGGTTGTAAACCTAATTCTTTTCCTTTTTTTAGCATCAGCTGATAAGCGGCTTCGTATTCGTTAGGTATTTCTCCTTCCAGGATGGCTTCTTTAATATGTTCTTTTATAATTCCGATCTCACGGGAAGGTTTTAGATTAAAAGTTTCCATAATTTCTTCTCCGGTAACAGGTGGTTGAAAATTACGAACTTGATCTCTTTCTTCTACTTCTACGATTTTTTCCCGTACTTTTTTAAAATTATTATGGTATTTTTTAAAGCGTTTTGGGTTTTTAGTAGTAATATCTGCTTCGCATAAAGTCATCAGTTCTTCAATATAATCCCCGGCATCAAACACCAGGCGTCGAACGGCAGAATCTGTTACATCTGATGCAATGATGATGGGTCGCGAACTCATAAACACCATTTTCTGAACAAATTTCATTTTATCATTGAGAGGCATCTTAAGGCGTTTAAATAGTTTAAAAACCATTTTTGCCCCTACAAATTCATGACTATGGAACGTCCAGCCTATTTCTTTGTGAAATTTTTTGGTGGGTGCTTTTCCTATATCGTGTAATAGCGCTGCCCAGCGTAGCCAAAGGTCATCCGTAGTTTTGGCAATATTATCAACAACCTCTAGGGTGTGGTAAAAATTATCTTTGTGACGTTGCCCTTCTTTTTCGTCAATTCCTTTTAAAGCAGTTAGTTCCGGTAATAGATACGGAAGTAATCCGGTTTTTTCCAGAAGTAAAAAGCCAATAGAAGGTTTTGGACTTAGTAGAATTTTATGTAATTCTGTTACAATGCGTTCTTTCGTAATGATTTTGATCCGCTCTTTATTCTTTTTAATAGCTTGAAAAGATGCTTCTTCGATGGTAAATTGTAGTTGTGTAGCAAATCGTATAGCACGCATCATTCGTAACGGATCATCGGTATAAGTGATATCCGGGTCTAAAGGTGTTCTTAGAATTTTGTTCTTCAGGTCAGTAATACCATTGAACGGATCCAAAAGTGATCCGTAGTTTTCTTTTGAAAGGCTGAGTGCTAAAGCGTTAATGGTAAAATCCCGACGGTTTTGATCATCTTCTAAAGTGCCTTGTGTGACCTCAGGGTTTCTACTTTCCTTCGTATATGATTCTTTTCGAGCGCCTACAAATTCTACTTCGATGTCATTTGTTTTTAACATAGCCGTACCATAGGTCTTAAACACCTGTACTTTAGGACGATCAGGTAGTGCTTTAGAAACCGCCCGGGCGAGTTCAATCCCGCTACCAATGGCTACCACATCAATATCTTTTGCTTCTCCTCGTTTTAGTATATAATCCCTTACAAATCCGCCTATCACATAAGCTTCTGTTTTCAGTTTTTCAGAAACTCCGGAGATTGTTTTAAATATAGGGTGTTGAAGGGCTTGTGTATAGTTTTTTTCTTCCGACATGAATCAATTACTTCCTGATAATTTTTACCGTACTGTCCCCGCCAATTTTTATTATTGAGGAGGGGGGTACGTTTTTATTTTGTAATGGCAAATTTACGATATAGTCGACGCCTTCCAAAATTGCAGTAGCTATTTCTTTTTTACCTTTAGGGGTTGCTTTACCACTAATATTTGCTGAAGTGGAAACCAGGGGTCTTTTTAATTTACGTATAAGCTTACTACAAAAAGGATCTCTTACCACCCGGATAGCCAGTGAATTATCATCTGCAATCAGGTTTTCTGCGATGCGTAAAGGTCGATCGTAAATAATCGTGGTAGGCTTGGTAGCAAATTTTAAGATATCATAAGCTACTTCAGGAACTTCTTCTACGTACTGTTGTAACATTTTAAAATCACTAACCAGGCATATCAGGGATTTACTTTCTTCTCGTTGTTTTAATTTAAAGATTTTGTCTACCGCGTCGCCATTACTGGCATCGCACCCAATACCCCAAACGGTATCTGTAGGATATAAAATAGTGCCTCCCTTTTTTAAAACTGATAAAGCTTTATTTAATTTATCTTGGTAGTCCTGCATGTATTTACAACTAATTATTGGGTATTACACCGTTTTGATAATTCGTAACTTAAATTGTTTGTAAATTTACAAATAGTAACAGGTTTCCTAATTATATCCGGAAGAAATGTTGTTTTTAATAGTGTATGAATAGAAAAGGGGTAAGTGTATTAGTATCAACGTATAACTGGCCGGAAGCATTGGAATTATGTTTACGTAGCTTATTTTTACAATCCGTAGCACCCAATGAAATTGTAGTAGCTGACGACGGATCAACGAATAATACTAAAGAGATTATTAAAATTCTTCAAAAAGAATCTTCTATCCCTATTAAACATATCTGGCAAGAGGATCAAGGGTTTAGATTAAGTTTAATCCGGAATAAAGCACTAAAACAAAGTAGTTACGAATATATCATTCAGATTGACGGCGATATTATATGCCACCCTAATTTTATAGAAGACCATTTATTATATCAAAAAGAAGGATATTTTATAAGTGGTAGAAGGTGTAGAATAAACAAGGAAGATAGCTATAGAACTTTACAAAATCAAAAACTTTACCTTTCTTCTCAAAGTTTAAAACAAACTAAACTACCATATAAAAAAAGGATTCTTTTATTACTAATGTTATGCAGAATAGGATTTATTAATTCAATAATAAATAAAGGTTTACGTGGCTGCAACCTGGCTTATTGGCGTAAAGACGCTTTTGCTATAAATGGATACAATACAGCTATTGAAGGTTGGGGCAAAGAAGATGACGAATTTATTTTGCGTATGCAACGAAATGGTATACACAAAAAATCTTTGAAATTTGGCGGAATTGCTTATCATATAGATCATAAAATGAACGATCTTTCTAATTTAAAGAAGAACGAAGAAATTCTGATGAAAATTAAAGATTCTGAGATTATTGTTACTGATAAAGGTTTGGAGTAAACGTTATTTTTACTAATACAATTAGTTGTATGAGAGTTTTACATATTAGCGGAGCAAGAGGTTGGGGAGGAAATGAACAGCAGTTGCTTTATTTAAGTGAGGAATTGGCTAATAGGGGGGTAGAACAACATTTATTCGGATATCAGAACTCTGTATTATCTCAAAGACTTCAGGAAGATATAATTCGACAACATTTAATTCCATATGTAAAACCTTATAAGAAGACTTATCGGGAAGCTCTTACAAATATTGTAAAGCATTATAGAATTGATTTAATTCATTTACATACTAGTGATTCTGTAACCGGATATGTAATTACGGACTTATTTTCAAATCTTAAGGTAAAAGCTGTATTTTCAAAAAAGGGGATTAGCCGAAAGGTAAGTTTATTAAGTAAGTATAAGTATAATTATAAAAATATCCATAAGATCATTTGTGTTTCTACCATTGTTAAAGATCATTTTAAAACAGTTTTAGTAAAAAAAGTACATCATAAATTATGTGTCGTATATGACGGGGTTCAACAACAGGAACCAAATAAAGTAACTACTATCAAGGATTTAAAAAAAGATTTGCATCTATTGCAGGATATTAAAATTATAGGAAATATTGCTAATCATACGGATGCTAAAGATTTATTTACTCTTTTAAAAACAATTAGCTATTTAACTCATGAACTTAAGATTACTAATATCCACCTAATTCAAATAGGAGAATTTTCTAGAAGGACAGAGGAGTTAAAACGTTTGATTATAAAATTAAATATAGAGAAGTACGTTTCTTTTTTAGACTTTGAAAAGGAAGCTATAAATTATATGTCTCAATTTACAGTTTTTGTAATGACGTCACAACGAGAAGGTGGTCCCACTACGGTGCTTGAAGCTTTTAGCCAAAAAATTCCGGTAGTTTCCACCAGGGTTGGCGTGGTAGCCGAAGCAATTGAAAACGGAAATAATGGTTTTATTGATAACGTTGGTGACTATAAAGGTATAGCTAATCATATTAAAAGTTTAATACAAGACCCATTCTTAAGAAAAGAATTCGCCGACCAATCTTTTAACTTGTTCCAGGAAAAATTTACTAGAGAAAAACTGGGGTTAGAGACTCTTAATATCTATAAAGAAGTGCTATCGGATTAAAGGTATTGATCAATACCCTTTTCTATAAATATAATTCCCTGTTCAGTAGTTTCTCGCTCTATAATCTTGTTAACTTCGATATGCGATTTGTCCTGTTCTTTATGATAAATATGATAAACTAAACCTTTGTATTTAAGTCTTTTTCCTTTAATTCCAATATTGATGAGTCTTTGTATCATCTCACTATCATCAATACCCCAACCTGTTAAGGATTCATTAAACCCATTGACAGCAATAAAATCTTCCTTCCAGAAAGACATATTACAACCTCGTAATTTTGATGATCGTTTATCTTCCGGCTGGTATAAGTAAGCTAATAAAGGAATCCGTATAGTTCGGCCTCTGTTTTTTATTCCTTTAGAAAAGAAATTAAAGGACACCTGTTTTTTAGTAAAAAGTGTTTTTAAGTAGGTTTCTGTAATATTTACTCGACTTCCATAAAGAAATTGACCCTTTTTTATCATGCTTACATGATCTTTAATAAAATCCCTATGCATAATGATATCGCCATCTATCTCAATAATGTAATCTGATGTAGATGAAGCGATAGCCTTATTCATAATAGCAGGTTTTCGGTTTTTAATATCAGCATGCCAAATATGATGAAGAGGTACTGGAAAATCCTTTTTAATTTTATTAATTAATTGAGTAGTAGCTTCACCTGAACCGTCATCTGCGATAATAACTTCGTTAGGTAAAAGGCTTTGTTTTTTTACACTTAAAAGTAATAGTTCTAAGGCTTCCGGCCAATTATAGGTAGGAGTAACCAGAGATGTAGTAATAGCTTTTTTTGTCATTTATAGTCTTACAGTAGAAATAGCAATGTGATAATGGTTTTATTCAAGTTCTCGTAGTCTTAACCAGTCATAAATCAGTACCTGGTACGCATAAAATCCCTGAGTATAACTATACGCATACCCATCAATCCCTTTTAATATATGAAGCTTGATAAAATAATAATAACAAAAAGTAAAAAAGGGCTTAAAAATAAAACTTCGGATTCCAGGTGAGTGCTTAGATTTGTTTTGATATGAATTATTTTTAGCTTTATTAGTTAATGCGGATATATAACAGTCATAATCTAATAGTTTTTCATATTTGGTTTTTCCTTGCTTCGTCCTTAATTTTATATACCGGCTTAATACCCCATAGGCATTCATAGTGGTTGTTGTTATACCCGGTACTCCATCAAATAACCCAACCCTAAGTAATAATTCATTAAAAAAACGAAACATAGGTTTAATTACAATATGGAAATAATTGACTTTCTGATTTTTTTCAAGAAGCTGTTGTGATTGTAATTCGGCATATTTATTTTTTTTATAAATAAAATGGTCTAAGCTTTTGTACGTGTAATGTAACATTGGATTTTTTAAAGTTCCGATTTTTCCGTTACAAACTAACTTTTCATGAACTAAACCTTCATACCTACAGTAATTACGGTCAAAAATTCGAATAGGACGTTCGCTTCTATCCGTACCGAATTTTAAAAATCTATTAATAAAGTAGTTACTTCTGGGAATTTGGTAAGCAACAAATTCTTTTTGTTGTAAAACATTTAATATTTCCTTCTGCACCTTAGGCAGTAAAAATTCATCTGCATCCAGTATCATAATCCAATCATTTTTTGCCCTGTCAATGGCAAAATTCTTCTGATTAGAAAAATTATCAAATTTTCTCTGTAAAAAGACGCAATCATTCTTCTTAACAATGGGGATAGTTGCATCCGTACTATAAGAATCAATGACAATAATTTCATCCGCAAATCCCACACAATCAATGGCTTGCTGAATATGCTTCTCTTCGTTAAACGTAGGAATTATTACTGATATCGACATAGTGACAAATTTAATAAATAACTTTATCTTTGAACTATAATGAAAATAATAGATACCTCCGTTATAATTAGCACGTATAATGCTCCCGCATGGTTAGAGAAAGTACTTACTGGGTACAATAACCAGACCTACAGATCATTTGAAGTGGTTATTGCTGATGATGGTTCTAATTTTAGAACTACTAATCTTATTGAGAAAATCAAAAAAAAAGTTTTCTATCCTATTAAACACGTATGGCAGGAAGATTCCGGATTTAGAAAAACAAAGATTTTAAATAAGGCTATTCAACAATGTAATTCATCCTATATTATTATGAGCGATGGGGATTGTATCCCCAGAAAAGATTTTGTAGCAACACATGTAGAATATCGGGAAAAAGGATATTTCCTATCGGGAGGGTATTTTAAATTACCCATGGATATTTCTAACCAAATTACTAAAGAAGATATCTACCTGGAACGTTGTTTTAACTTAAAATGGTTACGTGATAATGGATTACAACCATCATTTAAAAATAATAAGTTAAATTCCGGCTCTGTAAAAGGTTTTTTTCTAAATACGTTAACTCCTACTAATGCCGCTTGGAACGGACATAATGCTTCTGGCTGGAAAAAGGATATAATTACTATTAACGGTTTTGACGAGCGTATGGAATATGGCGGTGAAGATCGGGAGTTAGGTGAGCGTCTGTTAAATTATGGTATAAAATCTAAACAGATAAGATATTTAGCCGTTTGTATACACTTAGATCATGAAAGGGGTTACGTGCGTGAGGATGCTTTAGCTAAAAATAGGGAAATTAGAAATCTAACTAAAAGAGAAAAATTAGTTACTACACCCTACGGTATTATTAAGAATTATCAGATTGCTCAGGGAATTGCTTCTTAAGAAAAGCTTTCAGGGCTGGTAAAATCAGTTCTGGTGAAAGCTCCTTGTAAAGATGAGAACTTAATTTTCTGGCATTTTTTTCGGATTTATCAATAAATAATTCAGGTTTAAAATCTTTAAGATGAATAGAAGTATGTTCTTCTTTATCTTCAAAGGTCGCCCAGGTTGTTCGTTCTACATAAGGGGAGTAAATAGTAAAAGTAGGCTTGCTAAGGGCTTTAGCAATATGAACGGTTCCACCCTCATTAGCAACTAATAGGGAACATTGATTCATAATTACAATAAATTCCCTAATATCTTTACCGATTAAATCAATGTGTACATTTTCTTTTCTTTGAAGACTTTGGTAGATTTTATCTACTTTACTTTTTTGTGATGGAATGTAGTTAAATAATATACTTACCGGATATGCAGTCATATAATCAACAATAGAAACAATATAGGGTAATGGAAGTGATTTAGAAGCATTACTACCCAGTACGCCAATCATTACAACTGGTTTATTTGAGGGAATATTATATTGTTGAAGAAGTTTTTTTCCTTTAATTACTTCCTCATTTAGTACAAATAATTTTGGAAAAGGATCCAGGCTTACCTTAGTACTAAAACTGCGTAAAAGGTTTAATCGATCATCTATCGCTTTCCCGTAAGTTGAATTTCTTTCTTCTAGAATAGGTATTTGATGAGTATAAGCAAATGGGAGTACCTTCTTTTTAAAGGCGACCCGCATTTTAGCTTTACTTAGTAGGGATATAAATTGACTTTGAATTTTAACATAGGGATCAACTACAATATCAAATTTTTCTTTTCTAAACTGTAACGCTATTTTAAAAAGGTTTTTTAAATTTTTAAGCTCTTTATTTTTAACCGTTACAACTCGATCAATATTCGGATTATACCATAGTACAGGTGCCGCGTACGGATAGCAAAAAAAAGTAATATGAGAATTGGGATAAATCTGTTTTAGATTATTTGGAATAATTGAAGCAATTAGGACATCTCCAATTCTTTTATTTTGTATTATTAGAATCTTCTTCATATATGGTATCTTCGCTAAAATATACTTTTTTTAGTATAAAATATAGTATGAAAGAACATTTCATTATACATCCTGATTATGAAATATTTAGAAATGATATAACGTCATGCATTGTTAATTTTTCAAAAGATGGGAAGTTAATTTCAGATGGAGACCGTAATGAAATAAAAACATTTCATATAGGTAATTTGACCATAACTATCAAAAAATTTAAAAAACCTAATTTTATTAATAGTTGGATTTATAGCGTATTTAGACCTTCTAAAGCAAAGCGGTCTTATGAATATGCGGTGAAACTAGATTCTTTAGGGATTGATACACCTCAAGCAATAGCTTATATAGAAAGTTATGATCCGTTGTTAAAAGATAGCTATTATATTTGTAAGTATATCGATTATGACTACGACTTTCGGGTACTTGTCCATAACCGTTTATTGAAAAACAGAGACCTTATTTTACAACAATTTGCTGAATTTACTTTTAAGATGCATGAGGCACAAATTAATTTTCTGGACCATTCGCCAGGTAACACACTAATCGTTAAAAAATCAGAAAAAAAATATAATTTTTATTTGATAGATTTAAACCGAATGCGTTTTGAAGTGATGGATTTTAAAAAACGTATGAAAAACTTTAGAAAACTATGGATTTCTCGTCATATGGTTAGTGTCATTGCGAATCAATATGCAAAACTTTATCAAAAACCTTTTGCTGAGGTGTACACTACAATGCAAAGATTTAGTAAAACCTTTCAAGATAAACGAAACTTAAAAACCAGGAGAAGAAGAAAATAGTTTTTTAAGAATTAAAGGAAAGCTTTTAAAATTTTTAGGTATGATTAGTAGTAAATTAAGGATTAAAACCGTTTAATTTTCAGCTGTTTTTAATTTATAAAGAATAGTTTAGTTGTACAATTATACTGCAATTACAGTCTTGCTTAAAACAATGTGTATTACAATTTAGTCTACTAGTGGAACCGAATATTATTTAAATTTATCTCATTTAAATCACAAATCCACCTATATAAATTATAAATGAATTTGTGATTTATTCCCTTGTATTTTAATTAAATTTTTAGGTAATATGAACTAAAAATATTATTCCTATTTACAATTGACTTCAGTTATAGTCATTGTTTTAAACCGCAACATTATGCTCCCGTAAAGCGTCGTTAAGAGAGGTTTTTTTATTGGTGCTTTCTTTACGTTTTCCAATAATTAGTGCACAGGGCACATTATAATTACCTGCAGGAAATTCTTTTGTATAACTACCAGGTATCACTACGGATCTGGCAGGTACAACTCCCTTGCGTTCAACAGCTTGATCCCCGGTAACATCTATAATTTTTGTGGAAGCAGTAAGTACGACATTAGCACCTAAAACAGCTTCTTTTTCAACTCGTACACCTTCAACTACAATACATCGGGAACCAATAAAAGCATCATCTTCAATAATTACCGGAGCGGCTTGCAAAGGTTCTAAAACCCCACCAATACCTACACCGCCACTTAAGTGGACATTTTTACCTATTTGCGCACAACTACCTACGGTAGCCCAGGTGTCTACCATGGTACCTTCAGCTACATATGCCCCTATATTAACGTAAGAAGGCATAAGAATCGTTCCTGGAGAAATATAAGCTCCATGACGGGCTACAGCATTTGGTACTACCCGGATACCTTTAGCTTCATATCCTTTTTTTAACGGAATTTTATCGTGATATTCAAAGATACCAGCCTCCAATGTTTTCATTTTTTGAATAGGAAAGTATAAAACCACTCCTTTTTTTACCCATTCATTTACTTGCCAACCCGTCGCAGTAGGCTCTGCTACTCTTAATGTACCTTCATCTAATTGAGAAACTACTTCCCGGATAGCATCCTGCGTTTCTTTTTCTGATAGTAAGTCCCGGTTTTCCCAAGCTTTCTCAATGATAGTTTGTAGTTGATTCATTATGTATTTTTTTGCAAATATAAATAATATGTAAAGTCCACATAAGATTTTATGACAAACCTGAAATTAATAGTTTTTACAACAATATTTCAGTTTTGTATATGAATTTACCTGTGAAATCAGCGTGTACTGTATCGTTCTATAAATTTGATCAGTACATAAATAAAATAAGTAACCCCGATCATTTCCAGAAGTTCCTCTACAGTATACATGAAAAATATAGGTAATGTACGGTATAAATTATAATCAGCAATGTTGTAGGTGTCCTCATACCATCCTGAAATCATTTCAAGTCCTACTGCCCCTAATACAAAAAGTCCTCCGGCCATCATAAAACCATTTCGAGTACTAGCAGGTAGTTGCAAAAAAGGGCGTAATAATAGAAAAGAAAGAATAAGTAATACGGAAACATACGGGATAATCCATGCGTAATAAAATATACCGGATGTATCCAAAACTTTAGAAGTAGCCTGACCAATTTTCTCGTGAATCCTTAATAATTCATCTAAGCCCAGAAATAAAAATAGGATGCCTAGAATAACCCAAAACACAGTTTTTTTTCTAATACTTAGAGGTAAACTGGCAATTCGAAATAAAAGAAGGGATGCTATAAAATGTAACAAGGTTGAAAAAGTAGACGGTACATTTTTCTCTTTGTTGAAATTGAACTTTTTAAAAAAATAGTCAGAAGTTGGCAAGTTATTTTCATAAAAATATACGAAACTAACTATATGTAATACTGTTAATACTACAATTATTGATAACAAACCGTACAACACTTTTTTAGAGGATAAACCAAACATTATAATATCAATTAGTAGTTCAACATTACAGATTTTATAAATGAATTACTAATTTTTAACTTTAATTACAAATATAACATTAGCAACATTTCAGGTATTAAGGCGTAATGTGATAAAATGATATGATACATTTATTATTTTAAAAGAAACAGGTTTTTATTTTAAAGATAAAGGAGAGTATTAAATTAGTATAATTAAAATCATACTTTTGCACAAAGAAAACATGGGTAGGATATTAGCGATAGATTATGGAAGTAAACGATCAGGAATAGCGGTCACTGATGAGTCTAAGATCATAGCCTCAGGATTGACAACCGTGGCTACATCACAATTACAGCAGTGGATAGAAGACTATGTAAAAGAGGAAGAGGTGGAAACTCTAATTATCGGAGAACCTAAACGAATGCATGGAGTTGCATCTGATATTGAAACTTTTATTAAACCATTTATAGTAAAGCTGAAGCAGGTACTACCTTATTTGAAAATAGAAAGAATAGATGAACGTTTTACCTCAAAGATGGCGTTTGATATGCTATTGCAAAGCGGAGCTTCTAAAAAGAAAAGAAAAGATAAAAAATTAATTGACCAAATAAGTGCTACCATTATCCTTCAGGATTACCTGAATTATAAAAAGTAAGTCTTATAATTATATAGCGATTTTATGATATTACCCATTGTTGCTTATGGAGATCCGGTTTTAAAGCGGAAAGCTAAAGATATTGAAAAGGAGTATCCTAAACTACCGGAACTGTTGGAGAACATGTTTGAAACCATGTACAATGCTTATGGAGTAGGCCTGGCAGCTCCACAAATTGGTCTTCCAATCCGAATTTTTCTGGTTGATACCAAGCCATTCTCAGAAGATGAAGATTTATCTACCGAAGAACAAAAGGCACTAAGTAATTTTAAAAAAGTGTTTATCAATCCGGTAATGTTGGAAGAATCCGGTGAAGAATGGTCATTTACTGAAGGCTGTTTGAGCATTCCGGATGTTCGTGAAGATGTCATACGTCATAGTACTATTAAAATTAAGTACCAGGATGAAGATTTTAAGGAGCATGTTGAGGAATATGACGGATTAATTGCCCGAGTGATCCAGCATGAATATGATCATATTGAAGGCGTGCTGTTTACCGATAAACTATCCAGCTTAAAACGTAGATTGATTAAAGGAAAACTAACTAATATTTCTAAAGGAAAAGCAAAAGCAGAATACCGGATGCGTTTTCCGCAAGTGAAAAAAAGATAAACATTTTTAAAGGCATGAATAGTATATCTAATAATAAAATGAATGTTTTAGTAAAGAAGACTTTATATTAGGCATACACGTTTAGTTAAATATTCTGTCTTCTCAAACAAAAAAATATAATATGAGTTTAGATAAAATTTTAGCAATCTCAGGAAAACCAGGATTGTACGAGTTAAAAACACAAACCCGAACCGGTTTTGTAGCAGAATCCTTAACGGATAAAAAAAAGATGTCAGTAAACTTACGGCATAACGTAAGCATTTTAAGTGAGATTGCTATTTATACGTATACCGAAGAAGTACCACTTCGAGAAGTCTTTTTAAAAATTCAGGAAAAAGAAAACGGAGAAAGAACTATCAACCACAAAGAAAATAAAAAAGTCCTAGAGGAATATTTTAGAGAAATCCTTCCGGAATATGATGAAGACCGTGTGTACGGTAGCGATATTAAAAAAGTAATACAATGGTATAATTTATTAACCGATAGTAAAATTACCGATTTTTCTGAACCTACTGAAGATAAAAAAGAAAGTAAAGAAACTGTAACAGTTTCAGAGGAAGAAGAATAGAATCAAATGAATTGTAAAAGTTTAAAGCTTTTAATCAATTGACTTCCTTATAATAGTATGTGACCTATAGATTTAACACCTATTTTAATAACAAACCAAATTTTTTGATCTGTAAGCGGTTAATAACTTTTACTTCTTTGTACTTTTGCGCAAAATCTAATTTAGATCATAATCGTAGTTTATAGCAATGGCTAATACTAAATATGTTTTTGTCACCGGCGGAGTTTCTTCTTCGTTAGGTAAAGGAATTATTGCGGCTTCTTTAGCCAAACTGTTACAAGCACGAGGGTATCGCGTTACTATTCAGAAATTCGATCCGTATATTAATGTAGATCCCGGAACGCTGAATCCTTACGAACACGGCGAATGTTACGTGACAGATGATGGGGCTGAAACAGATCTGGACTTAGGGCATTACGAACGTTTTTTAAACACACCTACCTCACAGGCAAATAATGTCACTACCGGTCGTATTTATCAAAGCGTGATAGAAAAAGAACGTAGAGGCGAATTTCTTGGAAAAACCGTACAGGTAGTTCCTCATATTACCAATGAGATTAAAGAACGTATTAAGATTTTAGGTAAAACCGGAAACTACGATATTGTTATTACGGAAATAGGAGGTACAGTGGGAGATATTGAATCCTTACCTTATATTGAGGCCGTTCGCCAGTTAAAATGGGAATTAGGGGATACCAATGCTTTAGTAATTCATTTAACTCTTATTCCATTCTTATCAGCAGCAGGCGAATTAAAAACCAAACCCACCCAACATAGTGTAAAAACATTGATGGAAAGCGGGATCAAAGCAGATATTCTGGTCTGCCGGACGGAACATGAATTATCAGAAGATTTACGAAGAAAACTGGCCTTGTTTTGTAATGTAAAACAAGAAGCAGTCATTGAGTCTATTGATGCATCCACAATCTATGATGTTCCTAACTTAATGCTGGAAGAAGGCTTGGACAAAGTTGTTTTGCAGCGTTTGGTTTTACGAGATGATGATGAACCTAATTTGGATAAATGGAATAGTTTTCTACAGAGACATAAAAATCCTACTTGTGAAATTACCGTCGGCCTGATCGGAAAATACGTAGAACTTCAGGATTCATACAAATCTATTCTGGAAGCATTTATTCATGCAGGTGCTGCTAATGAAGTAAAAGTTACCATTGAAAGTATACATTCCGAACACCTGGAAGATCAAACCATTTCACAAAAAATAGCACATCTGGACGGGGTACTGGTGGCACCTGGTTTCGGAGAGCGGGGGATTGCCGGTAAAATTAAAGCAGTACAATACGCCCGTGAACATAAAATTCCTTTTTTCGGAATTTGTTTGGGGATGCAAATGGCAGTAATTGAGTTTGCACGTAATGTGTTGAACTTACCAGAAGCTTGTTCGGTAGAAGTAGATGATAAAACTGCTTTTCCGGTCATTAGTTTAATGGAAGAACAAAAAACCGTTACAGATATGGGCGGTACCATGCGTCTGGGTGCCTGGGATTGTAAATTAGTGCCCGGTAGTAAAGTAGCAGAAGCATACGGAGTAGAAGAAATATCAGAGCGTCATCGCCATCGTTATGAATATAATAACGAATATAAAGAAGCCCTGGAAAATGCCGGTTTGCAAACTACCGGAATGAATCCTAAAACCGGACTGGTAGAAATCATAGAAATTGCAGATCACCCCTGGTTTGTAGGAGTACAATATCATCCGGAATATAAGAGTACAGTAGCTAACCCGCATCCGTTATTTGTAGCCTTTGTAAAAGCCGCAGTACAACAATCTACTAAAAAAGTAAATACTAAAGTGTCTTGAAATTTGAGAACACTTGCATAGTTGAAATAATACTAAATAGAAAAGGCAAAAGCCTATAAGTTAGAAATAGATTAATGGAAGAAAAGAAGTTTGACTTAAATACGGTCATTGGTTTTGTATTGATTTTCGGAATTATGATTTACATGCTATATGTAAACAAACCTTCTGAAGAAGAACTTGCCGCCGAAAAAGCAAAACAGGAACTAGTTGAAAAACAAGATGCCAAAAAAGCAAAAGTAAGTCCTGAAACACCTCAAAAAGCAGAAACGGTATTAGTTCAGCCAAAGGACTCACTTGGATTAGTAAAAGCTAAAGAACAGCTGGGCGCTTTTGCTTACTCAGTAACTTTGCCTTCGGCTAAAGAAACCTTTACTACCATAGAAAATGATGTTTTACAGCTTAAAATTAATAACAAAGGGGGGTATATTCATGATGCTATTTTAAAGAAGTTTAAAACATATGATTCCGTACCTGTATATCTAATCCGTAATGGGGAGAATGCCAGTTTTAACCTGACACTAAACACTACAGATAACCGGATTTTACAAACTGAGAACCTGTATTTTGAACCGTCTCTTTCTAAAAATGGAGAAAACCAGGTACTTTCTATGAAATTAAAAGTATCCGAAAGTCAGTTTTTAGAATACCGCTACGAGATAAACCCCGGGAATTATATGATGGACTTTAGTATAAAATCCAAAGGTCTGGATAACGTTCTCGTAAGCAATCAACCGGTAGTATTGCAATGGAATTTGCAAGCGATCCGTCACGCAAAAAGTGCTTCGTATGAGAACCGCTATACCGATATACATTATGAATATGAAGATGGAAAAGACGATTTTACCGGACAAAGCTCCCTTGACGATGACGAAGAAGCAGATATAGCCTGGATTGGTTTTAAACAACACTTTTTCGTTTCTATATTATTAACAGATACTCCTTTTGAATCAGCCAAGTTTACTTCCAAAAATATAGTTGCTGATACGGAGGAAAGTGATAAGGATATTAAATACTTAAAAGAATTTTCGGCAACCGCACCTTTAGAAATTAAGGGGGGTGAACTAGCCTATAATATGAACTGGTATTACGGACCTACGGATTATAAAATTTTAAATGATTATGATCGTAACCTAGACGAGATTGTTCCTTTAGGATGGGGGATATTTGGCGTTATCAATAAATATGTATTTATTCCCTTATTTACTCTTTTAAGTAGCTTTATCTCCTCTTACGGTCTGGTAATTATTTTAATGACCATTCTGATCAAAATTTTATTATCCCCGGTACAGTACAAACAGTATTTATCCCAGGCTAAAATGAAAGTGCTACGACCGGAAATTGCTGCAATCAATGAAAAGCATAAGGATAACGCCATGAAAAAACAACAGGAAACCATGGCATTGTATAGTAAGGCAGGGGCAAGTCCGATGGCAGGATGTATTCCATCCTTGATCCAACTACCTTTATTATATGCGTTATTTAGCTTTTTTCCCAGTGCCTTTGATTTACGCCAAAAAAGCTTTTTATGGGCAGATGATTTGTCCAGTTATGATACGATTGCAAAATTACCTTTTGAAATTCCTTTTTACGGGGATCATGTCAGTTTATTTCCGATTCTAGCTTCCATTGCCATCTTTATCTATATGACCATGACTACAGGGCAAACCATGCAAACCCAACAACCGGGGATGCCCAATATGAAGTTTATCATGTACCTGTCTCCTTTGATGATGTTAGTGTTCTTTAACAATTATGCCAGTGGGTTATCACTTTATTATTTTGTTTCCAATTTAATTACAATTGGAATTATGTTAGTAATCAAAAACTTTATTATTGACGATGAAAAAATTCATGCAAAGATCGAAGCCAATAAAAAGAAACCAAAAAAACAAGGAAAGTTCCAGCAGAAAATGAAAGAACTCATGGAACAAGCTGAACAACAAAAAGCCAAAGGAAAACGCTAATTGTTTGTTGCAAATTCAAAATTAAAAGCACAAGGCTTACTAGGTTTAATAGACCCCAAAGGTTTCAAAACCTTTGGGGTCTCTGCTTTCTACATCTAAACATTTGTTTTTGGAGGTTATAAGGCAAGATGATCTTGACAACGAAAAAAATTCATGCAAAGATCGAAGCCAATAAAAAGAAACCAAAGAAACAAGGAAAGTTTCAGCAGAAAATGAAAGAACTCATGGAACAAGCCGAACAACAAAAAGCCAAAGGAAAACGCTAGTTGTTTGTTGCAAATTCAAAATTAAAAGCACAAGGCTTACTAGGTTTAATAGACCCCAAAGGTTTCAAAACCTTTGGGGTCTATGCTTTCCACATCTAAACATTTGTTTTCAGAGGTTATAAGGCAGGATGATCTTGACAACGAAAAAAATTCGTTCAAAGATCGAAGCCAGTAAAAAGAAACCAAAAAAACAAGGAAAGTTCCAGCAGAAAATGAAAGAACTCATGGAACAAGCCGAACAACAAAAAGCAAAAGGAAAACGCTAGTTGTTTGTTGTAAATTCAAAATTAAAAGCACAAGGCTTACTAGGTTTAATAGACCCCAAAGGTTTCAAAAACCTTTGGGGTCTTTGCTTTCTACATCTAAATCTTTGTTTCCAGAAGTTATATCTAAAGAATATTCAGGTTATTTAATGTTGATCTAGCTATAGGATAATCGTAATCAAACTTTTATACTTACAAAGCTTATCAGCTATAAGCTTAACCTAAGTTAAAACGAATAATTGACCTAGTTAATAGAGAATTAAATAATAAAAACCAGTCAAGCAACCAATTTAGAAGCAAAAACCCCCAATTTCTTAAGAAATTGGGGGTTTAAAAGAAACATATTTTAAAATCTATAATTCTGGTAAGATCACTCCATTTACAACATGAATAACACCGTTGATCGCTTGAATATCTACGAAATCCGTGTTAATTTCAACAGGATCTTCATTGTCAGATCCCTGAACCGTTGGTGGGTTAGCTACAATAGTAACATCTCCGTTTAAAGTACCAACATCTCCTTCAACATCGGCTAACATGCTAGACCTAACATTAGCTCCAGAAATTACATGTGCTTGTAAGATAGCTGCAACTTGTGCTTCATCAGTAGGTACGCTAATCGCTGCAAAAGCATCATTAGTAGGAGCAAAAACTGTAAAAGGAGGATTAATACCATCACTTTCATCTGCAGTTCTACTTAAAATAGAAGGAAAATCCGTGCTTGGTGTTAATGTAGTTAAAGCAGCTACCAATGTAGAAAGATTTTCATTTGCAACGGCAAATGTAGCAACTGTTGGTAAAGTAATAACTTCATCAACTTTATGAATGATTCCGTTGGTTGCTCTAATATCTGCTGTCATTACAGTAGAGATACCGTTAAAAGTAACGCCACCCTCCGTAGTAAAATAAATACTTAAGGCCGGATTATTCATGGTATCGCTATCTCCATCATCATACGTAGCAGCGGTTGTATCATAACCATTACCAGCAGTTGTAAGAGTTTCTGCAGTTAGTATTTTTCCTGCAATTACATGATTTAATAAAACAGGTCTTAATTGTTCGGCTGTAAGATCATCTAAACTAGCAACATTCAAATTGTCTAATAAATTAGCAAATGCCTGATTCGTTGGAGCCAAAACAGTAAATGGTCCTGGACCATTTAGAATTCCAACTAAGTCTGCTTTTTCTAGAGCTGCTACTAAACTTGATAAATCCTCATCACCGATAGCTGTTTCTACAATAGTTCCGCTAATATCCGGATTCCCACCGTTTCCATCGTCATCGTCGCTACAAGCAGCAACTCCTAATACTAAAGCTGCAACTATTGCGTACTTTTTAAAATTTGAAAAAATCGTCATTGTTATGAGTTTTAAGTTAAAAATTATTCATCACTCTAAGATAACGCTATATTTTGTTATATCTTACACCTTATTTAGTTAAACAATAGTTAATCTGTTAATGAATGATTCCTTACTGTCTTTTATAAATGATATAACGATTGAAAAGAATTATAACTAAAAGACAAGCAGGTCAAGAAGAATAGCAGCTTTATCAAATAAAAGTGTAATAGAACAAGATGAGAAATTTCAAACAGGGAGTTTAAAGATGTCAATTATCTGCCAATACAGTTTTTAACTGTAATAAGCATTTTTTGAAGATTAAATCTTAATTCTTTCATAGATATGAATAGTGTTTTAGTAGCGTACTTTTGATGAGCTACTATTACACTGCTGAACTTATCTTAATGAAGAATACGAATCGTGGTCAGTAGTTTGTTGTGACCTTAGTTATTAGTTTAAGAATTAGCTATACATTAGAAATGTAATACGAAAAACCCCAATTCTGTTAAAATTGGGGTTTTTAAATAGATATTTTAATTTATTTTAAAGCTCAGGTAAGATCACTGAATCAATAATATGAATTACACCATTAATACCAGTTAAATTTGCTGTTGTTATATTGGCTGGTTCACTGTTTCCAGGTCCTAGCACTGTTGTATCTCCGGCATTTATGGTAATATCGCCGTTCAAGGTAGTTACATCTCCGTCTACTAAATCTTCAGCTCTAACGATAGTATCACCAATAATATGTGCTTGTAAAATAGCTAGTAAAGTTTCTGACGGAACATCATCCAATGAATTAAATCCTAAAGCGGTTAACGCGTTACTAAAAGCTTCATTTGTAGGTGCAAAAAGAGTTAGTTCGCTATCTACATTAAATAAAGCAGTAGCTAACCCGGATTGTAAATCTGAGTCCACTTTCGCAACAGCTGCTAACAAACTTGAAAAATTATCAGAATCTGCTACTGCAATAGTGGCAACTCTAGGTAAATTAAGAACTCCACTTATCTTATGAATAATTCCATTACTCGCCTCAATATCTGCTTCCAATACATTAATACCATTAAAAGTAACTTTATTTTCAACAGTATTAAAAAATATGCTTAAAGCGGGATCGGTAGTAGTATCATCTCCATCATCATAAACTGCAGCAGTATTATCGTAACCACTACCTGCTTCAATTAACGTTTCTGAAGTCAATTCTTTATCTAAGATCACATGATTCAACAAAAGAGGTCGTAAGATTTCTACGGGTACTTGACTTATACTGTCAACATTTAAATCTGTTAATGCAACTCTAAATGTCTCATCGGTTGGGGCTAATACGGTAAAAGGTCCGCTACCACTTAAAGTTTCGTCCAAGCCAGTTATTTGTAAAGCTTCTACTAAAATTGATAGATCTTCTTCTGCAATTGCAGTTTCTACTATATTAGGACCCACAGGATTGTCGGTATCATCCTCACTACAAGAGGTAACACCTAGTACTAAGGCTGCTACTATAGCATACCTTTTTAAATTTGAAATAATAGTCATTAGTTTTGAGTTTTATATTAAACTTTGTTCATCGCCGTAAAAGTAGTATATTATTTTATCATACGCTATACTTTTCCAAATTAGGTGCTAGCCATTCACTGAAAATGAATTTTAGACTTAATTTTTAGTCAGAATTTAATAATTAACTTAAAAAGAGGGGTTTTCTTTGAAATTTCACATTTTAAATGCAGTAATTTGATTAAAACTTCTTATTTATTTAATATTTAAATAAATTAGGTTGATTCCTAATTAAAATTTAGGTTTTACTTAAGTAATTATCAGTGTGGCGTTGTAATAAATAAAAGTTTACCAAACATAGTAAAATAGGGTGAATCTGAACTTTAAGGTATTTGGGAGTTGCTATTTTACTTTTTTAAAATAATTTGTTTTTAAACGTAAATATTATCTCTAATATTGATTTTCAATGTTATAGTAATTAGTCTTGATTTTTGTTTCCGGAAGCGATAGCTACCCGCTCGTCCTCAGGCGGATCTTGAATCTTTACCAGATACTAATGTTTTAATTAATTATTCTTGTAATAAAACATTATCAATCTTGTGAATAATTCCATTTACTGCTTGTATATCTGTAGATAAAATACTAACCAGACTATCATTACCCGGACTGCCAAGAGTTCGTTCGCTAGCAGCTACAGTAATATCTCCGTTTAGTGTGGTAAGAGTCCCATCCATTAGATCATCAGAACAAATATTCGCTCCTGAAAGGGTATGACCTAATAAAATAGGAGTTAGGATAGCCTCTTCCGGTACGGGTCCAAAAGTAGCAAACGCAGCCTCAACAGGTGCAAACAAGGTAAACGGGGCATTAAAACCGTCCGGATTATCTACGTTAGTTCGAGAGAAAATAGCAGTAAAATCTGTTCCGGGAGTATCATCAGTTAATGCTATAAATAAGGTAGTAAAATCCGGGTCAGCGGTAATAAAATCAGTGATAGCTGGCAGGGTGATCACCGCATCTATAATATGAATAAGCCCGTTAGGTGTTACAATATCAGGTGTAGTTACGGTTGCTTTTCCGTTAAAACGTACACCACTATTCGTATTATGATAAAGACTTAAAAACACATTATCTTTAGGAGTTAACTGAGATAAGGTCTGCGTATATCCATTGCCTTTTTGTATGATTGCTGTAGCTGTCAAAATGGAATCTACTACATGGTTTTTTAAAAGTGCTTCCAATGGGTCCATACCCGTACTTCCAGCAATTTCAAAAGCCTGATTTGTTGGAGCTAACAGCGTAAAATCTTTAGCATTAGAAAGTGTATCAATTAATCCGGTAGTTTTTAATCGGTTAAGCAATGTTACTAAGTCCGGATTAACCTGTAAAGTTGAAGTAAGTGTAGGTAAAGAAAGCAATCGGTCTACTTTATGAAGTGTCCCGTTTGCAGCAGTAACGTCAGATGTCACTACTGTAGTTTCGTTGTTAAACTTTAATCCGTTCGTAGCATTATAGTAAATACTAAGCCCCCGATTGTTGATAGTATCATTTAAAACTTCACTTTCAGAAGGAGCAATAGTATTTTCATATCCGGTATCCGTAAATTGTTCGGCAAGTAAATTCCCATCAATTACGTGATACAGGATAATTTGGGTTAGAAGTGCTACCGGTACGTCACTAATTTGATTATAGATATCATTATTAGTAAAAAATGTGTCAAAAGCAGCATTAGTTGGTGCCAGTAGTGTATAACTTGTAGTTCCGTTAAGTAGGTCAACCAGCTCTGTAGCTTGCAGAGCAGCAACCAGATCTGTCAGTTCAGGGTCATCAGCAGCCAGGGCAGCCAGGGTAAAATCCGTATTAGCTCTATTTGTATTGTTATCATCATCATCGCTACAAGCATAAAAGCCAAACAATAAAACAGTCAATAATGCTATTATTCTATATTTTGAAAAAGAAATCATAGTAATCGTATCTATAAAAGTATAAGTACAATAACGTATTAATTTGCTAGGATTATCAATCTTATTAAGTTAAAGAAACGTTAAGTAAATTTGATTTAACAAGAAAGAGTTACAAGAGCAAGAATGTTTACAGACAATAAATCCCCATTTATTATTTTAGTTTTTATACTTAAATATGTTTTTATAGCGTTTATAAGAAATGGTATGTTTTTTGAAAAAGCAAAGATAAAATTAAATAATATGATTTATAAATTCCCTGTGCTACTTTTGTTAATAAGTAGTAGTTTAACTAGTGTTTTTGCACAAGAAATAAACCAGTTTGATCAGGAAGGGAAAAGACATGGAATATGGCAAAAGAAATATGAAAATACCGATCAACTCCGATATGAAGGTACTTTTGAACATGGTAAGGAAGTAGGTGAATTTAAATTTTATAAACCCAGCAGCGGGTCACAACCTACAGCTACAAAACAATTTGTAAAAGACTCCGATACGGTAGTGGTTCAATATTATACCTCTAAAGGTACTTTAATTAGTAAAGGTCAAATGCTAAACAAGAAAAGAGTAGGAGACTGGACGTATTTTCATCAGGACGGAAAGGCAATTATGATGACAGAAAAGTATATTGACGGAATGTTAAACGGACCTCAAAAAACATATTTTGAAAATGGTAAACTAACTGAAGAAGCTGTATATGTAAATGATAAAAAAGAAGGAAAACGTGTAGTATATTCTGAAAAGGGAAATAAGTTAAAAGAGTTTACGTATGTAAATGATAAACTGGAAGGTCTTGCATCTTATTATGAACCCGATGGTACGCTGAGTATTGAAGGAGTATACAAAAACGATAAAAAAAATGGGGTATGGAAGTATTATGAGAATGGTAAGCTAAAAGAAGAAAAGACGTTCCCTTTAAAAGTTAAGAAGTAGGTTAGATAACAATTCTTCGTATTTTTGTATAAAAATTGGTTATGGGTAAGAGAGTGGTTGTGGGACTTTCAGGAGGGGTGGATTCCAGTGTTGCTGCGTACTTATTAAAAGAGCAGGGATACGAGGTAATTGGGCTTTTTATGAAAAACTGGCATGATGATTCTGTTACCATTTCTGATGAATGCCCTTGGCTTGAAGATAGTAATGATGCTTTATTAGTAGCAGAGAAATTGGGCATACCTTTTCAAACCGTAGACCTAAGCGAACAATATAAAGAACGGATTGTTGACTACATGTTTGCTGAGTATAAAGCAGGTCGGACTCCTAATCCGGATGTGCTTTGCAATCGTGAAATTAAGTTTGATGTATTTATGGACATTGCCTTTTCGTTAGGTGCTGATTTTGTCGCTACCGGACATTATTGCCGTAGGGATAGCGAAAGTATTGACGGGACTACAGTTTATAAATTACTATCAGGAAAAGATACGAATAAGGACCAGTCTTATTTTTTATGTCAATTATCTCAAAAACAGTTAAGTAAAACCTTATTTCCGATAGGAGAACTGGTAAAGTCTGAAGTTCGTAAAATTGCAGCCGCACAAGGTTTGATTACTGCTGAAAAAAAAGATTCTCAAGGATTATGTTTTATAGGCAAGGTGCGCTTACCGGATTTTTTACAACAACAACTTAAACCAAAAGTCGGTGATATTGTAGAAATACCAGCTGATAACTCATTATATAAAAAAGAAGAATTAAACTTTGACTCTCCTGCGGAAAAGTATAGGTTTTTAGCAAAAAAATATCAATATAATACCATTTCAGGGCAGAAGGTAGGAGAACACCAGGGCGCGCATTTTTTTACCAAAGGGCAACGAAAAGGCCTGGCGGTAGGAGGTACTCCCGAACCCTTATTTGTCATTGAAACTGATGTAGCTTCCAATATTATATACACCGGGCAGGGAAAAAGTCATCCCGGTTTATACCGAAAAGCACTTTTTGTTAAAAAAGAAGAAATACATTGGGTTCGGGAAGATTTACAGTTAGAAATTGGTCAGGAATTACAGGTGAAAGCCCGGATACGTTATCGCCAACCTTTAGAAAATGCATTATTACATTTTTCTGCAGAAGGATTGTATGTTGTTTTTGAAAACCCGCAAAGTGCTATTACAGAAGGTCAGTTTGTAGCCTGGTATAATCAGGATGAATTGCTAGGTTCCGGAGTAATTTCGTAAATTACAGAAATTATTACTATTTATTAAAATTAATACTAACACAAATTATTTAATATGGGTTTGTAACCAATTTCGCCATTTAGCTTTAAAGCATAGTAGCCCTTTTATCTAACGGGAATATTGGAGGAAAGATGTCTACAAAAATTAGAATTTCAATTCTTAACTTTCTATATATAGGAATAGAACTACCAGCGAAATTTGTTGTAAATCTCTTAAAATCAAACTTATGAAAAAATTTATTTTACTTGTTTTATTTTGTTACAGTTCTTTAAGCTTTGCTCAGGTAGAAGACGCATGGATTTATTTTCAAGATAAGCCAAATGTTCAGGATGCCTTAGCTCGACCTTTGTCCATCTTAACCCAAAAAGCTATTGATAGAAAAGCACGACACAACACTCCCATTGACCAACGAGATGTACCGGTAAATGAGAAATATGTAGCAACAATAAAAAATAGTGCTGGAATTACCTATTTAGCGAAGTCAAAATGGTTTAATTGTGTATACGTACGCGGAGAATTAGATGCTATTCAAGAACTGGCCAACCTTACCTTTGTAGAAAGTATTGATTATGCAGATAACTCCCTAGATGACGGTATGGTAAAGAAGCCAGTAATTACTAAGAAAAACGACCAGTATGATAAATTTAAACTAGAAAAAAAAGCTAATTTTGATTACGCTACTTCAGAAGCGCAAACCCTTCAGATAGGTGTCGATCAATTGCATAAACAAGGATATACCGGTAAAGGTATTACCATAGCGGTTATGGATTCTGGTTTTCCGGGGGTAGCTACCAATTCTGTTTTTGAACAAGCGCGAACTGAGGGAAGGTTGCTGGAAAGTTATGATTTTGTTAATCGAAGTACTGATGCCTTAACAGGTAATAGTCATGGGGCACATACATTTAGTACCATTGCCGGATTTGTAAACGGTCAATTTGTAGGAACAGCCCCTAATGCCAGTTATCATTTATTTATCACCGAAGACGGACCTACGGAAGGTCCTATGGAAGAATCTTTATGGGTAGAAGCAGCAGAAAGAGCAGATAGTTTGGGGGTAGACGTTATCAATACTTCTTTAGGATATTCCAATGGTTTTGATAATCCAGCTTATAATTATACTCCTTCTGATATGGACGGAGAAACTACCTTTATCTCGAGAGGCGCTAATATAGCTTTTGCCAAAGGAATGTTAGTGGTGGTTTCCGCAGGAAATTCCGGTGGGAATAATTGGGGTATTATTACTGCTCCTGCTGATGCACCTGGGGCTTTTTCTATAGGCGCCGTTACTGGTAGCGGAAATCGTTCGGGATTTAGTAGTACTGGACCCACGGCAGATAATCGGATAAAACCTGATGTGGTAGCCCGAGGAAGTGCCACTACTATTGTTCGTGCTAATGGAGACCCGGGAGTTAGTAGTGGTACATCTTTTAGTAGTCCTATTATAGCAGGTGCGGTAGCGTCTTTATGGGAAGCATTTCCTGATAAGACCAATGCTGAAATTATGCAATTGGTAAGGGCCTCTGCCAGTCAGTTTGCTAATCCTGATAATCGATTAGGATATGGTATCCCAAATTTCGGAAGCATTGTAGAGACTCTAAATACGGTTACAAATGAAGTAGCTAGCCTCTCTTTATATCCTAATCCGGTAAAAGATATTATATATATATCTAACCCAATAAAGAATCAGGTTAAAGCCAGTATATATGCTTCGGATGGTAGGTTGGTAAAAAAAGTTTCTTTTACTAATAAAGAATCAATCCTACTTTCGGATTTGACCTCCGGATTATACATGATAAAAATTGAAGGAGCATCACAATTCTATCAGACTAAGTTTATCAAACAATAATGAATCGGATTACCTCCCTTTTCCAAATCAAGTATCCTATTGTACAAGGTGGAATGGTTTGGGCAAGTGGATGGAAATTGGCAAGTGCGGTAAGTAATGCCGGAGGATTGGGTTTATTAGGAGCTGGTTCAATGTATCCTGAGATTTTACAGGAACATATAATCAAGTGTAAAAAGGCAACTGATAAACCCTTTGGGGTGAATGTACCTATGCTATATCCTGATCTTAATGCTTTGTTTAATATAATAATTAAAGAAAAGATACCCATTGTATTTACTTCAGCAGGAAATCCTAAAACCTATACAAACTATTTAAAACAACGGGGCATTATCGTAGTCCATGTAGTTAGTAATTTAAAGTTTGCATTGAAGTCAGTAGAGGCAGGCGTGGATGCTATAGTAGTAGAAGGTTTTGAAGCCGGCGGACACAATGGGAGAGATGAAACTACGACCTTGGTTTTGCTATCAACCATTGCTGGTAAAGTTCTTATCCCAGTACTCGCTGCCGGAGGAATTGCAACCGGTTCGGCTATGTATGCTGTAATGTCATTAGGTGCAGATGGGGTACAGGTAGGTAGTAGATTTGTAGCAACTCCCGAAGCTTCGTCACACATACGTTTTAAAGACGAAATTATAAAGGCAAAAGAAGGTGACACCCAACTTACCCTGAAAGAATTAGCTCCCGTCCGGTTGCTAAAAAATAAGTTTTACCAGGAAGTACAGAAATTATATCAAAAAGGAACTACCAAAGAAGAATTATTGAACTTACTGGGTCGCGCACGGGCAAAAAAAGGCATGTATGAAGGGGATATAGAAAATGGGGAGTTGGAAATAGGACAGGTTTCCGGGTTGATACATGAATTAAAGCCTGCCGGAACTATTGTAGCAGAAATGATAAGCGAATATAAGATGACACAAAAAAGAATGTCATCTGTCAAGTTTTAAATTATGAACTCAAGAACTCAACAACTAGAAGCCTTTGATCGTTTATTAACCATTATGGATGAATTGCGTGAACAGTGCCCCTGGGATGAAAAGCAAACTATGCAATCACTACGGCATCTTACTATCGAAGAAACTTACGAATTAGGAGATGCCATTTTAGACAATAATAAAGAAGAAGTAAAAAATGAATTAGGAGATTTACTTTTACATTTGGTTTTTTACGCGAAGATCGGAAGTGAAACTAAAGATTTTGATATTGCTGATGTAGCTAATGCTATTTGCGATAAGTTGATTCATCGTCACCCTCATATTTACGGAGATGTAGAGGTTGAAAATGAAGAGCAGGTTAAACAAAACTGGGAACAACTGAAACTAAAGGAAGGTAAGAAAAGTGTATTAGAAGGCGTTCCTAAAAGTTTACCTGCACTGGTAAAAGCAAGTAGAATTCAGGATAAAGTGGCAGGAGTAGGTTTTGACTGGGAGGCTTCTCATCAGGTATTAGACAAAGTCAAAGAAGAATTGGAAGAATTGCAAGAGGAAGTAAAGAACAATGACAAGGATGCGATTGAAGCGGAGTTTGGTGATGTTCTTTTCTCTATGATTAACTACGCCCGATTTTTAAAAATTAACCCGGAAGATGCTTTGGAACGAACGAATAAAAAATTTATCAAGCGTTTTCAATACCTCGAATCCAAAGCAAAAGGAAATCAGAAAAGCCTAAAAGATATGACATTAGCCGAAATGGATGTGTATTGGGAAGAAGCCAAAAGGTTGTAAAATTTATATGCTAGATTAAACAGAATTCACTTCTTATCTAAGAATTATTTATTTGAAAAAAAATCCGTCATGAAAAATCACGACGGATCTAGATCTAATTTTAGAGGAATAAGATCAGTTACCCTTAAATAGTAACAGGTTGGAAGTTCGTATTATCTTTGTGTCTTTCAACGAATAATACGCTATTACTATCTCAATATAATTTAACACATAAACACAATATGTTAGTTAAATATAAAACTATTTATTGAATAATTTATATAATATTAACTAAATCGAGCTGTTATTTTTAAAATTTTAAAGCAATAAGTAAAAATTATGTTGAAACCGTAACTTATTGGTTAATTTACATTAAAATTATTTCATTTAAAGGAAGAAGTAATTTTCTCTATTTTATCAGGGAAAAATTTTATTTACTTTCAAATGCATATCAAATTTTTACTATTTATCATATATATGAATTTTTACAAACTAATCACTTTTATAAAATTCTAAATTTACACGTATAAAAGTTTATCTATTTTAAGTGATACTTAGAAATCCTATTTAGAATTTAATATAAATTTAATAAACGACTATAACTTATAAAGGCAACTTGTTTTATAAGAAGTATTAGAAACACCTTGAGTAGATGCATATAAAAGTATTGTTATTTTAATTCTCTATTTTTGATAACCATTAAAGTTAGTTTTCGAAATAGTTTAAATGATTTACTATAGTAGTAAAACATTCCTTTTAACATTAATTCAAAAATATGAGATTAAATTATTACTTATTATTAATACTCACTTTTTTATCAACAGCTACCATAGTGGCTCAAGATAGATTGATGAAAGGTTTTGTTAGTGATCCCGCAGGCTTGCCATTACCAGGAGTAAACGTAATTGTCAAAGATACAGACAGAGGTACCCAAACAGATTTCGATGGTAAATATTCTATTGAAATTAATGAAGGAGAAACATTGGTTTTTTCATTTATAGGTTTCTCTAATCAAGAAATCAAGTATACAGATCAAAACGAAATTAGTGTAGTGTTAAAAGAAGAACTAAATTCTTTGGATGAAATTATTGTAGTGGGGTATGGTACGCAAAGTAAGCGTACATTGACCGATAATATAGTTAAATTAGATTCAGATGATATTAAGGAAGTTCCGGTATCTAATTTCCAAAGTACTTTAGTAGGAAAAGCAGCTGGAGTGCAGATTACTCAGAATAATGGTAAAGTCGAAGGAGGATTAAATATTAGAGTACGAGGAGCCGCTAGTCTTACATCTGGTACCCAACCCTTATATGTTTTGGATGGTATTCCTTTATATAACAGCGATGAATCTAACAATCAAGCTCCGGTGAACCCTCTTATTTCTTTAAGTCCTAATGAAATAGAATCTATTGAAATACTTAAAGACGCATCTGCCGTAGCAATTTACGGATCAAGAGGTGCAAACGGTGTTGTTATTATTACAACTAAAAAAGGGAAAGAAGGTAAAACGCAATTTTCCTTAAATACTTCTCATGGTTTTAGTAGTCCTACAAATACACGTGAATTCTTAAATTCAGCTCAATATGTCGAATTATTTACAGAAGCAGCTATAAATTCGGTAGGGGCTATATTTGATACTGAAGCTGACGCTATATCCTTTGTTGAAGGAAGGTTTGATCGTTACTCAAATAATACAGATTGGAGAAATGGGGTGATAGATACGGATTGGGTTGATTTGGCATTAAGAGATGGTGAAATTACTGATGCTGATTTTTCCATGTCAGGAGGAAACTCAAAAACAAATTTTTTCTTCTCAGGTTCTGTTTCTGATAATAAAGGGATTGTTCAGGGTAATGATTTATTACGATACTCTTCAAGAGCAAATATTAATCATAAATTTAATGATCGTTTTTCATTAGGTATGAACTTAAGTTATTCCAGAACTGAGATTGATCGAATTGCTAACGATAATGCTTTTGTTACTCCACTACAATCGATTGCACAAACACCTTTGACAGCGCCATTTTTAGAAGATGGTACTGCAAATCCCAATACGCTTTACGCTAATTTTTTATTACAAGATCAAAATGCATTCTACAAAACAAAGATTAGAAGAGTTATTGGTAGATTATTCAGCAACTATGAGTTTATCGATGGCTTAAAATTAAATAGTAGTTTTGCCTATGATTTATATGCACAAACTGAAGATCAATATATTGGCAGTTTAGCACCTTTTCAATCAACTAATGGATCAGCTTTTGCAAGTAGTGTTGATGTTGAAAATTACATAATATCAAATTACTTTAGTTATGATAAGGTATTCAAAGACATACATACTTTAAGTTTAGTAGCAGGGACTGAATTAAATAAAACAACTAGAAGATTTATTAGCGTTACTTCTAACCAATTTCCTTCTGACGATTTTCAAACGGTTACAGGAGGAGCAGAAGTAGTCGCAGGAGCCGGAAGTGAAACTGCTTTTGCGTTTCTTTCCTACTTTGCTAGAGCTACATATGACTTCAAAGGAAAGTATCTGTTTAAAGCAAGTATACGTAGAGATGGATCTTCTCGATTTGGAGTGAACGAAAGGTTTGGTATTTATCCTGCGTTATCTGGAGGTTGGATTATATCTAATGAAGATTTCATGAATGATTCAGAAGTCTTAAGCTTTCTAAAAATTAGAGTAAGTTGGGGAGATGCCGGTAATGCCGAGATTAATAATTTTCCTTCAAGGTTTTTATTTGGAGCAGTTGCATACAATCAACGTCCAGGAATAAGTTTTACTCAAGCAGGTAACCCTGATTTAACTTGGGAAACGACTGAGCAGACAGATATTGGCCTTGAATACGGTTTTTTGAATAATAGAATTACAGGTGAAATTGATTACTATGTTAAAAGTACTGGTGGACTTCTTTTTAATGAACCCTTAGTACCGAGTGCCGGTGGACCTAATAATCCTACAGTTGGTGATCCTACAATAAGCCGGAATATAGGAGAATTAAGAAATACAGGAGTTGAATTTACTCTAAATACTAAAAATATTTTAACAGAAAATTTTAGTTGGAGTACAAATTTTAATATTTCAAATAATGAAAATGAGATTATTTCTTTGCCAAATGGTAATCAAGATATTATAAATGGTCAAAATATCAATCGAGTGGGTGAAGTAGCAAACGCCTTCTTTCTACTTGAATATGCTGGAGTTGATCCCGCAAATGGTGATGCCCTGTATATTCTTAATTCTGAAAACGCAGACGGTAGTTTAAATAAAGAAACTACAACAAATGCAAACGAAGCTAATCGAATCGCTATTGGAAATCCTTTTCCCGAATGGTATGGTGGTCTTACTAATAATATATCCTACAAAAATGTAGATTTCTCTTTTACACTTCAAGGAGAGTTTGGTGCTAGTATTTATAACGGTGGTGGACGTTTTATGTCGGCATCTGCTGATTTTTTCGATAATCAAACTATTGATCAACTGGATCGATGGCAGCAGCCGGGAGATATTACCGATGTGCCACAGGTAAGACTCTTCCAGGGTAATGGAACTGCACAATCCACACGGTACCTTGAAGAAGCAAACTTTGTTAGATTACGAAATATTACCTTGGGATATTCTCTTCCAGTTGATGTTATTCAGAAATATGGTTTTTCAAACATACGAATATATTTAACAGGAGTTAACTTATTAACTTTTACAAATTATGAAGGTTTTGATCCTGAAGCAAGAACAGACGCAGCTGGAGTCAGAGGGGGTACTCCTAACCCCGGTCAAGAATTCTATTCAGCTCCTCCTGCTAAGGTTTTATCATTAGGACTAAATTTAAATTTCTAAAAGAAAGAACATGAAAAATATTATCAACATACTATTTACTGCTCTCTTTTTAATCTTTATAACAAGTTGTGAAGATGAGTTAGAGCTTGAACCTCAACAGAGTATTGATGGTTCGCTAGCGTTATCCACAGAACAAAATATTAGTGCTTTATTGATAGGTGCCTACGATGAATCAGGACAAGTAGCTACTTTTGGTGGTAGAAATCAAGTTTTGGCAGATTTATTAGGAACAGAAGATCAAGTATCTTGGAATGGAACTTTTTTGGATCCACGTCAGTTTCTTCAAAAGACAATTTTAGTCGATAATGGTTTTGTAGAAAATAGTTGGACTAATGCTTATGAGGCAATTAACCAGTTAAATTTAATTCTAGACAACCTGGACGTGGTAGTCAGTAGTGAAGATCGAAAAAATAGTATTGAAGGTGAGGCCCGGTTTTTAAGAGCACTTAATTATTTTGATTTGGTAAGACTATGGGGTCTATCGTATGTTGCAGGAAGTGAAAATTCTCAACCAGGTGTTCCATTAAGAAATGTAGGTATTACTAATTTTTTACAAGATGTTTCTGCGCCGAGAGCTTCTGTTCAAGCTATTTATGATTTCTTAATTAATGATCTAATAATAGCTTATGACTTATTACCAGCGGATAATGATTTTTTCGCTGATAAATACAGTGCACAAGGGTTATTAGCCCGAGTTTATTTGCAACAAGGAAATTATTTAAGTGCACGAGATGCGGCAAATGATGTGATTGAAAATAGCGGTCATGTATTATTAGAAGAATATGCTAATGCTTTTAATAATGACGTGGATTCTGAAGAAACTGTATTTGCTTTTCAAGTTACGAATCAAACTGGTGGTAACGATTTGATTACTTTTTACGCTTCTGAAGATAATGGAGGTCGAGGTGGTGATATTACTATTAATGAAGATTATATTAATTTATTCTCTGATGCAGATGATGTTAGAAGCACTTTCTTTGTTGAGAATCCATTTGGAGATCGTTTAACCGCGAAGTATACTAATCAATTTGGTAATGTAGAGATTTTAAGATTAGCTGAAATGTATTTAATTCGCGCAGAATCAAATCTAGTTGAGGGAACAACTATGGGTGCTAGTCCTCTTGAAGATATAAATACAATTAGAGAAAGATCTAACGCTAATAGTTTGACCGGAGCTATTACATTACAAGATATTCTGAATGAACGGCAATTAGAATTGGCTTTTGAAGGGTTTTTGTTTCATGATTTACAAAGAAATAATATTGCTATAGGGACTATTCCTGCAGATAGTCCTTCTCTAGTTTTACCTATTCCTCAAGATGAAATGGATACTAATAGTTTAATAGAACAAAATCCGGGGTATAACTAATTAATATAGATTACTGTTAAAAAAAAGATTTGAAGCAAGCTCAAACTTTAAAATTACGGTTTGGGCTTTCTTTCTTATTATTTTTGTAAAATAAAATAATCTTTCATAATTTTTAACTTTTTGAATTTATACTGATTTAAAATTACTTGTAAAGTAGTTTCGGTATAAAAGAACACGTGGGTAGGATCATTTTTATACCACCAATTTTTAAAATCAGTATTAATATTAAATAGACTGGTTTTACAAATTAATTCGCCACCAGTTTGTAAAAGACTATAAAGAAGGCTAAACTCTTTAGCTGGATTTTTAAAATGTTCCATGACTTCACAGACAATAATAAAATCATAGGTGGTAGTTTGAGACAATGAAGTTGCTGTGAAATAAGGGTCATAGGAAGTAATTTTATACTTCTTTTCTCTTAATAAAATCTCCATAGCCGGTATCGGTCCGCTACCAAAATCCAAACCGTTTGCTGTGGCCATATAATGTGTGGTAACATGATCAACAATCGGTTGAAGAAATTTACGATATCCGGAATCTTTCGGGTTATTATTATGAAGAAGGTAGCGTTCTTTTTCTTGTTGAGCAGACAAATGATGCGTCAAACCTAAAAAAATACCATGGCAGTATTCACAACGATAAAAAATACTATGCTTTTCTTCATAGAATCTCTTGGCTAACCTGTTACATAAAGGACAATAATTCAGTATTATGTTATTTGTTTTAACTGGCGGAATTTATTCTTCCATACCTCAAGGTTTTCTTTTTGCTTATTGATATTGTTCTTTACTTCCTTTACCAAAGGATTGTCATCTTTAGCATGTTTAAAAAATTGCAGGTTATTTTCTAGCTGTGTGATTTCACTCTGTACCTCGTCAATTTTCTTTTTAATAAAGTTTTTCTCATTTTGAAGAGCTCGATCATCAGATTTTAAAGTTTCCATTTTGTTTTGAAACTTAATCATTTCAGCTTCTTCCCGGTTTAAGTCCAACTTAGAAAAAAGAGCGTCCAGGGCTTTGTTAAAGGCTTGTTCGATATTTTTCTTTTTATACGGAACCCTCCCCAGGCTTTTCCAGGTACTAATATGATCTTTAATAGTTTGTAAATCCGTTTTGTTATCACCAGTAAGTTCAAGTTTCTTTACGGTTTCCAAATGGGCTTCTTTTTTAAGTAAAGCTTCTTCTTCCTCTTTGTTAACTGCATTCTTTTCTTCATGTATACGGTCAAAGAAAGCATTACAGGCATCCTTAAATTGTTTCCAGATACGATCGCTGTCTTTACGAGGTACGTGTCCGATCTTCTTCCAATCGGCCTGAATTTTTTTCATCAAGGCCGTAGTGGTTTCCAGGTCTTCATTGTCTTTATTATCCTCGGCAATTTTAATTAGTTCCTTTTTCTTTTCCAAGTTCGTAAGTTGGTCTGTTTTTAAAGACTTATAGAAACTATTTTTAGACGTATTAAAAGTTTTAGTTGCCGACTTAAAAGCTTGCCAGGTAGCTTCATTTTCTTGAAGAGGTACCTTACCTGCTTTAAAAAAATCTTCCCGTAGCGCTTCCACTTTTTTTACACTCTTCTGCCAATCTCCGTGACCTTTTACCTCTTGTCGATTAATTTCATTAATTTGGCGTATAATATCATGCTTGACTTCCAGGTTCTTCTCGTAGATTTTATCCTGTTCTTCAAAATACCGTTGTCGGTTATCATGAATTTTTTTAGTAAGATCGCTAAATTTCTCCCAGATTTGATCACTATACTCCCTGGATACCGGCCCCAATTCCTCTTTCCATACTTTATGTAGGGATTGTAGTTCTCTAAAGGCGCGGTTGACATTGCTTTCCTGAGCCAGTTCCGTAGCCCGTTCGATTACTTTTAATTTTTGTTCCAGGTTGTACTTATAATCCAGTTCCCTAAAATCCCGGTTAAGATGCAGGTAGCTATAAAAGTTTTCGGTGTGGTGATAATAGGTATTCCATACGGTGTTATTGGTATCTTTTGGGATAGCTCCGGCATTATGCCACTTTTCTTTAATCTCCTTAAACTGTTTGTAAGCAGTATTGGTGTCTGGTGCAGTTTCAGGTAAGTTCTTTAATTCCTCGATTAATTCTAATCGTTTTTTAAGATTTTCCTGTTGATCCCTTTTAATATTTTGGTAGTAGTTATTTCGCTTTTCCCTATAATTAAAGTAGGTAGCGTTAAATTCCTTTTTGATTGGAGTGGAATAATAAAAATCTATAATATTACCTCCTTCAGCTAGGAATTCCTCTTTCTTTTGAGCTTCTTCTTCGTTAAACTTTGTATTTAGAACAGTTTTAATTTCTTCAACGTGTTCTTTAATACGCTGTACTTCTTCGTTTTTAATTAAACTTTTTAATTCTTTGACTAATTCTTCTTTGGTTAAAGAAGCATAGTCCTTTTTTTCAATTTCTTTGGGTTCCTCTTTTTTAGGTTCTTCCGAAGTTTCTTTTTTTACAATATCAATTTCCTTAACCGTTGAATTTTCCTTAGGTTGATTTCCAGATACTTCCGGAGTTTCTTCTGCATTTGTAGAAGTAGCACTTTCAGCTGAAAAATTTTCTGTAGTTGAATCTTCTGATAGTATAGAAGTTCCGGTATTTTCTGAGGAAACTATACTTTCTACTACTGAGCTTTCCAAATTATCAGTTTTGGGTATTGTAGTATTTTCCTGTTTTTCGGAAACTGTCGCTGCTTCTTCTACCATGGCTTGTGCTACGGTATTTTCTGCGGAAGCATTTATATCAGTTGCATTTATATGAGTAGAAGAAGTCGTAGCTTCTTCCGTAGTTTTATTTTCAGTTCCATCTGCCTTAGGCAGGTTATCATTTACAGACATAAATATGCTTTTTTCTTAATATTGGTAAGTCAGTATAATAAATATAATGACAAATATGGTTGTAATATACTAACATCTCAATTAAACACAAAGTAAGCGGATATTAGAAAAACCTAAATTATTTCAAATCTCCGGTTGGAGCTACTATACAGTAGATTTGTTATATGGTTTTACTGCTCTTACCTGTTATTTAAATTATTTCTTAAAGAACTAGGCTTGTTCCCAAATATCCCAGGATTTTTCCGCCTGTAAAATCAACATTTGTAAACCATTGGAAACCGTTGCTCCTTGGTCTATTCCTTTTTGCATAAATGTAGTAGTCTCCGGGTTATAAATTAAATCGTATAAGATATGCTGCTTTCCTATAAATTGATAAGGTATATCCGGACAATCGGTTATATTAGGGAAGGTACCTAATGGAGTACAATTGATCAATAAGTGATGTTGGTTTATTAGTTCTTCAGTCAAATCAGTATAAGCTATTTGATTCTGACCGGGATTACGTGATACATAGGTATAAGTAATCTGTAGAGAGGTAAGCGCATAAGCAATTGCTTTAGAAGCCCCACCAGTGCCTAAAATCAAAGCTTTTTTTATCTTTTTATGCAATAAAGGTTGTAAAGATTCTTTAAAACCATAATAATCACTATTGTGACCAGTTAAATTTCCGTCAGGTGCAACTTTTACAACATTAACAGCACCAATCTCTTTTGCAACCGGATCTAATTTAGATAAAAAAGGAAAGATTTCCTGTTTATAGGGTATGGTAATATTAAATCCTTTTAACTCTTCGGTTTTTAAAACCTCCCGAACTTCGTTGATGTTTTGAATATCAAAGTTGACATATTGCGCCGAGATATTTTCGTTTTTAAATTTTTCTGTAAAATATCCTTTAGAAAAAGAATATCCAATATTCTTTCCTAATAAACCAAACGTATTCATGTTAATTTCTTTTTACGGTAATCTCCATACCATTCTAATCCTACCACAATTAGTATACCTGTAACGATATATAAAAGCGCCCACCGGGTAGAAGCTAAATCAAAGTCGGGAATGTATCTATTGTAGTTGTCCAGAACATAATTACCCTGAGCGTCAATTAAAATATTTTGATTTTGATCGGTTTTGAATATTTTGTATTTCCATGGCCAGACGACACCCAGCGAACCAGTAATAAAACCAATAATGACGGCAAAAGTCTCAGCTTTGTATTTTTTTAGAACATATCCTAATAAATGCGAAAGCGAAATCAATCCAGCCAGCGAACCTACACTAAAGAAAAAAAGTACGTTAATTAAACGTATACGAACAGGATCCTCTGTAAAGTTAAAATTACCTTGAAAAATTTCACCAGCTGTGTCATATAAAGCATTTACCGAATCTACCAAAAGTAAAACATAATTGCCTAGTAGGATAAGAATAAAGGAACCGGATAATCCGGGTAAAGTCATTCCGGAAACTCCAATGATTCCACAGAAAAAAACAAACAGTAGATTATCATTTTCCCGTGCGGGTTCTAATAAACTAATAAAAACACCAACCCCAATACCTAAAATAATTAAAGAGATCGTTCTTATATTCCAGGTATTGAAATCTTTTGCGATAACATATAAGGAACCTAATATCATACCAAAAAATGCAGCCCATACGTACAATTCAAAGTGTAAAATAAGATAATCTAGTAATTTGGAAATGCTAAAATAACTAATAAGCATTCCTAGGATAAGTAAAGAAAGAAACCTTCCGTTTATATACTTCCAAAAACTAATTAATCGAAAATTAAGTAATAATTTAACTGCTTTTAAATTAAAACGTTGGAGCGAATAAATAAATTCTTCATAGAATCCGGCAACAAAAGCAACAACTCCTCCTGAAACGCCCGGTACCTTATTAGCAGCACCCATGGCTAACCCTTTAAGAATTAAGGCCAACTTGCTACCTATAGTATGTAAAGATTCCGGCATGTGGTCATACAGCTTTTTTTGTTGCGATCCGCTCTAATGCAAATATGAGTAAAAAACCAATGACTATAAATAGGAGTACTAAAAATATATGTGGATCCCCTTCAAAAGAGGTGGGAAGAATACTTTTTTCGATAAAAGGAACTTCCAGTCCTTCGGAATTGGTTCGGTAGGAAAGTACTTTTTTCCAGGGCCATAGTTTATTAAGAGAACCCATCATAAACCCGGTTAAAGCCGCCAGGGTCATATTTTTATAACTGGTAAACATCCAGTTCAATACTTTTGAAAATACTTTAAGTCCGGCAACAGCACCCACGGCAATCAGTAAAATTTTAGAAAAAGCGTCCCAAAAAAGCGTTCCGTTAAACTCAGTCAATCCTTCTCTAAAATTGTTAAGAATCCCAATAAAAGTTCCGTAAGCACCTAATAATAAAAGAATAAATGCCCCTGAAATTCCAGGTAAAATCATGGCAATGATGGCAATAAACCCACATAACATTAAAAACCACCAGTGATCCGGACTAGCTAAAGGTTCGGCAATGGTGACGTAATAAGAAACAATAGCTGCAATCGCTAAGCTAATTATTACCTTAGGAGACCATTTAGTAATTTGATTTCCAATATATAAAATACTGGCAAGTACCAATCCAAAGAAAAAAGACCATAAATATAAAGGTTCATTGTGTAGTAACCATTTGATTACTTTGGATAGAGATAATACACTAATGGCAATCCCTGAAAAAAGCGCAGCTAAAAAAGAAAGATTATAAGTAGTCCAGGCGTATTTAAAACCTGAATTCTTCCAGATAGTAAAAAAGGAAAGATCCAGTTTACTAATAGTGGCGATCAATTCTTCATAAATTCCTGAGATAAAAGCAATAGTACCCCCGGACACTCCTGGTACTACATCTGCAGCACCCATGGCAATGCCTTTCAGGGATATCAACACATACTCTTTTAAAGATCGTTCCATGCAAAAGTCTTAAAGCTGACAAATGTATATAATTTTTGATTGATAGGAGAGCGTTTATGATATGGGAATAAAGATGAGCGTAAGTAAGAATAAACAAATCAGCACGCAACACACCCAAGTACTTCTAATCAGCAAGCTGAATTGAAGTGCTATCCCTCTTCAGAGGGAAGCCTGTAAATTATAATTTTAAACTAATATTATATCTGAGTAAGAGTTCCCCTCTGAAGACCTGTACTGAGGTAGTCGAAGTAGGGGCTGGGGGTGTGTTTGAGTATGAGTAAGAAAGATAAATTGGAATAATCAGTAAATTCTTAGAAAATTTTAAGTTTGTAGTGTATGAAACGGAGAAAAATTATACCCTACAATCCAAAACTAAAGGAATACGCTCGGCAATTACGTAATCATAGTACCAAGTCGGAAATTTTGTTATGGCAAAAGCTAAAACGCAAACAGATGTACGGATATTACTTTCATCGTCAGAAGCCTATTGATAACTACATCCTAGATTTCTTTTGTTATGAATTAATGGTGGGTATAGAGGTAGATGGTTATTCGCATCAACTACTAGAAGTACAACGAAAAGATACGATTAAAGAAAGGAAAATGAATGAGTTGGGAATTACTGTGCTACGTTTCACGGATCAACAAGTATTTAAAGATATGTTCAATGTATTATTAGCAATTGAGTATTATATTCAAGATTATGAGGAAAATGGTTCTTCTTTAAAGGAAATGTTGGTCAATCAGTACGTAAACACACCCAAGTACTTCTAATTCAGCAAGCTGAATTGAAGTGCTATCCCTCTCTAGAGGGAAGGCTATAAATTATAATTTTAAACTAATATTATATTTGAGTAAGAGTTTTCCTCTCGAGACTTGTAATGAGTTTGACTTAAAATTATATATTGAAATAGTGTAAATTCCCCTCTAGAGACCTGTACTGAATTAATCGAAGTAGGGGCTAGGGGTGTGTTTGAGTATGAATAAGCAAATCAGTACGTAACACACCCAAGTACTTCTAATCCGGTAAACCGAATTGAAGTGCTATCCCTCTCGAGAGGGAAGCGCACTAACTTGTTGTAAAAAGTATTAACCTCCCGTTTGAGAAAACTGATCCCTTCAAAAGAGGGAAGACTGTAAGTTAATATGCAAATTGTAACAATATTAAATAGGGATTAATCCCCTTTTAGTGGGAAGTCTGTATGTAATAATCAAACAAAGAAAAGATCAATAATCCCTTCTTAATCTAATACTGTTTAATAATATTTTGAACTAAAGAAAGTTGATAAACATTTTCGAAGAGTTCTTCCAAGATGATGCTGTATTCTTTATCTAAATGTAACGCCTTTCGTAGATGAAATTCACCTTGATTAAACTCTTGTTTTTCGTAGTGCATTCCAGCTAATCTGAATTGTACTTCGGCATTCTCCGGGTAGAACTCAATGGCTTGATGCATATTTTGTATGGCCGCGTCATTTTCTCCGATAAAGCGTAAAATATCAGTTCGGTTTAACCAGGTATCTAATTCATAATTTCCTAACTCCAAAGCTCTTCTATACCCTCGTTCGGCTTCTTCAAAAAAGGCCAGGCGGTTATTAATTTTGGCATAACGCTTCCAGTACAATACGTTTTCAGAATCGATGCCAATAGCTTTGTTAATATAATACAAAGCTTTCTGGTAATTACGTTTCTTTAAATAGAAATCAGTAATAGCAATCCAACCTTTATCTAGTAAAGGATCTTCATGAACCGTTTTTGAATAATGTTGTATAGCCAAATCCTGACAACCCAAACGTTCATAGCACTTACCCATTCGTAACAAGGCAAAAGAAGTAGGATCATCTAATTCTAAAGTAATCTTATAGTTTTCAATAGCTTCGTTATACTTTTTCAGTTTTTCCAGTACTTTCCCTTTTTCCAAATATGCACCTACAAAATATTCATCACTGATAATAGCAAAGTCAAAGGCGGCTAAGGCTTTTTTATACTCTTTTAAGTCAAAATATTGCTTACCTACCTGATGCCAGGCGACTTCGGAGTAGGGATTGGCGTCTAAAAACAGGTTTAGGTAATTAATGGCTTCCTGGTGCTGTTCTAAGAAATCAAAACAGTATATAATATTGTATAAAGCCGAATAATCATCATTATCCATTTCTAGACACTTCATAAAACACGTTTTAGCATTTTCAAAATCATCCATAAACAGATATTCCATGCCAATTAAAGAATACACATCAGCTTCATCCGTAGTATACGTTAAAGCGATGTTTAAAAGTTCAATGGCTTTGTGATGTTTATTCTTTTTAGAAAGAATATTAGCTTTTTGAATGTAAATCTCCTCGTTTTCAGGTTCGATTGCATGTAGCTTAGCCAGTAAATGATCGGCTTTGTCTAATCGATCTTCAAAAATCATAACTTCTACTTCTAATAACTTTAAATTTACCGAAGAAGGATGTTGTGATAAGCCTAGCGAAATGGCTTTTTTAGCTTTTGCTATCTTACCGTTTTCTAAATAGTGATGTATTATGGATTCAAATTCGTCTGAGTCAAAAAATCGGATATCGTTGGATCGCAACATACGTTCATATCGACTGATTGAAAAGTTTTGATCTTCGAATTCTTCGTGGTTAAATTTCATACACGTTGATTAAAGATGCGCTACGGGAATACTATTCATAAATATAACTTCATCATCCTATTTCCCAGGGTACGTTCCCTATGGAGTACGCATAACTGATTTCCTCTTTAATAAATTTACAAATCAAATCTTGTAATTACAACTTCGGAATCAATTCTTTTTAACAAACTAATGAACAAAATACATACCAATACACTTTTGGCAGTCCGTACGGTTTTACAGGTTATCTATGAAGGGTTAATGCTCAGGTATTTAGCTTATATTTAGTAAGGGCATCATGTAAAATAGACAAAATAACCTGACAGCCTTTTTTTATTTCTTCCAGCGAAATAGTGAGGGGTGGGGTAATTCGGATGGCACAAGGTTCAAAAAGTAACCAAAATAAGATTAATCCCCGGTTCTTTGCTTCTAAGACAACAAAATTGGTAATTTCTATTGAAGGAGTAAGGACTGCCAACATTAGTCCTATGCCCCTAATTTCTTTTATTAAAGGATGTACTAACAATTCTCTAAATAGCTTTTCTTTTTGAAGGCTTTGATCAATTAAGTTGGTTTCTGTAATTTCTTGTAGCGTTGCTAAAGCTGCCGCGGCAATAACCGGATTTCCTCCAAAGGTGGTAATATGACCTAACTTTGGGTTATCTGCTAATTGATCCATATGACTTTGGGAAGCGGTAAATGCACCGATCGGAAGTCCGCCACCCATACCTTTACCCATTACCACAACATCCGGAACAACAGCGTAATGTTCAAAACCAAAAAGCTTACCGGTTCGCCCAAAACCTGGCTGAATTTCGTCTAAAATTAATAGCGCACCCACTTCTTCACAACGTTTTTTTACTTTTTGCAGGTAATTATTCTTCGGAAGGATAAAACCAGCCCCTCCCTGAATGGTTTCTAAAATAACCCCGGCGGTTTTCTCAGTAATTTGTAAAAGGTCCTGTTCTTTGTTGAAGTGAATAAACTCAACATCCGGAATCAACGGACGAAAAGGTTGTTTTCGTTCTTCAAATCCGGTAACGCTTAAAGCACCCATGGTATTTCCGTGATAGGCGTGATGAGCCGTAATAATTTGACTTCTTCCGGTAACCCTTCGTACTAATTTTAATGCACCTTCAATAGCTTCAGTGCCGGAATTGGTCAGGTAAGTTTTAGACAGCGGATCCGGTAAGTGATCTGCCAGTAACTTGGTCAGAGCTACCGGTGGTTGCTGAATGTACTCCCCATACACCATTACGTGCAAATATTTATCTACCTGCTCTTTGATAGCCGTAACGACGCGAGGATGTTGGTGACCTAAACTGCAAGCGGAAACCCCAGCCACAAAATCCAAATGTTTTTCTCCTTGTGTGGTATAAATATAAGATCCCTTTGCATACGCTACTTCCATCGCTAAAGGATGCGGAGTGGTTTGCGCCTGGTATGTAAAGAAGTCTTTTTTCATTAGTTGAATAGGTACTGGTTTCAGTTATTAAGTTACTAAGTTATTAGGTTATTTTGTTACTGATTTTATAGTTTCTATTAGTTAAATAGGCACTAGGCAAAAGACACTGGTTTTTTTGGTTGTTTTGTTGTTAAGTTATTTTGTTACTGAGTTATTTTATTAGTTGAATAGGCACTGGGCAAAAGGCACTGGTTTTTTGGTTGTTTTATTATTAAGTTATTAGGTTACTGTGTTACTATGTTATTAAGTTATGGGTTAATTAAATTTTTATTGAATTCAAATGATGGTGTGCTAATCCTTAGTCTAAAAATAAATTTATACAATCAAAATTTAAGAGGACTTGGGGAGCCTCAGTCCTCGAGAATATACACTAAATTTAATACGCAACAGCGAATAAATATCAATTGAGGGCTGAGGCTCTCGAAGCCCGAGAAGTCCAAAGTCCGATTTCTAAGCCTTATACTTCAAACCATTCACTTAATACCTCGTACCTAATACTTAAGACTAAATTCTCACTACTCACTACTAAAATCTCATGACTAACCTAACCATAAAAAACTGACAACTATCAACTACCAACCATCAACTAAAAACTCACTTCAAACTATCCTTCGCCTTTTTAGCTTTCTCCTTTAACTTTGTAACTGTCAGGCTATCTCTAACTTTGGCTGTTCCGGTTAGGTCAACATCTATCAACTTTTCTGCTTTCTTTTTGATTTCATTGACCTCGTCTTGTAGAGAATCTATTTGTTGTGGAGCTCTTGGAGCAGTAATAGAATCTGTTACGATCTCTTTAATCTTTTCAACATCTTCAATTTCAGCATCTTTTAAATTTTGTTCTAATAAGCTTGACCCTTCCGCATTGGTATCTTCAATTCGTTTTAAAGTTGCTTCACTAAAGAAATCTTCATTTTCAATAGGTAACGGAATGCCTTTAATTTTTGCCAATTCCGGTGGTTTTTCACCTTTAAATAAATCTTTTTTTTCTAGTAATTCTTCTTCACCCCTCCAATTTAATCCCGAAAGTTCCCGAGCATTTTCCGGGAGTTCCTGTTCCTGATATAAAGTACCATCTACATTCTGATAATAATAGACATCCACAATTTCCCGTTCTTCCAGTAGCATTTTAATGGAACTGGAGAGTACTTTATTAATTCCGATTAACTTTAATTCATCTTCACTTTCTCGCTGAAAGAATATGGTCTCGGTATTTTTATCAATATCTACCTGATAAATTTCATTTTCTTCAAATAATCCGTATAAGGTCTGGCCTTTGACCTGATTAAATCCTGCTTTTAAAGTATCTTCCTGTACTAAAAATGCATTTTCATACACCACTAAGGAATCTAATTTTTCTGTTTTTACATTAGAAATAATTTTAATAGTATCTCCGGTCATCTGATTGCTTTGTGACCATATAATGGGTGAACCTATCATTTTAGTGAGACCTGTAGTCTGGTCTACGTGAATAGAATCACTTTTACCACTCATATTGGTTTTAAAAATCCGTACATCATAAAATCCCCGTAAGATACGTTTTTCAGGTTTTCCGGTAATCATCAACGTATCGCTATGAATAAAAATGGAATCCTTTTCCTGAAGGGTAGAAGCTAAAGCTCGTTTTGTAATAAAAACCGAATCTTTATCTTTAAAAACTTCGGCATAATGCCCGGTGATCACAGATTGATTCGCAGTATCCAGTACTTTTATATTATTGGTTGCCGAAGCAAAGTTAATGGCACTGTTGTAGAAAATACTATCCCCAAAGACGGTCCGGTTGTCATAATCTATTTTTGCGTTTTTAATAGCATGCGCAGTCTTAGCATTAGTATCATAGAATCCACGTTCGCAGTATAAAGTACTTTCTTCTCCTTTTACGGTTGAAGGTCCGTATACAAAAACATGACCGGTATCTTTATAATAGTCCATATGTTCGGAATCTACGGTGTTTTCCGGATTGACCACTTTTACTTCTTTGTTAAAAGAAAAAAGACCACGGTCCATAAAATACCTGCCGATTCTACTGGTCAGGGTATTAGTCCGGGTAGAATCTTTTACCGTACCCCCACTGCGATAATAAGCTTGCTGGCGTAACCGATCAAAAAATAAAGTGTCAGTAGTCAGCGTATTGGACGGAGTTTCCATAAATACATTCTCCCTGGCATAAGCAAACTGGGTATCACCATTATACTCAGAATAATTACTGGTCATGGTCAGCGTATCCCCCTGGATCATCTTTACATTACCAAACGCCCGGAAAAACTGATCTTCACTATAATAAACCGCCTGATCACACCAGATTTCAATACCTTCATGCAACATATAGACCTGCTCATTTACTTTTGCTAAAATGGTTGCCCCCGGGAATCTTGCTTCATCCTTAATTGTACGGTCTGACTTTACCTCAATCCGTTTGCCCTGAGGTGTAGATTGTCCGAAGCTATTATTTAGACAGCAAAGGAGTACGATCAGATATGTAACTATTTTTCTCAAAAACAAAAATTATAGGGAAAAGGTTTTCTTGAAGTTCCGTATTATAGAACCGTATTCATTTTTAATAAATGTATCTTACTTACTTAAACCCAATTCTGCTACCAAAGTTGCAATTTATTTTCTATGAATCGTTTGCGTTCGGTCCGGACCAACGGAAACAACCGTAATCGGTGTTTCTAATTCTTTTTCTAAGAATTTAATATAGGCTTCTAATTCTTCCGGCAGTTGCTCCGAATCGTTCATTTTAGTTAAATCCTGCGACCAGCCTTTCATTTCAGAGTATACGGGCTCTACGTTTTCGGGTTCTATATTATAAGGTAGATGGGAGATTTCTTTTCCCTGATACGTATATGCCGTACATATTTTTAAGGTCTCAAATCCACTGAGTACGTCGCCTTTCATCATCATTAATTGCGTCACGCCATTTACCCGGACTGCATATTTTAAAGCGACCAAATCCAACCATCCGCAACGCCTGGGTCTCCCCGTGGTGGCACCAAATTCGTTACCAACCCGTCCCATGGTTTCACCATCTTTATCAAAAAGTTCGGTCGGGAAAGGGCCGCTTCCTACTCTGGTGGTATAGGCCTTAAAAATTCCAAAAACTTCTTTAATTTGATTGGGTGGCACTCCTAAACCGGTACAGGCACCTGCCGCAGTCGTATTAGAAGAGGTGACAAATGGATAAGTTCCAAAATCTATATCTAATAGAGAACCCTGTGCTCCTTCGGCTAGAATCTTCTTCCCTTCTTTTTGCGCCTGATATAAATATTCTTCACTATCAATAAAAGTTAAAGATTTTAAAACTTTAACTGCTTCGAAAAATTCTTTTTCTAATTCATCCAGGTCGTATTCAATTTTAGCATCATAAAAATCAATCATAGAGATGTGCTTATCAGCTAAATTCCGATATCTCTTTTTCCAGTCTTTTAATTCCAAATCACCTACCCGAATACCGTTTCTCCCGGTCTTGTCCATGTACGTGGGGCCAATTCCTTTTAAGGTAGATCCGATTTTAGCTTTACCTTTAGAAGCTTCTGATGCTGCGTCTAGAATTCGATGAGTAGGCAAAATTAAATGCGCTTTACGCGAAATCAAAAGTTTGGATGTATAGTCAATATTGTATTGATCCAGGTTATCCAGTTCTTTTTTAAAAATAACCGGGTCAATTACCACGCCATTACCTACCAGGTTAATCGCTTTGTCATGAAAAATACCACTGGGAATGGTATGTAACACATGTTTGATACCGTCAAATTCCAGTGTATGCCCGGCATTAGGACCACCTTGAAAACGAGCTATAATATCATAATCTTTTGTAAGAACATCAACGATTTTTCCTTTTCCTTCGTCTCCCCATTGGAGACCCAGTAATAGATTTACTGCCATTAGTATAAATATGTGGTTAGTTAGATTTTTTTGTACCGTAAAAATAGAGTGAATGATTGGTAATATCAACATCAAAAATTTCTTCGATGGTTTTTTTGATGGATTGTATTCGAGGATCACAAAATTCAAGTACTTCGCCTGAATCTGTTAGTATGAGATGGTCGTGCTGGCGGTCAAAATAAGATTTCTCATATTGTGCCTGATTCTGTCCGAACTGATGCTTACGAACCAGTTTGCATTCTAATAATAATTCAATAGTATTGTATAGCGTAGCGCGACTTACCCGGTAGTTTTTGTTCTTCATCTTGATATATAAAGACTCAATATCAAAATGTTCTTCACTTTCATAGATTTCTTGCAGAATAGCGTAACGTTCGGGGGTTTTCCGATGTTTTTTTTCTTCTAAAAATGCAGTAAATACATTTTTAACAATATTCTGATCACTTTCTGTGGTTGTTTTAAGACTCATAGTGTTAAAAAAACAAAGTTACGTTATTTAAGAAAGTAAATAGTTAATTTCCTAATTTTCCTTTATTTTTAATAGAAATACTTAGGGCTTACTCCCGAATCACCTTATCAATTCCACTAATTTTAGAAAGATTTTGAATTACGGTTTTTAAAGTGTCACGATTTTTAACGCCTACGGTAATTTTACCAGTAAATATTCCGTCATTCGTATCAAAATTCATATTATACATAGCTAGATGCATATTATTTGAGATTACCTGCGTCACTTCATTAACTACTCCAATATTATCAATTCCTTTTAAACGTATTACTGCTTTGTATTCTTCCTGACTGGAATCAATCCATTTTGCAGGCATGATACGATAGGCATAATTACTTTGCATTTGTAAGGCATTTGGACAATCTTTTTTATGGACTTTAATACCTTCATTTACGGTAATAAAACCAAAAACATTGTCTCCCGCTATGGGATTACAACAATTGGCTAGTTTATATTCTAATTTTTCAGCGTCTTTGCCAAAAACCAACAGATCATATTTTGAAGTAACTTCATCATCTACTATTTCGGGATTAGGAGTTTTACGAATTTTATTTTTGATAAAATTCATAAAAACATTACTCCGGTTATTTGCAAACTCCTTAATCTTTTGATTGTCAATCGTACCAATCCCTACCCGGTAAAATAAATCCTGGCTTGTTTTTAATTTAAAATACAATACCAGTTCATTAACAATCCGTTCGTTCAGACTAATTTTTTGTGATTTTAACTTTCGTTTTAAAATTATCTTTCCTTCTTCGGATTTTTGCTTTTTCTCATCTCGAAGTGCGGATTTAATTTTAGCTCTGGCCCTTGCAGTGGTAGCATAGTCCAACCAGTTTGATGAAGGTTTGGCACGGGTAGAGGTGATAATTTCTACCTGATCGCCACTTTTTAATTCGGTGCTTAAGGGGACTAACTTACCGTTGATACGTGCCCCCCTGGTTTTTAAACCGATTTCTGTATGAACATTGAACCCAAAATCCAGGGCGGTAGCTCCTTTAGGCAAAGATCTCAAATCACCCTGAGGGGTAAAGACAAAAATTTCTTTTGCATAAAGATTTAACTTGAATTCTTCTACAAAATCAACCGCATTCGCTTCTGAATTTTCTAAGGCTTCCTGTAACCGGTTCAGCCAGAGTTCCATTCCGTTGTCCTGGTTTTCGTCTTCGTTTTTATATTTGTAATGGGCTGCGTACCCTTTTTCAGCAATTTCATGCATTCGTTCGCTACGTATCTGTACTTCCACCCATTTACTATCCGGGCCAATTACAGTGATATGTAAAGCTTCATAACCGGTAGATTTAGGTTGCGAAATCCAGTCTCGTAACCGAATCGGATTGGGACGGTAAAAATCAGTAACAATGGTATAAATTTTCCACGCAATAAATTTTTCATTTTCTAAGTCGGACTTGTAAATAATCCGGATGGCAAATTTATCGTAGACTTCATCAAAAGAAATATTTTGTTTTATAATTTTCCGCCGAATAGAAAATATGGATTTTGGCCTACCTTTAATTTCGTAATTTAGACCTTCTTTTTGCAAACCTTCTTCGATACGATCGGAGAATTTTTTAATATAAGCGTCTTGTTCTTCTTTGCTTTCCTTAATTTTTTCTAAAATATCTCGATATACTTCAGGCTCGGTATATTTTAATCCCAGGTCTTCCAGTTCGGTTTTTATATTATATAATCCGATACGGTGAGCGAGAGGGGCATAGATATATAAGGTTTCAGAAGCAATTTTTACCTGCTTGTCGGGACGCATAGCATCCATGGTTTGCATGTTGTGCAGACGGTCTGCAATCTTGATAATAATAACCCGTACGTCATCGTTGAGGGTTAAGAGCATTTTTCGGAAATTTTCAGCTTGTAGTGAAACGTCCCGATCCTTTTTTAAAGAAGAAATTTTTGTTAATCCATCGACAATCCGAGCTATGGTTTCTCCAAACATTTGCTCAATATCCATAAGGGTATACTCCGTATCTTCTACCACATCATGAAGCAATGCTGCAGCAATAGAGGTGGCGTCCAGACCTATTTCACTAGCCACAATTTTGGCCACGGCTATCGGATGAAAGATATAGGCTTCTCCGCTTTTCCTTCGCTGGTTTCTATGGGCATCTACGGCAATATCAAATGCTTTTCGGATAAGCTTCTGATCTTCTTTATTTAAGTCACGGTAACTGATTCTAAGCAGTTCCTTGTATTGCTTGGCAATGTCTTTTTTTTCCTGATCAATAGCGGCTTCTGTCATGCATTTCCCTTTGGTTAAAGCCCTTTTTTGTATTTTACAATTACTTAGTAAAGGTGTATTCCTTCTTTACGAAGTTGTTTGAACTTTCCTTAATTGGCTGCAAAATGTTCTTTTTCACTTACTTTTTATCATTTTTAAGTTCCGTAGCTACGGCTATGCAACTAAAAAATGATTTCAATTAAGCAAAAAATACCTATTTTTCGCTTCAATCAGAAAAGTTTAAACCACTTCTACATAAAAATACAACTAAGTATTGAGATAACCAAAGGAAGGCATTAGGCCATCTCTCTAATATTTTTAATTCGTTGTAATAAAGTAGGGTGGGAGTAGTGTACAAAAACCATTGCCGGATGGGGAGTCAAATTGTTCAGGTTGTTTCGGGATAATTTTTTTAAGCTAGTAATCAAGGCTTCACCAGAATAGGTTTCTTTTGCATAACTATCTGCCTGAAACTCAAATTTTCTGGAAATATAATTCATTAAAATTCCTGATATTTCTGAAATAGGACTGTACAGAATACCGAAGACGACTAAACCAATATGAAATGAAGGTTCTGCAATATTTAAAGATTGTGATAATAGTGAATTGTTGATACACAGTGAAAAAAGATATAAGGTAAGTGCCGTTACCAGCATTGAAATCAGTAGGTTAATTACAATATGTTTTCTTTTAAAATGTCCAACTTCATGGGCGAGTACGGCGACGATTTCTTCTTCATCCAGATCATTAATTAGGGTATCGTATAAGGTAATACGCTTTTCACTCCCTAGTCCGGAAAAATAAGCGTTTGCTTTAGTACTTCTTTTAGAACCGTCTATTACATAGATATCTTTTAATCCAAAGTTTACCTTTTCGGAATAGGCTTCAATAATATTACGTAAGGATCCCTGTTCTAGCGGGGTTTGTTTATTAAAAAGCGGTACGATTAGTTTAGCATAAAACATATTCATAAGAATAGCAAATCCGGACATTAATAACCAGGCATATATCCAGAAGTCTTCTTTAGTTTGTAAATAGAACCAGGTAATTGCTGCGAGAATAGGTCCGCCAATCAAAACCATCATGATCAGGCCTTTTAACTTATCAACCCAAAACGTTTTAGGAGAGGTCTTATTAAAACCAAACTTTTCTTCGATCACAAAGGTGCGATAATACGAGGAGGGGATAGAGAGAATATCACTAACAATGACAATACTACCAAAAAACAATAAACTCACTATAATTTCATTGGAACTGATCATACGAACCCAACGATCCAAATAAGCGAAACCATCCATAAAAAAGAAAAGTAATACTATCAGTAGGGAAGTCGCTGAGGTAACAATTTTAAATTTATAATTTACCTTTTTATACGACAGTGATTTCTGATATTCCTCTGTAGGATAAACATCTTGAAGTTCTACCGGAATTTTCTTTTTATAATGCCTTGCATTTAATACATCAATACAGGTTTCAATAATAAATTCAATACTAAGAATACTAATAATAATATAAAATAGAACCTGGGGTGTCATATCTAATTATCGGTTTTGTAGGGAACGTTGACGTCTTGCTTCAAATAGTAAAATACCAGCGGTAACGGATACATTCATAGAATCAATGGCACCGTGCATCTCTATTTTTACCACTTGATCCGCTTCCTCAATCCAGTCCGAAGATAAGCCTTTATCTTCTGTTCCTACTACAATTGCCGTAGATTTTTGATAGTTAACTGTGGTATAATCAATTGCATTTTGCAAAGCGGCACTTACAATTTGAATATTATTTTTAGATAAGAATTTTATAATTTCGTTTGTAGTGCCTGTGGCAATTTGATTGGTAAAAATACAGCCTACACTGGAACGTATCGTGTTAGGATTGTATAAATCAGTTCTGGGGTTTGCCAGGATAAATGCACTCGCACCTACCGCATCCGTAGTTCTTAATAAGGCTCCGATATTTCCAGGCTTTTCAGGTGCTTCGGCTACAAGAACTAATGCGTTATTATTTAGTAAGGTGAGTGTTTCTAACTCATGGTTTTTAGCTTCGGCTACGATTAGCATACCTTCTGTAGTATTGCGATAGGCTAATTTTTTAAAAATTTCAGAAGATATGCTAATCAACTGAGGTGTAGTTGAAGCCTTATCAAAAAAGGTTTTGAGCTCTTTATAAGTTACAAAAGAGGGACAATAATATATTTGTTTAATCTTATAATTTCCTCGTATTGCTAATGATAGTTCTCTTTTTCCTTCAAATATAAAAGTACCGGTATTTTTACGTAATCTGGCTTTTTGTAAGAGTTGAACTAAATGTTTTATATGTTTGTTCTGAAGGCTGGTAATTTCTTCCTGCATTTTACAAAGATAGCAGAGTTCTGCTTATTATCATTGATTTTGTAGCGAACAATGGGCATTTAGTCTTTCTTCAATTTCTTTTAAAATATGGGGGAGCGAATCCTGTAAATTCAAATATTTGGTCATTATTAACGGTTGGGTACTTTCGGTAAGCGTTACATTTTCAAGATCCTGTAGATATTCAGCTTCTTTATAGATTCCAAAGGTGTGATAACTGGATTTAATTTTATGTGCGGTTTCTTTTATCATTATCTGATCAGCAGCTTTTAGATACTTTCTAAGGTCTTCAAAGTCCTTTGGTGTTTCGTTCATAAACATTTGTAAAACCGAACATATGGAATTAGGGTCATTGCGGAAGGTACTTTCAATAAAATTAAAATTGCAATAGGTATATTTCTTCTGCTTTGAGACTTGTGGTGTTTCGATCTTTAGCCTATTCATTTGACGAACCCTGGTTCTTACAAGTGGTTTGGATTGTGTAATGGTAGCTAATAATTTTTCTAATGCTTCTTCGTGAATGGGTTTGGTCAGGTAATAATCCATCCCGACCTCTAGTGCAGCCTTTTTTGCTTCCGGATATACGTCTGCCGAACAACAAATTACCGGAATATTTCTAATTAAAGGATTGGTATGATTACGGATTACCGAAGTGGTTTCCAGTCCATCCATGACTGGCATATGCATGTCCATTAAAATGACATCAAAAGTATCGTTTTCTAATAGTTGTAAAGCTTCTACACCATTCATTGCTACGGTAGCACTCAGATTCCAGTTAGTGAGTAGTTGATTAAGAAAAAAACTATTCATCTTATTATCCTCTACTACCAGGATTTTCATCTTCTTAGGAAGGTCAGTTTGTACCCTAGAAGAATTCTTACTATCTTTTTTTGTAACTGGAATGAATTTACTTTGCTCATAATTCAGTTGGAAGGTAAAAGTTGATCCTACATTAATAGTACTTTCTGCTTCCAGAATTCCTCCCTGCAATTCGATCAATTGTCTTGAAATTGACAGTCCTAAACCGGTTCCTTCAAACTTGTGCTTACCCGGAGCATGTACCTGGTAAAAACTTTCAAAGATCCGTTCTAGTTTTTCTTCTGGGATACCTAATCCGGTATCGATAATAGAAAATTGAATTCGCATTCCGGAGAAAGTGGTTTCCTTCAGTTTTATCTGTAGAGTGACACAGCCATGTTTTGTAAATTTAATAGCATTACCTAGCAGGTTGGTAAGAATCTGATGTAAACGATGCTGATCTCCTTTGATAAACTTAGGTAATTCAGGGTCAATTTCTGTTTTAAATTGAATTCCTTTTTCATGAGCTTTTATTAAAAACCCGCGGGTTAAATTATCAATAGATTCTAAAATATTAAAATCGGAAGGTTGAATGGTTAATTTACCGGCTTCAATTTTAGAAAAGTCTAATATATCGTTAATTAAAACCAGTAGGTTTTCGGCAGAATATTTAATTCCATCCAGGTTTTTCTGATCTTGTTCTATATTAGAAAAACCACTTTTTTGCAGGATATTCGTTAAGCCTAAAATAACGTTAAGCGGAGTTCTGATTTCATGACTCATATTAGATAAGAACGTAGCTTTTGCCAGTGCGGATTTTTCGGCTATTTTTTTTGCTTCTTTAATTTCCAGTTCAATAATTTTTCGATCGGTAATATCCCTAAAAAAACTATTAAATAGTACTTCACCTTTTACATGTATAGCTACAATTGTTAATTCTACATAAATCTTGCTATTATCTTTTAAAATTACCTCTCGTTCAATTCGTTTATTTATAAAATCCCCTTTTCCTTTAGTTACATAATCAGAAAAGCTGTTTTTTAATTGTTCTCTTAACTTACGGGGAACAAGCCTGTAAATACTTTTGCCTATGGTTTCTTCCTTTTTTACTTTTAAAATATTTTCTGCCTGTTTGTTCCAATCTAACACAATACCTTCCTGATCAGAAAGAATGATACCGTCCATGGCGGTATCCAGTATTCTTGCCTTTATTCGCTCACTTTGTTTTAGGTCTTCTTCAATACGATCACGCTCTTGTATTTTATCGTTTAACTGGTCATTAACCTCTTCAATACTTACTAGCTGATTCTGTAACATCCGTAGCATATCAGGTTTACTGGGGAGGTTTATCAAATTGGTTCCAAAAATCTCTTTGGGGATGACCTGCAACAAACTGGTAAAAGAATCTAACAAAAAATAAGACTTAAAAAAGTATTGATATACTTCCAGATACATTGTGGTAGTATCAGTAGTGCCAAAAACTATCAGGGCACTTTGATAAATTTTTAAACTTAAAGCATTGAACTTCTCCGGATTGTATAAAGTAGTAAAACATTCTTGCTTACAAAAAGGTTCTAGTTTGCTTTTAATTTCTGAAAAGGCGGGGTGGTTATAAGAGTGACCTATCTCACTAAATTTATTTAACAAAGTCATTTGAAAAAGGCCACAAAGTAATTTTTCTTGTTCTTTAAACGGTTTAAAAATTAAATTGAAGTTTGTATATTTTAAGACTAGAGGAAAATTAGTTTCAATATAGGTTCGAAGCGTCTTTTTAGTTTCTCTCCTTTCCATACAGGAATTAATAATTACCTGTTCAAGGTCCAAATAGAGTTCCGGGAGTAAAGAAATCTTATGCGAAAGAGAAGCATTATAAAATTCCTGAACTTTGACAGATATTGTTTCAGAATTGTTGTTAACCTTGTAAATAGTACATAGTTTTTTTATGAAAATATCTACATTATGTTCTTCAGAACTATGAGTTCTAAAAAGACTAGTATGAATAAAACGTTCCTTAAACCAATTTACAAGCATAGCATTCCCTTTATTTTATTTTTTAAAGGCAGTAAGTTTTAAAAAATTAGATAGAAGTGTGAAAGACTATAAGCAAGATTCTGTAGGTAAATATATTAAAAATATCCGTTAAAAACATAAAAACATCGATTAAATGCAATAAATATTAAAAAAACATAATTAATATTAACATATTATTAAATGTGTTTAAAGAAAATTTGGGTTATAATCTTAATGAATAGTAATAGTTCCTACACTTAAAACTTAGTTTAAAATTCAATTTAATGTAAGTAATTTTTTAGAAAAGAAAACCTATTGTTATTTTTCAAATTTATTTTTATGGCCAAATAAGGTGAAAGCGGCATATATGCTGGCAGCATTTAAAAAGGTTCTGGGAAGTCGGGTATCTTTTGAGATATTTCGGGTAGTAAAAAATCGGACCCCTATTTTTAGACGTCCCGCTCCGAATCCGCCACCATAAAAATAATGGGTAATTGCATTTTGTAGCTCAACATTTTCTCCAGCTGGATTTAACTCTGAATTTAAATTAATATCTACTGCGATACCCCCTTCCAGAAACAAGGTGAATTTTGGATTTAAGTAAATGTGAAACCTGGGGGCTAAGGCTAAACTTAAGGCTTTATAATCCAGTGTATATATTATATTCTCAGTTCCGTCTAGTATAAGATTTCCTTCCATAGAAAAAGACTGATAGGTAGCTTCCAGGAAAAAACTTAAATCGACTTTTGAAAACGGAATAAAAGATTCAATAAATGCGCCATACCTGGGTGAGAAAGAATCTTTATAATTAATAACCTGGTCTGATGTCTGTAGTGCCAAGTGGTTAAACCTACTCAAATTAGCTGCCGCAATAACACCTACCCGTGTTTGATTAATTTTCCTTCTCAGTACATAATCAATGTCGTTGCCTTTACATTCATTATAGCTTACGAAGTAGTTTTTAAGGTCAGTAAGGTTATAGCCTACTTTTTCCGGCATTAAATTTTTACAATTTGCCATGGTTTTAAGCTGATCAATATATTTTTTGTTTTCTTTAGGTATTATCTTTTCACCTAAATCTTCGGTTGTATCATCTTCGTAAAACACTTTGTAAATCAAAAGTTCCGGATATACGTTAGAAGTATTGGTATAGAAAAAACGATGTACATTGTTTTGAGAATATTGGTACAATGAAGTTTCACTCTTTACTGCTAATCGTAAAAATACTTTTCTGATTTTTAAATTTGGGTTTTCAGATCGGGTGGACTTTCCTAGACTATCACCATTTAAATCAAATTTTAAGATATACCGTTTAAACCGGTAATCTTCACCTACGGAAAATTCTTTTATATCTTCAATTGAAGCTGTTTGTACATTAGATGAAATGGTTTTTTTCCATTCAAATTCTGTAGGGCTGTCTTGCCAGGGTAACTTTTTAATAAGAGCTTCCGTTTTTACTCCTGAGTTATCTATAAAATATCCGGCTTCATATAAGCTTTGGCCAACTGCAGTAAAGACACTAAAAAATAAGAAAAACAGTAGGTGAAATAATTTCATAAATTTAAAATACTCAGATTGTGTAACCAACAAATATAACTTTTTTGTTAATATATTTTTAATTTCTGGTAATTAGTATAAAACAAAAACAAATCAAAAACGGCTTTCGAATATGTATATGTATATTTGCAAATTGTTTTTAAATTTTAAAATTTGCACACATGCAAGATGGGCTATACGCTAAGATAAACACTGAAAAAGGAGATATATTGCTTAATCTCGAATTTGAAAAAACTCCGGGTACTGTAGGTAACTTTGTTGCTCTGGCAGAAGGAAATATGGAAAATAAGGCAATTCCTCAAGGAAGACCGTATTACAACGGATTAAAGTTTCACCGGGTAATTCCTGATTTTATGATTCAGGGTGGAGATCCGCAAGGTACCGGAGGCGGTGGTCCTGGTTATAAATTTGACGATGAAATTCATCCGGAATTAAAGCATGATGGACCAGGTGTTTTATCTATGGCAAATGCTGGTCCGGGAACTAACGGAAGTCAGTTCTTTATTACCCATACGGAAACTCCGTGGTTAGATGGTAAACATACCGTTTTTGGAAAAGTAGTAGAAGGACAAGAGGTAGTAGATAAAATCGCTCAAGAAGATAGTATTAAATCTATTGAAATTATTAAGAAAGGAAGTAAAGCGGAGGCGTTTAATGCAGTAGAAGCCTTCCGTTTATTTAATGGTGCTAAACAAGAGCGTGAAGAACAGGCACGTAAGGCGTCCGAGCAAAATTTGGCTTCCCTCAGCGAAGGATTTATAAAAACCGATAGCGGTCTTAGGTATCAAATTATTCAAAAAGGCTCCGGAGATAAGGCAGAAAAAGGAAAGGTAGTGTCTGTTCATTATAAAGGTAGTTTACCGGATGGGACTGTTTTTGATTCGTCCTACAAAAGAAACCAGCCTATTGATTTCCCGTTAGGACAAGGTCAGGTAATTGCCGGATGGGATGAAGGTATTTCTTTATTAAATGTAGGTGATAAAGCAAGGTTTATCATTCCTTCACATTTAGGGTACGGTAGCCAGGGAGCAGGGGGAGTAATTCCTCCTAATGCTATTCTAATTTTTGACGTAGAATTAATGGCGGTCAAGTAACCATATAGTAAATACTATTAAAAGGTATTTCTAATAAGTATTAAAACCAATTTACCATGATGTAGGTTGGTTTTTTTTGAATAATATAGTTGAGAAAACAGGAGAAACTATCTTATCGATACAAACACAAGTCAATAGGATTGATAATGCAAGTCCGCTAATAGATAATAGGACAGTATTGGATTATTTAGGATAGCTATTATTTCCCCAATCCAGTGATACATATAATGGCTAAGATATTTATTTTCATGAAGTGAGATAAACAGCAAGAATAGAACTGGTGATCAGATTAGTTATTCTAATCTCAGTAATTCAATATGGGTAGCACGTTGTTGTTGAGTTTTCATAGGTGAATAGGACACCAATTTCCTTTAAAAAGTATTAATCTTTTGATTCATGCAGGTGCAAGATATATAAAATATTCAAAGAAGGAGGCTTAATTTTTAAGACTTTGAATATTTATAGTTAATTCCTTAAAGGCTAGAAAATTATTCCGGATTTAGCGTAACAATATGGTAAGCTTGGATTGTAATTTTAATAATTATCCTCATATTTGTATTTCTACTAACTCACACATAGTCCTAAGGTAAATGAGAATAATAACGGGTGCTTTACTTTTATTTTTCTTACATGAAGAAATAAGGGCACAACAAGCAGTAAGTCCCATTGAAGCAATTAAAGATAAAATTGAAATTATTGAGAATTATGCAGCATCCGAACAGATCTATCTGGATCCTGAAGAATTCTTAACTAAAATGCCTGACCATGGCGCAGAATTAATTGGTTATTACGAGTATAATCAGTTAAAGAAAATTATTAAAAAAATAGGGGTTCGTAAAGCTATGCTTAAAACTACCTACTATTTTTCCGGAGATCAATTGATTTACGTCCTATATGAACAGGAAGAATATCTCAAAGTTAAAAATCCCGATGGAAGTGTATCGAGAGATTACGACCAAACCAATATAAAATATAGGTTGCATCGCTACTTTCAGGCTAAAAACGAATTTAAAAAACAGGAAGATGGAACTCCTATACCCGATATTGTTCCTGAAGAAGTATCCATTGCTTATGTAGATAAAATGAAGCGGTTACTTGACAATAAATACTACAATAAAGATACCTATAATTCACTACAAGGTCGGTGGCAACAAACGGATTATGAAGAAAATATTGTTGTTTTTGATGAAACAACCCAGATTATTTTAAGAAATAAGAAATTTTTTGAAAAACGTCGAGTTACCATTACCGACGGTATCATGTCCTGCAAATCAGTTAATAGTGATATAGTTTATAAATATGAAATTGTATCTATAGACGAAGAACTGCTTAAGCTTAAGGATTTACAAAACCAATCCGAACATATTGAAATCACTTTTGTAAAACAGTAATATGCTAGAAAGATTAAAATATCCAATAGGTAAATTCGAATGTCCTGACACCATTTCAGAAGATCATATGAATAACTGGATTAATGATATAAAGAAGTTACCTAAAGAAGTAATTGATTTAGTAAACCATTTTACAGAAGAACAATTAGAAACTCCATACCGCAACGGAGGTTGGACAGCGAGACAGGTGATACATCATCTTCATGACAGTCATCATCACGGTTATATAAGATTTAAATGGACTTTAACGGAAGAATCTCCTACAATCAAAGCCTATTATGAAGACCGCTGGGCAGAATTATTTGATTCTAAAAAAGCTCCTATCCAATTATCCTTAGATTTATTAAAGGCCTTACATGCCAAATGGGCTTATTTTTTAGAAGGCTTATCCTTTAATGAGCTACAAAAGCATTTTGTACATCCGGAAGGAAATATTAAAATTTCTCTAGCAGAAGATATCGGTATCTACGCCTGGCATGGAAAGCACCATCTGGCGCATCTTCAAATTATTGCGGATAGTAAAGGTTAAATTAATGCTCAAACCTAATGATTTTCCCGATACCTTATAATATTCTATCTGGTGATATTCCGAATTAATTGCAAGTAGGATAAATTCAGACTTACTTCCACTTAATATTACAACCGATACTGGGTTTTTGTGGTTGTAGAACCTGTGCATTTCTAAGTACTGCATCCAGGGCACTACGCAAGTCCCTGCCATTTACCGGAATACTATTACCCGGACGGGAGTCATCCAATTGACCACGGTAGATTAATTTTAATTCACTGTCAAATAGGTAGAAATCCGGAGTACAAGCAGCATGGTAGGCTCTTGCAACATCCTGACTTTCGTCATATAAATATGGGAAAGGATAATTATTCTGTCGGGCTGTTTTCCACATTAAATCTGGCGCATCCTGAGGATAATTCAGAATATCATTACTACTTATAGCAACAAAACCAAATCCCTGAACCCTATAATCATTAGCAATCCGAACAATTTCTTCATTAACATGAAGCACAAAAGGACAGTGGTTGCATATAAACATGACTACGGTTCCTTTAGCGCCTTTTACAGAAGCTAATGATACCAATTCATTACTTACCGTATCTATTAAGGTAAAGTCAGGAGCAGTAGTTCCCAACGCTAACATGTTAGATGCTGTCGTTGCCATAAAAGCGATACTTTAATTTAAAATCTTTACTCTTACGAATTTATAATATTTAGATGAACAAATAGAGTGTCATTTAAAGAAATAAAATTTCAGCTTGCTATTTTACTGCATAAACCAGTTTCATAGTAATTGAAGCTGTTTTTTCCTTGGCGGTTGTATTAAATGTACCACCCCAAGAGTAGTCTTCTTTAGAATTCTGTCCCGTAATTTGAAAAATACCCATTTTTGCAGACTCAAGTTTCCCAAGCTTTCCACCGGAATTTTCAGCGATACTTTCTGCCCGGGTACGCGCATCTTCTGTAGCTCTTGAAATCATTTCTATTTTAAGATCCGATAGTTTGGTATAATAATATCGAGGCGCTTGTGAATATAAATGAACTCCTTCGTTGAGCAATTCTGTGACTTCCCTTGAGATTTTTTCAATTTTATCAACCTCTTTAGATTCAAGTTGAACGTTTTGAGAAAGCCGATACCCGTCAAATTCATCTCCCGTATAAGTTCCGGTATTCGAAAATTTTTGCCGGGTTGCCCGGGTGGTCTGTACCGCGGAGAAAACGATATTCTCTATCGCAATTCCTTTAGAAACCAGATACGTTTTTATCCGTTCCTGATCATTTTTTAAAGTGCTGTATGCCTGTTTTAAATCAAAATTTTTAGTAACAAAATTACCTTCCCAAACGACCAAATCAGAAGTGAAATCAGTTGTTCCCAGTCCGGTAACCTGGATAGCACCATTGACTTTAGCTCTTTTAATATAAGCATTACCTAACAATAAGGCGGCTAGTACGATAGCAACTCCGAAAATGATTGCGGTTAGATTAGATTTCATATGCTATTTTTACATTAATTTGTCAAAGAATATTGTGTTCATCAACAGTTTGTTCGTACCATACCAAAAAGCACGAAAATTCGTATTGTCCGTAAAATACATCACCTTCCCTTTTCCTAAGTTACTGTAAACAAAAGGTACCGTATTAGCGATCTCCGCAAGATTTTCCTTACTAATATACCCGCTTAAAAGAGGTTGGTTAACATATTGAATGGGGTTTTTAAAACTTTGTTCATCAGGTTCCATAAAAATGGTGTTTCTTCTGAAAAGAGGAAGTGTGGCATCAGTATATCCAAAAGCTATAGGGTGTGAGCGATCAATTTTTGCCCTAAAAATAGCACCTCCGATACGTTGCGCTCCAAAATAATCCGCTTGTTGTTCAAAAGAAATATTAGTTGCTTTTCTATCTGTCTTTTTTATTACCGGATTTATCATATTATGACGTTTTAAAAAATGTACGCTACTATCATATCCGATTAAGGTGCCACCCGAATTTGCCCAGTTTCGTAACACTTCGGCTTCTGCCGTATCAATCTCTTCTTTGGGGTCATTTACTAAGATAATATGGGTATATCGATTAAGGTCTTTCTGTTGAAGATGAACCGTAGAGAGTTTAGTAATAGGAATTTGAAAACGTTGATCCATTAAATGCCAGATTTCTCCAGCATTATAGGGTGATATTCCATCTCCGACAAGTAAAGCAATTTTAGGTAATTGCAAAGCTTTAAATTGCCTACTACCCAGGTCAATTCCTTCGGTTAAACCCGTACTTACGGAGTAACAAGGGATTTTATATTTTTCTGACAGTTTTTTAAGAAAGGTATAAACTTCGGTTGTACCCATTTCCTGATTAGTGGCAGGGATAAATAAAGAACCATAATCAAATGTTTGCTTATCTATCGCAAAGGGTCGTAGTCCTGTTTTTACCCTTAGCCCGGAACTTTGAAGTTGATATAGCAATGCCGGACTATAATATTCATGCCATTCTATAACATAACCGTACGTACTTTTGCTGAAAGGTTTAGGCTGATATTCGATTTTCTTTACAACTTCGCTGTTTTTAGTATATGTTGCTTTTGTAGTTTTCGTATAATCAAGATTAAAGGCTAGAGGTAAGGTCCAGGCGGAAATATCGTAAAAAAGACTGTCTTGAAAAGTAGTCCTTTTTTCAAAAATAGCTTCAATTAGCGTGGATTGTCGTTGTTTTTTAGGAATTACAAAACTCTGATCACTTTTAAAACTTTTAGAATTGATACTTAGATCATTTTGTAATGGGTATACATCAATTTTATGCTGTTTTAAAATATCTATAAAATGGTGTAAAGAAGCTTGATCTTTTTCTTTGGATATGACATAAGCACTGTTGTCGCTATTTTGTAATGCGGTTTTAAAGAAATTTTGCTGATAGGTTTGTAAGGATGATTTTAAACTTAGTCCAGCTTTTAAAGTAGACAAAAACGTCGAAAACTGGTTTTTAATGGTAAACGGAAAAGTAAGAATACCATTATCACTTTCTTGTGCATGCCCTCTAGAACTTGCCTGTTCAAAAAGAATACCTATCGCCCCATGAATATCCGGAAAAGTAGATCCCTTACCGTAGTAATAATCGTCATAATCTTCTTCGGTATAATATAAAGAACCTATAGAATCCAGGGCTTTAGCATGAAATTCAGCGATATCTCTAGTTAACTTTTGATTTTCACCGGGAGTCAGGGGATGCGTTCGGGTAGGAATACCGGGTTGAAAGAAGAAACTGCTATTAGTTCCCATTTCGTGGTGATCCGTTAGTATATTCGGATACCACTGGTGAAAAGTTTTGATCCGGACTTTAGATTCCGGTAATTGCACGGGTAACCAATCCCGGTTCATATCAAACCAGTAATGATTAGTACGCCCACCCGGCCAGACTTCGCTATATTCTCTATCTTGAGGATCAGTACTAATGTTTTTATTTTTATGCATATTCGCCCATTGCGAAAAACGTTGTAATCCATCCGGATTAAAGGAAGGATCAAATAATATGACTGTTTTGTCCAAAAGCTTATCGATAAAACCACCTTGCGCAGCAGCCAGGTAATAAATAGCAAGTAAAGAAGCATTTGATCCACTGGGCTCATTTCCATGAATTGAAAATCCCTGATATACAATTAAAGGTAAGGTAGTATCTATTTGATCAGAAGTACCTTCGATTTGTTTTAAGTGCTGTGTCCGGATACTTTCCAGATTACCCTGATTTTTTTCTGAAGTTACTGTAAGCAACAACAGCGGTCTGTTTTCAAAAGTTGTTCCTCTATTTTCCAAAGTAATCCGGGGAGAAGCTTTTGCCACTGCTTTCATATAAGAAACCAACTGGTCGTGACTTACATGCCATTCTCCGGGGACATAACCAATCACTTCTTGTGGAGTAGGGATGGCGGTGTCGTAAGTTACCGTATCAGGTAGGTAGTAATCCAAGTTTAGGTTAGTTTGTCCTATAAGTTTTAAACTGATCACGCTGAGAACCAGAATTAGCATTTTTATTTTCATAAATAAGGAAGAGTTAAATGGTGCAAAAGCCTAAAATAGAAAAAACCGCTTCTGGGAAGAAGCGGTTTGTATAAGTTTAACAGACTGGTGTCCTAAATATCATCAAAATTTACATTCGTAAAACTTTCCGTGGCCCCCACTGGTAATTCTTCTTTAGAATGATTTTGGGTAAATTCTTTTTGAAAATCTTTCTGGTGTCTCTCGCTTATGACTTCTTCTCCTTTTTCATTGACAATATAATCAGTCATTTCGTTTAGGATTTCGGTAAAACCAGCAAAGTCTTCTTTATAAAGGTAGATTTTATGCTTTTTATAGTGAAAAGAACCATCGTCATTGGTAAATTTCTTGCTTTCTGTAATCGTTAGATAATAATCTCCAGCCTTTGTGGATCTTACGTCAAAGAAATATGTCCTTCTTCCAGCCCTTAAAACTTTTGAGAAAATTTCTTCTTTCTCTAACATGTCATGATCACTCATAATCCTATCTTCTTTATTAATTAGTCTAATTTGTAGTTGTTTCCAAAAATCTAAAAAAAATGCGGATCGGGCAAAAAAAACTCAAATTTCTTTTTCTTTTAACTGTTTTTCATAAAGTTCATGATAATAACCTTCTTTGTTAACCAACTCATTATGAGTTCCTTGTTGTATAATTCTTCCTTCTTCCAATACAATGATTTTATCAGCATTTCGAACGGTAGAGATACGATGACTTACTAAAAATGTAGTAGTATTCTTTGAAACTTTATGTAAATTATGTAAGATTTGTTCTTCGGTTTCCGTGTCTACGGCAGATAAGCAATCGTCAAACAATAAAATTTTAGGATTTTTAATGATTGCCCGGGCAATAGATACTCGTTGCTTTTGTCCACCCGATAAGGTAATACCTCTTTCTCCCAGAACCGTTTCGTACGTTTTTTGAAACTTTTCTATGTTTTTATGGACTACCGCATCTTTTGCCGCTACGATAACCTCATCCAGAGAAGCATCTTCCTGACCAAAACGAATGTTGTTTTTAATACTGTCGCTAAACAAAAAAGCATCTTGGGGTACATACCCTACCGCTTCTCGTAAAGTAGTTAAATGAACCTCCGGCAGTGGCGTACTATCTATTAGAATAGTTCCTTTTGTAGGATCGTATAACCTTCCGATTAAATCCAGGATAGTAGATTTTCCTGAACCTGTCTTTCCAATAATTGCCAGGGTTTCTCCTGGACTAACTGTAAAATTTATGTTTTTTAAAGCGGTAATATTAGTGTCATCATAAGTAAAGGTGACATTTTTAAAACTAATTTTACCTTTGAATGTAATAGCCTGGGGCGGAGTAACCGGTTTTAAAATTTCAGGTTCTTCCTGCAGAAATTCGTTAATCCTGGTTTGAGAAGCAGCCGCCTGCTGTATGATAGAAGATACCCATCCTACCGTAGCCACTGGCCAGGTAAGCATGTTAACAAAGATGATAAATTCCAGGATAGTTCCCAGGTCAATCTTTCCATTAATATATTGGTTACCGCCGATATAAATAACGGTAAGATTACTTAGCCCAATTAATAAAATCATCAAAGGAAAAAATAAAGCCTGTACTTGAGCCAGATTTACATTTTTAACTTTACTCTCATTGGCCAATGAAGTAAATCCGGAATGTGTTTGCCCTTCAATGCCGTAAGCTTTAATCACCGCAATCCCACTAAAAGATTCCTGGGTAAACGTGGTAAGTTTTGAAAGGTATTGCTGTACAATTGTAGTTCTTTTATGGATCAGAACGCTTAATTTATAAATAAGTACGGATAATATTGGTAAAGGAAGAATAGTATACATAGCTAATAGGGGAGCACTATTAAACATATATCCAATGACTACAACAAACATAGTTAAGGTATTTACCCCATACATAATAGCAGGCCCTACGTACATACGTACCTTGCTTACATCCTCACTAATTCGGTTCATTAGATCACCTGTTCGGTTTTTTTTATAGAAATTAAGTGATAATTCCATATAATGCTGGAACACTTCATTTTTTAGGTCAAATTCAATGTTTCTGGAAACCACAATAAAAGTCTGACGCATTAAAAAAGTAAATAAGGCGGTAATCAATGCAGCACCTAGCAAGTAGCCGATATTAAGTAAGAGTCCGCTTTTTACTTCGGCAATACTGGCAATTTCCCCGTTTAAGTATAATTCTACCTCATTTACGGAATTACCTACTAATTTAGGTACAGCAAGTGAAAATAAACGAGCTATAACAGTAATTACTACACCTAATAAAAGACGTAATTTATATTTTTTAAAGTATTTATTTAAGTGACTAAGTTCCTTCATGAACTATTATTGAAAAATTATCGAATTAAATCTATTTTACTTTAATTATATGTAAAAATTATATACTTTAGAGCCTTATTTTTACGAATCTAATAATAACCAATATGAGTACTACTGTTATTACCAACACAACTACAACTACTGAAAATCCGGTTTTTGGGCATTCATCTTTTGATGAACATGAACAGGTTGTTTTTTGTCAGGATAAAGATACAGGTTTGAAGGCAATAATTGGTGTTCATAACACAGTATTAGGACCTGCATTGGGTGGTACCCGGATGTATGCGTATCAGAACGAAAGCCAGGCATTGAATGATGTATTACGTCTATCTCGTGGAATGACCTATAAAGCAGCTATTACCAACTTGAATTTAGGTGGCGGTAAAGCCGTTATTATAGGAAATCCTAAGCAATTAAAAACCCCCGACTTAATGCGACGTTTTGGTAGATTCGTACACTCTTTAAGCGGAACGTATTACACCGCCGAAGATGTTGGGATGGAAACTGAAGATATGGATACCATCCGTGAGGTTACTCCGTTCGTAACGGGAATATCAAAAAATAGAGGAGGAGCTGGCAATCCCTCTCCGGTTACCGCGTATGGAGTATATATGGGTATGAAAGCCGCAGCTAAATATACCTATGGTTCTGACCGGCTGACCGGTAAAAAAATTCTGGTAGAAGGGGTAGGGCACGTAGGTGAAGAACTGGTTCGTCTTTTAAGTGAAGAAGATGCAAATGTTTATATATCAGATATTAATACAGATAAGCTCTTAGAGGTACAGGAAAAATACCAGGCAATCATTGTGGACAATACACAAATTTATATGCAGGATATGGATATTTATGCTCCCTGCGCTCTGGGAGCTACGCTAAATGATCAAAGTATACCACAATTGAAAGCAAGTATTGTAGCAGGAGCGGCAAATAACCAATTGGCTGATGAAAACCTACATGGTAAAATGCTTCAACAGAGAGGAATTGTATATGCTCCGGACTTTTTAATTAATGCAGGAGGAATTATAAATGTAAACGCTGAAATTGCCGGATATGGAGAAGAAGAGATCACACAAAGAACCGAAAACATATATCATACTACCTTAGATATTCTACAAAAGGCAGCTTCTGACAGAACTACAACGTTGACTGCAGCGATGGCAATCGCAAAAGAAAGAATAATTCGTAGAAAAATGATGAATTAAAGAACAGGTTTAAAAATAATAGTATTTTTGCTGGCGAAAATCAGAAAGGTTTTCGCTGTTTTATTCCGTAGTTCTTTGTAAATAAATAGATGTTAACAAGAAGACATATTCGAGTAAAGGTGATGCAGTCGCTTTATGCTATTGAGCAAACCCAAAAAGACGATTTTGCGAAAGAAGAGAAATTCTTATTGTACAGCCTGAACCAAATGTACGAACTATTTATAATTCAACTACAATTACTGGTTGAAATCCGAAAGCATGCGGAAAATATTCAGAATCTGGAGAAAAAAAAGCATCTGGCTACAGAAGCGGATATTAATCCTAATCGAAGATTTGTAGATAATCCGATTCTACAAATACTTTCTATCAATAAAGAGCTAAAACAGTATATTGAAAGAAAAAAGCTTAACTACTGGGACCTAGATGATGAGTACGTAAGAATTTTATGGAGAGAAATCAAAGAAAGTTCTTATTATAAAGAATATATGGAAGCTCCGGAAACTTCTTTTAAAAAGGATCAGCAGTTTATTATTGATATCTTCAGAAATATTGTTGCTCCTAACGAAAAGTTGTACGATTACCTGGAGGATAAAAGATTAACCTGGATCGATGACCTGCCCCTTGTCAATACCAATATTATAAAGTTCTTTAAAAAAATAAAACCGAAGCATACGGAAGAATTGAAGTTACCTTCTTTATATAAGGATATGGAAGATGAATCCTTTGCCCGTTTAATATTTAAGAAAACTACCTTAAATGGAGTTGAGTATGCAAAAGAAATTGAAGGGAGGACTCCTAACTGGGATAAAGACCGGATTGCAGAATTGGATAAAGCCGTCATAAAAATGGCTATTTGTGAGTTTACCCAATTCCCATCCATACCGGTTAAAGTGACGATTAATGAGTACCTGGAAATTGCCAAAGAGTACAGTACACCTAAGAGTAGTATTTTTATCAATGGTATTTTAGATAAAATATCAAAAGAGTATGAAATGGACGGTAAATTAAATAAAATAGGGCGAGGCCTTATGTAGTTGAAAAAAAATAGTATTTTTGCCCTTTACAATAATCAAAAACCCAAGTAATGAAAAAAGGAATTTTAATTTTAGCTGGAGTTTTGGCTTTTACATTTACTTCTTGTAAAGACGACGCAGCAAAGAAGGTAAATGAAGAAAACGTAGCTGACGCGGCAGAGCGTGACGCTGAAAATTCTGAGTTTCCTGTAATGACATTTACAGAGACCGAGCATGATTTCGGTGATATTAACGAAGGTGATGTAGTTGAGCACAACTTTAAATTTAAGAATACAGGTAGTGCACCTTTAGTAATCGTTAGTGCAAAAGGAAGTTGTGGCTGTACGGTTCCTGAATGGCCAAAAGAACCTATCGCTCCGGGTGAAGAAGGAGAGATGTTAGTTAAATTCAATTCATCTGGAAAGCCAAATCAGCAAAATAAGCAAGTAACCATTACTGCTAACACTGAAGCTGGTAAGGAAGTAATAAAAATAAAAGCAATGGTAGCTCCTAAGGCAGCAGCAGAAACAGCTGAAACTGGAGCCTAAACAAAACAATTGCTTAACAATAATCTATGGAAGCCATACAACAGTTTGCTCCTTTTATCTTAATTTTTGTAGTGATGTATTTTTTTATGATACGTCCGCAAATGCAAAAAGCAAAAAAGGAACGTAAGTTTGCTGAAGAACTAAAAAAAGGAGACCGTATTGTTACAAAAAGTGGCTTGCACGGTAAAGTATTTGATTTTAGCGAAAAAAATAATGCTGTAATTATTGAGACCGGTTCCGGAAAACTGACTTTTGATAAATCAGCAATATCTTTGGAAATGAGCCAGAAACTAAATGTGCAACCGCAAACGGCTGTAGATAAAAAGATAAAAGCAAAAGCGTAGTTTCCTACTACTACCTTTGGCTTTTTCCTAAATAAAAAACCCGTAAATTATTTTTTACGGGTTTTTTATTGATTTTTTTTGCTATTCATCAAATTTTTCTGAAACTGTAAGTTGTGCAATATTAACAATAACTTCTACTGCTTTTAGCATGCTTTCTACCGGAACAAATTCATATCGGCCATGAAAATTATGACCTCCGGCAAAAATGTTGGGGCAGGGAAGACCCATAAAACTAAGTTGAGAACCATCAGTACCTCCGCGAATCGGTTTGATGATAGGTTCAATACCTGCTTTTATAATGGCTTTCTCAGCGATAGTTACAATATGCATTTTCGATTCAATCTTTTCTCGCATATTAAAGTATTGATCTTGAATTTCCACAGTAATTCTTTCAGCTTTGTATTGTTCATTCAAGTTCTTTGCTATTTCAGCAATTTTATTCTTTCGGGCTTCAAATTGGGATTTATCATGATCTCGGATGATATAATGTAATTCGGTGTAATCCACATCACCTTTAATATCATGCAAATGGAAAAAACCTTCGCGACCAGTAGTATGTTCCGGGGTTTCCATACGGGGTAAAGCAGCAATAAAGTCCTGTGCGATATACAAGCTATTTACCATTTTACCTTTAGCATATCCCGGATGTACTATTTTCCCTTGAATTCTAACAATGGCACTAGCGGCGTTAAAATTTTCGTATTCCAGTTCGCCAATTTGACTTCCATCCATCGTATACGCCCAATCCGCACCAAACTTTTTTACATCAAACTTATGGGCTCCTCTACCAATCTCTTCATCCGGGGTAAAGCCTACTTTAATTTTACCATGTTTAATCTCAGGATGTTGTATGAGATATTGCATGGCGGTCATAATTTCCGTAATTCCCGCTTTATCATCAGCTCCTAGAAGGGTAGTACCATCCGTAGTAATCAACGTTTGACCTTTGTAAAGTAGTAATTCCTCAAACTCATCTGGGGATAAGTATAATTCTTGTTCTTTACTTAAGAGTATAGGTTCACCGTCGTAATTTTCTATAATTTGAGGAACAACATTTGCCCCGGTAAAATCAGGTGAGGTATCAAAATGCGAGATAAACCCTATGACTGGTGCCAGATCAGAAGTGGTTGCTGGTAAGGTAGCCATTACATAAGCGTTATTGTCAATAGTGACGTCCTGCATTCCCATTACCTTGAGTTCCTCGGTTAATTTCCTCGCTAATACCCACTGTTTTTCGGTACTTGGCGTAGTAGGACTTTCCGGGTCACTTTCTGTGTCAATCGTAACATAACTGATAAATCGGTCAATAATTTCCTGTTTACTTACCATAAAGTCCTGTTTTTACTATTCGTTTTAAAAATACGTTTTAATCTATTTTTAATACCAATTGGTTATAGTATTTTTGCACGTAAAGGTAAAATTATGTATCAACAGCTTATCAAACCGCTTCTGTTTAAATTTGATCCGGAAAAAGTACATTATTTTACCTTTGGCTGGATTCGTAGGATTGCTAAAATACCAGGGGCTATAGGCATTATAAAAAAACAATTTGCTATTGAAGATTCACGTCTGGAACGTAAGGTTTTTGGGTTAACGTTTAAAAACCCGGTCGGGCTTGCTGCCGGTTTTGATAAAAATGCAGTCTTATATAAGGAACTTGAAAATTTTGGTTTTGGATTTATTGAGATTGGAACCGTGACCCCGGAAGCACAGGAAGGAAATCCTAAAACCCGGTTATTTCGCTTAATAGAAGATGAAGCGATTATCAACCGAATGGGATTTAACAACGACGGACTAGAAGCTATCTGCCAACGCTTAAAAAAACGAAATTCCAAATTAATTATTGGCGGGAACATTGGGAAAAATACGTATACGAAGCCAGAAGACTATACTAGGGATTATCTGACTTGTTTTAATCAATTACATCCCTATGTGGATTACTTTGTGCTTAACGTAAGTTGCCCAAATGTAGGAAGCCACGCCAAATTAAATGATAAGGATTATCTGGAAGAATTGATTAAAGAAGTTCAAAAAGCAAATACCTCTTTTTCGGTTCAAAAGCCGATTGTTTTAAAGATTGCTCCGGATTTAAACAGGCAACAATTGGACGAAATTGTTGAATTGGTTCAGAAAACTAGATTGGATGGAGTAATTGCCAGTAATACATCAGTTGATAGAGAAGGATTACATACTTCCCAGGAAAAATTAACCGCTATTGGAAATGGGGGATTAAGCGGAAAACCTATCCGAAAAAAGAGCACCGAAGTAATTCGCTACTTATCTGAAAAGAGTAATGGGTCATTTCCTATTATCGGAGTAGGAGGAATACATTCTGCTGAGGATGCTTTAGAAAAGATAGATGCAGGTGCCAGTCTGGTTCAGGTGTATACAGGGTTTATTTATAAAGGTCCGGGATTGATTAAAGATATTAATACGGCATTGTTGGAACAGTACTAATATATTGATAACGAGATCAATATTAAAATGAATGGCTCTAGTTTAAATTAGCGTTGTTATCAAAATAATGCTGAACATCCCTCTAAATCTCTCATCAAAGGGAGACTTTTTTGCTCCCTTCCTTCGAAGGAAGGGTTGGGGAAGGATGTTTTTAATGATGCTAATTTTAAAATCTGATTATCAGTATTTTATGTAATAATATTAATATCGCTAACTTATATTAACAACGCTTATTTAAACTAGAGCGAAATGAATTTTCATAAATAAAATATAGAGCCTTCAAATTAAAGAATCCTCTTCCCTGGAAATATGATTGCAGTCTTCACTTTGATTCTTTAAATTTTTTCTTTTAGAAATATTAATATCCGGTAAAGAATTAAAACCCGCCTGCAGACGGGCAGGTCGCTATCGCTTCTAGATTCAGGAATCAAGATTAACTATTACCATATTAAAAATCAATACCATAGAATAATTCACGTTGCATAACAAATTAACTTTATATAAAGATTCATGTTATTTTATGTTGAGCTAGCTATAATCTTACAAGTCTTATTATAATTTTTCCTTTAAATCCTTAGAAATTAAGGTAAATTACAAAAAAATGCTTCTAACTAGGAATAACCTTATTAGAAGCATCTTTACATTAGAAACTTGTAGGGTCCCCTTTATTTTTTAATAAACTTATAGGATTCTTCAGCTGTGGTTAAAACATACATTCCGGTAGAAAGCGTAGAAAGGTTGATGTAATTATCATCTTTAAATAAAACACCTTTGTCTACTAATTTACCTTCCATAGAAACTACGGCATATGGTTGACCATCATTCTTAACCTGATCAACAGCTAGAATGCTTGAGTTTACATCAAAATAAAAACTAATAGCTTCTTCAGTACCTTCTGAAGAGAGCGTACTTTTATTCGCACCTTTTCTTAATCCGTTTATATCATATTGTGATAAAAAGTTCCACACTTCCCTGGAGGCTTTGATATCAAAATTGGTTCCAAAGGGAACAAAAGTTCCTGGCCATGAATGTTCTCCATTATTTACCCTAAAATGTTTTACAATTGCACCATTTTTACCACCTGAATATGTCAGTTCGGTAACGGTAGATCCGTCCCACCATGCCTTGTTACGTACTTGACGGGTTTGAGGAACGCTACGAGTGTTATTAAAATTAATCCAATAAGATAACACATCAGGAATTGGTGTAAATAAGTCACTACCATTATAATCAACCGTTTCATCATTAGTACCGTGAATTTCCAATATTGGCATTTGATGTACTGTTGGACAATTGGCAAATTGTCCGCGAGTTACACTACCGGCAACTGAGGCGATAGCTGCAATACGACCACTAAGTTCACAGGCTAGTTTATAACTAAAAAAACCTCCGTTTGAAAAACCGGTACTATAAATTCTTTTTTTATCAATAGAATAGGTAGCTTCTACTTGATTTAATAAGGCTTTAGTAAAAGCAAGGTCATCCACATTACTGTTACCCCATCCAACATTAAAATGAGTGGTATCTGTAAAATCCCTTAAGCCTTGAGGATACACTACAATAAAATTTTCGCGGTTAGCAATTGGTCGGAATTCAGCGTATGCAACCATCAATCCCGCGTTCATGGTATATCCATGAAAGTTTAAAAGTAAAGGGACTTTCTTACCCGGACGATATTTTGAGGGTATGAATATTTTGTAAGTTCTGCGAACTCCGTCGACCATTAGAGAACCTTTCAGTAATTTCTGTGCCTGAAGTTGCGAGAAAGAAGTACTTAATAATAAGAGTACAATACTAATAATAAGTAAAGGGTACGTTTTTTTCATCATGCAAAGTTTTAAATTTTAGTTTAAGATTTTAAATTATAATAGATAATGTGATGATTAAATATAAAGGCAAATTTAGTAATTTGAGATCATACAAAAAATGAATTCAGGTTCATTACTTACAGGGAAAATTGTATTTGTAAAAAGAATAGAAGTGAGATATTACTGTTTGTTCCAAAGATATGTACGAAAATAATTAGCGTTTTAAAAATAGTAATTTTTAACCTCCTAATATCCGTTCCCAAATTGATAACTTAATACCAAACCATGGCGTCCGCTAATAGGGTTATTGTTAAAGCTTTGATTTAGGGTATACATCGCGCGCCATCTTTTGTAAAAGTAGAATCCCGCAACAAAGTTAAGCGTATCATCAGAGCGATACCCAGTTCCGATCTCCAGCCCGTTTTTAAATTTTGCTGCTAGGTTGATATCCAATTGCGCCGGGGCGTTAGGTACATATTTTAAAAGCGTATGAGGTTTTATAACTAATGGACTGTTACCAGTTATTACCCAGTAATAACCACCGTGTAATTGATAAGAACTTTGTAATTTTATGTTCTTCTCAGAAAAGAAAATATTAGGAAATAACTGAATTACGGAAAGCCCTACAAAAAACTCTTTTTCATTTAATAAAATACCAATATTCGCGGTAGGAATAGTTACATCTATAATATCCTGAAAAACAGGATCTCCTTCGACTCCCAATGATAGTAAGTTATTTTCTAAGAACAATAAACTAGTTTGCAAACCGAATGAAATAAAGGTAGGGTTATAATGCCACCATTGAATATTGTCATAATTATTGTCCAAATCAATTCGGTAAGCATACGAAGCAAAAAATTTAGTAGCACTGGTAACTCCAACCTCATCCCGGGTATATCCGGCACTAATTCCTCCCTGGCGGTCAAAAACCGGAGCATTTCCGGTTAAATTAATAGTTCTGGGATTCCCTTCAAAACCGGTAAAGGTTTGAGTAGTACTGGTGATAATTTCTATAAATTCAGGAAAACCAGCGTAAGCAGGGTTAATCAGAACATTATTGTAATAATATTGATCAAATGAAGGAAGTTGCTGACCGGACAAAGCCTGAACAAAAGATAAAAAACCGATTATGACTAATTTTTGTAATAAATGTCGCATCACTATCTTTTTATGATCACCATTCCTTTAGGTCGGTCAATTGCCCCGGATGGAACGTTAATAACCTGATAGAAGTAAGTACCCTCCGGTAATTCATCGGCACCAATATTAGTACCTTGGTTCGCAATACCTTTAAAAATATTTTCCTTATTGTCGTAGCCTTTTGTTTTAAAAACTAAGGAACCCCATCGATTATATATATATACTTCGTTTTGAGGATAGTCTTCAATATTGGCGATTTCCCAACGATCATTAATACCATCCCCGTTAGGTGAAAAACCTTTCAAAGTTTTAGGAGCAACAAAAGGTTCATCTTCTGTTATAAACCTTATTGATTCACAATCTTGAGCTTCACCGATACCGTTATAGGGTATGATTTTAACAAAGAGTTCGGTTCTGAAGGGTAAAAGATTAGAAGGTAGATACGTAGTAGTGTTGTTTACATCCGTACGGGTTAGAATATCCTCCGTATTTTCTGAAGTACCTATAGAGATAAAATATCCGGAAGCCCTGGCTGCAGCGTTCCATTCAAAACGAAGGTTGACCGGAACATTGTCTTGCGTAGCGGTTGGAATGATGGTAGTTGTACAAGTGGGTACGGCTTGCATTGCAGACTTTAAGTAATTGTCTGCTCTTACTGACGATACTAGTAATAACAAACAAAAGATAAAGTAATAAATAGTCCTATATATCATAAATTTCTAAATTCATTGAAATGATTCAAACTTTTCTGATTGAAGCGAAAAATAGGTATTTTTTGCTTAATTGAAATTATTTTTTAGTTGCATAGCCATAATTACGGAACTTAAAAATGGTAAAAAGTAAGTGAAAAAGAACATTTTGCAGCCAATTACGAAAAATTTAAACCACTTCATCCATAGGTGTGAAGAACCTTAAGTTGACAAATGTAGTAAATTGCAGACTAAAACCCGGGAAGAAGTTCTTTTTGATTTAATGAGGTCAATTGTATATTTTGCATAAGTAAAATCCTAGATTATCGAAATTCTTTTTGCATTTATCTTCTCAGTTGCTTTATTAGCGGTAAGTCCGGGTCCGGATAATATCTATGTAGCGGTGGTAAGCCTATCACACGGCAAACGACAAGGAATCGCAACCATCTTAGGGTTAATGTCCGGTTGTGTGGTGCACACATTGCTGATAGCTTTTGGAGTTTCTATATTGATTAAACAAAATAATTTACTATTTCAGATTCTAAAGATAGCTGGTGCAATTTACTTGTTTTACCTGGCTTTTCAGGTGTTTAGAAGTGATTCAAATATTACTTTTCAAACTCCGGATAATAAGAAGAGCATATTGGAATATTATAAGAAAGGCGTATGGATGAATTTATTGAACCCTAAAGTTTCTTTATTCTTCCTCGCTTTTTTTCCGGGGTTTTTATTTAGCAAACAGCTTTCGGAGACCTTTCAGTTTTTAATTTTAGGCGGTGTTTTTATTATTGTTTCTTTTATTGTATTTCTAAGCATTGCCTTCATGGCCAACTACATCTCGTCAAAATTACGTCAATCCCAAAAGATTGTTATGTTCTTTAAATGGTTACAGATTCTTGTTTTTACCGGGATTGGTATTTTTATATTATTTTCAAAAAAATAGTGATACTTTTATCCGCTACTATGATCTGCTAAAAAAATCTGAGGAGTAATTACTTAATGAATGAGACGGTTAAAATAATCGAATGTCCTAGGGATGCCATGCAGGGTATCAAGCAATTTATACCTACAGCCACTAAAATACGGTACATACAGTCTTTATTACAATGTGGATTTGATACCTTGGATTTTGGAAGTTTTGTTTCTCCTAAAGCCATACCTCAAATGCAGGATACTGCAACGGTATTAAAAGGTCTGGATTTAAGTAAAACTAAGAGTAAATTATTAGCGATTGTAGCAAATGTAAGAGGAGCAGAAGATGCTGCAAAATTTGAAGCGATTACCTATTTAGGATACCCTTTTAGTATTTCAGAAAATTTTCAGATGCGTAATACTCATAAAACCATCGCGCAGTCTATAAAAGTACTTCAACAAATATTAGCGATTGCAAACAATACCGGAAAAGAAGTAGTGGCTTATTTATCCATGGGGTTTGGTAATCCCTACGGAGATCCCTGGAATGTAGATATTGTAGGTCAATGGACGGAAAAGTTAAGTGGTATGGGGGTATCTATTATCTCACTATCTGACACCGTAGGTACCTCTTCACCCGAAGTGATTTCGTATCTTTTTAAAAATGTAATTAAAGAATATCCGCACATTGAATTTGGAGCACATTTACATACGACACCTACTCATTGGTTTGAAAAAGTAGTGGCAGCCTATGAAGCCGGATGCCGAAGGTTTGACGGAGCCATTCAGGGATTTGGCGGATGCCCCATGGCTAAAGATGAATTAACCGGTAACATGCCAACCGAAAAAATGCTTTCTTATTTTACCACCCAAAAATCAAATACTAACGTTAGGATGATGAGTTTTGAATCTAGTCATAACCAGGCATCTCAATTATTTAGTACTTATCATTAACCACTTCAATTTATGAAAAAGAAAATATTTATCCTTATTGTTGTTCTTATAGTTGTACTGCAATTTTTTAACCCTGCAAAAAATGATGCAGGATATCAATCAGTTGAGCTTTTTGAAAAAGAAACCAATATCACTCCCGGCGTACAACAAATTTTTAAAACAGATTGTTACGATTGTCATAGTAATCACAGCGTTTATCCCTGGTATGCTTCTATTGCCCCTTTTTCCTTTTTTATTGACCATCATATAGAAGAAGGAAAAGAACATTTTAATGTTTCGGATTGGGCAACGTATAGTGATAAGAAAAAAGACCACAAACTGGAAGAATTAATTGAAGAAGTAGAAGAAGGTGAAATGCCCTTATTATCTTATACATGGCTTCATGGAGATTTAACAGAAGCAGAAAAAAAAGACTTAATTAACTGGGCAACAGAGCTTCGTAAAAAGTATTAAAACTTAAGATTTTAAAAAGTAATTACAAGTATTACTTCAGTAAAAAAATGGTAATTGCTGATCTTTTTCCCGGTTTATAGGAGTTTAAATAGCTGAATATGTTCAAGTTATATATTTAATTTCTTCGAACTGATTTCGATAACAATTTAATAACCTATCTTTATTTAGATTTAGTATAAATAATTTGGTAATATGAAACTTACCGTTGTATATTTGTCATCAAATTTATTATTTATAACAAGTCCAAATAAAAATGAAGCTACTTACACAAAGTTTTTTATCACTTGCAATTACCGGATTACTATTTTCCTGTTCTTCTGATGACGAAGGTACAGATATGGAAACTATATTAATAGAAGCACCTACAACCTATTCTTTTGAAAGAGATGGCGAAAGTACTGTTAGCTTCAGTGGGCAAACTACTCGTATTGCCATGGCAGAAGAATTAGTTAGTAATTTGACTGATCCAAACGTAACAATAGAAACATTAAAGGCGCAATTCAGTCATAAAGAAGGAGAAAATAATTTTAACAATGCGAATTTAAATAATAGTGATAAAAATATCCGTAGTAAAGTAGCTGCTTCATTTGACCTATTTGGTACTAATGCTACGGAAGGTACTGCCATTAAATCAACCTTTCAAGATTGGATAGAGCGTCAATATAGCGAAGTATTCCCACGATGGGAAGAAACTGCAAGCGCGGGAGTTGCCGGAAGTATAGAAGAAGGTGGGTCTAATCCTCCAACGCGATATGTAACTGCAAAAGGCTTAGAATTGAATCAGGCGTTTGCAAAAAGTTTAATCGGTGCCTTAATGGTTGACCAGGCTATAAATAACTACTTAAGCCCGGGTATCCTGGATGAAGCGGATAATCGCGAAAATAATACTAATGGTGTCACGGTAGAAGGGAAGTCTTATACCAATATGGAACACAAGTGGGATGAAGCTTATGGATATGTGTACGGAGCATCAGCAGATAAAGAAAATCCGAATACTACTATTGGAGAAGATGATAGTTTTTTAAATAAATATATCGGTAGAGTAGAAAATGATGAAGATTACGCTGGAATTGCAACGGAGATTTATAATGCATTTAAATTAGGTAGAGCAGCCATCGTAGCCGGTAACTATGAAGTTAGAGATGAACAGGCGGGTATTCTTAAAAATAAAATTTCTGAAATTATCGCCATCCGGGCTATCTACTATTTACAACAAGGAAAATCAAAACTAGAATCCGGGACTATTGATTATGCAGATGTATTTCATGATTTATCTGAAGGTTATGGATTTATTTACAGCCTTCAGTTTACCAGAAATGATATGAGTAGTGCAGCCTTAGTAAATGGGCAACAGGTAGAAGGTTGGTTAAATCAAATTCTTCCTGGAACTACCGGATTTTGGGAGGTAACTCCAGAAGATTTACAAACGGTTTCAGAGAATATCGCAACTATATACGGAATAACAATTTCCGAAGCCGGAAGCTAAAGAATGCTACTCTGTAGGATAAAACTTTAATTGGAAAATTATAAAACTTAGAAAATGAAAAAAGTAATAGGCACCTTCTTTATTTCTCTTCTCCTTTTAACCGCCTGTAGCGAGGATGATAGTAGTAACGGATCTCTTGATGATAATTTTAACCGTCAGGAAATGCTAACCAATATAGCAGACAATATTATCATTCCTGCTTATGAAAGCTTTGAGGCAAAAATAGTATTATTAGAAAGCGCTTCAAATAAATTTACTACCACACCGGATACAACATCTTTTGAAAATTTAAAATTAGCCTGGGCAGATGCCTATAGAGCCTGGCAACGGGTAAGTATGTTTCAGATTGGAAAAGCAGAATCTTTAGCCTTTAGTAGTTTTATGAACTCTTATCCGGTAGATACTGAAAATATTTTGAATAACCTTACTAGCGGTCAATATAACCTTACAGCTGTTTCTAAACAAGATGAACAAGGTTTTGGAGCACTGGATTATTTACTTAATGGTTTGGCAGCAGACTCAGAAACAAATCTTAGCGTTTATACGGATAATACTACCGGAACTGCTTATAAAAATTATGTAACTGATGTAGTTCAACGTATGGCTACCATGACCAAGGAAATTGTAGTGGATTGGAAAACTAATTTTAGAGATGATTTTATAGCAAACAACGGTTCTTCCGCTACCAGTTCTTTTAATAAACTGGTTAATGATTATATATTTCATTACGAACGTAATTTAAGAGCCGGAAAAATTGGGATTCCCGCAGGTATTTTTTCAGGAGAAAGCCGGGCAGATAAAATTGAAGCCTATTATGACGGAACTTTATCAAAAGAATTATTTTTACTGAATTTGCAAGCCATGCAGGATTTCTTTAATGGAAACTCCTTTGGAACTAAAAAAGAAGGACCTGGTTTTAATTCTTATCTTCGGTTTTTAAATACCTTAAAGAACGGTGAAAATTTAGGAGTATTGATAAATAATCAATTCAATGCAGTCAAAATGATGTCTGAAAACTTAAAAGATAATCTATCCGAGCAGGTCAAGAGTAATAACAAACTGATGTTAAATATTTATGATGAACTTCAGAAAAACGTAATACTACTTAAAGCTGATATGCTTTCTGCTATGTCGGTATCTGTAGATTTTGTAGATGCAGACGGAGATTAATAGTTGATACTTCCCCTTACATACTTTAAAAAACATACGGATGCCGCGCCTTTAGCGGTATTTCGTATTTTATTCGGGATCATGATGTGTATAAGTATCATTAGGTTCTGGAGCTACGGCTGGATTGATAAATTGTACATACAGCCCAATTTTTTCTTTTCTTATTACGGATTCGAATGGGTTAAACCTATGGGTGCTTACACTTATATATTATTTGTAATATGTGGTTTATCTGCGCTGTTTATAACTATTGGTTTTAAATATAGAATAGCAATAGTCAGCTTTTTTCTAAGCTTTACATATATTGAATTAATGGATAAAACCACCTACCTTAACCATTATTACTTTATAAGTATTCTAAGTTTTCTGCTTATTTTTTTACCGGCAAATGCCTATTTTTCAATAGATGCTTACTATAAAGGATATGCCTACCGTAAAATTCCGCAATGGTGTATGGATGCAATTAAAATATTATTAACCATTGTCTATTTTTATGCCGGATTAGCTAAGTTAAATTCGGATTGGTTACTTCATGCCATGCCTTTAAAAATCTGGTTGCCTTCTAAGTTTGATACTCCTTTATTAGGAGATTTATTGCAAAAAGAATGGGTACACTATCTGTTTAGTTATTCAGGTGCTCTGTACGACCTATGTATTCCGGCACTACTATGGTATCGAAAAACCAGGGGAGTGGCATTTTTTCTGGTCGTAATTTTTCACGTATTGACACGGGTGCTATTTCCTATAGGGATGTTTCCGTACATTATGATTGTGAGTGCAATGGTATTTTTTGATGCCGGAATTCATCATAAGATTTTAAATTTTGTAAATCACCTGTTACCGTTTAACGAAAAATCAGTACCTATCAAGGATCAATATGATTTCTCTTTAAAAAATAAAAAAATTATTTATCCCATTATAGGCTGTTTCTTTTTGGTTCAATTAGCTTTGCCCTTCCGTTATGTGCTATATCCCGGAGAGTTATTTTGGACAGAACAGGGGTATCGGTTTTCATGGCGGGTGATGCTGATGGAAAAAGCAGGTTATATAACTTTTAAAGTAGTGGATCAAAAAACAAATAAACGGTTTTACGTTAACAATAGGGATTTTCTAACCAGTTTCCAGGAAAAACAAATGGCAACGCAACCTGATTTTATCCTAGAATATGCTCATTATCTTGAAGACTTTTTTGAAACTAAAAATCAAACCAATGTTTCTGTCTATGCAGATAGCTACGTTACTTTAAACGGAAGGTTAAGCACTCCGTTCGTAGACCCGGAAGTGGACTTAACACTAATAACGGATTCTTTTAAACATAAAGACTGGATAATTCCTTTTCAAGATGAGATCAAAGGTTTATAGATTTATACTTTGCCTGTTTATATTTTTTTCCGGTAAGGCAATTTTTAGCCAACATATACTTACCGGAATTGTATATGATGAAACCGGTACTCCTCTTGAAAACGCAGAAGTATACCTGAAAGAAACCGGAAACAGAAGTATTACGGATAAAGCCGGAACATTTAAACTTCTAAATATAGAAAAAGGGGCTTATACGGTACTTGCTTACGGCTATAGCTATAAAATTCAAAAGAAAAACGTAGAGATAATTAGTGATGTCACTATTGATTTTCAATTAGAATTGTTAGGTGAACAATTATCAGAAGTAGTACTTAGCCAACGCCGAAAAGAAATATTTGGTTTACAACAATTAAAACCCGTGGAAGGTACGGCAATTTACGCGGGTAAAAAGAGCGAGGTCGTTCTGTTAGATAACACCCTCGGTAACATTGCTGCTAATAATGCGAGACAAATCTATGCACAGGTAGTAGGTCTTAATATTTACGAATCCAGTGCAGGTGGTTTGCAATTAAATATAGGAGGTAGGGGACTAGACCCTAACCGAACTGCTAATTTTAATACGCGTCAAAACGGTTATGATATTAGTGCAGATGTTTTAGGATATCCCGAAAGCTATTATACGCCACCTCCGGAAGCTTTGGAAAAAATTGAAATTGTTAGAGGTGCGGCTTCCCTTCAATATGGGACACAATTTGGCGGACTGATCAACTTTAAAATGAAGCGCCCGGTATTATCAAAACCTTTAGAAATTACTACCCGGCAATCCTTAGGTTCATTCGGATTATTTACTAGTTTTACCAGCCTTAGTGGTACATTAGGTAAATTCAGTTACTATACATATTATCACTATAAAACCGGAAATACCTTTCGTGAAAACTCAAAATTTAATTCACATAATGTATTTGGACATTTAGAATATGCGTTTAGCGACCGTACATCCTTGTCTTTAGATATAACCTACCTGGATTATCTGGCACAGCAACCCGGTGGGTTAACCGATACGCAATTTAATAATAACCCGGAATTTTCAAATCGTACCCGAAATTGGTTCAAGGTCAATTGGCAGTTATATTCTTTACAATTTAAACATCAGTTAACTGAAAAAACAGATTTTAGCCTGAACCTTTTTGCACTGGATGCACAACGGCAGGCCGTTGGTTTTAGAGGAGTACCTGGAAATTTGAACTCAAATCCCATCTTTGTAGATGACGAACAGGATTTTGAAGGAAATTTTGTAAACCCCAGGGACATTATTGATAATACCTTTTCCAATTATGGGGCAGAAGCTCGCTTGCTAACTCGCTATATGGTTTTTAATAAAAAGGCAGTATTTCTTATAGGTAGTAAATATTATAAAGCAGACAATACGGCAAGACAAGGGGCCGGAAGTTTAGGAACAGATGCTGATTTTAGTTTTCGTACTAATGAATTTCCCAGTTATCCTAATCAATCTGATTTTACTTTTCCTAACCAAAACATCGCTTTTTTTATTGAAAATATTTTTAACTTAACTGATAATTTTTCGATTACGCCCGGATTGCGTTTTGAAAATATTCAAACATCTTCAAGAGGACTTTTTTCAGAAGTAATATTTGATAATGCAAACAATCCTGAACTCATTGGTTTCAGAAGAGATGATCGCGACTTGGACCGGACATTCCTACTAGCTGGAGTAGGTCTAAGTTATAATGCAACGGATTCACGTGAATATTATGCTAATGTATCTCAAAACTACAGATCCGTTACCTTTAATGATATACGGATTGTAAACCCCAGTTCTATTGTAAACGAATTAATAAGTGATGAAAAAGGGGGTACCGCGGATATAGGAGTACGGGGTAAGATCGGAAAAAATTTGTCCTATGATATTAACGTATTCGGTTTATTGTATGCAGATCGAATTGGCGAATTTACGAATAACCGTGCCGCGCGGGAGCGTACTAATATCGGAGATGCTTTTATCTACGGTTTAGAAAGTTTTGTAGATTGGAATCTTGCTAATTTGATATTTCCGGAGAATCCCCAGTATCGTTTATCCGTTTTTTTAAACGCAGCCATAACGCAGTCCGAATATACCTCTGTAAATAATAACGTGAATTCTAATCAGATTGTTGAAGGAAATAAGGTAGAATTTATTCCGAGGTATAATGTAAAATCCGGGATTAACGGCGGATATGGTAATTTTTTGGCAAGTATTCAGTTTACTTATCTAAGTGAACAGTTTACCGATGCTACGAATTCTAAGCTGAGCGCTCCCGAAACACTGGAAGAAGGTATTAAAGGAATTATCCCGTCCTATAGCGTAGTAGACGTATCATTATCTTATACCTACAGAAAATGGAAACTAGAGACTGGGATTGGCAATCTCTTTGATAGTTCTTATTTTACGCAGAGAGCTACCGGATATCCGGGTCCGGGTATCTTACCTTCAGCACCATTTAATTGGTTTGCAACCTTACAATTTACCTGGTAATTGAACTGTAAATTTGATAAAATAGGATATCCGTAAGAATTAATTAACTATTGTTAAACCATATAATTAACTTATGTTCACCTATAGCGTACAGTAATATTATATAATTTAGTAAAAAATTAAAATTTAAGCTATGAAAGAATTTAGAGTGTACGATAATGTGATGGCTAATTATTACAAAAGTAGTTTTAATAGTATTTTACCTTTAAACTCCTGGGAATTTTATAGTGAGTATTTTGAAAGCGTTATTAATTTTAAAAACGATATTGACCAGCTTAATAAGATTTCGGTTAAATGGAATTTTAATGAAGACTACGTTAAAGAAATGGTGGTGAATCATAAAGTAGTAGTAGTAACTACACCTACTTTAGAAATTGTATATGCTTCTCATAATATAAAACGAATGAATGGATATATTCCTCAGGAAGTTATTGGAAAATCGCCTAAAATGTTTCAGGGCCGGGATACCTGTAAACTAACTACTACTAAAGTGGGTAAAGCGGTGAAGGAAGCATTACCTTTTGAAGTTTCCGTTTTAAATTACAGAAAAGATAATTCTACGTATATCTGTAAGATTCAAGGATTTCCGGTATTTAGTACGAATGGCAAGTTAGTAAATTATATTGCTTTTGAAGAAGCGGCATAATCTGACTATTTTTAAATAGCAATTATTTTTAATTTAAGGTAATATGAAGGTAGTGGCGTATGGTCAAATACGAAATTACTGGAATTAAAACTTTTTCTACCTTATGAATCCCTTGAAAAAGCATTATATTTGCCTGCAATTAAATTTTTAGTTGCCATGACTGCACATGAATCCAAAATCGTCGGAGAAGGTCTTACTTACGATGATGTTCTATTAGTTCCTGCTTTTTCAGAAGTACTTCCCAGAGAAGTAAATATACAGACCCGTTTTACACGTAATATTAACCTGAATGTTCCTGTAATTTCCGCTGCGATGGATACGGTAACTGAAAGCAGTATGGCGATTGCTATGGCACAGGAAGGTGGTATTGGGGTCTTACATAAAAACATGTCTATTGAAGAACAGGCCATGAAGGTACGTAAAGTCAAACGTGCAGAAAGTGGGATGATTATAGACCCGGTAACTTTACCTTTAACTGCTAAGGTACTGGACGCAAAAAACTATATGCGGGAATATAGTATAGGGGGGATTCCTATCGTGGATGATCAAATGAAACTTATCGGAATTGTGACTAACAGGGATTTACGATTTGAAAAGAATGATGACCGCCCAATTTCTGAGGTTATGACTACGGACAATCTGGTAACTGTGGCAGAAGGAACTTCTTTAAAAGAAGCCGAGGTGATTCTCCAGGAAAATAAAATTGAAAAATTACCGGTAGTAGATAAAAATAATAGCCTGGTAGGTTTAATTACGTTTCGTGATATTACCAAACTTACCTTAAAACCTAGTTCAAATAAAGATAGTTTAGGTAGATTACGGGTTGCTGCTGCCATTGGTGTTACTCCGGATGCAGTCGAAAGGGCAGAAGCATTAGTGAATGCAGGCGTGGATGCAGTAGTTATTGACACAGCTCATGGTCATACTAAAACCGTAGTGGAAGTCTTACAAAAAGTTAAATCAAGGTTTACAGCACTAGAAGTTGTGGTAGGTAATATTGCAACGGCAGAAGCTGCCAGGTATCTGGTAGATGCCGGAGCAGATGCAGTAAAAGTAGGTATTGGTCCCGGGTCTATTTGTACTACCCGAGTGGTTGCAGGCGTTGGTTTTCCGCAATTTTCTGCGGTTCTTGAAGTAGCTGCTGCTATTAAAAGGAGTGGAGTACCCGTTATTGCCGATGGGGGAATCCGATATACCGGGGATATTCCTAAAGCCCTTGCGGCCGGAGCAGATAGTGTTATGTTAGGTTCTATGCTGGCTGGTACTAAAGAATCTCCCGGAGAAACCATTATTTACGAAGGAAGAAAATTTAAAACTTATCGGGGAATGGGTTCTGTAGAAGCCATGAAAACCGGATCAAAAGACCGCTACTTTCAGGATGTAGAAGATGATATTAAAAAATTAGTTCCGGAAGGTATTGTAGGAAGGGTTGCTTATAAAGGGGACTTGTACGAAAGCATACATCAATTTATCGGGGGATTACGTGCCGGTATGGGATATTGCGGAGCTAAGGATATTGCTTCTCTTCAGGAAAAAGGACAGTTTGTAAAAATTACAGCCAGTGGTATCAATGAAAGCCATCCACATGACGTAACTATAACTAAAGAAGCTCCGAATTACAGCAGGTAATCTCGAAGCTTCTTTATACTTTTTATTAATATTTCTATTTTTTAGCACTGGGAGTATTGGTAGCAGGTGTTTTTACCACAATACCTAACTTTTTGATTACAGATTGAGTAACATCAAATTTCGGATCCAGATAAGCAAGTCCGCTAGTAGAAATGGTAAATACCTGGGTATATTTTTCTGCTTTAGCAATTTCTTCTAGTGTCTTACCGATTTTTTGATATAAGGGTTGTAACAAACGGTCTTGTTCTATCTGTACTAATTGTGTTCCGTTATTACGAAACTTAGTAATATCATTTTCTAATTTGATAATTTCGTCTTGTTTTGTCTTTTTCATGGGATCGGTTAAGGTGGCCACTTCTTTTTGATAAGCAGCTACTTTTGCCTGGTAAACTTCCACTTTTTCCTTGAGTTCTGCTTCTAGTTTTGTATTGTAGGTTTTTAAATCTTCCTGAACTTTTGTTAATTCCGGCATTTGGGATAAAATATATTCCGTATCAATGGTTCCTACTTTTGATTGTCCCATAAGAACAGCTGTAGAAAATAAGGTAAACCACGCAATAGTAAGTACGTTTTTCATTTTAATAAAATTTTTTTTGAAAATTGCTGCGAAGATAGTATTTTAAAAATAAAAGTAACTATCAATCCGAAAATCAGGTTCTTATATGAAGATTCATGTTATTTTATGTTGATTTAACTATATAAACCTGTTGCTATTACTAGTTATCTATATATAATTGTCCGCGATGCGGTTTTAACTGATTTCGGGTAATCAGCATATCCGATTCATCAACTACCAGGTAAGCCATCGTATACATCTCGTTGACTTCAGTAAAATCTGCCAGAGTATTCGATAATTTATGTGTTTGTACGTAATCTTTTAGATGAATAACATGATGATTTGCTATTTGCTTAGCTGTAGGACCTCTAAAATCCCAAATCATTTTAATTCTTTTCATTATTATTAAATTTTTAAAAGTTGAAGCCTAATAAAGCGTATTTTACAAACCTATATACTAAAATAAAAGCTTTTCACATTTCTGCTATTATTTGTAAGACATTAATTTATTGTTATTTTTGTCGGAATAAGGCAAACTAAATACAACACAAATGCATAAGACATTATTTATCTTTTTATTTTCAGCGGCAACCATCGTTGTTTCAGCGCAAAAAAAAGATGCAGTACTATTAAATATTAATGGTCAACCCGTTTACACTTCAGAGTTTAAAAGGGTTTATTTAAAAAATATTGATCTGGTCAAAGACGAATCTCAAAAAGATATTGATCAGTATCTCAATCTTTTTGTAGATTATAAATTGAAACTTAATGAGGCATTAGCTTTAGAACTTGATAAGAACGAAAAATATATCAAAGAGTTTGAAGGCTATAAAAAACAATTAGCTTCCGGGTATTTAACAGATAACGAAGTTTCAGAACAATTGGTAAAAGAAGCGTATGACCGTATGAAAAAACGGGTTAATGCCAGTCATATATTACTACAGGTCACCCCAAATGCCGCACCAAAAGATACATTGGAAATTTACAATAAAATTTCAAAAATAAGAGATAGTATTGTTAACGGAGGAAATTTTAATGAAATAGCAAAAAGGAACAGTGAAGATCCCTCAGCCAAAGATAATGGAGGCGATTTAGGTTGGTTTTCTGCTTTTAGAATGGTCTATCCGTTTGAAGATGCAGCGTTTAGCACCGAAGTTGGTGAAGTTTCTATGCCGTTTCGTACACGATTTGGTTATCACATTTTAAAAGTAAATGATAAAGAAGCCTCGTTAGGTGAAGTAACGGTGGCTCATATCATGATTGCTACCACGCCCGAAGTAAAAGAAGAGGAAGCGCATACCCGGATAAAAGACATTAAAAAACAATTGGATCAGGGAGCTTCTTTTGAAGCACTGGCAAAGGAATACAGTGATGATAAAAATACTGCAGTAAACGGAGGTAAAATGAATAAATTCGGACAAGGGGTATTAAATGCGCCGGAATTTGAGAAAAAGGCTTTTGCCCTTCAAACTCCCGGAGAAATTTCCGAACCTGTAAAAACGGACTACGGATGGCATATTATAAAACTGATAGAAAAAAATCCGTTAGAAGAATATGATAAGTTAAAGGGAGAATTGACCCAAAAAATTAAGAGAGATAGCAGGTCGCAAATTATAACCAATTCATTTACGAATAAATTAAAGAAAAAGTATAATCTGGTTTCTAATAAAGAAGCTGTTGAATACTTTAAAAATAACGTACCTGTTACCGTTTTTGATGGTAACTGGCAACCGGATAGTACGGATACCGCTATGCAGAAAACTATTTTCTCTTTAAAAACTAAAAAATATAGCTACGGAGATTTTGCTAAATATATTCAAGAAACTGCGGCGAATAACAGGCAGTATCAAAACGTAGCGGCGTTTATAGAAGATAGTTATAAAAACTATGAGACTAAAGAATTGCTTTCTTTTCACGAAGAGAACCTGGAAAATGATAATGAAGATTTTGCAAAGGTGCTGGTCGAATACCGGGACGGTTTACTACTTTTTGACCTTATGGAAACCAAAGTATGGAATGCCGCAAAAACCGATTCCATAGCCTTGCAAAAATTCTATGAGGCTAATAAAGAAGCTTACGTCAAAGAAAAGTCCTATCAGATTGTTAAAGCATCTTCTACCGATCAGGAGGTGATTGCAGACGTAGAAAAATTATTTAATCAAGGTCTGTCAAAAGAAGCTATTGAAAAAAACCTAACGGAAGCTGGTAAGGCTGCAAATGTAATCTGGTTAGAAGAAGAGGTAGAAGAAGGTAATACCAATCTAACAAAGAAATTAACCGGTAAAGAAAACGAGGTAGTGAGTATCAATGAAGGTGATCTGTATACAGTACTGAAAGTAATCAAAATTAACCCCAAAAAAATTAAATCTTTTGAAGAAATAAAAGGTAAAGTAATCAGTGATTACCAGGAAGAAATTGAGAAAAAATGGATGCAGGAACTAAGAGAGAAATACGAAGTTAAG